>CALFYT010000119.1 GCA_937952415.1 uncultured Planctomycetaceae bacterium | reverse complement strand
CATTTCACTGTACCGAAACTGCGCTGGCGATCAACGACGGAATTAGGCCACTCGGCGCAAAAAGTTTCGTGCGTCGCGCGTGTGCGCTTCGCAAAGCGCGCCGCAACACTTTCGCGCGCTGGCCTAAAAACGGGTCTTGACAGGCGTAGGCCAGGGCTCACCCTGGCAGAATCCGGTTGATCGCCCGACGAATGTCAGGACGAGTCCTGACCTACGACTGCCTCAACACTGCTACAATGATCCGTTAGGTCCCACGGTTGAAAGGTTACGCCGATTTAAGACGTGGGAGCAGATCATCGATAGTGCTGCACGACCTGGCGGTGGAGACATTGACTTCTAGTATCACGGTACCGGCATGTTCGTTAGGTCATTCAAGAGTTACAAAGACGTCGCAGATTTCGACCCCGTGAGTGGCACTCTTTCGAATTGTCCACAGCAGACAGGAGGTTCGACGAGTTCACGGCACGAAGTCGGAGCGTTCTGCAACCTGGGAGACCACCTGGTTGTGCTTTATCGACAACAGGATGCACTGTTTCTGCGTATAGACAATTTGGTGGTGGAGTTTGATGATCACCTATCGGTCCATATTACTCGTGATGGCGCTTCACCGACTATAACAATTGCGAAGAACGGGACAGTGGTTCTGGAGTCCGAATATGAGGGCGCATTTGCGCCGATGTTCGAGAACGATCCAACTCCCTTCGTTGAGGAAGAGGATTTTGACTTCGGGGTCTTCTTAGCGAATCTTGCCCGTGACGCCGATCGTCGGTCACATTTGTTTCCGCGCACCTGACATTTGCCTCCTGCTGGATTGCGCAATTGTCCGCCATCACATCAAACGCATTCCTGGGGCGTTGCCCCTGGCTGGTATGAAGCGCACCTTCGGTGCTCGAGGGCATGTTCGACGAACCGATGGGATTGTAAGGCGATGTCGCCGTCCACCTGAAAGCGCACTGTACGCGCCGTATGCGAGGCGAACGAAGAGCCCTAGCTTGCGCTGCGGGTTGGTGGGAGTACGAACATGCACACTAACCCGACGCGCCAGCGAGGGTAGTCCGCTTGACGTGCACCGCGAATGTCAGTGCGAGCCGTGAACTACCGCAGTCCTGGGCGAAACCCTTACAGCAACTCCCCAATGACTTCGCCGCGGTCGATGGCCGGGACCGGGCGGCCGGCGTGGTCGAGGAAGTGGATGCTTGGGTCGATCCCCAACTGGCGATAAATCGTGGCGTGCAGGTCGCACGGTTCGACCGGGCGATCCTTGGGCACTTCGCCCAGGCGATTGGTTGAGCCCACGATGCGCCCGCCCTGAATGCCGCCGCCGGCCAGCAGCGTGAACATGGCGTTGCCCCAGTGATCGCGCCCCGGCGTGCCCATGCTGCCCGGAGGCCCGCCGTTGCCGCCGTCGTTCATGCGCGGCGTGCGGCTGAACTCGCCGCACATGATGACCAGCGTGCTTTCGAGCAGTCCGCGATCGGACAGATCGGTCAACAGCGACGAGAGCAGCATGTCGATTCGCGGCAGGTAGTTCTCCATCGCGTTCTTGAGATCCCAGTGATTGTCCCAGCCGCCCATGTGAACGCTGACCCAGGTGGTGCCGGCTTCGGCCAGCCGGCGGGCCAAGAGCGTGCTCTGGCCCCAGGGATTGCGGCCGTAACGATCGCGCGTGGCGTCGTCTTCTAGCGAAAGGTCGAACGCTTTGCGCGCGGCGCCGCCGGCCACCATGTCGTAGGCCTTGCGGTCGAAGCGGTCCATCGAGTCCATCGCGCCGGAGTGGTCGACGTCGCGGCGCAGCCGGTCGAAGTGCGCAAGCAGGCCGCGGCGGTCGGACAAGCGGTCGATCGTCATCGGGCCGGGCAGTTGGATGTTGCCGACCTGGAAATTCGCGTCGTTGGGGTTGCCGTTGGTCTCGAATGGATTGTGCGACATGCCCAGGTAGTTGGCGCCGAAGTAGCCGGGACGCAGACCGATCGTGGCGGCGATCGGGACCGCGACGTACGGCGGCATGCCTTGATTGCGCGGGCCGAGCACCTTGGTGGCGATCGCGCCGATCGAGGGGTAGCGGCCGGCGTTGTTGCCGCCGCTCACGCCGCCGCGCGACGTGAGCATGAAGTGGCCGCCGGTGAAGTGGTCGCCCGTGTCGTGGTGCAGCGAGCGGATGATGGAGAACTTGTCGGCGATCTTCGCCTGGCGGGGGAACAGCTCGCTGATCTCGATGCCCGGCACGTTGGTGCGGATGGGGTTCCAGAGGCCGCGATACTCGGCCGGAGCCTCGGGCTTCATGTCGTACATGTCCATGTGGCCCGGCCCGCCGTCGAGCCAGAGGAGAATGACCCGCGTGTCCTTGTTGGGCAGCCCGTTTTGGGCGGAGGCATCCTTGGCCCGCAGCAACTGCGGCAGCCCCACCGACGCCATGCCCGCAACGCCCAACTGGACGAAGCTGCGGCGGGTCATGCCGTCGCAGTAGCGGCCCGTCGTACCGGAGTGGATCCTGAACATGTTCGGCACCTCGTGTGGATCGAGGATTTGGCAAGCGACGCATCAATACGTCTTGATCGACGGCGATTCTATCCCCTGCGGCCGGCGAGTGTCAATCGCGCGGATGCGCAACAGCCGGCGGGACAACGGATTGCGGGTTTTGGCCCGCGCGGCCGGTGGCCGGCAACACGGCATGGTTGAGCGCGTGTTCGCCCCAAGTTACATTCGAGGTTTGCTTCATTCGTTAGAACTCGATTCGGCGTGGATTATTCCCGTGCCGATCGACCCAGGTTTCGCACAAGCCGCCGAAGGCGAAAGGAAGAACTCGTCGTGAAGAATCTCCGAATGGTTTGGTCATCGTGTCGCGTGGCGCTGGTCGCGCTGTTGCTGGCGTCTTGTGTCTCGACGGTGCTTGCCGCCGGCGAAGAGCGGACTCCGCTGGACGAGTACATCGCCAAGGCGGATCCGGCGTATAAGTACAGCCTGGTCAGCAAGATCCCGGGCGACGGGCTGACGACGTATGTGTTGGACATGACGTCGCAAACCTGGCTGACGACCGACGAGGTGGAAAACCCGGTCTGGCAGCACTGGATGATCGTTTGCGTGCCGGACGAAGTGAAGCACTCGACCGGATTGCTGTACATCTCCGGCGGCAGCAACGGCGGCGACCCGCCGACGAAGCCCGAGGGAATCATGGCCAGTATCGCCAAGCAATCGGGCGGGGTGGTGACCGAGCTGAAGATGGTGCCGAACCAGCCGGTGGTGTTCAAAGACGAAAAGCGCGGCCGCAAAGAAGACTCGCTGATCGCTTACACGTGGGACAAGTTCCTGCGGACTGGCGATTCGAAGTGGCCGGCCCGGCTGCCGATGACCAAAGCGGCCGTGCGGGCGATGGATACGGTGACGTCGTTTTGCGCCAGCGACGAGGCGGGCAACTGCAAGGTCGACACGTTCATGGTTTGTGGCGGCTCGAAGCGCGGCTGGACGACGTGGACCACGGCCTGCGTCGACAAGCGCGTGGTGGCCATCGCGCCGATCGTGATCGACATGCTCAACGTGCGGCCCTCGTTCGTGCACCACTGGCGGGCGTACGGCTTTTGGGCGCCGGCCGTGGGCGACTACGTGGCGATGAAGATCATGGACTGGAACGAGACGCCCGAGTACAAGGCGCTGTTGAAGATCGTCGAGCCGTTCGAGTATCGCGATCGGCTGACGATGCCGAAGTTCATCATCAATGCGACGGGCGACCAGTTCTTCTTGCCTGACTCGTCGCAGTTTTACTTCGACGAGTTGCCGGGCGTGAAGTTCTTGCGCTACGTTCCCAACGCCGACCACGGCCTGGACGGCACCGACGCGCCGTTTTCGCTGCTGGCTTACTACATGGCGATCCTGAACAAGGTCGAGTTGCCGGAGTTCGAGTGGAAGGTTGAAAAGGACGACTCGATCCACGTCGAGTTGATCAAGGGGAAACCGAGCGCGGTCAAGCTTTGGCACGCGAGCAATCCCGAGGCCCGCGACTTTCGCGTCGACACGATTGGCAAGGCGTGGAAGAGCGAGCCGCTTTCGGATCAGGGCGACGGCACGTACATCGCCAAAGTGGCCAAGCCGGAAAAGGGCTGGACCGCGTTCATGGTCGAGCTGACTTATCCGAGCGAATCGGGCCCGCCGCTGAAGTTCACGACGCAGGTGAAGGTCACGCCGGACGAGCTGCCGTTCGAGTACACGCCGCCGACGCCGCCGAAGTGAGGCGGCGGGAGTACGAGGGGCTAACGGCCATCGGCGTGTGGGGGCGCTGTCTTGTCGTGCGGCACCAGATGCTCGTCGAACCAGTCGACGATCGTGCGCATGTCGTCTTGCCAGTTGGCCCAGCCGTGCGCCGCGCCCGGCTTGACGACCAGCTTGCACGGCACACCCGCCTGCTCGAACTTTTCGATGATCAGCTCGGACTGTTGCAGCGGCACCAGGATGTCTTTGTCGCCGTGGATGATCAGCGTCGGCGGGTCGTCTGCCGAAACGTGGTACGCGGGCGAAACGTCGCGGGCGATCTTTAATCGGGTTTCCTCGTCGACCACGTCGAACTTCTTGCGGTCCGGGTTCCAGACGTGGAAGTCGAACGGCGCCTGAAAGCCATCTTTCGGACCGCGATTGAGCCAGGCGAACCCGGGCGTGCCGTAGTTGAGAAAGTCGGTCGGCGGAAAGAAGCAGGCCACGGCTTGCACGCGACTGCTGGAGCGATCGACCGGATCGCGCGCGTCGGGATCGCCCGGCGTGCCCGCGGTGCCCAGCATCAGCGAGAGATGCCCGCCGGCCGACCCGCCGGTGACGCCGATGCGATCCGGATCGACGCCGAATGAATCGGCATGGGTGCGAATGTAGCGCACAGCGCGGTTCATGTCTTCGATCGCTTCGGGGATGGTGTACTTGGGCTGACTGCCGTGGACCACGCCGAACACGGTGTAACCGCGGCGCAGCAGCTCTTCGAGGAATGCCAGGTTGATCGCCTGGCGACTGGAAAACCATCCGCCGCTGGCCACCCAAATCACGCCTGCGCCATTGGCACCTTCGTCGGGCGTTAGCACGTCCATGGTCAGCGCCGTGCCGAACTTGCGCCCGTAGATCACCTCGTCGCGGCGGGTGAACTCGGGCATTTCGTCGGCGGGGGCGACGTCGGCCAACAGCGCGATCGAAATCGCCGCAAGCAGACCGGCATGGAAACGTCGTTTGACAAACATGGTGTTGCTCGGTGCAAGGAGGAATCGGCCAGAGTGCATCGACCGCAAGGAACAAGGACCGCTCGGTTGGCCAGACGCTGCGCGGCGTGCGGAACTTACGACTGCCCGGCGAAGCGCGACTAGCCGAATAGCTCGTCGATGACTGCGCCACCTTCGACGATCTTGATCGGGCGCCGATCGGCCGTCATGTACTCTTCGTGCGGGTCGATCGAGAGCACGCGGCAGAGCGTTTGGAACAGATCCTGCACGCTCACCGGTCGATCAGTCACCTTGACCCCGTCGCGGTCGGTGGCGCCGATGACTTGTCCGCCGCGCACGTTGGCGCCGGACAGGCCGACCTGCCAACCCTCGGCGTAGTGTTCGCGTCCGCCGTCGCTCTTGAACTTGGGCGTGCGACCGAACTCGCCCATCCAGACAACGAGCGTGTTTTCGAGCATGCCGCGATCGGCCAGATCGGTCAGCAGCGTGGAATAGGCGGGGTCCACTTCCTCGCAAAGCGGCGGCGTTTGGTCGAAGCCCAGTTTGTGCGTGTCCCATCCCTGGTCGCTGACCGAGCCGGTGCTGATCACCTCGACAAAGCTGACCCCCTGCTCGATCAGCCGTCGGGCCAGCAAGCAGCCTTGGCCGAAGTTGGTGCGGCCGTACGAGTCACGCAGCTTCTCAGGCTCGTCGGAAAGGTCGAACGCGCCGACGCGCGGACTGAGCACGAGCCGCGCCGTGCGATCGTAGACCTGTTGTTTCTCGGCCACCGCGGCCGCACCGCCGGAGCTGGCGAATTCGGCCTCGAGCCGGCGCGACAGGGCCAAGCGGCGACGCACCACGTCGGCGGCCACCGGCGACGTGACGTTGGGCGGCATTTCGCCGGCCGTGTCGACTTTGAACGGGTTGTACTTCACGCCCAGCACGCCGGCGTCGACGTCGCGCGTCGTGATCCGCGGACGGCCGATCCGCACGAACGACGGCAGGTCGCTTTCGAACTGCTCGCGATCGCGGGCCACGACCGAGCCCCACGACGGATAGCGGACCGCCGGATTGGGCGTGTAGCCAGTGCGGACTAGCGCGATGGCCCGATCGTGCTCCTTCTCGCTGGAGACCATCGAGCGCACCAGCGCGATCTGGTCGAGCATGCGCGCGGTGCGCGGCCAGTACTCGGCCACTTGCACGCCCGGCAGCACGCTGTTGATGGCCAGCGCCGGTCCTTGGTACTTGGAGCCGGGTTTGGGATTGAACGTTTCGTATTGGCTCGGCCCGCCGTCCATCCAGAGCAGGATCATCGACTTGCCTGACTTACGCAGCTCGGCCGCTTTGGCGATCAACAGATCGTGCCAACCGAGCGTCATTGCGCCGGCGCCGGCGGCCAGCGCGCCGCGCAGAAAGCCCCGGCGGCCTACCACGCCGTCGGCCGAAACGGCCACGTCAACAATCGGGTGCAGGCGAGACATGACTTGCGGTGCGGACCTCGGTTACTGGCGTGTGGTGAACTCGGCGGAGTTGACCAGGCTCCACAGGACATCCTCGAAGGCTGCCCGGCGGTCGCCCAACTCCTGAACATGTTCGATCGCGATGCGCAGCTCTGCGTTGGTCGGCTTGCGGGCCAGGACGCGGGCGTACAGCTTTTGGCAGGCCGCGTCATCCTCCTGCTCCTCGTTGAGCAAGCGGGCCAGCATGGTGTCGCTTTCGGGCGAGGCGTCGATCTGGGCATGCAGTTGTTCGTTGTTCATCATCCATAGCGCTTGGGCCATGGTGCGCGGCGCGTCGACGGTGGACAGCGAAGGGTCGGTGCCGAAGGCCGTGTTGACCAGGTCGCGCGTGCTGGCCGGCGGAGGTGGAAAGCGGATCTCGTTGGTCGGCTCGACGGCTGGCGGACGCTTGTTGGGCAAGTCGATGCCGACGGTCCACGCTGCGAAGATCTCGTCGCCGCGCATCCGCAGCGGCTGTGGACTTTCGGCCGGGGTTTCGTCTTCGAGGGTGTCCATCCGCAGCCCGCGCGCGTATGCGTCGCTGTGCATGATCAGGCGGAACAGATCCTTGATGTCGTAGCCGGTGGCGGTGAAGTGCCCGGACAACGCCTCGTGGACCGACGGCCACATGGGCACTTGCGAATCGCCCAAGTCGTCAACCGGCTCGAAGAATCCGCGTCCGGCCAGCCGGGACCAGACACGATTCACGTACGCCTTGGCAAACCAAGGATTGGCTGGCGAGGTGACCCACTGCGCCAGACGGGTGCGCCGCTCGGCATCGTCCTTGCCGATCCGCGGATCGGCCGGATCGTGCAGCAAGAAGGCCGGCTTCATTTTGCTGCCAGGCTTCGCCGGGTCTTCCATGTCGGGCATGACGTGCTCACCCTTGTCGACCGCCGAAACGACCGTGTCGGGTCCGACGTTCCAGGGCAGCTTGGCTTTCGTACGGGCAAAGAACGCGGCCAACGCATGAAACTCGGTGCGCTGCCAATGATCGAACGGGTGATCGTGACACTGCGCGCAGAGGATTTGCTGGCCGAGGAAGATGCGACTGGTCTCGGCGGCCAGGTTTGTGGCATCGGCCTGGTGATAGCCAACGAAGGTCGCGGCCGGCACGTCGGCAATCTTGCCCTTGGCGGTGACCAGCGCGGTGACCATCTCGTCCCATCCGGCGCCGGAGTTCAATCCGCCGGCCAGCCAGGCTTTGAGCGGACGATAGTCGAGGTACGTGAGCTCGGGCGGCGGCACGCGATAGGCGATCACGTCGCTCCAATAGTCGGCCCAGTTGCGGCCGAACTGCTCACTGGCCAGAAGGCGATCGACCAGATCGGTCCGTTTGGTGGGCGAAGGGTCGGCGGCAAAGTCGGCCTGCTCGGCAACGGTTGGCTGGCGGCCAATCAGGTCGAACGTGGTGCGGCGCAAGAAGGCTTCGTCCGAGAGCTGCGGCGCTTGGCTGAATTCGGGTGCTTCGGCGCTCAGCAAGTCGTCGAGCTGGGCGGTGGTGATCGCCTGCGGTTTTGGCGCGACGTACGGATCGTCGTCCGCAGCACTACTCGACGCCGGCAGCGATTGGGCACGCGCCGCGTCGCCGGGTGCTCCGATTGCGCAGACCAGGCCCAGCAACAGCAAGCAGCAAATCGGAAGATGCGCGCGCTCGGGCATCAATTCACTCGCGTGACGGAGGCGGGATCGGGCCAGTAGCGGTGGCCTGCAGTATAGCCGGAACGGAATTCGGCCGTCAATGTTCGCGGCCGGTCGCACAGATTGCGCGTGAATGCTCCGCTGGGCGAAACCACGACGATTCAGCCGGCCGCGCTGCGGTCGGCGGCTCGCCGGATGGCAGCCCGCGCCAACAGACGCGTGGAATCGAGCGTGGGCAAGGACGAGACGTCGGCCGTTACGGCCAGCGGCAACTCGGTGCAGCCCAAGACGACCGCGTCGCACGATTCGTCGCGGGCCATCGCCGCAATGATCCGCGCCAGTTCGCTGCGGGCCGCCTCCGGCACGCGGTTGTACACCAGGTCCTCAAAGATGATCTCGTGGATCGTCGCGCGATCCGCGGCCGATGGAATCCGCCACTGGACGTTTGCCGCGTCAAGGACTTCGCGATAGACGGGCCCTTCCATCAGGTAGCGCGTGCCGAGCACGGCCAGTCGATTCGCGCCGATGCGCTGCGCCTCGGCGGCCACGACTTCGGCGATGTGCAGCCAGGGAATCGGCGACTTGGCGGCGATGTACGGACACGCCTCGTGAAACGTGTTGTCCGGACAGATGGCAAACGTTGCCCCGATGGCCGCCACGCGCCGCGTCGAGTCGAGCAGCAGTTCGCCGATGGCCTGCCAATCGGCGGCTTCCATCAAGCGCACGTACCGGCCAAAGCTGTGGCCGTGCAGCGCGATCTGCGGGTGCTCGTGCGTGCCGAGCAGGTCCTGCGATTCGATGCAGATGGTTTCGTAGCAGAGTGCGGCGCCGGGTGCGCTGCCGGCGACGATGCCGATGGTTTCGCTCATGTGGCCCATTATAGCGGCGCGGACACGCAGGCGGGGTTGTGGGGCCGCAGCGGCGCGATGCTCACGGCTTGGTCGAGGCCAGATCGGTCAACCGGCTGGCCATGCGTGCAAAGACGTCGTCCCAGCGATCGAGTTCACTTTGGCGAAACAGCCGCACGCTGGGATACCAGGGCGAGTCTTCGCGGTCGAGCATCCAACGCCAGTCGGGATGCGCCGACATGGCCACCCAGGTCGGCACACCGAGACCACCGGCCAGGTGCGCCACGACAGTGTCGACCGTAACGACCAGGTCGAGATTCTTCATCACGGCGGCCGCGTCGACAAACGCGCCGCGCTGTTGATCGTACTCCGCTTGCACGTCGATGACTTCGAAGTCGACGCCCTGCTCCGCTCTCGCCGCCGCGTCGACCGGCACGCCGTACTGCAAACTGAATAGGCGCACGCCGGGCACGCGCGCCAGCGGCTCGAAGGTCGATAGCGGCACGGTGCGTTGCGCGTCGAACAAGTGATTTGGATTGCCCTGCCAGCAGATGCCGACGCGAAAGCCTTCGAACTCGCGCAGCCGTGCGCGCCACTGCTCGACCAAGTCGCCGCCGATCGTCAGGTACGGCCCATTCCAAAGGCGGCCCTCGGGCAGCTTCAGGATGCCGGGCAGGCTCAATAGCGGTGCGTGCGTATCGAATTGCGGCAGCGGCGTGTTGAACGGGATCAACTCGTCAATCCACGGACATCCAGCGAGAACGGCCAGCAATGGCTCGTGACATTCGACGATCACGTGGCCGCCCAGCCGCTTGGCATTTTCGGCGTAGCGCACGAAGTGCAGCGTGTCGCCCATGCCTTGCTCGCCGTAGAGCAGCACCTTGCGGCCGTCCAGCGGTTCGCCCTGCCAGCGCGGTTGCGGAAAGCCGCGGTCGGAAAACGTCGCGCATTTCCAACGCCACTCGTACTCTTCGAAGCCGCCGGCCAAGTCGCCGTTGCGCAGCCGCCAGGTGGCGCGCGAAAAATGAGCGTCGGCCAAATCCGGATCGAGCCGCAACGCTTCGTCGTAGCAGCGGCCCGCCTCGTCGAATCGGGCCAGGCTTTGCAGCGCTGTGCCCAGATTGTTGTGCGCTTCGGCCGATTCGGGATTGAGCTGCACGGCGCGCTCGAGCGGCGCCAGCGCTTTGTCGAATTGACGCGCGTCGCGGAGCACGGTTCCCAGATTCATGTGTGCCAGCGCATGGTCCGGCGCCAGCGCGACGGCTTGCTCCAACAGCGCGATGGATTCCGGATATTGCTTTCGGTCGCGGAGCAGGCTGCCGAGGTTGATCATCGCCTTGAGGTAGTTCGGCCGCGCGGCCAGCGCGTGGCGAAAGCTGATTTCGGCTTCGTTGAGCTTCTTCAACTCGCGATAGGTATTGCCCAGGTTGTAGTGGGCTTCGGCCGCATGGGGATTGGCGGCCACGGCGTGGCGGAAGCTGGTTACGGCCTCGTCCAGTTTTCCGGCGTTGCGCAGGGCCGTGCCCAGGTTGTAGTGCGCGCCGGCGTCTTGCGGAGCGGCTGTGACGGCGCGGCGCAGCACGCTGACGGCTTCGTCGTAGCGCTTTTGCATGCCGTAGGCTGCACCCAGGTGGTTGGCCGTGTCGGCGTGGTTGGGTCGGGCGGCCAGGGCGCGGCTGAGCAACTCAATCGCTTCGTCGCCACGGCCGGATTGCAGGCACAACACGCCCAGCAGATGGAGCGCGTCTGGCTGAGCAGGTTCTGCGGCCAGAATCTGGCGATAGATCGGCTCGGCCTGTTCGGGCCGGCCCGCCTGATGATGCGCAAACGCCGTGCTGAGAAGTTGTGTGTGCTGCATGCGAGATGGCACGGGGTTGCCAGGTGGGGCGCCGCGATGGCCGATAACCGCTGCTCGGGGTTGGCGCGCGGGTCGGGCTCGCCGGTCGACTTACCAAGAATCTAGCATGCGTGCGGAGCGGGTGTGAAGCGTGGGCGGCGCTAGCGCAAAACGGCAAGGAGCGACGGCCGGACCAGCCATCGCTCCTTGAGGGAGTCGTTGCGGGAACTTCGCTGTGCGCGTCTCCGTCGTGGCGGCCGGCGCGAGGGTCTTGCTCGGCAGCCGGCGTGCTTTTGATGAACCAAACGACGGGAGACCTAACGGGCCGGCATGCGGCGGCGCCGACGTGGGCGCAAAAACGATGCCGGGCCCGTCGATGAGTAGGGAGGAATCACAGGTGCATCATCGACACGAGGAGCCCGGCATCGCAAGGACCCACGAGCCGATCTTTTCGACCGGCCAGCAACTGATTCGCGTGCCGGGTCGGAAGATATTGCCCTCTCGTGCTCGATTTTTTTCAGGGCCGCCACCACGGTGGGGTCGGTCGTGCCGTCGGCCAGCTTCTCGGCCAGTTCCATCCGCAGAACCGAGACGTTTTGCGGCGCCTCGATGCCCACGCGAACCGCTTGGCCTTTCACCTGGAGAATCGTAATCGTGATATTGGGACCGATTTGGATTTGTTGCTTTGGCTTGCGCGTGAGAACCAGCATGAGAACACTCCTTTGTCGCTTTAGATGGGATGCTTTCGAGATGTGATAGCGTTGGATTGATAATGCAGACCGCATGCCAAACCGGGAGCAAAAAACTGCAATTGACCGAACGCGTTGATCTGACCGTCGTTGCGCCGCGGCGGCCGTTGGTTGTTCAGACGGGTTTACTGTACAGATTTACAAAACGGTCTTACAAACCGTGCCGGCACGCGGCAAACGTGAGTAAGTTGCGCAAGTTCGTCGTGCCGGGATCGTCGCCTCATCCGCGGGCTAGCAGCCACGCACCCGCCGCGGCAACGAGGCTTGTTCCAACGCCCGACCGCGCGCGACGAAAACGCACTACGACCGGTGGGCGCGACGTGACCGATCGCCGGTCGTTGGTACGTGAGAACCGGCCGGTGGGCCCATCGTTCAAGAGGCGAGATGCAGCGCCGAGCAGGACGCCAGCTTGGCCCGCGCTCTCCGCGAGCGAGAGGAACTAGCGGGCGTTTTCGCCGCGGCGCATGATCTCGTCGCGCAGCCTGGCGGCCAGCTCATACTCTTCGGCGGCGACGGCCTTGGCCAACTGCTCGTTCAAGCTGGGCTTGATGTCGTATTGCATGCGCAGTGTATCGCGCAGTTCGTGCAGCCGCCCGACGAGCTCGTCATCTTCGAACGGTTCTTCGGTGTCGATCTCTTCGTAGAGGTCGCGGAACCGCTCCATGCCTTGATCCAGTTCGGTGAGCGCGTCTTCCGGTCCGGCCTCTTCCAACCGCGATAGGGTGGAGGCCTGGATACGATGGAACATTACAAAAGGCCGGTACTGCTCATGAGAAACGGTCCATTCCTCGTTGGGCGAGTATTTGCGGACGAAGTCCATGAAGGCCAGCGTGTGGTCGGCGTCTTCGGTCGCGCGGCCAAACTCTCGCAGCGCCAACCAGCAGACCCGGCGATGGTAGAACTGCATGAACTCGCGGTCGGCTTCGAGGCACTGCTGCGGATTGAGCTCGAAATCGTCCGACCGTTTCGCGATTCTGCGCAGATAGTCGAAGTACGTCGACGCACCGTGCGGTCGCTGTCCATCGGGCCTGCCGGAGGTCTCCAATTGCAAGACGCCCATCTCGACGCGCATCTGGAGCACGTCGCGCCCGTCGCTGGCGCGCACGACGCGGGCGGTGATTTCACCCGGCTCGTAAGCCCAATCTTTTAGGATACTGTCGATGTCACGACGTTTCGCCATGCGTACACTTTCCGCCTGGTCCGACAGTTCTCTGGAACAACGCTACTATTATATCTGCCGACCTGCAAACCGACCACCGCGCGAGTAAGCCACTCACACGTGTTGCTCACAAGCAACTAGCGCGCCGTACGTTTGGCGTATTTGCGCACCGCCCTGATTTGTCGGTGGAAACGTTCGCGGCGTGCGCGGGGTGCACCGAATCCGCGCAGATTGCGCGCTGCGCGTGCAGTGATTCTCGCGGAGTGCACCATTCAACCTGGGTCCGCGCTCGAACGTTGCACGCGGGGTCAGGCGATTGTGAGATCCGAGCCGTCCGTGATCGCGTGATTGGGTGCGGAATGACTATTGTGGCATGCAATGTGCACGGCAGTGGGCGAAGATCGCTAGTCGTCGTGCTCGACTTTGCGACGGAGTTGCTTCTTGCGGCTGGTTGCCTGCTTGGACTGGATGCGGCGTGTGACCGATGCCTTGGTGGGCCGTGTGGGTTTGCGAGGTTTCGGCGGCGTGGCCACGGCCGCTAGCATCGCGCGAAGCTTTTCGCGCGCATCGGCCACGTTGCGAGCCTGGTCGCGATAGCGCTGGCTGGTGACGACGATTTCGCCCTTGCCGGTCAGCCGGCTGCGGTACTTCGCCAGGAATCGCCGCCGCACGTCGATCGGCACCGCGCCACTTTCAGCCACGGTCCAGCGCAGCGTCGCCTTGCTGCTCACCTTGTTGACGTTTTGGCCGCCGGGTCCCGAGCTGCGCGCAAACGTGAGGCGCAACTCCGATTCGGGCACGCGGATTTTCGAATTGACGACGAGCATGCGGTTGCCGCCCTGATTGTCTCGACGAGGGATCGCTGGCCGTGCTTCGCCGTGGAAGGCCGTACCACGGCCCCGAGCGACATCCAGCGGCGCTGGACATGGCGCGCCGAGCCTTCACCATGGGCCGCGCGCATCGCGCAGCGGCGATCCACGTGGCGGCACGCCGATTCCCCCTGACGAAGATGGCTTGGATGAATTATAGTGGCGCACGTCGAGTTGTTGGACCGTGGCGCTAGATCCTTAGCGCAACCGAACAAAACCACTGGGCAGGTGTGTGCCATCGGCGTTTCGCGGCCGATTGGTGCCTGTCATCGCGCACCCCGTTAGGTTTTTCAGAACGCTCTTAGACTCTGCAATGCGACGGACACTGCTTGTTAGCGGGCTTTTGCTAGGCATTGCGACGGCCGCATGCGCCGCGGGGACCGATTGGCCGGGCTTCCTTGGCCCCACGGCCGACAGCAAATCGACGGAGACCGGGATCCTGACGCGCTGGCCCGACGATGGGCCGCCGGTGGTTTGGACGATGCGGCTGGGCACGGGCTATTGCATGCCGGCGATCGCTGCGGGGCGTTTGTATCAACTGGATCGGGTTGGCGACAACGAGCGACTGCGCTGTGTCGACGCGCGCACGGCGAAGCTGCACTGGACGTTCGAGTACCCAAGCGCTTTTTCGGATCTCTATGGATACGACAACGGTCCGCGCAGTTCGCCGGTGGTCGACGACGGGCGGGTATACACGTTTGGCGCCGAAGGCATGTTGCACTGCCTGGACGCGGTGACCGGCCAGGTCGTCTGGAAGCTGGACACGATGAAGCAGTTCGGCGTGATCCAAAACTTCTTCGGCGTGGGCAGCACGCCGGTTGTGGAAGGCGATCTGCTGATCGTGCAGATCGGCGGCAGCCCGCCGGAAAGTCGGAGCGTTCCGCCGGGACAGTTGAACCTGGTCGAACCGAACGGCACGGGCATCGTCGCGTTCGACAAAAAGACCGGGGCGATCCGATACAAAACGATTAATGATTTGGCCAGCTACTCCACGCCCAAGCTGGCGACCATCGACGGACGCCGGTGGTGCTTCGTGTTCGCGCGGAGCGGGCTGGTCGGGTTCGATCCGCGAAACGGCAACGTGGATTTCGAATTTCCCTGGCGGGCCGGCATTCTGGAAAGCGTGAACGCCAGCGATCCGGTCGTGGTCGGCGACTTGGTGTTCATCTCCGAGACGTATGGACCGGGAGGCGCGTTGTTGCGCGTTCGGCCGGGACAGGCCACTGTCGTCTGGTCCGATGCCGAGAAGCGGCGCGACAAGTCGATGCAAACGCATTGGAACACCGTCATTCATCACGACGGTCACCTCTACGGATCGAGCGGACGTCACACGCAAAACGCGGAGCTGCGCTGCATCTCGCTCGATCGGGGCGAAGTGATGTGGAGCGTGCCCGATTTGACGCGCTCTTCGCTGTTGTACGCTGACGGACACTTCGTTTGTTTGAGCGAAGACGGAACATTGCGGCTGGTCCGCGCCGATCCTCGCAAGTACGAGCTGGTGGCCGAAGCGGTCTTGGCCGGGCCAGAGACGAAGCCGGATGCCTTCGGCTTTGGGCCATCGCGGCTGTTGAAATATCCGGCGTGGGCGGCGCCGATCCTGTCGCATGGATTGCTGTACGTGCGCGGGGCCGATCGACTCGTCTGCTTGGAATTGGTGCCCGGCAGCGCACGGCCGAAACCGGCACGGTGAGCTATCCTTCGATGGGGAATCGAACGAGGCTGCCGGCGAGAACTTCGCCGTTGGCGGCAAGGTAGGGAGGAATCGCGTGAGCGCCGAATCCGAACATTTCGACATGGTCGTGATCGGCACCGGGCCGGGTGGCGAAGGCGCCGCAATGAGCGCCGCCAAGAACGGGCGGACCGTCGCGGCGATCGAGCGTTACCAGCGCGTCGGCGGCGGCTGTACGCACTGGGCGACGATTCCGTCGAAGGCCCTGCGGCAAGCCATTTATCACGTAAACCTCTGTAGCGACAGTCCGATCTACAAACAAATGGACGTGGCGCCGCGGTTTTCGCTGCCCGAGCTGCTGGCCACGGCCGGCACGGTGATCAACAAGCAAGCGGAGTTGCGACAAGGCTTTTACGATCGCAACGGCGTGGCACTTGTGCCCGGCACTGCCAGTTTCATTGACGCTCACACGATCGAAGTGCGGCACCCGGGAAATACGCCGCGACGATTCTCGGCCGATGCGTTCGTGATCGCGACCGGTTCGCGGCCATACCGGCCGCCGGACGTCGACTTTTCGCATCCGCGGATCGTCGACAGCAACACGTTGCTCTCACTCGACAACACGCCAGGAAGCATCGCCATCTACGGCGCCGGGGTCGTCGGCTGCGAGTATGCGTCGATGATGCGGAACATGCGGGTTCGCGTCTCGCTGGTCAACACGCGGGCCCAACTCTTGAGCTTTCTCGACGAAGAGATCATCGACGCGATCAGCTATCACCTCTCGGAAAACGGCGTCCGAATTTTGCAGTGCGAGGACTACGAGCGCGTCGAGCCGACCGATCGGGGCGTCATCCTGCACCTCAAAAGCGGAAAGAAAGTGCGGACCGACGTCTTGTTGTGGGCGGCGGGGCGAACCGGAAACACCGAAGAATTGAATCTGGAGGCGGTCGGCATCACTCCGAATCATCGCGGCCAGATCGACGTCAACGAACACTATCAAACGGCCGTGCCGCACATCTATGCCGTGGGCGACGTCGTCGGCTATCCGTCACTGGCCAGCGCCTCGTACGACCAGGGGCGTTTCGCGGCGAGCCACTTCTGCGGCGACCCAAATCACCGACTGGTCGAAGACATTCCGACCGGCATCTACACCAGCCCGGAGATTTCGTCGATTGGCAAGACCGAACGGCAATTGACCGAGGAATGCGTTCCGTACGAAGTGGGCAAGGCGATGTTCAAGCATCTGGCCCGGGCCCAGATCACCGGACTGACCGTGGGCATGCTCAAGCTGTTGTTTCATCGCGAGACGCTTGAGCTGTTGGGCATTCACTGCTTCGGCCAGAATGCGGCGGAGATCATCCATATCGGCCAGGCGATTCTGTTGCAGCCTCCGCCGAACAACACGCTGACCTACTTTACGAACACGACGTTCAACTATCCGACGATGGCCGAGGCCTATCGCGTCGCGGCGCTGAACGGGATGAATCGCGTGTTTTGAACGACCGGTTCACCAGTGGCCGGCCGCGGGTCATCGGGAGCGATGGCCACGGCGGCGCGCTCTCGCCACAAGCAGCCAGCTACGCGACCGATAGCCGCTCGTATGCCTGCTTCGAGCTTTCGAGCAATTGCCGGTAGTCGCTGTTCTCGATTTCTTCACCGAACAGCTCCACGTCGTAGTAGCCGTTGTAGCCGCCGGCGCGCAGCGCCTTGATAATGTCGGCCAGCGGCACTTTGCCGTCGCCCAGCGGGTGGCGGTTTTGTTCACAGTCGGGCGGGGACGCGCCGTCGCCCAAGTGAACGATGCCGATGTATTCGGCCATCGAGCCGAGTCGCTTTTCGATCGACGGCTCAAGTCCCCAGTGATAGGTGTCGAAGGCGAGCTTAAGATACGGGTTGTCGAACGATTGGACAAATTCCAGCGCTTCGTTCAGGTCGGTGAGAAAAGTCCACTCCTCGGCGCAGCCGGCGTGCATGGGCTCGATGGCCAGCGTCACGTCGAGTTCCGCCGCCATCGGCAGCAGTTCGCGCAGCGCGCCGGTGAACAGCCGCCGGGCATGGTTCTGCGTGTGCCCATTGCGCGAGCCGCTGTACACGACCAGGTGACGAGTGCGCAATGTTGCGGCGAGCGTAACGGCGGAGCGGGCGTCTTCGAGACTTTCCTGGTAGGAGTTGCCGTCGCTGCCGGTGAATCCGCCGGCCCAAAGCAGGTTGGAAACGGCCAGCCCGCTTTCGGCCAGCAGGTCGGCACCTTTGTCCTCGCCGTAGTCAGCCAGCTTTTGGCGCCAGACGCCGATCGCGTCGATTCCGCACTGGCGATATTGGGCGACGTCTTCCTCGAAAGACCACCGGTACGTGGTCACTTCGTTGATCGAAAGACCCGCCATGAAATCGCTCCTGCCCTGCCGCGCAGTGCCGTTGGTCGCTTCCTGCGGCCGCGCTGGTCCGAACGCTGGCTCATAGTATGGAGAAACGACCCCAAACTGTAAAGCAAGGACGCATGGGCGAAACGGTTCATGCTGGCAGGTGCGCGTTGCGGGGCCCATGCCCACGCGACGAGAGCACGGCGACGGCAGGTGAGGTGTTTCGGGCCGGCGCGGAAAGAGGGCCGGCGCGAACTATTGGTCCGACGCGTCTGCTTCGTCGGCCTCGCCCTTGGCCTCGTCCGCAGCGTCAGCGTCGAGGGTGGCAAGGTTCCACGCGCTGATCCAGTCGGTGCCGGTCCGCTTGAGGCCAAAGTCGTCGATCAGGCGCTTCTGCATGTCATTCAAGTGGCCTGCGCCGTAGAAGACGGCAATCTTCGTCTGGCCATCATCGATTTGCTCGCGCAGCTCTTCCAGTGCCACTCTGTTGCGCTCGGTGATCAAGGTCGAACCCTGGGGACCGTCCAGGGCGGCCATCATCATTTCGACGTCCTCAAACTGTTCGGCCATGATGCGCTTGAGCGCGCTTTCACGGTCGTCGCTCAAAATGGCCGCTAGCAGGTCGACCTCCATCGACTTGCCCTCGGCCTGCATCCGCGATTGTTGGGCGATGCCAGCACCCATCATGCGAAAGAACGTAGAAAGCCAGCTTTCGCCGCGATCGTTCATCGACTTGGCCATCTCGTCCGGCGACATGTCGGCGTGGACGAAGTTGTCCTTTGTATAGTCGACGCACTGCATCTGGTGCTCGAGGCCCAGAATGTCCTTCATGCCGGTTTGCAGCAGGGCCACCGGGTGATTGCTCGAGCGGCCGCCTTTGGGAATGCGGGTGCCTTCCGGGGCGACCAACTCATACAGCACCACGTCGTACTGCTCGAACAGGTCGTTCAGGGCATCGTAGTACGACCGCTCGCCCACGTGGACCGCACCGACCAAGTCGACGACCACTGGCTTCGCATCGGCGTCCTCGGGCACGAAGTGGACGACCGGGGTTTGCAATGCCAGCGGTCGGCCTTCGTCGTTGCGGAGGATGCGGATGAACTTGTCGCTCGGCGCATCGGCGGCTTTTTCGGGCTCGGCGGCCAGCAAATGTGTGCTGGCCAGGTACGACAGCACGGAAAACAGGGCGGCAATGCGAATGATCGTGCGTCGTTTCATGGCGTTGGCTCCGCGTGGACGGGGCAATCGCGTACCCCCGATGATTCTCAGCCAAAGTATACGTGCGTCTCCCAGGCCCGACAAACGGCGTCGCGGCGTCGACCGGGGTCGGCGGTATCGGTTTGGATGCGTCGTCGTTTGCGGCTTGTCCTTGCACGGGCGATGGTTTGCCGCCACAGGGCCTTTCAGGGTAATTCGCTCTGCGGGCCCCGGGATTGGGCCGATTCGCCGGGCTTGCACAGCCCAGCACCCAGCAAGCCGACCGCGTGACGTGTGCTGGACACCGGGTTTGCCAGCACCGCGACCAGGCGTTTTGCGATGGTTGCTATCGCGAAATCCGCTGGCAAAAGCGGACGGAAATGGGCCGGAAATTCTCGCCGGAATCCCCAATTTATCCAGACTGACGGCTATTGCGCCATACAACCGGCTTTTTAGGCAGACCTTGCCTTTCTTACTTAATTCACGCGACAGGCACGACCGATACTACCGGCACACCTGATGCACGGACTTTCCGTGGTGGAGAGGCTGCGCGGGACGAACGAGTGTGAGCCAAGGTGGAAGCGAACGATGGTGAGTAAACGCACGGCAATCTGGCTGCTCGCATGGATAGCCCTGGTGGTGTCGGCTCCGGCTGCGTTGGCGCAGATCCCGGCCGACTCGAACCTCGACTTTCCTGGGCCTTCGCCCATGTACGAGTACGGCAGCGCTCCGTTTGCGCAGGGAGAACCATCCAAGACCCACGGTCTGTGGCCGTTGTCCCCGGGGCACGTGGGCCACTACGCGCAACCGTTCGCTCCGGCGCGCACCAGCGTGTATGGCAACGGTCCCCGGCCGAACGTGGGCTACTTCTTCAGCTACGAGCGCGTGTTCTGGTCGCTGTCCAAGCCGACCACGGCGGTCGTGGGCAGCGAAACGGCGGCGCCGCCCGACGTAAACTCGTTCATCTTCCCGCTCGACGTGCCCGCGATCAACTCGATCGACACGGGCAAGTTCACTGCCAACGGTGCCTGGGGTAACCGTTGGGAGATCGGGCATATGGACGACACGAACTACGGCTGGATGGTCAGCATTTTGGATCACGTCAAGCAGAGCCAGTACCACATCGACCAGGACGTCGAGATGCAGTTCGACGATCCGGCCGGACTCCTGCAGGCGACCGTGCTGGTTGACGGCCTACTGTTCCCGTTGGGCAAGATGCAGACTAAGTTCGCGGAAGTGACGCAGCAAAACATTCTGTATCTAAACGGCGTCGACGCGACTCGAATCTATCGCGCCCCGAAACTGCACAAGGGCGGATTCTTCGAGGTGCTCTACGGCGTGCGTTGGTTCCAGTTGCAAGACGCGTATATTTTCAACGGCACCAACTCGTTCTTTGGCACGCTGTTGGGCGGCAACTACAATCCGCTGGCTGACAGCATCTGGTCGAATCTTGTGCAAAACAACCTGGTGGGTCCGCAAATCGGGTTGCGGTGGTTCGCACAGCGCGATCGGTGGGTGTCGAGCGTCGATGCCCGCTTCATGGCGGCGGCCAACTTTCAAAACGTGAAGATGCGGACCGAACTGGGCTCGTTTGCCGACTTCTTCGTCACCACCTTTGACGAAACCGAGGGTGTTGCCGTGACGCGCAAGTTCACCGGACTGGGCACGGATCAGGCTTCGTTCGATACGACCTTCGCACCGCTCGGCGAGTTGCGCGTCAACGTGGCGTACAACGTCACGAGCAAGGTCGCCCTGACAGTCGGCTATACCGGTATCGTGGTGGGCGGGATCACGCGTGCCAGCAACCGGATCGCCTACAACGAAGATCGACTGATCACGATCAAGGACGGCGACGATCACCAGGTGTTCTTTGCCAACGGCTTGAACTTCGGCGTCCAGGTCAACCGATAGCGGGCGACCGCGAACCGCGGATCGACACGGCCGGTAAATCTACGGCCGGTAAATCTCTTGCCGCGGCAATTCGCGCGGCATCCGCGACGTGCTGGCTCTGCCACGCAGCGTGTCCCCGGGGCATGGGCGCATGAAAACGCGCTTCCTGAATGCCGCGCGGTCCAGCTCGCAAGAGCCCGACGCAGCACGCAAGAAGCGCTACAACGTGAGACGCTCAAGTGTTTCGATATTCGTCCGTCTCGGTGCGGGCTAGCTCTTAACACCCGCCACGGCGCGAAGTTCTTCCAGTTCCATCCCCAGCCGGTGCCGCAACGGACTCTCGGCTCGCAACTCGTCTAACAAGGCCTCGGCTCGGTCGAAACTTTCTTCCGTGACTTCCGACTTGAACAGACGAGACCAACTTCTCGAAACTTCCTGCTCGGTTAGCACACGCAACCCCCTGCCAATAGACCCAGAAAACCAACCTCGATACGCTTCATTGTAGGCCGGCTTGCGATTCTTGCCTAGCTCTGCCAAGCTTGTCGGCACGTCGCTGGTGAGCGTCGCCCACCCGTCCTGCTGGCTGACCTTGCCCATTCTTGTGAGTTTCCGGACCTTTTCATGCTCACGTTCGTCACGGGCGCAACGGGCCTGGTCGGCAACAACGTCGTGCGCGCACTCGTCGAGCGGGGCTCGGCGGTCCGGGTGCTAGCGCGCGATTCCGCCGATTCCAGACCCCTCCAAGGGTTGGACGTCGAAATGTGCCGGGGCGACGTCCGTGATCGAGCCGCCGTGCAAAGCGCAATGCGCGGGGTCGCGCGGGTCATCCACGCCGCCGGGTACGTACGGATTGGATGGCGCGACTTGGAGTTGGCCCGCGAGATCAACGTCGAGGGCACGCGGAATGTCGCCGAAGCGGCCCGCGCTGAAGGAGCCCGCATGGTCCATGTCTCGTCGATCGACGCGTTAGGAGAGGCAAAACGGGGCAAGCCGGCCGACGAAGACACGCCCATCAAGGGCGGCGTCCTCTGTCCGTACGTGGTCACGAAGCGCGAGGCCGAAGCCGTCGTTTCGAAGTGCGTCGACGACGGGCTGCAGGCGACGATTGTCAACCCGGGCTACATGATTGGTCCGTACGACTGGAAACCATCGAGCGGGGAAATGCTGTTGCAGGTGGCCAAGGGTTGGGCGCTGTTTGCGCCGATGGGCGGCAACAGTTTCTGCGACGTGCGCGACGTGGCCGGGGGGATTCTCGCGGCACTGGCCCACGGACAGAACGGCCGGCGCTACGTGCTGGCCGGCGAGGTGCTCTCGTACTATCGCGCGTGGCGGATCTTTGCCGAGGTAACCGGCGGCACGCCCCCGGTGCTGCCTGCCGGAAAACTAATGCGCCTTGGCGCGGGGCACGTGGGGGATTTGGTTGGACTGGTGACCGGACGCGAGCCGCCGGTGAATTCCGCCGCTACCGCGCTGAGTGGACAATGGCGCGAATACTCGAGCGCGCGGGCCAAGCGCGAATTGGGATACGAAAGCCGGCCGCTGCGCGACGCGGCGACCGACGCCTGGCGCTGGTTTCGCGAGAACGGCTACGTGTGAACGCCGCCCGCCGCCGGAGAGACTTCGGCCGAATCGAATTGGGCGGCTTCCGGCTGGCCGTTGTGCACGAAGTATTGCGGGCCGATCTTTTCCAACTCCTCAGCGATCGCGTCGACCGTGGTGCGGACCTGGGCTTCGGTATGGTCGCTGGTCAGGAAGAACCGCAGTCGAGTGGCAGTTTCCTCAACGGCCGGGTGCAGAATCGGCTGCACGTTGATCCCACGCTGGAACAAAGCTTGCGAAAGGCGGAGGCAGTCCATCGAGTGCCCGATGATGACCGGGACGATCGGGGTTCCTTCGCTGGTGCCGACGTTCAGGCCCCGCTCGCGGGCCAGTTGCAAGAACAGCGACGCGCGCTTATGCAACGTGGTAAGTCGCTGGGGTTCTTGCTCGAGCAGTTGCAGCGACGCGAGGCCCGCGGCCGCAGCAGCCGGTGACATGCCGCCGGAAAACACGAATCCTGGCGCTGTGAACTTCAGGTACTCGACCAAAGCCTTGCTGCCGGCAATGTATCCACCGCAACTGCCTAGCCCCTTGCTGATCGTGCCCATCCAGATATCGATGTCGGCCGCCGGAATGTCGAAGTGCTCACCGACTCCGCGGCCCGACTTTCCGAGCACGCCCAGTGAATGGGCCTCGTCAACGTAGAGGAAGCACTTGTGCCGCTTCTTCAACTCGACGAACCGCGGCACGGGCGCGATGTCGCCATCCATGCTGTAGACGCCCTCGATCGCGATGACGACGCGTCGATAGTTCTTTCGCAATTCGGTGAGGATCTTGTCGGCGGCTTTCCAATCGTTATGCGGAAACGCGCGCCGCCGTGCGCCCGACATGATCGCGCCTTGCACAATGCTGTTGTGTGCCAGCGCGTCGTGCAGGATCATGTCGCCCGGGCCGAACAGATGCCCCAACGCCGTTTCGTTGGTTGCATGGCCGCTGACAAACGCGATCGCGGCGTCGGTGCCAAGCGTTGCGGCGAGCGCTTTTTCCAACTCGCGATGGATCGGCTTGTCGCCAGAAACCAAACGGCTGGCCGAGGCACTGGTACCGTACCGGTCGATGGCCTGCTTCGCTGCCTCGGCAATGCGAGGATCGCCCGACATCCCAACGTAGTTGTAGCTGGAAAAGCTGATGAGCTTTCGCCCGCCGACGTTGGTCGTGTCGGCGATGACGCCCTCGTGGCACTTGAAGTACGGGTTGTCGAGGCGGGCTTTGTCGATCGCTTCGTGGGTTTCGCGCAGTTGGCGCAACTCGGGGAAACACTCGAAGCGATACTGCTCCGGTTGGATCTCGCCGTCAGCGCTCCACTTCCGTACGCGTGCGGCAGGGCCAAGATAGGCTTCCACGCCAAGAGCGACGTCGAGGCAGGTTTCCATTTGCGTCAACTCGCTCTCGGGAAAACGGCCCTGATACGTCTCTTCCAGCGCCGCGATGATTTCCATGCGCTCGAGCGAATCGAGGCCCAGTTCCACGATCGAGGTCTCGGGCGTCAGGTTGTCGGCCCGCTCCTTGGCCACTTCGCGAACGTGCTGCATGACCGTTTCGAGCGTCTGGGGCGTGGGGCCCTTTCCGCCGGCCGCGTGCGAGGCGGCTGCCGGGGTCGCGTTGTCGCGGGCGTGTTCTTCGACTTCGGTATCGATGGCCGCCTGGGTCGTCGCTCGACCGGAGTCCGTGGCACGCCGCCGTGGCGCGCTGCCGGCCTGTTCGCTCCAGCCTCGCCATTCGGCGACGGATTGCAGCGTGCCGTCGAGAAATCCCTGCCGGCAGGCATGTCGCTGGATCTTGCCGCTGGAGGTCTTGGGGATGCTGCCGGCTTTGATCAGGGCGATGGCTTCGACGGGCAGCTCATGCTCTGCCGCGACCGCGCGCCGAATCGCGTCGAAAACGCCGTCCAATTCGCGCTGCTGGCGACGCTCAACTTCGTGAACCACGACCAGCCGCTCTACGCCATCAATGTCGATCGCGAACGCCGAACCGCTGTCGGGCCGCAGCCGGGGATGGCTCTTGGCAACGGTGAGCTCGATATCTTGCGGGTAGTAGTTCCGTCCACGGATGATGATCAGGTCCTTCAGCCGGCCGGTGATGAACAGTTCGCCGCGCTGGATGAAGCCCAAGTCGCCGGTGCGCAGGAACGGACCTTCTCCGGTGTCCTTCAAATAGGCGTGAAAGGTCCGCGCGGTTTCGCCGGAGCGGCTCCAGTAGCCTTGTGCCACGCTGGGGCCGCTGACCCAGATTTCGCCGACGCGGTCCGGCGGCATGGTTTTTTTGGTTTCGGGATGGGCGATGACGATCCGTTGATCCAGCAGCGCCGCACCGCTGCCCACCAGTTCGCGCGCGCCTTCTTCTTCGGCCAGCGCGTCGACCACGCGATGATTCTCGAGCTCTTCGGAGTCGAACGTGCGTACCACGGGCAACGATGCCTTGAAGCCGCCGGCGACCATCAGCGTGGCTTCGGCCATGCCGTAGCAGGGATAGAACGCTTCACGACGAAAGCCACACGACTCGAACGCCTTGGCAAACTGGTCGATCGTTTCGGCGCGGACCGGTTCGGCGCCGTTGAACGCCAGGCGCCAGTTACTCAGGTCCAGTTCGGCCCGCTGCTCTTCGGTGATCTTGCGGACGCACAAGTCGTAGGCGAAGTTTGGCCCGCCGCTGATCGTGGCACGATGTCGCGAAATGGCGCTGAGCCAGCGAAACGGCTTTTGCAAGAACGACATGCCCGAGAGCAGCACGCTGGGCTGGCCGATGTACATCGGCTGCAAGATTCCGCCGATCAGGCCCATGTCGTGATAGCTGGGCAGCCAGAACACGCCCAGACCGCTGCGCGTGTGCTCGAACGCGTAGGAGATCAACGCCGAGTTGTGCATCAAGTTGGCGTGGGTCAGCATCACGCCCTTCGGCTGGCCGGTCGAGCCGGAGGTGTATTGCAGGAAGGCCAGGGTGTCGCCGTGGACGTCGGGCGCCTCCCATTCGTCTTCGGCTCCTTCGGGCAGTTGGTCGGTGCAAAGCCAGTCGATCTCTTTCAGGTCGGGGCTTTGGTCGAGCACCGATTGGACGCGATCCCAGACGGGAAACGTCGTCAGCGCGATCTTGGCTTGGGCATCGTCTGAAATCGACTGGATGCGCGACAGCGACCGATTGCGTCGCGGCGGATAGGCCGGCACGGCGACCACGCCGGCGTACAAACACCCAAAAAACGCCGCGATAAAATCCAGACCCGGCGGGTAGAGCAGCACCGCGCGCTCGCCTTCCAAATTGGCGGCCTGCAACCGCGCGGCGACGGCACGCGCCTGGCGGTCCAACTCGCGGTAAGTCAGGTGGATTTCTTCGGTCTCTCCGTCGACCAGGTAGTAGAAGGCACGATCCTGGGCCTGGTGACTGGCCCGGTGGCGGAGCAAGTCGACGAGGTTCGATGGGCCGAAGAACGATCCAGGAAGATGATCCAAGTGCACGGCTGTCCTAACTGTGGCTAAACAATCGGTGGGTAACGAGGCGGGGTGGCGGCAAGGATGCTGTCACCTATCTTCCATCGGTTCGGGCAGCCGCCAGGCAGGAAAAGCTCTTGTAAGTCGCGCGTGGTGGTAGGCACTGCTGCAACTGGCCCGCTGGTCGCCACGTTCTCGCCCCGAGGACGCGCAATATCCTAGCAACTTAACGCAACCAGCCGACTAATCACGACAAAATACCACGGGCAGCGGCGGAATTCAAACAGTTTGGGTAAGGGATATTCCGGGTTTCCCCTCCACTTTTCCTATTATGAATTACGCCCAAATCAGGCTCCGCTGGGCTCTACGCTCATAAACCGAACGGACTTGGGCGCTGTCGGCCGCGCTACCAGACGCAAGGGGCGCTCGGACCGCGGTGCAGAGCCGGCGCCTCCAGCCCGCGCGATGGCAGTGCGGACCGTCGATAAGGGGGTGAGCTGATCGGCCCGCCGAAGCGCGGCTACTCCCAGCCCTTGCCGGTGAGCTTCTTGATGCGGGCAGCGTAGTCGCCCAGCAGGCCGCCGATGACGGACCACTGCTGGTCTTTGAGCATTTCGACGTCGCCCTGTGGATTGATGCGGATCTGCGCGTCGTCGGTCACGCCGGCGGTGCGCAACTGAGACACCTGGTCATCTTCGGCCAATCGGAATAGCTGGGCGCCGGTGATTTCGACGAATTGCATGCGGCGGTCTCGTTCAAGGGATTGCGAGCAGGATCGAGGCGGTTGGTCTGAGGCGCATGATATCCGACGCGTGCCACGCCAATCAATCCTGAGCCGTCAGATGCTTAAGCGCTTGTGCGGTAGCGTCGCAGAGCCGGAGAATCGCCTCGACTTCGAGCTGCTCGGCGCGGCACTTCGGATCCAAGCCGACTCGATCAAGCACCTGGTCCACGCCCTCTTTGCCGAGCGTGGCCTTCCAAGAACCGAGCAGCACGCCGCGGAGGAACTTTCGCCGGTGCAAGAACAGTGATCGAACGAAGGAGTGGAAAAAGTCGAGATCCGCGATGCGCTGCCGCAGCGCCTCGTCGACGGTGATGTGAACGATCGCGGAATTTACTTTCGGCTGCGGCCAGAACACCGACGGCGGCAGCGTGCGCACCAGCTCGACACGGCACTGGCTTTGAATCCAAACCGACAGCGCGCCGTAGTCCTTGGTACACGGTTTGGCGGCGATTCGATCGGCCAGCTCTTTTTGTATGGTGACGGTCATCGTCGTCGGCACGATCGGCGAACTGAGCAAATTGGCGATCACTGGCGTGGCAACGCTGTACGGCAAGTTGGCCACGAGTTTGAGCCGGCGGCGCGAATCGACGGCCAATTGCTCGCCGACGGCCTCGATCACGCCCGGTTCGAAGTGGCTCTTGTTGCGCAGAGCATCCTGTTGCAGCATGACGACGTTCGTGCAGCCGCCCAGTTCCTCGCTGGCCAGTTGAAACAGCCGGGCGTCGATCTCCACGGTGACCACGGCCGCGACCTGCGGCGCAACCAGCGCCGTAAGCGAACCGGTTCCGGTGCCGACCTCTAAGACGACGTCGTCGGGCGTCAGTTCGGCCCGCGTGGCGATGAGCCGCACGAGGTTCTGATCGACCAGAAAGTTCTGGCCGAGGCGCTTGCGCAGATCGACGCCCGTTTCGCTCAGTCGCCTGCTCAGGTACGAGATCGTTTGGTTGTTCGGGGCGGGCATCGAACCAGCGCGACGTTAGAGATGTTCGACCGGTTGCTTCTGAGCGTACTTGGCCAACAGGTCGGTTTCGAGATTGACGTCGTCGCCGGTTTGCAGCCCGCCCAGCGTGGTCTCGGCGAGCGTGTGCGGGATGAGTGCCACGCTGAAGCGGTCCGACTTGACGTCAACCACGGTCAGGCTGATTCCGTCGACGGCGATCGAGCCCTTGCTGACGATGTAGCGCCCCAGCTCGGCCGGATAGGTGAACCAGCAGGTCGACCACTGGCCTTCGTCGCTCCGCTCGGCTAGTTGGCCGATCGCTTCGACGTGGCCGGTGACGATGTGCCCGCCCAACCGATCGCTGAGCCGTAGCGAGGGTTCGAGATTGACGCGGCTGCCGGCGGACAGGCGGCCCAGATTCGTTCGCTCGAGCGTTTCGGGGCCGGCCTCGAACGCGAGGCATTCGTCCTGGTTGGCGACCACCGTCAGGCAGCAGCCGTTGATCGCGATGCTGTCGCCCAGAGCGGCTTCGCGGGCTAGCGGCGGGCAGTGGACGACGAGCCGCTTGCCCGGCGGTTCGGAAACCACGTCGCGAACAGTGGCCAGGAATTGGACGATGCCGGTGAACATGCGCGGTTGGGCTGGTTGCGTGATTCGGTTTTGAATCGTTGCGAGTTGTCTCGAGGCGGCCGTGGTGTGCTTTCGGTTGTCGCGTTGCGCCGGGTGCGAGTGAAGGCATCGTGCCGCGTCGCTACGGCGGCCCGCGCTGGCAGGCATCAAAACATTGGTTCTTCGGAGGGACGACGTTGAACCGCCCGTACCCAAAGGTAACGAATCGGTCCGGACAGCACGAACAGGGCACCGATCAACGGCACGGAGTACGCGTGAATTGACATGATGGCGACCGCGGCAAACAGCAGCGCCACGATGTGGCCAAAGCTGCGCTGCCCGCGCAACATCTGGTTGACCACGTGGGGATACGGAATGCGCGAGACCATCAACACGGCGACCAATAGCGCGAAAAACGGAAGGATCGACTGCACGACCGTATCGATCTGCTCAGCGTACAAGAACTCGTTGCCTTGCCGTCGCAGTTCGTAAAACAGCAGCGCGAACCCGGCGATGGAAGCGCCGGCGGCCGGAGACGGCAATCCGCTGAAGTGCAGATGATCGTCGTCCTGCGTGGTTTCGACATTGAACCGCGCAAGGCGCAGCGCAGCGCAGGCGGCGAACGACGCCGCGATGATCCATACCTGATCGTGCGAAAACGTAAACGTGGGACACATCTTCACCAGCAGAAACCCTGGCGCAACGCCAAACGAAACCACGTCGCTCAAGCTATCAAGCTGGCCGCCGAAATCGCTGGTGGCGCGCGACAGCCGGGCAACGTGGCCGTCCAGCGCGTCGAACAGCATCGCCAGAAAGATCAGCCACCCGCTGAGCATGATGTTGTGCGTGTCGTCGGTCGGATCGAGTTGCCGCATGACGCGCGTCGGATTGCGAAACACGATGTCGGCCGACGGCGCGATTTCGAGCGAAGTGGGCCGCTCGACCCGTGCCGCGACCACGATCGCGAAAAATCCGCAGATCAGATTGCCGAGCGTAAAAACCGTGGGAAACACGGCGACGGTGCGAATGCGGTTCATGGCGTTTGCGGGGTCGTGTGGAAGTTCTTCTGTTCCGCCAGGGTCCAGGCGAGGCACTCGGCCGACGCGACTACTGGTTACGCTGTCGGCCCGGTCGATCGTTCGCCACAGTCCGACTGTTGCGCGGCGTGGGCAACTCCGCTGGGCACTAGCTTTGATAGCGGGCCAGCACGGTGCTGCCTGCCTTGACCTTCTGGTTCACGGTGGCCGCGACGTGCAATCCCTCCTCGATCGGCAGGATCAGCTCTGTGCGCGAGCCAAGCTTGATCATACCGAATTTGTGTCCGCGGGCGACCCGCTCGCCGCTGCGCAGGTTGCAAACGATCCGACGGGCGATCAATCCGGCAATCTGGCGAACCACAAGTCGCCGGTGGGGAGCCTGATCTTCTTCCAGCCCGATCCACAGGTTCTCGTTGCGGATGGCGCTTTCGGGATCCAGTGCGTTGAGGAACGCGCCGGGATGGTATTCGAGGCGGATCACGCGGGCAGTGGCCGGCGCGCGGTTGACGTGGACATTGAAGATCGACAGGAAGATGCCGATCCGTACCGCCGGGCCGCCGACGAACGGATCGTGGTCCAACTGGGTAACTTCGGCGATCGTTCCGTCGGCCGGCGAGACAAGCTGGCCCGGCTCAGCGGGAATCGTGCGCGGTGGATCGCGAAAGAAGTACACCACGAACAGCAACAACGCCCCGGGCACCGTGGCCAGCGGCCAATAGAACCAGGCGGCCGCCAGCGTGGCCGCCAGAAGCGGATAGCCCATCAGTTGGACTTCGGCCAGGCCCCAGCGGGCCAGCGGCAGGCGGTCGCGCCAGACGAACGGGTCGTCGGCAGCAGCCCAGTCGCACGTGCATTGATTGCGACAATACTTCAGATCGCGGGGGTCAAGGATTTCGTGTGGGGCGCCGTCGACGGTTCCGCGCCGAAGCTCGGACATGCGGGCGACGTATCCGGAGCGAAACGTGCGCAACCACCACCGGCGCACCCGGCCCCAAGCCAATTCGATTCGGTAACATTTGCCGCCGCCGGGTTGCACGCTGCGCAGGTTGTCTGGCAGCGGCGAGGGTTCGGTGCGGGCGGACGTGGAATCGAGCTGGCTCATGTGCGGCTTCGGGCAAACGGGGCGAACGCGGTCATGCAAGAGACGCGGTCGTGCAACGGTCGATTCTATCGATCTGGCGCTACGCTGCCCATGCCCGCGCAACGTGGTGCGTGGCGGCGAGGCTGCGCGACGGCGATGCTGTACGACGGCGGCGGTCAGAACCATTGCCGCGTGAATACCGCGAACTCTCAAATTACAGTTCTGTAAACGGCGGCGCGTACTCGACGCGGCCCTGTACGCCATCCAACGCCCCGCTCTGCAACTCCAGGGCCATGAAGTTCGGGCCGGCGTAGGGCGACTCCAACGGTTGGGCAAGCTCGGGCGAGAAACCGAATCGCGGATAGTAGTCCGCGTGGCCCAACACAACCACGATCTTGTGCCCTGCACAGCGACTTTCGTCCAGCGCTTCGCGAACTAGCAGCGAACCGATTCCGCGGCGCTGGTGCTCGGGAAGCACGGCCATCGGCGCCAGTGCCAGCGCGGCCATCGTGCCAGTTCGCGTGACGATGCGCAGATCGCTCATCAGGATGTGGCCGACGACACGGTCCTCGACCACAGCGACCAACGAGAGCCGCGCGAAGTCCTGGGCCCGCAGGGCTTCGATCAGGTCCGCTTCGCTGTCGCCGCCAAAGGCGCGCTGGTTCACCAACCGAATTGCCGGATGGTCGGCGGGTGATTCCGGTCGGATATGGGGTGTCATCGCAGAGACTCCGGACCGCGGCCTTCGAAATAGGGTTACCGTCGGCGGCTCGCTCCGCCCTGCTGGCGGGCGCGACCTAGCGTCTTATCGCAGCGCAGACCCGGGCAAGTATAGAAGTGACGCTGGCGGCGCAAAAGGTTCGCAACAAAGGGGGCCGAGGGCACGCGCCGCCCAGACGAACTCGTGCGGCACCCGGTGGTTGGCTTTCCACGTGTTCGCGATGCTTGTCGGCCACGAGTTGTCGGCGACGCGGCGGCGAGATAAGCTAGATCATAGTCGTTTTGGATCGACCGGATCGGCGGCTGGACGAGTCACGCGGCCGCGGTCGCGACGCGCTTGTCGGCCGATTTCTTGCTTTCGTCCCAGTCTCTGCTCGATTGGCAATCTTGTGCGCGAACTGCTCGAACAACTTCTTAGCGCGATCGACGCGGGACGCGGCGTTGCGTTTTGTCGATTGGTCGAGACGCGCGGCAGCACCCCGCAAAAGCCGGGCGCTTCGATGTTGGTTTTTGCCGACGGTTCGCAGGCGGGCACGTTGGGCGGCGGCTGCGTCGAGGCAGACGTCAAACGTCAAGCGCTGGCCGTCATGGACGAAGCCCGGCCCCGCATCGCCCGGTTTCAGCTTGACGACGACTACGGTTGGGACGACGGGCTGATTTGCGGTGGGCGGATGCAAGTGGCGATCGATCCGGTGGCCAGCGACGAGGCCCGCGCCTATTTCCGAACGCTTTGGCGACTGGTCGAATCCGGCATGGGCGTGACCGAAGCGGTCGTGTTCGACGCCGAGGCCAGCGGTTTGCCCGAGACGGCAACCTATTTAATCGATCAAGCGGGCGAATTGGTGGCGCAATCCGGCGCCGGTGGCAACGGCGCGCCATTGCCCGACGTGGTGAACGACGCGGTGCGACCGCTCGCCGAGCGTCCGCGACCCGCCGCCGCGCATGGCGTGGCACTGTTGCCGATGCTGTCGCGGTGCCGGTTGGTGATCGTGGGCGGCGGACACGTGGGGCAGGCCGTGGCCCAACTTGCGGCGGATCTGGACTTCGACGTGTGGGTCGTCGACGATCGGGAAGAGTATGTGACCCAGCAGCGTTTTCCCGGCGCCGAGCGGCGAATTGCCGGGCAAGTCGGTGACGTGCTGCCGAAGTTGGAGATCACGCCGAACACGTATTGCCTGATCGTGACCCGCGGACACAACCACGACGAAGAAGCCTTGTTTCACTTGGCGGATCGCGGGGCCCGCTACGTTGGCATGATCGGCAGCAAGCGGAAGATCCGGCTGATCTTCGACGACTTGCTCGCCGAAGGCGTTTCGAGCGAGGCGATCGAGCGCGTCCACGCGCCCGTCGGGCTCGACATCGGCTCACAAACCGTGATGGAAATCGCGGTGAGCATCGCGGCCGAGTTGGTCGCACATCGCAATTTGGGCGTAGCCGGCAACCACACCCGCCAACGGCTGATCGCCGGCCAGCGCGGATCCTAGTCGGTGGCACGGGCCATGCAGAGCTTTGCCGTTATCCCTGCCGCGGGTCGCAGCCGACGCATGGGAAGACCCAAGCTTTTGTTGCCTTGGGGCAAGTCCACGATCATCGAGCAGGTGCTTGAAGCCTGGCGTAGAAGCACGGTGACTCGCGTCGTGATGGTGGTGCATCCCGATGATGCCCAGCTGGCGGCCGTTGCGCAAAAGCAGGACGCGTTGGTCGTGCAGCCGGAGGAAGCCCCGCCAGAGATGAAGGATTCGGTGCGCGTCGGGTTGCGTGCGATCGACAAGCAGTTTTCGCCAAGCGACGACGATGTTTGGCTGTTGGCGCCGGCCGACATGCCGACTTTGTCCGCCGACGTGATCGATCAATTGTTGGCCGCGTACGGCCAGTGTGTCGCCGCGGGCAACGTGGAGCGAGCGACGATTTGGGCGCCGACTTTCGAAGGCCGGCGCGGGCATCCGGTGTTGTTTCCTTGGCCGTTGGCGGCCGAAGTTGCGAGTCTGTCGGCGGAAGAGGGCATCAACGCGCTGGTGCGGCGTCACACGGTTCGCACGGTCGAAGCGGCAAGCGGCGCGATCCACGACGATCTGGACACGCCCGAAGACTACCGCCGGCTGCTGGCTGACGGCAAGATCTCGAACCATGCCGGCCCGGCGGACGAAGCCGAAGTCTAACGAGTTTCTTCGAGACATGACTTTGTTGCGCGACGCGACATCCGTGCGTTTTGTCGAGGCGATGGCCCGAGCGCTCGAAATGCTTCCCATATCGGGCCAGACCGCTTACATTCAACAGTGGGGGATGCGGAGGCGCAACCGGGGCAGATGATGGGCGCTATTCGAGCTTTAGGTCCGAAACGCTTTGGGCTGGCCCACGTGCTGGTGGGTTTGCTGGCCCTGTCGGTCCTTGCCGGGTCGACCGGCTGCTGGAGCAGTTCGAGCACGTCGTCGAAAGAAGCGCGCAAGAAGCTCGAGGAACTGAAGAAAAAGAAGAAGCCCAAGCCTCCGTTTGAACGGCTCTACGTGATGACCGAGCCGCACGAGAAGACGCTGACCGAGCCGCCGCCGAAGGAGGAAGAGGACGAGAAGGACGAAGAGGAAAAGCAGGCGGAGGATGACGAGTTCGGCAACCCGAATCCGGATTTCGTGCGAGGATTCCTCAAACCGGGACACTGGACCGGCGTGTTGCTCCGCACGACGGCCAACCACGCGGATTTCTCCGGCGAGTTATTGTCGACGCCGCTCGACTCGTCGCAGAATCCGATCGACATTCCCAACAGCGCGTTTCGGCTGGCAACGTCGCGCCCCGTGGCGCTTGCCAAGGAGCAGCCGAAGACACTGGAGACGATGTTCTTCGCGCCCGACTCCAGCCGGTCGGAGACGGCCCGCAAGTCGACGCAGATGGGCAATCAACTGCTGAATCGACGTAGCGGCACGGTGGAATGGAACCCGCAGCCGGAGATTCTGCAGCACATGCCGGCCTATCAGTACTACCTGTACGTGCTGGCGCGCAACTCGACCCGGTATGGCTATTTCAAAGATCTGGCAAGTGTCAAGCCGCCGCTGCCGATCCCGTTGGTCATCGCCGACGACCAGTATTTCTATCGGGTGTTGACGCCGCGGCCCGAAGCTCCGCTGGCGCTGCCGAGTCGAGCGCTGGCCTGGACGAGCATCGCCTACTTCGTGTGGGACGAGGTGCAGCCGAGCGTCTTGTCTTCGCAGCAACAGCAGGCTCTGGTCGATTGGCTGCACTGGGGCGGCGGGCTGATCATCAGCGGGCCGCGCACGTTGGATCTGTTGCGTGGGTCGTTCCTGGAACCCTATTTGCCGGCTGTGGCAGCCGAATCGATCGATCTGGACGCGGCGGCGCTCGCGGAATTGAACGAGCACTGGACGCTGGCCGACTCGAACGGCAAACGTAGGCGGCTGGCTCCGAGCAAACCGCTCGGCGGCGTCAAGCTGGCCAAGCATCCCGACGCCAGGTTTCTGGCCGGCACGGGCGAGCTAGTTGTCGAGCGGCCCGTGGGGCGAGGGCGCGTCGTGGCGACGGCGTTTCGGCTGAATGACCGCGACCTGATCGACTGGCCATCGAAGGACAATTTCGTCAACGGTTGCCTGCTGCGTCGGCCGCCTCGGCGGTTTGACGACGTGCGACAGATGGCCGAGTTCCTGGGACCCCACAACGTGCCGGTGCTGAATTCGTTCGATCCACGACTGAGCAGCGGCGTCCGGTTTTTCACGCGCGACACCGATCGCGGGGTGCGCGACGCGTTGGCGCCGCAAGGCCCTGCGTCGATCCCCTCGCCGGCGGAAAATAACCAGGATCCCACGACGCTTGCTCAACAGTCGCGCGCGATGCTCGACGAACAGTGGCGACAGCAGTCGGAACTGGAGTCTTTGAAAGGGGCCGGTGGCGCGGCCGGATGGGATGACTTCAACGAAGCCGCCACGCTGGCCCGTGACACGCTGCGCGAAGCGGCAGGTATTTCGGTTCCGAATCGGCGTTTTGTGGTGTGGATGGTCGGTCTCTACTTGATCATCGTGGTTCCGCTCAATTGGCTGGTGTTTCGCGCCGCGGGCCGCGTGGAAATGGCATGGCTGGCCGTGCCGGTGCTGGCAGTGGGCTGGGGAGTCGTCGTCGTCTGGATGGCCCAACTCGATATCGGGTTTGCCCGAGCCGAGACCGAAGTGGCCGTGCTGGAACTACAAAACGACTACTCGCGCGCGCATCTGACGCGCTACATGGCGCTCTATAGTTCGCTGTCGACGACGTACGACGTTCATTACGACGATCCCTCGGCGCTTGCCCAGCCGTTGGCGTTGGACCGGGACATCTTGCCGGGCCAAAGCCGATCGACCGTCACATTACGCAGCGGCGCCGATCAACAGCTAACCGACTTCAGCGTGGCATCCAACTCGACCGGCATGGTCCACAGCGAGCAGATGGTCAACCTCAACGGAGCCTTGCGCTGGTCTCGTTCGCTGGACGGACAGCCGACGCTCGAAAACACGACGCGGCTGCATCTTTCGGGCGTTGTTGTCCTGCGGCGCAGCGACGCATCAGAAGGAGACGCGGAAAGGGAAGCCGAGATAGCGCTCGCAGCAGACGCCGCTGACGATTCCGAAAGTACCGACCGGCGTGACGCGGACCAGGACGAGGACGACACGAAGAAACGTAGCCCACCGCCCCCGTCGCAGGCCGCCTGGGTCGGCGAGTTGGCGCCCGGCGCGGTCGTCGAAGTGGAGCTTAAGCCACTGGCCGAGGTGGCTGACGCGATTGCCGAGGGGCGCGCGGCGTCGGCGGTGACCGCGGCATCGCCGCCAGCCGGAACGCTGAGCCTCGTGAAACTGACGGCCCTGGCCGAAGACCCGCGGTTGCTGCGTGAAGGGGACGTGCGACTGATCGGTTGGTACGACCATGGCTTGCCAGGCATACACGCGGATCCGGCCGCGGCGCAAGCGCGGCGCGCGACCTTGGTCGTGGCCAACCTTGAGTTTGCCGATGCACCACCGCGGTCGGATGCGAACCTGTACACCGTGCGACCGACACAGGGTATCGAGCTCAAACCGACTTTGTCGCTGCCAGGCGTGGGAGCGACGCGATGATTGAGCTGATCGACTTCGGCAAAAACTACGGCGATTTCACGGCCGTGGAGTCGTTGAATTTCAAGATCGAGGCCGGCGAAATGTTCGGCTTCATCGGGCCCAACGGCGCCGGAAAGAGCACGACGATCCGGTTCTTGACCACGTTGCTCAAAGCCACCACCGGCGAGGGCATTGTCAACGGGTTCTCCGTTACCAGGGAGCCGTTGGACGTGCGCCGCAGCGTGGGCTACATGCCCGACAGCTTCGGTGTGTACGACGGCATGAAGGTTTGGGAGTTTTTGGATTTCTTCGCCGTGGCGTATGAAATTCCGCGCAGCAAGCGGAAGCGCGTGATTGCCGACGTGCTCGAGCTGTTGGACCTGATGCACAAGCGGGACGACTTCGTCAACGGACTGTCGCGCGGAATGAAGCAGCGGCTCTGCCTGGCCAAAACCCTGGTCCACGATCCACCCGTATTGATTCTCGACGAGCCGAGCAGCGGGTTGGATCCGCGGGCCCGATTGGAGGTCAAGGCGCTGCTGAAGGAGCTGCGCCGGATGGGCAAGACGATTCTGATTTCGAGCCACATCCTGACGGAGCTGGCCGATTGCTGCACGTCGATCGGCATCATCGAGCGGGGCCAACTGCTCATGCACGGGCCGATCGCCGACGTGTACCGGCGCATCCGCGGCAACCGGATGGTCGAGATCAAGTTTGTCGAGCACATGGACCTGGGATTGTCGATTGTGCGCGGATGCCCGCACACGCGCGACGTGATCGTGGAAGACCACAAGTGTTTGGTGGAGCTGGAGGCCGACGACGGCCAGGTCGCTTCGCTGTTGGACGAGTTGACCAAGAGCGGCGTGCGGATGCGCTCCTTCCACGAGAAGGATCCGACGCTAGAAGACGTCTTCATGCTGGTCACCAAGGGACTGGTGATTTAGCGGGCGAAGTGGATTTGGATGTCTGAGGCAACGCAATTTCGCGACGCGAAGATCGTTTCCGGCTACCTCGTCGCTGCGATCGAGGGTCCGGATGTGAATCGTGTTGCCCCGAAACGACAGTCTTGTATCGCTGTTTTTTGCGCCCAGGGATACGAGTGGTTGGCGGAGGATGCGATCGCGTCGATGCCAATTGAATTGAGCGACGATGGACGTGCGCTCCATTGGCCCGAGGCCAATCGCACAATTTCAGTCGACGAAGTCCTCCAACCGTTCATTGCAACATTCTACTTTTTGAAGTGGAATTTGAAGTCGATTCGAGAACCAGAGGATGTCTCCATGGTTGTGGGTTGTTGGAAGACACCAGCCGGGTATACGTTGCTGAAAAACGACGGCAGCGCTCACATCAAATTGGTTGGTCGGGGCACCGCGGACGATCTGGACGGAGATTGGAAGTGGAAGAGAACAGGTGATCGCAAGTTTTGTTTGTTCCCGTCAGACCAGAAAAACTTCCCGCTTGCCGTACCTACCGATATGGAGCTCAGTCGTTTCGACGGGAAGATTTTGGAGCTAAGAACTGCCGCGACTTCCGAGGGGATCGGCACCGTGGAGGGTGTCGTCTTGTGGAAAACGAGCAAACGGCCGAAGAGTTGGGAGAGTGTTTAGGACTACCGGGACCGCGGTCTACAAGCCCGCGATTTTCCACCGGCGTCGGTCCACCTGTCAGTCAAACACGACCAACTGCCACTGTCCGTCGGCGTCGCGGCGTTCCCATTCGCGACGGGCTTCACTCAGTCCGTAGGCACACATCTCGAACTGGTCGCTGAGCCGTTCCAGCACGGCGTCTTGATGCGGCTCGGACTCGCTGGGAATCGTGCTGGCGATGTGATAGGCCCGTTTGCCCTGCGTGCAGAAGTGGGTGAAGCGGTCCTCTTCCAGCGGCAACTTGGGCGACGTGCGGCGCAACGCTTCGGGATAGACGCCGGTCCAAAATAGCGTGTAGTCGCCGATGTGGCGATGCACTTCGCGGCGCGCGTCTCCGATGCGGGCATCGGCCTCGGCCAGCATGTCGCCCACGGCGTGCAGCCGGTGGCCCGTCAGATCGCGCACCGAAAACATCGCGTCGTGGCGCACGAAGCGGGTCAACAGGTCGGTGATGTAGTCGACCAGCGGCGGATCGGCCACGCCCAATCGCGTTTCGAACGCATACTCGGCCACGCCGGCAAAGAAATCACGCAGGGGTACGCGAGGATGATCAGCGGTCATAAGCTTGCGCCCTCGGCTTCTCGTCCGTCGACGCGCGTGTTGTCGGGCCAGGCAGTCGTGCGCTGGGCACGGCCCGCGTGAGCAAGGTCCCAAAACGAGCAACACGCGACCTCTATTTGCATTTAAGTCGGCGCGGTTCGGTGGGTCAAGTTGAGTTAAACTCGCGTGAAACAAGCGGTTCTCGTCGACGTTTTCGCCGACATCGCGCGCCGAATCGACGCACGGCGCGTCGCAGCGATCGGCCCGGCCGGCCGGCTGCCATCGATCGGCCGAATCCGATATACTCGGGGCAAGAGTCAAGCCCCGGAGACGCGCGGCGATGTTCACGTTGCACGACCGTCCGTATTCGCTGTGCGATCGCGTATCGCGGCGCGAGATGATGCGGATCGGCGGGTTGAATCTGTTGGGGCTTTCTCTGCCGTCGTTGTTGGCGGCCGAGGCGCGCGCCAATCCGGCGAGCGGCGATCCCACGTTCGGCCGTGCGAAGAACGTGATCTATCTCTGGCTGCAAGGCGGACCGCCGCAGCACGAAACGTTCGATCCGAAGCCCAACGCGCCGGTCGAGATTCGCGGACCGTTCCGACCCATCTCGACCAACGTGCCGGGCATTCAATTCGGCGAGCTATTGCCCCGCACGGCTGCGATGGCCGACAAGCTGGCCGTTGTCCGTTCGATGTCGACCGACGACAACATCCACAGCAGCAGCGGCTACTGGGTGCTCACCGGCGAGAAGTACACCGGCGGAAATGCCCGGCAGATCCAGCCGGGCGACTGGCCCTACTTCGGCTCGGTGGTGAAGATGCTCAAGCCGAGCGAGCGCGTTCCGGCGTTGTCGAGCGTTTGGATTCCGGACCTGTTGCGGCTGAACGACAACGTGCGTCCGGCCGGCCAGACCGGCGGCTTTTTGGGAGCGCAGTGGGATCCCGACCGGTTCATCGGCGATCCGTCAGCGGCCAACTATCGCGTCGAAGGGCTGGGCCTGCAACCGGACATGACCGCACTGCGGCTGGAGCGCCGGGCGGCATTGGCCGAGCAGGTCGGGCGCCATTTCGACGCGCTCGAGTCGTCGCCCGCCGTGCGCGACTTCGACGAAATCCGCCAGGCCGCGTTGGGGCTGCTGACGTCCGGACGAGCGCGCGAGGCGTTTCAAGTGCGCAAAGAGCCGGATCGGGTGCGCGCCCGGTACGGAAAGAACCGCTGGGGTCAGTGCGTGCTATTGGCCCGACGGCTGATCGAGGCCGGCGTGCGGCTGGTTCACGTCGGTTGGCCGCGCGATCCGGGCGACACGGCGATCGTCAACCCGCTGTGGGACACGCACGCACAAAATGCCGACCGGCTGGAGGACGTGCTTTGCCCGATGTTCGACGTGGGCTATACCGCGCTCATCGAAGATCTGGACCAGCGCGGGCTGCTCGACGAAACGCTGGTCGTCGCGGTGGCCGAGTTCGGACGCACGCCCAAGATCAACAAGTTTGGCGGGCGGGACCACTGGGGGCACGTGTTCAGCTTCGCGCTGGCCGGCGCCGGCATCCGCGGCGGTCAGGTGTTTGGATCGAGCGACAAGATTGGCGGCTACCCGGCGTCGCAGCGGGTGGAGCCGCAGGATCTGACGGCGACGATGTTCCATCTGCTGGGCATTGGGCATGAAGCGACGTTTCCGGATCGGACGGGTCGTCCGCGTCCGGTGAGCCAGGGGCAGCCGATTCACGCGCTGTTGGGAACGGCGCCCGCCACGACCGAGCGGACACAGCCGACGGGCGACGTCGCACGCGTTCCGCCATTTTCGGAACGCAACCTGGACGACGGCGGGTTCGAGGCCGGCCGACCGCTGGTTGCGCACGACGCAAAGCAGCGCGGCAAGACGTGGCAGGCATCGCCGGTGGCCGGGCCGCAAACGCCGTTTGGCGTGGCACTGGTCGAGGGTTCCGAACACGCGCGCGACGGCCGCTGGCACGCGGAGCTTGGCATTCGGACCGCGGGGCGCGACAGTGTGGCCGATGCGCTTCGTGCCGGAGCAAAGGCGATGCTTTCGCAAGAGGTCCGCAACCCGCGGGCCGGTAAGTACACGTTTCGCGTACACGCCAGCGGCGGCGGTAGCGACGAGGCATTCTATCGCGACGTGTTCGCTAGCCAGTTCACGTGCCGCCTGGTGATCTTTGGCTTCGTCGACATGAAAAAGGATCATCGGCAGCAGCGCGTGTTTGCCACGTCGAAGTTCCGTCCGGAGTGGTCGGTCGACGCGACCGGATACGAGCCGTTCGAGGTCGCGGTCAAGCTGCGCAGCCAGGACGGCGGTGCGAACGAAACGAGCTATGGCGTCGGCGTGGCGGTGGTTGTCGAAAAGACCGGAGCGGGTGATCTGGTGCTGCCGGCCGGCGCCGACGCACCGAGCGCCGTCGTGCGGATCGACGACGTGACCGTCGAGTTCGATCCGCGCCCGCGCGACGACAGCGTGGTTGTTTGATCGAGGCACGCGGTTCGTGCTCGTCTGCCGGGCGACGGAACTTTGCCGCCGGGGCCGCGTGCTACGCGGTACGCAACGCGTCGACCAACTGTTCCACATATGCGCCGACGTCGTGCAGCACTTCCTGGCGGGGAGTATCTACCGCATTCGCGATCCGGCGGACAATCGCCGAGCCGACGATCAGCCCGTCGGCCACCGGCGCCAGTTGCCGTACATGCTCCGGCGTGCTGATGCCGAAGCCGATGCAGATTGGCAGATCGGTTTGCTCACGGAGCCAGCCCACGTTGTCGATCAGGCTCGCGGGCAGCTCGGATCGCTCGCCGGTGATTCCCGTGACGGAGACGTAGTAAAGGAAGCCCGTCGAACTTTCGGCAATGCGCAACGCCCGGTCGCGCGGCGTGGTCGGCGTGACCAACTGAATCAAGCTGAAGTTTGCCGCAGAGCACAGTTTCGACAGGTCGGCCGCTTCGTCGACTGGCAAGTCGGGCACGATGGCCCCGAGCGCCCCGGCACGCTGCGTATCTTCGACGTACTGGGCCAGCCCGTGGCGATAGGCGATCGCGTAACTAACCATCGTAACCACGGGCATTTCGACCTGGGGTGCCACGCCTGCCAGCGTTTCCAAAATCTGGGCCAGCTTGACGTGGTTGTCCAGCGCCCGCGTGTACGACGCCTGGATGACGGGCCCGTCGGCGATTGGATCGCTGTACGGAATGCCGACTTCGCACAGGCTGGCACCGCGCGCGGCCAGTTCGCGGATCACCTCGGCCGAAAACGCCAGATCAGGATCGCCGGCGGTGACAAACGGCATCAGTGCCTTTTCGTTGGCGCGACGGAGCCGGGCAAATAGTTCGTCGATTCGATTCATTTCGTTTCGATGTTTGTCGCCGCGGTAGCGTGTTATCCCCGCGCGGGTCATCGCGTGCGGTTCAGCCGGCGGAGTTGCTCCGCGACGTGAGCCGCGCGATTTCAGCGGCGTCCTTGTCGCCCCGTCCCGACAGGCAGACGACGATCGCCTCGTCCGGTTTCTTCTGCCCGGCCAACTCCATCGCGCGGGCCACGGCATGCGAGCTTTCGAGTGCCGGCAGGATACCCTCGGTGCGGGCCAGCGTGGCGAATGCCGCCAGGGCTTCGTCGTCTCGGCACGAGGTGTACCGAACGCGTCCGGTGTCTTTCCAATAGCTGTGTTCCGGTCCGACGCCCGGATAGTCCAATCCGGCCGAAACCGAATGAACGTCGCAGGTCTGTCCGTCTTCGTCTTGCATCACGTAGCTGAAGCTGCCATGTAGTACGCCGGGCGCGCCATACGAAAGCGGCGAAGCGTGATCGCCCGGCTGATCCGAGCGCCCGCCCGCCTCGACGCCGATTAGTTCGACGCCGGTGTGATCGACGAACGGATAGAACATGCCGGCCGCGTTGCTGCCGCCGCCGACACAGGCGACGACGGACTCGGGCAAGCGCCCCAATTGTTGCCGCGATTGTTCGATCGTTTCGCGCCCGATCACGGCTTGGAAGTCGCGCACGATGCGCGGAAACGGGTGCGGACCGACGACCGATCCCAGGATGTAGTGGGTGGTTTCGACCGACGCCATCCAGTCGCGCATCGCGTCGTTGATTGCGTCGCGGAGCGTGCGCGAACCGGTGGTCACCGGCCGAACCTCGGCGCCCAAGAGCTTCATGCTGTACACGTTGGGCTGCTGGCGGCGGATGTCCTCCTCGCCCATGTAGACGATGCACTCCAACCCGAATCGTGCGCAAGCCGTGGCCGTGGCGACGCCGTGCTGGCCGGCACCGGTCTCGGCGATCACGCGCTTCTTGCCCATGCGGACCGTCAACAGCGCTTGGCCGAGCGTGTTGTTGATCTTGTGCGCGCCAGTGTGATTCAGATCTTCGCGCTTAAGATAGATCTGGGCGCCCCCGCACTGTTGGCTCAGCCGGCGGGCGTGGTAGAGCGGCGACGGCCGGCCGACGTAATTGCGCAATAGCTCGTCCAACTCGGCGGCAAACGCGGCGTCGGTGCGGGCCTTTTCGTACTCGTTGGACAGTTCGTCGAGCGCGCGGGTGAGCGTTTCGGGGACAAATCGGCCGCCGAATGGGCCGAAGCGACCCGCAGAATCAGGAACGGACGTCGTGGCGGGGTCGGGCATCGGGCGAAGTCGGCTGGAGTCTTGTTCGGGAGTGCGTGGGAGTTGCCGGTGCGGTCGGCTATGAAAACAGACATTGCCACAACGCGGACGGCGAAAAAACCATTCTCGTATCGGACTTACGCCGCGACAAGGGCGGCCCGGTTCGCGGGTAGAGACCGCGTGGCCGCCAAGACGCGCGTCCCCTTCATGTCACCGGTGGTGGTCGGTGTGGCGTAAGCGAGCAATTTTGGTTATCCGTCAACAGGATGCTTGACATCCCCCCATCGATGGAATACTTTAGTCTCCGCGGGCGCACTGGATGGCCGACGATCGGCCACGGCTGACGCCGCACCGCGAAAGGTCGCTAATCTTAGACCTCTCTTAAAACCGAAGACCTCTGCACTCTTGGAGGCCTCCCCATGGTTCGATCGTTCTGTAAGACAATCTGCGCGCACTTGGCGTTCGCCCTCGTTTTGCTGGTGGCCGTTGCACCCGTAGGCGCTGGGGTTCTCGACGGACTCGGCACGGTTGGCAGTGGCAACGCCGGACCGGGGGCGACGCTGTTTCCCGACCTGATGCACACAGAGCGGGGGCTGTATTTCGGCCCGTCCAACTCGTTTGCCTTGGGCGTTGTGGGGGCTGATGCGGGTGAGGTGCTCGCGCCGGGCAACCAGGTCGATCAGATGGTCGCGCTGGCGACGTCCGGAGACGTCACTTTGGCCATCCTGACGCTCGGCGACAACGACTACATCGACGTCGCGGAGGAAATCGGCGACGGCACCATTGCGGGCGCTGCGTTGCTGGCCTTGCATCAGGAGGTTGCGACGAATATCGCCACGGCAGTCAACGCGGTGCGCGCCGCTGGCGCGAAAGTCGTGTTGGGTGGTTTTGCGAACTTTACGGATTCGCCGGCGGCCGCCGCGATCAAAGCCGATCCGGTGATGCGGGCCCGACTGCTAAACGCGCTGGATGACGGCAACAAGCTGGTGGCCGATTTCGCTACGGCCGAAGGGATTCCGTTTATCGATTTCTTCAATCTGGGAAAAGACGTTTACGACAACGGCAGTGTCCAAATCGGCGGTGTCGATTTGATTCTCGAAGGATACGATACGGATCCACACTACTTCTTCGAGGATCCCTTCCACGCCGGCATTCTCGTGCGGGCCGCCATCGCAAACTTCTATCTCGACGCGATCAACAAGGGCTACGGCACGAACCTTCCGCTGCTGAGCGACCTGGAGATCCTCGCGCTCGGCGGACTTGAGAACGAATACGTGGGTGAGACGTTGGCGGACACGTACGACTTCGAGGTGTACGTGCAGGTGCCGGAACCGTCGAGTTTCGCACTGGCGGCCCTGAGCGTGGTCGCCATGCTGGCGGCCGGCCGACGCGCGGCACGCGGCAGGCGATGCCGCGAAGCTGCCAGCGTTTGATGTTCGGCACCGGTTACACCATCTCCGATGGGTGCCCTTCGCGCACGACCAGCGGCAGCACCTTCGGCTGGTAGATGTTCGTGTAGGCGTACCCCTTGCGATGCCCGTCGACGGCTTCTTGCGACTCCCAATGCTCGTTGAGCAAGAACTTGGTCGGCTCGGCCGTCGAGTGGTAGACCTCGAAACGGGCGCAGCCCGGCTCCTTCAGCGAGTGCGTGCGCTGCTCTTTGAGCAGGCCTTTGACCGTTTCGACGTCGGCCGGGTCGTTGACCGTACGGATGACGTTCAGGTAGAGCATGGCGATCTCTCGTGCCGCGTGGCGAGTTGTTGTTGCCGGTTCGCCTGCAATCTAACAGACCTGCGGGCCAAGCACGACGGGGCGGCCGGCGGTTTCGAGCGGTTGACGCGCCGGGCTGCCGCGGCTTTGATGACGTCGCGATGGCCGGCGTTTCTGCGTGTCGCAAACGATCGGCCGCGCCCCGCTTGGAGTGTCTGCCGTGCCCGAGCTTCCAGAAGTTGAAACGATGTGTCGGGGGATTCGGCCGATTGTCGGCAGTCGGGTGATGCAGGTCGTTCGGCCCCGCTCGACGAAACGCCCGATCGCCTTTTCGCCGGGCTTGCCGACATTTCGTCGTCGCACGGTCGGTTGTTCGGTCGCCGCCGTGGAGCGACTCGGCAAGCGGGTCGTCGTGCGGCTCGATACGCAGGACGCCATCGTGTTGGAGCCGCGGATGACCGGCCTGGTGCTGCTGGCCGATCCGCCGACGCAGGAGCACCTGCGGCTCGTCATTCGACTGGCCGGTCGCGGGCAGCGTGATTTGATGTTTTGGGATCGCCGCGGGTTGGGCACGGTGCGGCTGCTGCGGCCGCAGCAGTTTGACGAGCAGCTCGGCAGCGGCAAGCTTGGGCCCGACGCGTTGTCGCTTTCGTGCGAGGCACTGCGAGCGCGGCTGTGCGCCAGCCGGCGCGAAATCAAAGTCGCCCTGCTCGATCAGCGGGCCCTGGCCGGCGTCGGCAATCTTTACGCCAGCGAGATCCTGCACACTGCCGGAGTGCATCCGGCGCGCCGCTGCAGCGGGCTCTCGCGCGAGCAATGGCAACAGATTCACACCGCCATGTTGGAGATTCTTCAACAGGCGATACGTTACGAGGGCTCCACGCTGGGCGACGGGACGTATCGCAACGCGCTCAATCGCCGGGGAAGCTACCAGAACCACCATCGGGTCTATGCCCGAGCCGGACAGCCGTGTGGCCAGTGTGGCGTGGGAACGATCGAGCGGACCGTGCAAGCGCAACGGGCCACGTTCTTTTGCCCGCGCTGTCAGCCGCGTGGCCGCCGCACGCGCCACGCCTAAACTGCACAGGATTGCGTGAAATGGCCGAAGTGCGAAATGCCCGACACGGGTGACGCTGGATCCGACGATTAGTCGGCTGCCGGCAGCGTGGCGAAACTTCTTGCGATCCGCGGTGTTGCACCCCGGGAGTATTTGCATCGATCGTGAGCTTGGTATCTAATTAGGGGCACGAAGCGTAAACCTACGCGTTGCCAGTTCTTTCCAGGGAGGCAGCCACCATGTCGCACACGCGCATTTGTTCCGACTGTGAGTCGTCTGGCGCGGTTGATCGTCGCCAATTCATGAAGACCGCCAGCGCTGCCGCGGCCGCGATGGGGGCATCGCCCTTGCTGGCGCGGGCCGACGTATCCGTGCCGAAGGACGCGCCCGGCGAAACGGTTGCCAAGCTGCTGTACGAATCGCTTTCTGACAAGCAGAAGAAGGAAATCTGCTTCGACTGGGACTACACCGAGCCGGAACGGGGATTGCTGCGTACCCGAATCGCGAACAACTGGAACATCACCGAGCCAAACGTTACGAGTGAGTTCTATACCAAAGATCAGCAGGCGATGATCAAGCACATTTTTGAAGACATCATCCAGCCTGACTGGCATGAACGGATCTATTTGCAATTGGAAGATGACGCGGGCGGATATGGCGAGGCGCAGAGCATCGCGATGTTCGGCAAGCCGGGCGAGAAGTTCGAGTTCGTAATGACTGGCCGCCACATGACGTTGCGCTGCGACGGCAACAGCGCCGAACACGTGGCTTTCGGCGGGCCGATCTTCTACGGCCATGCCGCCCAGGGCTTCAACGAAAAGCCGAACCACCCGGGCAACGTGTTCTGGCATCAGGCGATTGCCGCCAATCGCGTCTACGAGATGCTCGACGAGAAGCAGCGCAAGCAGGCGCTCGAGAGCAAGCTGCCGCGTGAGGAGAATGTCGGCTTCCAGGGCGCTGGCGCCAATTTCCCCGGCCTGGCCATCGGCGAAATGTCGAGCGATCAGAAGGACCTGGTCAAGGAAGTGCTCCAGAAGCTGCTCGAGCCCTATCGCGCCAGCGATCGGCAAGAGGCCTCGAGCATGATCGAGAAACAGGGCGGGCTCGACGCCTGTAGCCTGGCGTTCTACAGCGATGGCGACATCGGCAACGACAAGGTTTGGGACTGCTGGCGCATCGAGGGTCCGTCGTTCGTCTGGTACTATCGTGGCGCGCCGCACGTTCACGTGTGGGTCAACGTGGCCGACGACGCGAGCGTCAAGCTCAACGCGTAGCGGTCGACCTCGCGGATTGCGGCGTCGGAGCCACGGCCTAACGTGCTGCCGGCGACAACAAGACAATTGGTCCAACAAGCATCGAAGCCGGCTTCCCTTCGCGGGAGGCCGGCTTCTTACGTGCGCCGCGCGCGGCACTGCAGATCGCCAGTGCTGCGCGCTTGACAGATCGAGCAGGGCGCGCGATCGTGGAAGTAATACGGCAACACGTCTCGTAGCACGGAACAGAATGACCCGACTCACACCCATCGCCTCGTCAGCGCTTGCGGCCGGAATATTTCTGGCCATTGACGTCGCGCCGCTGCTAGCCGCGGCGCCAGACGCTGCACCGCGTCCTGTGCCGGCGGAGACTGAAGGCGTATCGGTTCAGGGCAGTGACTGGGACCTAGAGCAGGTCACGCTGACCGACGGGCGCACGTTTCGGGGCCTGGTCCAGTCGGAAAACAAGGCCCGTATCGACTTTATCGAAGTTCACCGACGTCCGGGCCAGCCGATGTTCCTGGTGGTGCGCCCGATCGAGCGCTCGCAAATCGACCAACTTCAACGGCTTAGCCCGGAGCAACAAGCCAACTTGGGCGAGCGGCTGGAGCAGCACCGGCATCGCGCACGGATCGAAGCGGCCAGGATGGAGGACTTGACGCTTTCGCCGCGCCGCAGCGACGATCGGCTGAGCTGGCGTTACGAGGGGGACTGGTTCGCGCTGGAGAGTACGGCCGACGAGTCAGTGACGCGACGATCGATCGTGCGCTTGGAGCAGCTCTTCGCCGCGTATCGCCAGGTGTTGTCGCCGCGGTGGAACTCACCCGCGCGGCTCCGCGTGCGGATTTTCGGCACCAGCGAGGAGTACCACCAGGCACTGACTGACTTGGGGTTGGCAATCCGCAATCCGGCGGTCTATTTGCCCGAGAGAAATCTGATTCTTGCCGGAAGCAACATGAACCGCTTTGCGGTGGCGCTGGATAGGGTGGAGCGGGAACATGAGCGGATCCGCGATGAACTCGACCGGATGGTGGCCGAGGCCCCGTCGCGGATCGCCGAGTTGCGGGCGACGCTGAGACGCAATCAAATCCCCGCGGCCCAGCGGCAAAAGATCCTGACGATCGAGCAGCGCAAATGGGAGACGAAAAGACGCGACGCGCGCAGTCAGATCGCGGCGCTGGAGCGCAAAAACGCCGCCAAGTTCGACGTCGTCGCCGGGAAGATGTTTCGCCGGCTTGCGCACGAGGCATTGCACGCCTACTTAGAAACTTTTGTCTTCCCGCGCACCAGTTACGACGTGCCCCGCTGGTTGAACGAAGGACTGGCCCAAACCTTCGAGGCGGGGCTGCTCGAAGCCGACACGTTGCGAATTGACATCCCAAACGATATCGCCCTGTCGCGATTGCAGAGCGAGTTGGCCGGCGGAGATCCGTTGAGCTTGCGCGAATTGCTCGAGGCCGGTAGCGACGCCTTCTTGGCCGGACACGCCGAAGATGGGCAGACCGTGTCGCGGGCGTATTACTACTCGTGGGGCCTGGCGTACTATTTGGCGTTCGAGCGTGGTGTGTTGTCCAACGGACGCATCGAGGCGTACTTGGATCCGGCGGCAGTCGAGCTGGCGCCCGTGGCGCGGTTCGAGGAACTGGTCGGTGAGCCGCTGGAGCAGTTCGAGCCGAAGTGGCGGGAGGCGATGCTCGCACTCTCGAAAACGCGACAACCCTGACGACGGATGATGCCGGGAGCGGTCGAGCAATCGCACCGTGGCCGCTCGATGCCGCTTCCATACTTGTTCCGGCACGTCGCCAGGCCGATGCCGCGCGTGCGACGGGCTACGGATCGGTTGGGCGCTGGATCTGCAGGTGGCGCTCGAAGCGAGCCAGATCGATCGCGGTGCGCTGGTGCGTTCCGGACCCAATCTTGTTGACGCCGTCGTGCGCCTCGACGTCGAAGCAAATCAGTCGCCCATCAACCGCCGTGACCGTTGCCGTGGCCGTTACGCTACGGCCCACCGGCGTTGCGGCCAGGTGCTTGACGTTGACTTCGGTCCCGACCGAGACCCAACCATCGAGCATCTCCGCCTGAATCGCGTTGCTGGCCGCGACCTCCATCAGATAGATCATGAACGGCGTGCCGTATACTTCGGGCATCTCGGGATGGAAGTGAGCCACGGTCACTTCGCGCGTCACCACGGTCGTGGCGGTGCCATCCATTCCCTGGCGCAGTCGTTCGGTCGGTTGCACGGAATCGTTCCTCCAGTTGCGAGCATCGAGCCTCGAACGCACGGCCGGCGACCGGCGCAGCACCCGACGCCGACCAACAACCCAATCGTTGGTCGGCCGACGAGCGGCCGTGCGACGATCGCCAGCAAGCCGGCGCCACCGCTATTGGCGACGCCAAACGCCCAGCAGCAACCAGCACGCACCCAACGCGGCCAAGGCCCAACTTGCCGGTTCGGGTACGGGGACCGTCAGCGGCTGGCTCAGTGCGTAGATTCTGGATTGGAACGTGGCGCCCGAGGTCGTTTCGCTGATCCAGGTACCGTTGGCCAGATCGGCCCTACCGGTGCGAGGGTTCGTCGTACCAAGCTCGTTGCCAATGAATTGCTGGCCGTTGGTCTGCGTGCCGGTCCAAATGTCTGGCGGGAAGATCGTCGCCACGTATTGGTTGTAGTCGATCGGGTTGTCGATTGTACCGTCCCACATGTCGGCCGAGTTGTCGGCGATTTTGTCACCATTGAGGTTGAAGACCGGCGCGCTGACCGGAGCGTTCGAGAGGGCGTCGATGGCGGTCGTTGAGACAATGGCCCGATACTGCACGCCGACGTTCGTGCCCGTCAACGGGGCGTTCAGTGCGGCCTGCGCGTTGACGAAGTTGTTGTACGTGGTGACCACGCCGCTGGTGGCGTCGTGGGTGCCGTCGGTGATGAACACCAGGTGGTACGAGTCACCCGGACTGAGCGACGGAGGAACGTATGGTGCGGCGAAGGCGGCGGACGTGAGAAGAACCGCGGTGAGAGTTCCAAGGAAGCGTGTGACGCACGTGCGCGTAGTCATGGAGCGACCCCTTTCGTGTTAGAGTTTCGGCGATACGGGGTCACATTCTAGTGCGTACGGCCGGCGAATCCGAGCATTTTGGCCGCAATTAGCGTATCGGGCCGAACTCCGGATCTCGCCCCGCTCGGACGTCCGCTCCAACGTGCTGCGCTCGAATCCACTGCGCACTCTGTCCTACGAGTCGCGTTGGGGCGGCGATGGGTTGTCGCGGTACTGCTGATGGCAGTCCTTGCAATTTCTAGTTATCCGCTTGAGTATCGCGTCGGCCGGCCGGTCCTTGTCCGACTTTCCCGTTGCCGGCCGCGGGCGAGCCAGCTCCTTTTGCAAGGTGTCGGCCAGCGTTTGGCCGGTATGTAACGCGCGGCGAAACGCGTCGCTCTTGGTGCGCACTTCGTCGCTGCGCAACAACTCCGCAAAGTGCTCGCTCAGCAAGAGCGCTTCGTGCGCAGGCTGCAGATCGGGATTGGCTGTGGGCGTTTGCCAGCCCGCGGCGGCAATTTCGACCAGATGGTCGTAGGTTGCCTCGATTTCCACCATGGCACTGGTGATGGGCTGCGGCGGTACCGTTTCACGAAACGTCACCTGCAGTGCGTCCAACTGGTCTGCATCGATCGGCCTTGCCGCACGGGCCGATGCGACCAACCCGCGATACGTTGGAGCCGTTCCGGCCAGTTTCAATAGCGCGGGCACCGCGTCTGGGTCGATCAGTCCGGCCGCGACGCAGGCCACGCCGGCGGCGGTCGGCGCGCGATGCAGGCCGTGGTGGCAATGAATGTAGAACGGGCCGGGCAGTTCGCCCAGTGCTTTGGCCAGTTCCTGCGCTCGCCGCGATGAGATCTCCTGGTAGCTGTTGGGCATGTGGACGTACCGCAGGCCATACTTCCGCGCAGTTTCGACGTCGGGCCGGGCGCCGTCGACGCTGATCACGGTCCGAATGCCCAACTCCCGCAGTTCGGCAAACGCTTCGTCGCCCACCGGACTGCCGCCAGAAATCACGCGGGGATGAATGCGAATCGCGTTCGCAAGGTGAGCCGATTCCAGGCGCGTTGGTGGATCGACTAATTGATCCGTCGGCTGCTTTGGACCGGCTGCCACGGCGGCCAGCAACAGGCAAGCGCCCACCGCCAACAGGGCCGCTCGCCGCCGGCGAGGACCGATGAGGTGGACATTCGTGCGCGCGGGAAAGCGTGGCATGCCCCCATTGTATGCTTCCGCGGGGGAGTCGGGCCACTTTGGCGATAAGCATCGACCGCGGAAACTTCCGCGACCATGGCACGGTTCGCCCGGGACGCCGTTAGCCGTCGTCACTCTTGTCGATCGCCTGGAGCAGTCGCTCGTTGATCTCGTTGAGGCGGTGCTCGTCACTGATTTTCCTGCCGTTGCGATCGGTCACGTAGAACACGTCGACGACCTGATCCAAGTAGGTGCCAATCTTCGCGACCGACACGGACAGTTCCATTTCGAAGAGCGTTCGGGCGATTGAAAAGAGCAACCCACGCCGGTCGTGCGCGAAAACGTCGATAATCGTGTAGTGGTCCGAGGTGCTGTTATCGATCCGCACGCGCGTGGGCAGCATGGACAGCGGCGCGCGGTCGCGCTGTGCCTCGCTCTGCCAAACTTTGCGAAACACGGGCGATTCCCCGCCGGCCGTGGTAAGGCAGCGCACCAATTCTTCTTCAACCTCGGTGAGCCGCCGCGGCGGCGGCTGCTCGGAAAAATCGGGATCGACGACGTAGAATCGGTCCAGCACGAGCCCGTCGGCCAAGGTGTTGATCTCGGCCGACAAGATGCCCAATCCCTTGCTTGCCAAGGCACCGCACAGCTTGTGAAAAACGCCGGGCGTGATGTCGTCGTGCGTCCCGACAATGAATTCCAGCGTGTCGCTCTCTGCCTGGTAGCGCCCCCGCGCCACGGCGTCGCCGGACGCCATGCGGCGCAGGTCGCGAAGTTCCTCGGCGATCCGCTCGGGCGACTGGCCGAATGCATAAGCCGGCGGCAGTGCCTTGATTTGGCGCTGGAACCAACGCTCGTCGTCTTCGGCCGTGAGACATTCGCGCACCGCCGATTTGCGCTGCTCGAGTCGCTCGCTCGGGTCGCTGGTGCGCACGTCGCCGGCCAGGTGCCGCATCGTGCTGTGATAGAGCGCGCCGAGTACTTCGGCCTTCCAACTGTCCCACACGCCCGGCCCGACGGCCGCAAAGTCGGCGGCAGTCAGCACGAACAGCATGTCGAGCACTTCGGGCGAGCCCACTTCGACGGCGAAACGCACGATCAACTCCGGGTCGTGCGTGTCGCGGCGGAAAGCCAGATGCGACATCAGCAGATGCTTGTGAACCAGGAACTTGAGTGTCTCGGCCTCGCGCAGCGGAAGCCGCAGGCGCTGGGCCGTTTCTTCGGCGATCCGCAGTCCGACTTCGCTGTGATCCTCGACGTAGCCCTTGCCCAGATCGTGGATCAGCAGGGCCAGGTGCAGCGTGCGCTTCTGCTTGATTCGCAGGTAGACACGTCCGAGCAAGCCCGGATCGGAAATGAAGTCGGTACACCGCTGGACGGCCAGGATGCAGTGCTCGTCGACCGTGTACTTGTGATATTGGTTGAACTGCAACAAGCAGCGGGCGTGCTCGAACTCGGGAATGATCTTTTCCAAAACGCCCAAGGCGTGCAAACGGCGCAGCAACTCGCCGAGTCGACCGGGACGGGTGATCAGCGCGAGAAACTGCTGCGTGACGTCCGACCCGACGTCGTCGGGAAACGTCGGAACCGCGGTCCGTACGGCTTCCCAAGTTTCCGGCGCGATACGTTTGTTGTGCAGGTTGGCCAGCTCGCACAGCCGCAGCACTTCGCTCAGGCTGGACCGCAAGCGATCCAGCCCGCGCCGCGTGGCCGCGATCTGGTTCGGCGTGACGCGATAGTCTTCTTCGACCAGGTATCCGAACAGGGTGCCGACCGTCTTGGCAAAGGGAAAGCCGGGCCTGGCGTTGGCGACGAAATTGCCCGCCACCGCGCTGACGGCGCGCGTGTGGCGAAAATACTCCGCCATGAATTGCTCCACCGGCAAAATCGCTTCGGTTCCCTCGTATCGATAGAGGGTCGCCAAGCGCAATTGCTCGGACCGGTCGAGCACGTCGTTCGACTTTTCGGCGAAGAAGTGCAGGTCGTTCCTGAGCCGGAGCAAGTATTCCCACGCGTCGCGCAGGGCGCGACGGTCGTCTTTGGTGATGGCGCCGACCAGTTGCAACCCGTCCGGATCCGCAGCCCCATGGCAGGCAAACCCGAGCCATCGAACAAGCTGCAAATCACGCAGCCCGCCGCGGCTGCGCTTGACGTTCGGCTCGAGCAGGTAAACGGTTTCGCCATATTGGCGTCGTTCGGCACGGCGTGCTTCGTAAATCGCACCGAACAGGCTCTTGGATCGCGAGCGGGTGCGCCGCTCGAACCGCTCGAAGAATGTCTCGAACAGCTTCGGATTGCCGGTCAACAATCGCGATTCCATGAGCGACGTGCAGACGACCGGATCCTGGGCGGCCAGTTTCCAAGTCTGGCGCGGCGTGCGCACGCTTTGCTGCAGGTCGAGCCCTACGTCGAACAGATCGCGCAGCAGCCGGCTGGTTTGCGGAAAGATCAGTCCCTCGGTGCCCGACGTGTGAAGCACCATCAGGTCGACGTCGGAGTAGGGCGCCAGATCGCGCCGCCCGTAACCGCCGTGCGCCACCAGCGCGACGTTGTCCTCGAACGTTTCCCGCTCGTTCGCGGACAGTTCCGATAGCGCGGCTTCGTACAGATCGAGAATGATCGTGTCGACCATTTCGGTCAGCCGCGTGCAGATCTGAATGCCGGGCGACCCGGCCTGGTGTTGGCCGCGAATGGCTTCGCGCTGCTCGGCAAGGCGAGCGCGGGCGGCCAAGAGCGACTCGCGAAAAACGGGGCTGGTCGACATGGAGAAACGCAGGGTGGGAACGATGGGGCGCGGGGCTGGGTGCCGCACTGGCAATGCGGCTGATTGGGGCTATCCTCCCCGCGATGCCTGGTTGGGTCAAATGGCCTGGTGGCCGGTCTCTCCGGTGCGAATGCGGATAACGTCCTGCAAGTCGGACACGAAGATCTTGCCGTCGCCGATCTGGCCGGTTTGCGCCGTGCGCAAAATGGTATCCAGGACGGTCTGCAAATTCTCGTCGGGCACGGCGATCTCAAGCTTGACCTTCGGGACGAACTCGAGGGCGTACTCCGTGCCGCGGTACATCTCAGTGTGCCCCTTCTGGCGGCCGAAACCGCGGACGTCGGTGATCGTCATCCCGTAGACCTCCAATTCGGCCAGCGCGTTCTTGACGTCGTCAAGTTTGAAGATCCGGACGATTGCCTCGACCTTTTTCATGATGGGCCTCATCCAGCAAGGCTGTGATCGGCGCGGGGCGAGCCGCGACCGCGGCAGACCATTTCGAGCGGCACGTTGCGCGTTGGTAATGCGCAATGTTGGACTACGCAGCCGCGCGTCGCCGCGGGCAACAGCGACGGTTCACGGCGACAACACCGCGCTGGCCGACGTGCCGCCGGTGGGAAAAGGCCTCGCCGCACCGAGACCCGGTACGGCGAGACCTGATTCGCCTGTGGCAACAAACCCGCGTTGGTGCCGCGGCCGGAAACTCAAATATAGATATAACCCTCTTCGCCGTGCTGCGTCAGGTCCAATCCTTGCAGTTCTTCCTGCGTGGTGACTCGCAATCCGATCACGGCGTCGAGCACTTTGAGGATGATGAACGTGGCAACGATTGCCAGCAGCCAGGTGATGACCACGCCGGCGATCTGTCCGCCCAGCAGCGAACCACCCTCGAGCAGGCCGATGGGCTTGCCCTCGTTCATGTCCGACACGGCCCGGGTCGCGAAGACGCCGGTCAATATGGCGCCCAGCGTTCCGCCCACGCCGTGAACCCCGAACGCGTCGAGCGAATCGTCGTAGCGAAACATCGACTTGAGCGAGGTGCAGGCCAGGTAGCAAACGATCCCGGCCGCCAGGCCCATGACCAGCGAGGGCATCGGCGTGACGAAACCCGAGGCGGGCGTGATGCACACCAGTCCGGCCACGGCGCCGGAGCACGCGCCGAGCAACGTCGGCTTGCCGCGAAAGATCCACTCCATGCCGGCCCAACCGAGCGTTCCGGCCGCGGCGGAAAAGTGTGTCACGGCAAAGGCGCTGGCGGCGACTCCGTCGGCGGCCAATTGGCTGCCGGCGTTAAAGCCGAACCAGCCTACCCACAACATCGCCGCGCCGATCATCGTGTAGGTCATGTTGTGCGGCGGCATGGGCTCGGTGCCGTAGCCCAGTCGCTTGCCGATCAGCAGCGCGCAAATCAGGGCCGAGACGCCGGAGCTAATGTGAACGACCGTGCCACCGGCGAAGTCGAGCGCGCCGCCAAACGTCCAGGGGTATGCCGCCGCGGCGTCCGAATTGTATGCCAGGATTCCGCCGCCCCAGACCCAGTGGGCCAACGGGCAATAGACGATCGTGCCCCACAGGATCATGAAGGCGACCATCGCACTGAACTTCATGCGTTCGGCAAAGGCACCGCAAATCAGCGCGGGCGTGATGATGAAGAACATGCCCTGAAAGAGCATGTGGGTCAGGCGCGGGATGGTGCTAAACATCGGCACGTACGGCTCGCCCGGATCGCCCTCGATCCAACTGGTCTCGACGCCCTGCATGAACAGGTAGTCGCCGTTGCCGATCCAGTGACCATCGCCCCCGAACGAAAGCGTATAGCCCCAAAGGCTCCAAATGACGGTCATCAGCCCCATTAAGAAGAAGCACTGCATCATCACGCTGAGCACGTTCTTCTTGCGGACCAGACCGCCGTAGAACAGCGCCAGACCTGGCCCGGTCATCATCAACACCAGGGCCGACGACGTGAGCATCCAGGCATTGTCGCCTGTGTCGATCTCCGCTTCATCAGCCGCTTCATCGGCCGCGGTGTCATCGATTCCTTCGGTTTCGCCCTCGTCTGCTTCGTTCGACGCGGCATCGTCGGCCGGTGCCGCCTCCACCGACTCGTCGGCCGGAAGCTCTGGTTCATCCTGAGCCCGAACCACGCCTGACATTCCCGACAGCGCGAACCACGCGCAAACCACGATCGCCAAATTCATGCGACTCATCGAACATCTCCCTTCCGAGATGAACATCGAAAGAAACCGCCTTGACGTCGGGTCGGCCCGCCAAAACCAACCATTCGCCCCAATAAACGGCACTTGCTAAGAAGGGACCCTTTGCGGATCCGCGCAAATGCCACGAATCTGCACAGGGTAGCGGCGATGGCTCGGCCAGTAAAGTATCCGACCGGCAAGAATCCCGCGTTTTTTTGCGATGCGCGCGATTCGCCGTCATTCGATGCGCGCCATCGCGGTCGAACGTCGGCCGATTGTGCCGGCTGTCGATGCGCGCCGGCCGTATTACGCTAGGTGAGTTGTTTCCAGGTCGAGCGATTCCCAGTCTTCAAATCGCTGATTGGTGGCGCGCCAGTTTACGGCTTGCCAGAACAACAACGGCCCTCCCAGGGCAGCCGCGCCGAGCGTGATCCACCAGAAGTAGACCGGCGTGATAAACGGAATCGGCACGAACCAATCGATTGCCGCCATCAGGGCGGCGGAGGCCACTGCGATCAGGACCGAGCCGGCCAGACAATACACGGCCAGTCGAACCGTGGCGGTCCATTTCGCTCGGGGCGAAGTCGCCGAGGCGCGACTGTCCAGCGCGCGGCGCATCGCTTCGCTTAACAGTCCGATGACCGTCGTCGTTCCGCATTGGATCACAAGGGTCGCGAAAACGAAGCCCAGCAAGTGCAACGTACCCGGTTGTCCGAGGCGCTGGGGTCGCTGGCCGAAAATCGCGACGATCGCCAGAGCAAACAACGAAAAGCCAACGCAGGCGAACGCGAAACCCACGATGTTCGAGCGCACGATGTAGCGGACGGGCGCTTCACCTTGGCGTCGCCGCATCGGCCCCAGGCCGACAAGGTCCACCAACCCGATTCGCTCGACCACCGGAACGCTGGCCTGTAGCTCGTCGCGCAGCGCGTCAGCATCGCCGAACCGCCGGATCGCCGCGGCGACGGCCGCGCCAGCGTCCTTTGTGCGGTGTTGTTCTTGCTCCGCCATGCAGGTCAGGTGCGCTAGCAGCTCCTCGCGCATCCGGCATTTCCGCCGGTTGCTGGCACGGATGGGGCGCACGACGCGCTCCACGTGAATCTTCAATTCGTTCATGCCGGTGCTCCCAATAGATTGCCCACGACGGCAACAAACTGGCGCCACTGGTCGCGTGCGGCGTGCAGACGGCGTCGCCCCTTGGCCGAGAGCCGGTAGACGCGTCGTCGCGGGCCGGCGCGTCCAGTGGCTTTTGTTTCCCAGCGCGCGGCGATCAGCCCTTCGCGCTCCAGCCGATACAGGGCCGGATAGAGCGAACCTTCCTTTAGCGCCAGCGCGCCGCCGCCGGCCGATTCCAGGTTGCGCCAAATGTCCCAACCGTGCGAGGGGCCGTCTTCCAGCGATGCCAGAATGAGGCCTTCGAGATGGCCGCGCAGTTGGTCGCCGCTGATCGTCCCCATGCCCTCTATATAGACAAACTAAATAGCGACGTCAAGCGCTCGCCGCGTGAGTCACGATTGGGAGCTTTCGGCCGGAAGAGGCACCGCCGCCCGTTACGACTTCTGCCAGGGGACGTCGGGCACGCCCGCGGCGCGATTGACGGCACGAGCCAGCACGAACAACAGATCGCTCAGCCGGTTCAGGTAGATGACCAATTCGGGCGCCACCGCCTCATCCGGTTCGCCGCACAGCGTTACCAACCGGCGCTCGGCACGCCGGCAAACCGCGCGGGCCAGATGCAAGTGGGCGGCAGCCGGCGTTCCGCCCGGCAGGATGAAGTTCTTCAGCGGCTCGAGCTCTGCTTCATAGTGATCGATGGCCGATTCGAGTGCCGCCACGTGCGCCGCGGTGATCATCTGGGTGCCGTGCGCAGCCGGATCGGGCGTTGCCAATTGTGCCCCGAGAGCGAACAACTCGTTTTGGATTCGACTCACCAGCGCGTCGGCGTCGGGATCCAGCTTGGCAGTCCGCGCTAGCCCGAGCACGCTATTCAGTTCGTCGACCGTGCCGTAGGCCTCGATGCGCGGGGCGTCCTTCGAAACGCGCGGTCCGCCAAACAGGCCGGTCTGGCCGTCATCGCCCGTCTTGGTATAGATCTTCATGGTTCACTGACGCGTTGGGCATTCGTTCGCCGCCGCTTTCGTGCCGGAACTGTCGGCCAGCGGGTCGTGCAAGGCCATCTTAGCAGGCTGCGCCGTGCGCCCGACCTTGCAGGTGCGGATTTTCGCATCATTTTTCTGCCGCGACCGGCCAAGAGATGCCACCGGTTCGTCGCCGCAGTGCGCGCCGGGTATAATGCACGGCAGTTCACTCGACCGCTTCGTCGGCAGCCCAATGGTCGGCAAGAGGTCGTCGACTGCTGGCCCGCCAACGCTTCGCGCCCGTTCCGCCCAACCGCAACTACAGGGAGTTTCCATGGTTTTCGTGATCCGTTTCGTAGCGACGTTCTTGCCGGCAGTGGCCATCTTGGCGGCGTCGACCGCCGAGGCTGACGAGTCGATCGAAGGCAAGTACCTTTCGAACGTGCGCCAGGTGACTTCCGGCATGGTGAAGGCGGGCGAAGGCTATTTCTCACCCGACGGCGAGACGATCATCTATCAAGCCGTTCCGCACGGATATCCGTTCTATCAGATCTACAAGCAGCCGCTGGAAGACGGCACGCCGCAATTGATCAGTACGGGCCGGGGTCGCACGACGTGTGCCTACTTTTCTCCGGACGGCGAGCGACTGATCTTTGCTTCGAGTCACTTGGACCCCAATCTCTCCGAGACCGAGTCCAAGGAGCGGGCCCAACAAGCCGAAGATCGCGAGAGCGGCCGTCGGCGTCGCTATCAGTGGGACTTCGATCCGCACAGCGATATTTTCGAGGCGGATCTCGACGGCAAACATCTCAAGCGATTGACCGAAGCCGCCGGCTACGACGCCGAAGGGGCCTATTCGACCGACGGCAAACGGATCGCTTTCTGCAGCGACCGCGACGGCGATCCTGATTTGTACGTGATGAACGCCGACGGCAGCGGGCTGCGGCAATTGACCAACGAGCCCGGCTACGACGGCGGGCCCTTTATCTCGCCCGACGGACGTTGGGTGATCTATCGCACGGATCGCAAGAAAGAGGGATTCTTGCAGATCCACGCGATCGGCGTCGACGGCAAGAACGACACGCCGCTGACGGACAATGTCGGCGTGAATTGGGCACCGTATTGGCACCCGAGCAAGCCGTACATCATCTGGACCGGCGCGGACCACTCAAACCCGAAGGCCCGGCCGAACTACGACCTGTGGCTGATGAAGTACGACGAGCGCGACGGCAAGTTGGTACCCGGCCCGATCACGCGGATCACGGATCATCCGTCGGCCGACGTCCTGCCGGTGTTTTCGCCAGATGGCACGAAGCTGATGTGGACGAGCAACCGTACGGACGATCACTCGAGCCAGCTCTGGATCGCGGACTTTGCGCTGCCGGAGTGAACGCGCGGGGCAAGCCAAGCCGGCGTGTTGCGTCTTGCGCTGCAATGGACGCGCCAGATCAGGGCGCGCGCCGGTTGGATTTGCTCGCCAGTCATTCTGCGTCGAGCACCTTGATCTTGAGCTGACCAACGACCTGCGCAACCGGTAGGAATGCACTGTAGGCATTCGCCCCGTCGAGACTCGAGTCGACCAGCTTCAGGTGCGCAGCGCCGATGCCCCCCTGCCCCAATGTCGCGTCCAGCGGAATCCACGTACCGTCCAGGAGCACTTCGGTCCACATGTGGTAGCCGAAGCCGCCGGCCCGATCGACGTAGACCAGTCCGATGGCCACGCGCGACGGGATGCCGCAAGCCCGCGCCAGGGCCGCCAACAGCACCGCGTGTTCGGTGCAATCACCGGAGCGCGTTTTGGCCACTTCGGCGGCGGTGGCAAACGCCTGCGTCAGGTCGTGGCTCGAAAGCGTATCGTGGACGTATCGCTCCAGCGCCAGCGCGACCGCGGCCGGATCGGTCTGGTCGCCCCGTGCTTCGGCTGCCATTTCTTGGATCGTCGAGTCGCCGGTTTGCAGCACGCTGTTGGGACCGGTGTAGCGCGGGTCGATCGACTCGTCGTCGGCGGAATTCTCGGTGGGCGGTCCATCTTGCCCAGCGTCCGAGGGACGGAGGCTGCGAACCGTCAGTTCGGCCGAATGCGCGTCGGTGGCGCGAATCGACTGCGTCGGGCCGCTGGAAAAAATCTGGGCCGGGTCCTGCTTGGGCAACGACACTCGATACCGGACCTGGCGGGTCTGGTGCGCGTTCGGCAACGGCGGATCGACCCGAACAATCGTGTCGGTTCCCAGGTCGATCGCAGGCGCGCCTTTGGCGGCGTCGGCTTCGGCAATCTCCCGCGTCGTGCGATACGATTCCTGGTCCAGCCCGGCGATGCGACGCTTCAGCACCTCGCCCTGGCGGTTCGTCCACAGGGTCTCTGTCATAGCGTTTCCGTCAGACATCCGGGCCGTGGTCTCGATCCGCAGCAGCGTGGCTTGGCCATCGAGCAGTTCGGTGGATTCCTCCTGCGCGGCTGTAAGCGTGACGCTGGCCACGTCGTTCAGCAGGGGCATCAGCGTGCGCAGTTGTCGGGTTTCGCCGGGCTTGAGCGGGCTGGTTGCCAGCGATTGGTCGACGCCAAAGAAGCCGCGAATCTCCGGCGACCAGTCGAGACGCGCTTCTTGCCGGGTCCCTTGCGTGCTGGTTTGGACGATCATCGCGTCGCCCTCCACGTGGCCGACGACGACCATTGGCGAGGGGCCAAACGCCACTTCGGTGCGAAACTCGAGCAGACGTCCCTCCGGCGTTTCCAGCGTCGACAGATCGAGGTCTTGTTCGACCGGCTTTCCGAAACGCTCAAGTTTCAGGTGGCTCGCCGATCGGGTTTCGACCAGCGGTTCGCCGGCACGGTCTTTTCGGCGGACCGTGGTTTCGCCATAGCCGATCTTGGCGCCCTTAAGGAAGTAGGCGTCCCACGTTTGGTCGACAGCCCGATCGGACGAAGAGGCCGTTTCGGCCGCCGGCGGTGATGACTTGCTGGGCGATTCCGTCGTGTCCGCGCGACATCCCCAGAGTGCGATCGGCGCCGTCGCCGCCATCACGATCAGCCACAGCAACCGGCCAGGAGAAGTCGCCGCCATCGGCTGCATGCCCCTCGATAGTTGTCCAAACAAAAAAACTGTCCTGTCCAGAGCATCCGGTGCTCGAAGTGCTACCGGATTGTATCGGGCGACCGCGCGTCGCGGCCAGCGCCGGCGGGGCGCGTGTCCCGTGAAGATGCTAGCGCCAGCGCGCGGATGTTGGCCAAAATCAACATGGGGGGCTTCACGGAACAGGGCGATTACGAAGAGCACACCGGGTGCAAAAACGGTGTTTCCGCCCAGGTTTTCCAAGCTGGGGCAAAGTTTCGCCGCATCGCCGCCGGGTGGCCGCGCCAATGCAAAAAGTGGTGCTAGATTTCTGTAATCGCCCACCACGAGGCCCCAGGCCGAAACGCCAAAACACGGCGGAAAATGCGACGAAAACCGCGTCGCGGGCGGCCACGGCGAGAACGCCGATTATGCGGCTTTTGCAGAGACTGTGCGGTAGCCGCGAATAACTTGACCACCGACCGTAGACTAATAGTAAGAGCCACTTCCCGGTGTGACCTAAGCTTTCATGTCCCGTTACACCGTTTCGCACTAACTAACGACTGCGCCAACCGCCAGCCGGTTGTCGATATACCGAGGTCGCCGATGGGTTTCCTGAAAAAGATATTCCGCAACGTCTTTAGCGAAGGAATGCCGACGCACACGACCAGTAGCTTCGATCACCTCACTGAGGACCAGCTCGAAGCGCATCTGGGTGTCGACCGCTACGGCGACTTCGTCCTCAGCGGAGCCGTGCGTCCTTCCTACGACTTGCAGGTGATCCCCTGCCAAGGTTTTCGACACGATACCTATCACGACGAGCAGACCAAGAACGACGTGCCCGTGTTGATGGGCGCGGCCAGCAAGGAGCAACTGTTTGAGACGTTCCTAGAGATTCTCGATCCGCTTGGGTCCGAGGTGGACGTCGTCTTGGAAACAAGCCACGACCGCCAGAACAGCGGCCACGTCGACCTCTATCGCGAGCACATCGACCTGCCCGTGCTCAAGAGCATTCTCTACGACTTCGAGGACCTGCTGATTAACGACGGCTGCACGGGAATCGCCGTGCTCAATCCGTCGATTCCACAAGAAGTCCAGTTCGACGAGCACAAGCTGCTGATCGTGTACGGACGCGAGTTGGACGAGTACGAGGAAATCTTCGCGGCACACGACGTGCGGTGTAACGACCAGATGAAGTTCATCACGGAAGCCGAGCACGTCCACTCGTCGAACGAGAGCTACCTCAGCCAGTTCGAAGAACTCAAGCACCGCCTGGCCATCGATTCCTAGTCGAAGGTCCTGGCCACAACGCCGTCGACGGACCGATGAAGTATCTGGCGCCGCGGACGGACCGTACGTTCCGCTCGGCCGACGGAGTGCATTCTCGGCTTAGCTGACGCTAGCAGTGCCGTCGTGCTGCCTGGCAGCCGGCGCAACCGACGGAATCTGGGGACGGCTTCGACCTGCTCTTGCCGCCAGTGGCGGTTTGCGTCAGACTACCGCCCCATTTCTTGCGGGTTCGAATCACTTCTTGCACGGGCACATGGACTCTCTGCGCTGGCACCGGTCTGTCTCCGGGCGCTGGCGGCGTGTTGCGCGCCGCTGGACCATGGCACTTTGCGCGCTGATGGTTGTCGGCTGCGGCGCGTTTCAGCCCGCGACGTACATTCCGCCCGAAGGCTCTTTTGGCGGTGCGCCGCCGATGGCCAACCCGGCGCTAGTGCCGCTAACCGATCGTGATTTCGTCTGGGAGCAGGTCGTCGACGTGGTGGACGATTACTTCCGGATTCAGAAAGAAGAGCGCGTCCGGCTGGTCGGCGATATTCTGACCGAAGGCCGGATCGACACGTATCCCCGCTCGGCTTCGACGATCTTCGAGCCTTGGAACAAAGACTCGGTTACGGCGTACCAGCGCTGGGAAGCGACGCTCCAATCGCAGCGCCGCATCGGACTGGTACGCGTGATTCCCGCGCCGCAGGGCTTCCTGATCGACGTGCAGGTCTTCCAGCAGCTTGAAGACGTAGCCCGGCCCGAATCGGGAGCCGTCACGCTGGCCAACTCGGCCAAGTTGCGCAACGACAACTCGCTGAAGCGCGTCGAAAGTCCGGTCGGCGGCCAGCAAGAAACGATTGGTTGGATCGGCCAGGGCCGCGACACAATTCTCGAACAAACAATTCTGGCGCAAATCCAATCGCGTCTGGCTGGGTACGGTCCGCCGGCGGCGTTCTAAGTGTCGCAGAGCCGTTCTGGCCCGCGGTCTAGCGGCCGGCGGCCGACGGGTGCGCGGACTGGCCGACGGGCAGCTTAATCGGCGGCGAATTGGGCTCTTGCGGCGTGGCGGCTGGCAGCTTCAGCGTGAAGGCGGTGCCTTTGCCCTGAGAGCTTTCCACGCGAATTCGCCCACGATGGGCTTCGATCACGTCGCGACAAAAGGCCAGACCCAACCCGCTGCCACCCTTGCCGCTGGCGTCCGGGCCGCTCTTGGTGGAGAAGAAGCGGTCGAAGATGCGCGGCAGCTTGTCCGCCGGAATGCCCGTGCCGCTGTCGCGTACCATCAGGTCGACCGTTTGGTTGGCCGGGTCCGGGCTGAGCCGGACGGTCACCTGCCCGCCGTTGGGCATCGCCTGACGCGCATTGATCAGCAGGTTGATCAGCACCTGTTGGATCTGGTTGCTGTTGACCATCGCCGGCGGCACGTTTTGGAACTGCTTGTCGACCGAAATCCGGTACTTCGACATCTCGCGCTCCAGCAGCAGCAGTGCGTCGTCGACCAGCTTCACCATGTTCGTCGGCTCCATGCCGGTCGAACGGTTGCGGGCGAAGCCGAGCACGCCATTGGTGATTTTTGCGGCGCGTTGACCGGCGGAGAGAATCTTTTCGAACGCCTTGTCGCGCGTGGCCTGGTCGCGATGGCGCTGGCCCATCTTGGCGTAGTTGATGATCGTGGTGAGCACGTTGTTGAATTCGTGCGTGGTGGTGCTAGCCAGTTCACCCAGCGCGGTGAGCTTTTGCGCTTCGTGCAGTCGTGCTGTCAGCAGGGCGACTTGTTCTTCGAGATTGGGAGCAGCGGGCGTTTCGCTCGAGGACATGCTTTCATTTCGGGGCATCGCGCCGCTGCCAGCAGTCAAAGTCGGGTTACAGCGCGTGGATTCGCCGTCTTCCCGCTTTTCCCTTGGCCGCGTCGCTGAGGTTCGCTGACGTGTTTTAACTACAGAAGCTGCTGTGCTTTAGCCTTTGCTCGATATCGACGGGTCTGCCTGGGCAACTGAAGGCCAAGCCGATACAATCTCGCCCCGCGCCAGGGACCGGCGCCGATGCGGTAAGCCATGCCATTCACGCAAGGATGCGGGCCATGCACACCGTCGAACGGTTGGAGCAAGCACTGCGGTTGGCCGATGCACTGGGATTCACCGTGCGCCAGGAGTGGCTGGGCGGCGCCACGGCCGGTGCATGCGAATTGCAGGGACGTCGCTGGTTGTTCGTCGACTTAGCGCTGTCGCCCAGCGAGCAGTTGGAGCAAGTGCTCGACGCGCTGGATTCGATCGCCAGCACGCAAGCCGTGGCCGACCATCCCGAATTGCGACAGGTGCTGCAAGCGCGTAAAGCCGCCTGACAAGGCGGCACGCACCGGACGACGCGCGGCCGTGGATTTTCTCGGCGCGCTGCTCAGGCGCCCGTCGGCATCTAGCCACACTTGCGGTACAGCCCGTGGGTCTCGATGTATTTTTCCACGGCCCGCGGCGTGCGATAGCGGATGCTCCGGCCCTCGGCGACTCGCTGGCGAAGATCGCTGCTGCTGAGTTCGATCGCCGGCATGTCAACTCGACTCGCGCGGATGGCGTCCAATCGTTCGGGCGGGATCAAGTCGACCAGCCCGGCCAGGTCGCGTTCGTCGTCTTCGGGGTTGTGCGTGCCTCCGCGTTGCACGACGACCGGCGTGGCCAGCGTGCAGATCCGAGCCGGTTCCTTCCAATTGGGTAAGTCGCGGAGCGAATCGGCACCCATCAGAAACATCAGCTCGGCCGTTGGATGCTCGCGCCGAAAATGGTCGAGCGTCTCGACCGTGTAGTTGACGCCGCCGAGTTCGATCTCGTGCCGGCAGACGGCCAGTGCCGGATGGCCGGAGATGGCCAGCTCGATCATCTCAGCCCGATGTTCACCGTCGGCCAGCTCGCGGTCCTGCTTGTGGGGCGGGACAGCGGCGGGCAAAAACCACACCTGGTCCAGCGTGAGTTGCTCGCGGCACGACTCGGCCAGAATCAGGTGGCCATAGTGGACCGGATCGAACGTACCGCCGAAAATACCCAGCCGCATGTGCCCAGACCCTCTCGAATTGCCGGCGCCAAGCGACAAGAATTGAGGCAAGCGCCGTGCGGTCATCGTAGCGGTTCGGTGGCCGGGTGGCCACTCGGCCGTGCGTGCCCAGCGCCACGCTGACCGCACAAGAAATTGATTGCCAACTGTTGCCGTCGTTTGCCGCGCCGGCACGAATCTCGTCGATCACGGATGAATCCACAGCAGCAACGCCTATTCGAGACCGAGCCGGCGCCCTGGGAAGAGGACGACGCGCGCGAGCAATGCGTCGCCAGCGTGGTCTTTGCTACCGGTCCGCAGCAGACGTTCGACTACGCCGTGCCCGATGCGCTGCGCGATCGGCTGTCTCTCGGGCAGCGCGTGCGGGCTCCTTTAGGGGCGGGAAACCGCGCGCGTGTGGGCTATTGCGTGCGAATCGAGAACCGGTCGGCAACCGGACGGGCGCTCAAGCCCCTGACCGGCGTCGTCGATCAGCAGACGTTGGTGCGGCCCTCGATGCTACGGCTCACCGAGTGGATGGCCGAATACTACATGTGTGGTTGGGGGCAAGTGCTCGAAACCGTCGTGCCGGCTGGTGTACGCGGCAGTGTCGGAACTCGCGTCGCGCAGTTCGTCGTGCTACCCAATCACGTCGCAGCACGCACCAGCCAGCTCAAGCTTCCGCCGAAGCAGGCCCGGGTCGTCAATTACCTGGCCGCCCTGACAGAGCCAGTGACGATGGCCCAGTTGGCCGCCGCGGTGGGTTGCACCGAGGCGCCGATCCGCACGCTTCGGCGGAAAGGACTCATCGAGTTTCAGGCGCGCCGCATTGACACCGAGGCCCCGTCGCCGTCGTTGGACGAAGTCAACGAACCCCACCTGACACTCAACGCGGACCAGCGGCAAGCGCTCGACGTGATCCACGCGGCACTGCATCGTGGGGACCACGAAACCGTGCTCGTGCACGGGGTAACCGGCAGTGGCAAGACCGAAGTCTACATGCAGGCCATCTCCGAGGTGCTCGGTTTCGGGCGGCAGGCGATCGTGCTGGTGCCGGAAATCAGCCTGACGCCGCAGACCGAGGCCCGTTTCCGTTCGCGCTTTGGCCGCGTGGCCGTACTGCACAGCCATCAAAGCGACGTCGAGCGGCGACGCCATTGGCAGCGGATTGCTGAGGGGCAAGTTTCCGTCGTGGTTGGCGCCCGTAGTGCCGTGTTTGCGCCGACGCCGCAGTTGGGAATCATCATTCTGGACGAGGAGCACGAATCGTCGTTCAAGCAGGAGACCGCCCCCCGCTACCACGCCCGCGACGTCGCGTTGCGTCGTGCTGCTGACGAGCGCGTTCCGCTCGTGCTTGGCTCGGCGACTCCCTCGCTGGTGAGTTGGCACCGAGCACAACAGGGCGCGTACCACCTGGTGTCGTTGCCGAAGCGCGTGTTCGATCGGCCCTTACCGATGGTCGGTGCGATCGACCTGCGGGTCGAGTTTCGCGATCGGCGCAGCCGCGGAGCGATCAGCCGACAGTTGCACGTCGCCATGGACGCGGCGCTTAAAGACGATGGTCAGGTTATTCTGCTGCTGAATCGTCGCGGCTACTCAACGCACATCCAGTGCAACGCGTGCGGCCACGTGGTCTCCTGCCCCGAATGCGCGATCGCGCTGACGCACCATTTGGCGCGGCACGTGGCATTGTGCCATTACTGCGACTACGAGACGCGTCCCCCGCAGCGCTGTCCGCAATGCGGCTTCGAGGGAATTCGTTACGGCGGATTGGGCACTCAGCGGCTGGAAGCGGAAGTAACAGCCCGGTTTTCGAAGTATCGTTGTCTGCGGATGGACAGCGACACGATGCAGAAACACGGAAGCCATGCCGACGCCCTGGCCCGGTTTCGTGCCGGCGAGGTACACATCCTGCTCGGAACACAAATGATTGCCAAAGGGCTCGACTTTCCGAATGTGACATTGGTCGGCGTGATCAACGCGGATACGTCGCTGCACTTTCCCGACTTTCGCGCCGCCGAGCGCACGTTTCAACTCGTTACGCAGGTGGCGGGCCGAACGGGCCGTGGCGAAAAAGGCGGGCGCGTCCTGGTGCAAACCTTCAGTCCGGACCACCCCGCGATCACGGCGGCGTTGGCACACGACTATCCCGCGTTTGCCGAAGGCGAACTTCCCGCCCGCGAGCATCTGCACTACCCACCCTTTGCGTCGATGATTCGACTGGTGGTGCGCGGGCCGGGCGAAGCCGTGGCCGAGCAATTTGCCACGACGCTCGGCGAGCGGCTGCGCGCAGAACTGGCCGAGGCCGATTTCACGTGGCGCGTATTGGGCCCAGCGCCGGCCCCGATCGGAAAACTGCGCGGCCAGTACCGGTTTCAGATTCAGGTCCACGGAACCGACGTGGCGGCGTTGCGCGGCGCGGTGCGGGCAGCATCGGCGGATCTCAAACCGCCGGAAGACGTGCAGTGGATTGTCGACGTCGATCCGCTGGACATGCTTTGAATAGTCCACGACTCGGCGTGTCGTGTGTTGACTGACCGCCCGAGTGTTAAATAGGGGCCCTTGATGGCTCGCCGGACCCGCGTCATCATCCAGTGGAACGTTTACTTGTTCGTGTGGATCCCGTTGTTGTGAACATCATGAAGCCTGCCCTCAGCCAAGTTTGCTCGCTGGATGCACCGCTGGAACAGGACGTGGCCGACTATGCCGCGGGCAAGTGCGAGGCGATCGAACTTTGGGTCGGCAAGCTCGACGCGTATCTCGAGTCGCACAGTCCGGCCGATCTGCGCGACTTGTTGAAGCATCATGGCATGACCGCGCCGGTGGCCAGTTTTCAAGGTGGCCTGCTGACCAGCCAGGGCGACTTTCGCAAGCAACACTGGGAGGCGTTCGACAATCGCCTGGCGCAATGCCGAGAATTGGGCGTCGAAACGCTCGTTGTGGCAGGCGACATCGGTGCTCCGCTTTCGCAGCAGGACATTGATCGGGCCCGGATGTCGCTATCGCAAGCGGCCGAAAAGGCTGGCGCGGCTGGAGTTCGGATCGCCCTTGAGTTTCAAGGGCGCGCGACGTTCGTCAACAACCTGCAAACCGCGGCTGCGCTGATCGGTGAGTTCGCAAGCCCGCACTTGGGTTTGTGCTTCGATGTGTTTCACTTCTACACCGGTCCCAGCAAGTTCGAGGACCTGGCGTACCTGACCGCGGAAAACCTGTTCCACGTGCAGTTTTGCGATTTGGCCGGTGTGGCCCGCGAGTTGGCCACCGACGGTGATCGTGTCTTGCCGGGCGACGGCGACTTCGCGCTTGCGCCAATCGTCGAACACTTGCGACAGATTGGCTACGCGGGTCATGTGTCGGTCGAATTGATGAATCCTCAAATCTGGCGCATTCCTCCGCTGCAGTTTGGCGAAGTCGGCATGACGGCGATTCGCAAAGTGCTGGGTCAGGCCAGCATGACGTAGCGCACGGCCGCCTTGATTCAACGCTATGCCGTGCGGATAATGCATGAGGCGCCAGGCGCGTCGTCGTTGGCCGAAAGGAGGGCCGATGCGACCGATATCTACAAGCGTTGCAGCAAGCTTGATCGCGGTCCTGATGAACTTGCAGACCGTGGTGGCGCAGTCCGATTTCCTGCCCGGCGAGGAGACGACGCCGCGCGTCGGTATTCCCAAGGTGTTGCGCGCACCGGCGCGGGCTGTGCCAGATGCGGCGGCTACGGCGCCGAGCAACGGTGGTGCAAGTTTCGGCGGCCAGCGCGACGTTGCTTCGCCCGAGTCGCGTCGCGGCGGTCGTTCTGGTCGTCGCGGCGCACATGGTGCACGGCACGGTTGGGGTCATCACCACCACCATCACCACGGTGGTCACGATCGCGGACCGGATGACGTGTTCGTTTTTTGGTTGCCCGGCTTTCCATTGTGGGGCAACGTCGGCTACACGCCGGCGTTCGGCGGCTTTGACAACGGCTACCCCTACGTGCTGCACCGCGGCTTTAGCGTGTGGAACCCCGACTTGGCCGGGCAGCAGGCGGTTGTGCAACCGGCACCAGACCTGCCTGCGCCGGATGACCCAGCTTCGGCTGACGCGAAGCAACTGAAGATCCGCCCGACGAACGCCGACGCGAAGGCCCGTGCCGGCCGATTCTTGGGCCACGGCGACGCGCAGTTTCGCAAGCAATCCTTCCTGGCGGCGATCGATCGTTACAAGATGGCGTCCCGCGCGGCGCCGGACTTGGCGGAACCCTACATTCGACAGGGGTTTGCGTACGTGGCGATGGCCAAGTACGAAAGCGCGGCCGACGCGTTTCGCCGCGGCTTGGGCATTCGATCGGATTGGACCGGCTCACCGTTTCGCCTGGACGAACTGTACGGCGACAACCAATTGGCCAAGTCGGCGCGGGTTGAATCGATGGCCATCGCGGTCGATGCCAACCCGCTGGATGCCGACCTGCTGATGCTGGTCGGCCTGCACTTGTTCTTCGACGGCCAGGCGGACCGGTCGGAAGTGTTCTTTACCCGCGCTGCGCAGCTTGGCGGCAACGACGACCGTCTGCTCGACGCGTTCTTGCCGCGGCCCGGACCAGCCGGTGCCGGCAAGCCGCAAGCCGGTCCAAAGCCGGACGACCCAAAGCCGAACGACAAGGTGGTGTTCTAGCGCCGGCAGTGTTCCGCGTGGATCGACAGCACACAGCACCGATAGCGCGGTGGATCGGTAGCACGGAACAATGGCCGCGCGGGGCAGCGGCAGCACGGAGCAGCGGCCACACGAAACAACGGCAGCGCGAAACAGCGGCCCGGCTACGAACGCTCGGGCAGCCTGCCTACATCGGGTCGGTCCCTTCAGGCGGCTTCGAGATCGGCGGACTTGACCGCCTTGTTCTCCCACAGTTCCGTCCAGACGCATCCCGCCCAGGAGAAGCCGACGCCGTAGCCGGCCAAAAGGCATCGATTGCCGCGGCGCAGGCGGCCATCGCCGCGCAGCCGATCGATCATGATCGGAATGGTTGACGAAACGGTATTGCCGACGTCGCGCAGCACGGTCGGCATCCGCGCCTCGTCGATCTTCATTTCCTGCCGCAGGCTTTCCAGTAGTTTGTGCGTCGCCTGGTGGACGAGATACAGCTCCAAATCGTCGTCCACAACTTTCGCTTGCTCGAACACGCGCTCGATCATCGAGGGCACGGTGTCGAGCGTGAGCTTGATCAGTCCCGGTCCGTCCATGTAGAGCTTGCTGTTCCAGCGCCACTTGGTGCGTGGTTGCAACGCGGCGTCGGTTGGGCGGGCTCCGCCGGAATTGACCATCAGCGCGTCGCCCGCGCTGCCATCCGTACCGAAGCTGAAACCAGAGAGCGACGGTACCTCGGCGGCCTCGATCAGCGTGGCCGCGGCGCCATCGCCAAAGATCGTCCGCAACGAGCGGTCGTTTGCGTCGATGTATTTGGAGTACGTTTCGGCCGTGATCAGCAAGATACGGCGGGCAGCCCCGGAGCGAATCAAGCCGTCGGCCAGCGACAGCCCGTACACGAACCCGGAGCAGCCAAGGTTGAAGTCGAGCGCGCCGGCGTGCGTCGGCAGGCCCAGCCGGTGTTGCATCAGGCAACTGGTCGTTGGCAAGGGGTAGTCGGGCGTCTGCGTGCAAAGCAGCAGGAAATCGATCGAGTCACGATCGATCCCGTGTTCGGCAAACAACCTTTCGGCTGCCGCAACGCCCAAGTCGCTTGCGCATTCGTCCGGCGCAGCGACATGCCGGGCGGCGATTCCCGTCTTGCTGCAAATCAGATCTAGGTCCCACTTCGGAAACAATGCCTGCAATTCATCGTTCGTTTCGACCCGTTCGGGCAGATGAATTGCGATGGGACCGATTGCCGCGTACTTCACTTCCAAGAGCCTCGTGGTCTCCGGACCGTCCAGGATGGCCGACGTTCCCAGGGATCATACCCGTTAGGGTCGTTTTGCCGCAAGGCGGACGCGGCGGGCCGGTGTTGGCCGGCGGGCGGGATATTCTTGTTCGGCCGAACGTCGACGAAACGTCCGCAAACGCCCGGGTCATGGCAGCCGCTCGTCGTTGGATGCCAGCGTCGGATGCTCGGTCACAATGCCTGGTCGGATTGCCCCGCCGGATTGCCAGCGGTGTGGTCGGTTTTGTTTCTAAAGCTGGCGATTGCCGTCGCGCGCGTCGGCCATCTTGAACCAGACGGCCACGACCGTTGCCACCGTGGCAACCACGTACATCAGGGACGTCGCCATCGCGATTCCGTCGACGCCGAATCGGCGCATCAGGAAATAGTTGCCAGCGACATTGACGATCAGATTGAGCGCTCCAATTCGCAGGACGATTTGGTTGCCGTCCAAGGCGCTGAGCAGGCGAGCCCCCAGCATCGCAAACACGTAGAACGGGATCTGAAGGGCCAGGTACATCTGCACGCGGGCCACGGCGGCGGTCATTTCGGGCGTGAACGCCCCGCGCTCGAAAAGCAGTCTGATCATCGGCTCGGCCAACACGGTCAGCAGCACCATGACGGGAATCGAACCGGCGACGATCAGCGCTGCATAGCCGTTGATCGTGCGCCGCAGCGCGCCCCATTGTCCCGAGGAGATCATGTGTGAAAATCGGGGCAACAGCACCGTGCTGAGGCTGACCGCCACGACCGAAAGGACCAGCGCGGGTAACTTGTTGCCGAAGCTCAACACTGAGACGTCGCCGCCGGATAGGCTGGCGGCCATCGATTGATCGACGACGGCCGAACTGCTCATCAACGCCGAACCAACGACCAGCGGCCAATAGCGCGACGCCATGGCACCGAGCGCGCCGTCGAATCGGCCGAAACGCGGCCAGGGCAACAGTCCGATGCGTGCCGCGGCAACCGCCAGCCAAACGGTCTCCAGCGCGAATCCGACCAACGTGCCCGCGGCCAGCGCGTACACGCCGTAGGGTTGGTAGAACAATCCGAATGCAACCACCATCGCGATCGGCACGAAGACCGGCGCGATCGACGTGGCAACAAACCGTTCGTGGGCGTTGAGCACCGCGGCGATGACCGACGAGACGCCGCTGGCAAACAACACGCCGACCATCACGTAAAGCAGCGAGCGCGCCAGTGCGAGCTTGTCTGCATCGAATCCCGAGCCGACCAGTGGCAGGACGACCGGCGCCAGTGCCGCAAGCGCTGCGCAAACCAGCGCGAGCATCACGACCGCGGCGGCCAGTGCGGCGGCCGTCATGCGGTTGGCCGCGGCAAGCGACTCTTGCGTCAGCAGCCGGACATAGCCCGGGACAAAGGCGGACGCGAACGAATGCCCGAGCACGGCAACCGCGTACGACGGAATCATCAATGCGATCAGGTAGGCATCCAGTGCGTCGCCGGCGCCCAACCGTTGGGCGACCATCCAGTCCTTGCCCAATGCCACCAGCTTGATCAGCACCGTCGCCGTGCCGAGCATCGCCGCGTTGACCAGCACCCGCCGATCCAGCGCCCAGAGCGCTAATTCAGGTCGGCCGGGCGGTGCGGAAGCATTCATGGCGATTCTTGTGGCAGCGTGCACTACGCCGCGGCGACTATGTTGCGGGTCGGTCCGATTCGATCAGCGGAGTGACCGTGAGCTCGTAGGGCTTCTTGGTCCACTGCCAGTGATCGAGTGCCCGGCGAAAGACGAACTGGTTGCAGCCCGGCCCGCCGCCGCACGTGGTCATGCGCTCCAGCACGAATCCTCGGGCCTGAAAGAACTCGAAGATCGCTTCGGGCGTTGCGGTTTCGAACGGGTAACCCCCGATCCAATCCAGGCAGTCGTGCCACCAGGACATTCCACGCGAGCTCTTGTAGTTGCGATAGCGGGCCGTGGGATCGCGCAGCAGCGTCACGTCGCGCACCAACCCCTTGAGCACCTGAAACGCAACCAGCACAGCAGCCATCGGCACGCGCAACACCAGCGGCAGCGCCACGTACGTGCGTTTCAGCGTCGTATGGAGCCGAGTCCAGTGAACCTGGTGGTTGTAGATCGAGATAAACAGGCGGCCGCCCCGCGCGACGGGCAGCGTCACGTTCTCCAATGCAGTTTGCATTTGGCCCGTGTGATGAAGAACACCCCAGGAATACACGATGTCGAACGTGCCGAGCGCCTTGAGAAAGGCGCAATCCAACACCGATCCCGATTCGATTGACCAAAGATCGTCGTCGGGAAAATACCGCCGCTTCAGTTCCCGCGTACACGCCACGGATTGTGGGTCGTAGTCGAATGCGTGCACGCGCGCGCCCAGCCGCCGCGCTGCCAGACTGAACAACCCGCTACCGGATCCGACGTCGAGAAACGAAAGTCCGGCCAGATCTTCGACCTTGAGCATCTCGCGCAATGAGCGTTCAGCCTCTTCGATCCGCCGGTTGTTCAACGTGGAAAGGAAGCGCTGCCAATTCTTGCCGAATTCGAACCGCTGGCCCTGGGCAACCTCTTGGTCGAATTTGGACATCAGCGAGTCGCTCGATGGATGGGAGTCGCGTGCCGTGGTCGTGTGCCAGGTCGGCCGTGTCGCCGGGAACGCCAAACGCAATGCTCCGCGGGCCGCCGGCACGTGCTGGAACCAACTGCGTGCGCGCGTGTATTTCGCCCGTTTATTTCCACTCCATTTCGTCGTCGCGGTCAACCGAAGTTAACAGATGGAAACACCGGAAATCGGGTCACCAGGGAGGGTGCGCCCCGTGAGCATTGCCTATCTAAGATACTTCTACCTTGCCCACTTTTCCAAACCGGCGGGCGACCGGATCCTTTATCGAGAGATTCGTCGTTTGCGAGCCCGTAGGATTCTGGAGATTGGTATCGGTTCTGCCGATCGTACGGTTCGGCTGATCACGCTAGCAAAGCGATGCGGATGCGAACCGGTGCGCTACACGGCCATTGATCTGTTCGAGGGCCGGGGCGCCGACCAGCCGGCTGGTCTGTCCCTTAAGGAAACGCACCGCGCACTTTCTCCGACCCGCGCTCAGGTGCAACTGATCCCTGGCAGTCCGGATCACGCACTGCCGCGCGCCGCGAATTCGCTGACGGACACCGACCTGATCATCATCTCGGCCGATCATGACACGGCCGCGCTGGGCGACGCCTGGTTCTATGTGCCGCGGATGTTGGGCCCGACGTCGCGCGTCTACATCGAAGAGCGCAAGGCCGAGCAAGGTACCGAATTTCGCAGGATTCCCGCTTCCGAGATTGAGCTGTTGGCCAACGGATGTCGCCGGCGCCGTGCTGCCTAGCGTGGACGTAGTGCCAAGAACCGCCGCGTCACCTCGAATAGCTTTCCGGAAAAAAGACCGGGTGTCCGCCCGAGCGTGCCAGAACCTCGTCGGTACGGGCCGTGTCTTGTCCGGTGGTCGGCACGAGTTGGCGCAAGTGGTTGGCTGGTCTGTTGATTCGGCCGTCGACGCGGACGAGGCGTGGTGCCCGTAAGCGGCCAGATCCAGGCTGACCTCTCGGTGTGTTCCCGAACCAGGTACAATGGACGTGCGTAGGGCACCCTAGTTCCCGCCACGGCCAAAGCCCACCAGCGATCGTCATGATCAACAGGCCCGAATCATCCTACGGCGCAGAAACGCTCGATACGCCGCTGGCGGAAGTGTCGTCCAGCATCGTCGAGCCGAGCCACCATGCCGAGTTGGTGGAAGGGAGCGGGCCGCAGCTTTCCAGCGAAACGGCCAGCCTGTTGCGCAATCGATTGCGTGCCGCAGCCGGACTCTTATGTTTGGGGTTTGGGGCGTTTCTTGCATGGCGATTGATCATCGGAGGTCCGGCGAGCCACATTGAGTCCGAGTCGCTGGTGGCGCACATCGTGGTGACGGCGACGCTGGCCGCATCGTACTTTATGCTCTGCCGCACCTGTCCGATTCCGCTCAAGGTGCTGCGTTGGTACGAATTGGTGATCTTCGGAATGCCGATCGCGTACTTCGTGCTGTATCAATTCGGCGCGCTGCCGATGGCGTTCGAGCAAGGATTCTACTCCAGCCCCCTGCCCTATTGGATGGGAACGGTTTTCATCTACGCGATTCTGATTCCCAACACGCTTCGTCGGGCGGCGATCATCCTGGGCGTGATGTGCTTGCTGCCAATCGCGCTGACGACGTACCTTTGGCTGACCGACCCGATCTGCGCAGCGGCGCTCTCGGCCAACAACATGATCATGGTCGAAATAGTGATCATGCTGGCAATCACGTACCTCTCGGGCACCTACGGGACGCACGTCATCAATACGCTGCGCCACGAAGTGTTCGAAGCGAAGCAACTGGGTCAGTACCGGCTCTGCCGCCCGATCGGCAGCGGCGGCATGGGCGAGGTCTACCTGGCCGAGCACCAATTGATGAAGCGGCCGGTGGCGATCAAGCTGATCCGGCCCAGCAAGGCGGCCGATCCGAAGGCCCTGGCCCGGTTCGAGCGCGAGGTGCGCGCGACGGCCCGCCTGTCGCATTGGAACACGATCGAGATTTTCGATTACGGGCGGACCGAGGATGGCACGTTCTACTACGTGATGGAGTACCTGCCCGGGATGAGTCTCTCGGAACTGGTCGACAAGCACGGGCCTCTTTGCCCGTCGCGTGCGATTCATCTGCTGGTGCAAACGTGCGACGCGCTTTCCGAAGCGCACGGTCGCGGGCTGATCCATCGCGACATCAAGCCGGGCAACATTTTTTCGGCATATCGGGGCGGGTTTTACGACGTGGCCAAGCTGCTCGACTTCGGCCTGGCCAAGCCGATTTCGGCCGACATGCCTTCGCCGCGACTCACCCAGGATGGCGCCATCACCGGCTCGCCGCTGTTCATGTCGCCCGAACAGGCGTTGGGCGACAGCGAACCTGACGCTCGCAGCGACGTCTATTCGTTGGGAGCGGTGGCCTACTACGTGCTTACCGGCTCGCCGCCGTTCGACGGCGACAAGCCGATGCGCGTGATCCTGGCCCATGCCCACGATCCGGTGGTTCCGCCGTCGCGGTTGCGCAGCGAGATTCCTGCCGACCTGGAGGCCGTCGTGATGCGGTGCCTGGCGAAGGACCCGGCCGATCGCTTTGCCAGCGCGGCCGAATTGCGAGAAGCGCTGTTTGAGTGCGTTGCGGCGGGCGGCTGGACGCATGACGACGCGGCCCAGTGGTGGCGGTCGCACGACGTGCCGGGCGACCAGGTCGAGGCACTGGCTTCGGCCCTGTAGGGCGCGCGGCGTTGCATGCCGTGCGGCACGACGGGCCATCGCAACGGGCCAGCGTGACGGGTGCCGCCCTCTGTTGGATGTCGACCTGGTCGGCTTGCGATGGGCGATCATCTATACTTAACTAGTGGATTCGGCCGGATGCCCAGCGCGTTGGCCGGCAGCGATCAACCCTTTTTCCAAACAACGTACGACCCCGATGAACCAACCCGCGCAGCCGCGAACCCTGTTCGCCAAGATCTGGGACGACCACGTGGTGCATGCCGAGCCGGGCAAACAGTCCGTCCTGTACATCGACTTGCACCTGGTTCACGAAGTCACCAGTCCACAGGCGTTCGAGGGATTGCGGCTGGCCGGACGCAAAGTGCGGCGTCCGGAGTTGACCGTGGCCACGGTCGACCACAACGTGCCGACCACGGATCGCTCGCTGCCAATCGCCGACGCGATCTCCAAGCAACAGGTCGACACGCTGCGTACGAACTGCGAGCAGTTCGGCGTGCGGCTGTACGATCTGCACGATCCAGACCAAGGCGTGGTGCACATCATCGGACCCGAGCTGGGAATGACGCAGCCGGGCATGACCATCGTTTGCGGCGATAGCCACACGGCCACGCACGGCGCGTTCGGGGCGCTGGCCTTCGGCATCGGCACTAGCGAAGTCGAGCACGTGCTGGCGACGCAGACGCTGCTCCAGTCGCGTCCCAAGACGATGGAGCTGCGCGTGGACGGGAAGCTGGCCCAGGGCGTGACGGCGAAGGATCTGATCCTCTACCTGATCGGCCAGATTACGACCGACGGCGGCACGGGCCACGTCATTGAATACACCGGCAGTGCGATTCGCGGGCTGTCGATGGAAGAGCGGATGACGGTGTGCAACATGTCGATCGAAGCTGGCGCCCGGGCCGGAATGGTCGCGCCGGACGAAACGACGTACGAGTACCTGCGCGGGCGCGAGTTTGCTCCGCGCGATTTCGACGCGGCCGTTGCCCGCTGGAAGCAACTGACGACTGATCCCGGGGCGACGTACGACAAAGTGCTGGTGTTCGACGCGGCCGACGTGGAACCGCAAGTCACCTGGGGGACCAATCCCGGGCAAGTGGCGTCGGTCGGCGGCTGCGTTCCCTCGCCCGACGATCTGGAGGCCGACGCCGATCGCAAGACGCTAACCAGTGCGCTGGCGTACATGGATCTCAAGCCGGGCGTGCCGATCGGCCAGATCGCGCTAAATCGGGTCTTCATCGGATCGTGTACGAACGCGCGGATCGAAGACTTGCGGGCCGCCGCGGCCGTCGCCCGAGGGCACAAGGTCGACAGTCGCGTTGGGGCCATGGTTGTGCCCGGCAGCGGGCGCGTCAAACGCCAGGCCGAAGAAGAGGGCCTGGACCGGATCTTTGCCGAAGCGGGCTTCGAGTGGCGCGAGGCGGGATGCAGCATGTGCCTGGCCATGAATCCTGACAAGCTGGAGCCGGGCGAGCGCTGCGCGTCGACCAGCAATCGCAATTTCGAAGGCCGGCAAGGCAAAGGCGGGCGGACCCATCTGGTTTCGCCCGCGATGGCCGCCGCCGCCGCCATCGCGGGCCACTTCGTCGACATTCGCAGGTGGGACTACAAGCAGTAACAGGACACGAGTCCGTCGCCGCTGGCCAGCGCGGCCCTGCGGTCGCATTTTCAATTCACGAACTTCCCGGCTGCCACGAGACGGCTCCCGTCGCAGAGCGAACCACCATGGAACCTTTCAAGAAACACACCGGACTGGTCGCCGCGATGGATCGGGCCAACGTCGACACGGATCAGATCATCCCCAAGCAGTTCCTCAAGCGGATCGAGCGAACCGGTTTTGGCAAGTTCCTGTTTCATGACTGGCGCTTTCACGACGACGGCAGTCACAATCCCGAGTTCGAGCTGAACCATCCGCACGTCGAAGGTGCCAGCGTGCTGTTGGCGCGGCGCAATTTCGGCTGCGGCTCCAGCCGTGAACACGCCCCCTGGGCCCTGCAAGACTACGGGTTTCAGGTGCTCATTGCGCCCAGCTTTGCCGACATCTTCTACAACAACTGCTTTAAGAACGGCATGCTGCCGATCCGTCTCGACGAGCAAATGGTCGACCATCTTTTCCGCCGCGCAACGCGCAAGGGCTACGAGCTGACCGTTTGTCTCGAGTCGCGCATGATCACCGACGAACACGGACTGGAGTGCGCGTTCGAGGTGGACGACCATCGGCGCCATTGCCTGCTGCACGGGCTGGACGACATCAAGCAAACTCTGGAACACGAAGCCAAGATCCACGCCTACGAACAGGCTCGTGGCATGTCGGCCGCGAAATAGCGGGCGTCGGCTTTGATCGGCCGGCGCGGAGGAAGGTTCGTGCGGCGCGTCCATTTGGCGGTTGGTTTGCTGGGCTTTGTGGTCTTTGTCTCGACGGGTGCGTACATGCGCACCATGTCGCCCGGCATCGAAGAGGTCGATACCCAAGTCCGGCTGCTGTTGCGCTCGCGTCACGTTTACCTGTTGTTCACGGCGCTGCTCAATGGCGTGATGGGTGCGTACTATCGTCCAGCGCCGCCGGGTTGGCGCGCGGCCGTGCAACGGATCGGCTCGGGCTTGCTGCTGGCCGCGGTGCCGATGATGTTGGTGGCGTTTGCCGTGGAACCGTGGGGACCGCTCGAGGCGCTGCAAATTGGCCCGCCGGTCGTGATCGGCTGTGCGGTGGGCGTCGCCTGTCAACTGGTGGCCCGTCCCTGGCGCGGCTGACGGATCGGACACGCTGCAGTAGACTGACGGCGAGGTTGTTGCATCGAGTCGATCGAGCTGGATTTCAGGTGCCGCCGCGCGCCGCCGCAGGAAACGTCGCCCTTGCCGACAGAAGTGGGAGAAATTGCATGGCCGCTAGCCGACGTGAGAAGATCGAAGCCCTGCTGGCCGACGATCCGGCAGACACGTTCTTGCGGTACAGCCTGGCGATGGAGTTGGACAAGGAGGGCCAGCACGATCGCAGCCTGGCGATGTTTGGCGAGTTGATGCAAGGCGAGCCGCCGTACGTGCCGGCGTACTTCATGGCGGCGCAACAGTTGGCCCGACTGAACCGCGTGGCCGAGGCGCGGGCCGCGCTGCGCGACGGGATTGACGTGGCGCGGACTACCGGCGACACACACGCCGCCGGCGAAATGAGCGAATTCTTGGCCAGCCTCGGCGCCGCGGGGGAGTAGCTCAATTTGTTGTGCCCCGTTTCGATTCAGCCCTGACGATTCGCGAGCCGATTAACTTGCCGCCCACGCCGCCTGGTCAGTCGGCCAGCAACTTTGGGACGGCGCTGAATTCGAGCACCTGTTCGCACCAGACGGCCGTGGCCAGCAGGCGGGCATCGCTGCGGGCCGGGCCGACCAGTTGCAGACCCAGTGGCATGCCGGCGGCGGTCAGCCCGCAGGGAACGGATACGGTCGGCGTGCCGGCATGGCTCCAGGGCGCGTTGAATCGTGGATCGCCCGTGGTGTCGAGGCCGGCCGGAGCCGCAGTCGGCGTGCTGGGCACGACCAGCGCGTCCACCTCGGCCAGCAGTTGGTTCACGGCGTTGGAAAAGCCAACCTTGTGGCGCAGCGCTTCCTGGTAGTCGGCCATGCTCACGGCAAAACCCTCGGCGAGCAACTCGGCCATCTTGGGTCCGTAGCCGTCGCGCGGCGCGCCGTACTGCCGGGCGTGCAGCTCGGCCGCCTCGGCGAAATAGATCCTCCGGTGCATTGCGTGGACCGCGTCCCACCCGTCGGGCAGCGGCAACTCGACCAGCCGCGCCCCGCGTTCGACCAGCGAATGAATCGCGTTGCGGGTTGGCTCGGCGACTTCGGTTTCGGCCTCGTCGAAGAAGTAGGGCCAGACCACGCCCAGCGTCGGCGGGCTGTTGGCAACGCTGCCGTCGAAGGCCACGTCGGGCCACGGCGCGGCGTGCGGATCGCGCGGATCGGCCCCGGCCATCGCCGAAAGCATCAGCCCGCAATCGACCGCGGTGCGGGCCATCGCACCGACATGATCCAGATGAAAGCTCACCGGCACGACGCCGGCCCGGCTGGTTCGGCCGAACGTCGGTTTCGCGCCCGAGATGCCGCAGTAGCTGGCCGGCCGCGTGATCGATCCGCCTGTTTGCGAGCCAATCGCGCCGATGCACATGCCCAACGCCAGTGCCGCGGCCGATCCGCTGCTGGACCCGCCGGGCGTGTGGGCCAAGTTCCAGGGATTGCGCGTCGGTGAGGGATCGAAGCAGGCAAATTCCGTGGTCACCGTCTTGCCCAGGATGATCGCGCCGGCGGTGCGCAAGCGGGCGATCACGGTGGCGTCTACGGTCGCCGGCCGCGCGTCGGTCAGCGGCGATCCGGCCCGAGTGGGCATGCCCGCGACGTCGACGATGTCTTTGACACCGATCGGAATTCCGTGCAGCGGCCCACGGTCTTGGCCGGCGGACAGTTCGCGAGCGGCCGCTTCGGCGGCCTGCTGGGCGCCGTCTCGATCGACCAGCACCCAGGCCTGCACGTCGCCGTCGAACCGGTCGATGGCGTCGAGGCAGGCGCGCAGCAGTTGCGTCGGACTGAGGTGTCCGGCACGGAATTGGTCGGCCGTTTCGAGAATGGTTCTCGGCGGTTGCATACGAGGGGTGATACCACACCGGCGCAGGCGACGAAAGCGACGGCGGCACGCCGTTGCCAGCCGGCATACGGCAAGCGCAACGATCTGCGCGGCAGTCGTTTGACAAACCGCAAGAGGCGCCGGAACTTGCAGCCGGCGGCTAGGGATTGGCGACGGTCCGCGACTCAACGCCGGGCGCGCCGACCTGCACCATCGTGCCGACCGGTAGGGCCAGGCACGAATCAGAACGCAGAGGGGTGCGGTACGAGTCGTCCCGGGCAAAGTGCGCAAGAAATGCGACAGGGCGAACCAACGTGTGTCCGACCCTAATAGGGGTCGCCCGAGCGGTATTGATTTGCAAAGCGGCATGAGTCGCTTAACAATGAGAGCCGCGGAAGAGGCACCCCCCCAGCGTGGTTCATAACGGAACAACTCTCTTGGAACAGACAAAGCAGAAGTTCGATCTCGGACGTGTCGTCATCACGCCCGCGGCCACCGCCGCGCTCGATGCTAGCGGAAATGCGCTGGCCGACCTGCTGGAGCGCCATCAGACAGGCGATTGGGGCGACGTCACGCAACACGAGTCTTCGGTGAACGAGCGCGGGCTGGTCGAGCAGTTCAACCTGCAATCGGCTTACGACATCGCCCGCCTTGGGCGGCTCGTAGTGGTCACCAACGGGCCGCGTACGTTGACCATGGTGCACCTGGACCGGTCTAGTGGCTAAGGTCGCGCAGCCGTCCACGCCTCGGAGTCGATGGGGCGGGCCGTGCGTTGAATCGGTCCGCTAGTGCCGAGCTGTCGACTGCGTCGGGCATGCGCCGCTAACGGCGCAGCCAGTGACGCAGGTCTTGCACCCGCCGGCCTCTTCGGTGCCGCAGAGCGGGCCGCAGCCCTCGACCACGGTCTCGGCAAATTGGCGGAACTGCACTTTGGTTTCGTACAGCTCGGCGAGCTCGGCCGTCAGTGCTTCCAACTGGGCGGTCATTTCGCCGAGGAAGTAGAACACCAGCGTGCTGCCGTCAAACAGATGTTCGACGTCCATCAGCGCGGCCGGCAGTCGCAGCTCGGCCAGCCGCGCGGCACAGGCGTCGTAGGCCTCGCGGCGATTGCGCTCGAGTCGGGCTTGCAACAGATCGTCTTCCACCGTGCGCCGGCGCAGGATCGATCCGTCGGCCACGCCCGTGTCGTCGACTTCGTGGCTGGGTCCGGCCAGCACTTCGCCCAATTCCAGCCCACGCCCGGTACGCACGACGACCTGTGCGTGGCGGGGATAGCATTCCGCGTCGACGGCGGTGAACCGTCCGACGTGGCCAAGCGCGCCGACGCGAACCAGGTGATGGTGTCCCATGACGAGGGCTCTTGCAACGTGCGAGTTGGGCGGATCGTGCGACGTTCGGATGTCCGCGATTTTCCGGGGCGACGTGTCGCGGCGAATGCCCCTTGATATCGGTTCGTCCGAAGCGCGGGTGCCTCTTGCGTAAAACTTCGTGTCCGCGATACTTATGCTCTAGATTGTGTCTCACTAGTGCGATATCCGAGACGCAACCTAATCTAGCCTACCTGATTTTTGCGAGTGTTGCCATGATCGACCGCGCCCCACGGGACGACCGTTCGAAAAATTCCGCGTCGCACGACTGGCACGCGCTAGCGTCCGGCGTGTTGGACGGACGTCCGGTCACCCAGGACGAGGCGTTGGCGATTCTTAACGCCGAAGACGACCAGCTATTGGACGTGCTTGCGGCGGCCTACCGCATCCGGCGGCGTTACTTTGGCAATCAAGTGCAGCTTTACTTCCTGATGAATGCCAAAAGCGGACTGTGCCCGGAAGACTGCTCGTATTGCTCGCAGTCAAAAGTCTCCGAGGCCGAGATCCCGCGCTACAACCTGCTCGACGCTGACAAGGTGTTGGACGGGGCACGCGTGGCCGCCGAGCGCCAGGCCAAGACCTACTGCATCGTGATTTCGGCGCGCGGCCCCTCGGAGCGCGAAATGAACGCGATCACGACGATCGTGCCCCGGATCAAGCAGCAGTACGACTTGAAGATTTGTGCTTGCCTTGGGCTACTGACCGATCAGCAGGCGGCCGACCTGAAAGCGTGTGGCGTGGATCGTGTGAACCACAATCTGAATACCGGCGAGAAGTTTTACGGCGAGATTTGCTCGACCCATTCGTACCAGGACCGGATCGAGACGCTCAGGGCCGTACGCTCAGCCGGCATGGAAATCTGCTCGGGCGGCATCCTGGGCATGGGGGAATCGGCCGACGACGTCGTGCAAATGGCGTTCGAGCTGCGCGGGCTGCGGGCCGAGTCGATCCCGGTGAACTTTTTGATCCCGATTCCCGGGACGCCGTTGGCTGGTGCCCAAGACCTCACGCCGCGATCCTGCCTGAAGGCGCTGGCGATGTTCCGGTTCGTGAATCCGGATCGCGAGATTCGGATCGCCGGCGGGCGAGAAATGCATCTGGGCAGCCTGCAAGCCCTGGGACTGTACGCGGCCAATTCGATCTTCGTGGGCGACTATCTGACCACCAAAGGCCAGCCGCCGGCCGCCGACTACAAGATGATCGAAGAGTTGGGCTTCGAGGTCGTGCGCCACGACGAACCAAGCTGTGAGCTGGCCGAAACCGAAGCGCCGCCGGCGTAGGCCGCGATCGGATGTCTTGCAAGATTGACACTCACGCGCATGCTCGCGCGTTCGTGTCGCGCAACGCTGTGGCCGCAGGCGTTCGGCCCGCCGCTATTCGATCGCGTACAGCGCGTCGAACGTGCGCAGGTAGATCCGTCCGCCGGAAATGACCGGCGAGGAAGAAATCGACTCTTCCATGACGTTGGTCGCCAGCACTTCGAACTCTTTGCCGGGCTTGACCACCGTGATCGTGCCGTCGCGGGCGGTCAAATAGATCTTACCGTCCGCGTAGACCGGCGAAGCGCGGTGCCGATCGGCGTGGGTCCGCTCGCTGTAAAACTCTTCGCCGGTTTCGGCGTCGATCGCGATCAAGTTGCCGTTCTCGCGGCACAAGTACACGATGCCGTCGACCACCAGCGGCGAGGGAACGTCGGGCGTGTTGTGCTCGCGCGTCCAATAGTGACCCTGCTCGCTGTTGGAAATGTCGCCGGAACTGGTCGGATCGAGCGCCAGCACCGGCCCGTTCTTGGCCGAGGGCACGATGATCAGGTCGGGCACGGCCACCGGCGAGGCGACGAACCGCAGCGTGGGGTTGTAACGACCCTTGGGGTTCAATCCGCCGCAGCGCCAAATCTCTTTGCCGTCGCTGAGACGATGCGCGACGACGTAATCGCAACCGTGCGTGATCAGCAATTGCAACTGCCCGTCGCGATAGATGACCGGCGATGCATAGGAATGTTCGCACTCGGCGCGCGCGTCGCTGGGTCGATCCGCGCGCCAGACCTCCTCACCCGTCTTCTTGTCGAGCGCCAGCACGTAGTAGCCGCCGCTGTGCAGCAATTGCAGGTACAACCGATCGCCGTCCAGCACCGGCGTCGACGTCATGCCGAACTGGATCTCGAATTTGCCGTATCGGTCCTGCAGGTTGAAGGCCCAAACCGGCTCGCCGTCGGCCGTGAAGCAGGCCAGGTCGCCAGTGCCCATCATGGCCCAAACGTACTGCCCGTCGGTCGCCGGCGAAGGCGATGCGGAGTTTCCTTCGTCGCCGCGGACCGTTTTGTTCTGGTCGCCTATTGTGTGCTTCCAGAGGGGCTTGCCGTCGGTGCGTACGGCCATGACCAACAACTGTCCGTCAGCGTCGGCCGACGTCAAGTAGATATGATCTTCCCAGACGACGGGCGTCGATCCGGCCGGCCCAGGCAGCTCGAGTCGCCAGGCCACGTTGTCGGTCTTGCTCCACTCGAGCGGCAGATCTTTCTCGTGGCTGATTCCGTCGAGCTGCGGACCTCGCCACTGAGGCCAATTGTCGGCCCGGGCAACGGGCACGAGCGCAACTGAGGCGATCAGGCAACAAAGCAAGCCGGTGCGGTACGTCGTTGGTCGAATCATGGCGGGTGGTTTCGCGGCGGGTGTTAGGGGCGGGTTCGACGCGGCGCTGTGGCCGGGCATCGCCTGTGGAACGTGGCGGTTGGCCGGTGAATGTCCGTGGACACGCAGCACCGGGACGCCACTAGATAGTTTGTTTGATGAACCGGGCAACGTCAACGATCGCCCACCCGGCAGCCACCCTGCTCCCTGCTCTTTGCGAAGCCGACCGGGCGCGATGCAAACAAATTCCCGATCATGCGCAAACCGGCCGCCGGCAAGACGATGGTGCCGCGGCAGCCAGCGTGGCGCGGTGCCGGTTCGCTTCGCGGCGGCGACTGGATGGGCCGATTGCGCGACGCGCGTGTCATGTCGCACAGCGTGACGTGGCCAGGCCGAGTCCGTGCAGTGCAGAGTCCGGGCGGCGGGTCGAAGCGACGCTCAGGCAGCCTCGGAACCGGGTGCGATTTGCAGAGTCGCCGGCGAGTCGCTCGGCGGGGCCGCTTCTTTGAGGACCGCGGCAATCCGTCGCTCGAGGTCGGCCAGTTGACGTAGGGCTTCGTCTTGGCGGTCTTCCAGGTCGCGGATGCGCGCGCTGGGATCGGCGGGTTGGGTCATCGGGGTGCGTCCGTGCGGGCGGTGGGAACGGCGAAGGTGCAAACTTAGCCATCGGCCGGCCGTGTCCGCGGGGTTCAGCGAGAGTCGGGCTCCTGCCGATGGTCCGGGCCGGCAACCGCGGCAAGCGGTGCGGGTTAGCCAACGCTCGCGCCCGATGGTGTCGTGGCATAATTTGACCAGCTTTCGCCACGCGCACCGCGGCAAGCGGTTCTGTTTGTGGTGCGGGTTATGACGCCGGTACGTGCTGGTTCGGTTCTGTCGGTGGCGCGAGGCGGCGCAGATCGGTTGGTTCACCGCAGCACTTGGGTGTGGTCCAATCGTCGAAAAACGCCCCAATGTGGCTAGACATGTGCTATTTCGAGAGTGTAGATTCGTGGGATGGTTCGGATCCACTGATCCGTGGGATCGTCAGTCGCCAAGCCAAAGGAGCATGCGTGGTTAAGTTGAACGTTCGGGACCGCGAGTCGATTCAGGAAGCGGTCCGCCGGTTTCGCAAGCTGGTAGAGCGAAGCGGCATCAAGAAGGAAATGCGCCGGCGCGAGTACTACGAGAAGCCCAGCGAAACCCGCCGTCGCGCCCGCCTGCGTGCTGCACGCCGCGGTCGAGCCAATTTGCTCAACGGTTGACGGCCACCAGGCCGCCGGCCGCGCGGGAGTCTCAAGCGAGTATCTGTCGCGCTGGCGATGTGCGCCGGCCGCTGCGCGGCTTAGAACAGCAGCTCGCCCCGCAAGAACAGGCCGTCGAAGCCGAGGATGTTGGCCGAGTCGAGCGGGCCGAAGTTCGTGCCCGAGATGTTCTCGGCTTGGCCCAAGTCCCACCAGGCTTGCCACAGCCAACCGGCCGAGAAGAACGCATACGGTGCGACCTGCCAGGTGGCGCCCAGTTCGATGTCGGTGACCGGGATAATCCGGCAGAACGAGTCGACCTGGCTGGTGATCGACGTGGGAGCCTGAGTGCCGGTGCTGGGCGTTGTGAGCGCGCGATTCATTTCATAATCGCCGACCAATAAAGCCTGGCTTCCCTTGGCAAAGACCGAAAACTTGTCGCACGCACCGAAGTAGCGTCGGCCTTGTACTCCGACCCGCGGACCTGCACCGACGAACCGCGCGTCGATGTTGCCGAAGCTCGTGATGTCGCCGTTGGGGTCGGACACCGCGTTGTTGTTGAATCGGCTGACGTCGCCCACACGAATACCGGCCAACCATCGCAGGCTCCAGTTAGGGCAACTACTGCAGTCGCACGGATCTTGCGAACCGCCGAACGAAACGCACTTGGCAAAGTCGATGTCGTAGATGTTCGCGGCGATTCCCGTGTGCGCGGAGAAGAACTGGCCCTCGCCGGGATTGTTTTCCAATTGGCCCGCGATGATTAGTTGTTGATCCTGGATCGAGGCCGGTCCGTCGAATATCTGGTCGTCGCCGGTCAACCGCCAGTAAGAGAACTGAATGTCGCCGCCGCAGTCCAGCAAGCGATAGCCGACCGCGAGGCGAAACGAGCTGGTGTAGTTGAAGCAGTAGGCCAGGCTTTCGTCGACAAGCGTCGAGGTATTTTCCGACGGGGTCGCGCCTTCTTGGGTGTGCAACGTACGGCGCACTTCGGCCACGCCCTGGCTAAGCCGGGGTCGAATCAGCAGGTAGTCGGCGCTAAAGTACCAGATGCCGCGTCGCCCGATTCCGCACGAACCGTCGTCGCAATATCCGCCGTCGACGTAGCCGTCCCACATCTCGTGGTCGCCTTCATACGAATACGGGCCTTCTGCCGGCGGAGCCGCGACACTTTCCGGCCCGCTGACCACTTCGGGCGCCGCTTGAGCCGTGGTGTGACTGCGGACCCGACTTTTGGCGTCGGGGTGAGCGGCCATCCGCGGATTCTGATAGCGCGGACCCGTCGTTTGCGCGGTTGCTTTTGCCGGCGACATCGCACACCAGGCGATCGCCGCGATCAGCAGGAAGCTGATTCGGGTGACGGTCTTCATGTCTTTCCTCGTCTCCAGAAAACAACCGGCAGGCGATGCCCGGGCGACGGGCTGCACTGCTTGCATTGCGGAATGGTTGTCGCCGGCAGCGCAAAACTACCGTGCGTTGCCTGGATATCGGCACCCGCACAACCCTCATTCCAGGAATTTTCGCTACAACCGGAAAAACCGGCAAAGTTTGACATGCAATGCCAGCAGGCCGTGGGCCGGAGACTCGTACGCGCCGTATACCGGCAGCCGAAAGCACGCGGCACGGCATCTGTGAGAAGCACGCCAGCAACGCGCTGCTAGCGTGGCAATTGCGAATCGAGAGGGCTGCACCCGGCAGAGCCGCTATTTAGCGATTTACCGCCTGCTGGCATCGGCCGCACGCCGCGTTGTGCGCAGCCGCCATCCGGCCAGCCCGATCAAGCCAAGGCCCAACAGGACGATGCTTGACGGCTCCGGAATGATCGGGCCGGGCGGTTCTGTGGGTGGGTCGGTCGGCGGGTCGGTGGGCGGGTCGGTCGGCGGTGGGTCGACCGTAAACTCGGCCGAGAAATCGGTCGCGAACGACATCACGTTATCCATGCGGTAGGTCGTCGGAAAGCGGAGGTCCGTTGCCGTCGGCTTGGGATTGTTGAAGTTGGGCAGCACGTTCGACTCGGTCACTTCGGTCTCCGACGCCAAATAGGTTACGTCGAGTACCGAGTTGTTGCTGGTGTCGTTGCCATTGAGCCGGAAGAACGTACTTCGATAGTCGACCAAGGGGCTGGCATTTGGACTGTCGGGGCTCAGCCCTGTCCGAAAGCGCACGAAACTGCCGGGCGTGAACCCGGTGAAGTTGATCCGCATGACGTCGGTGCGCAGATTGCCCGCCAGCGTATCGGGTGAAACGAGCGAGAACGACAGGCCAGGCGAGGCCTCGATCAACGCGGCCCAGTCGAAGTTCTTGGAGGGTTCGCCGATCGACATGACGAACTGCACGATCTCGGCATCGTCTGACGTGTTGCGCAATTCGATGTAGGGCATCGTCCGCTGCAACATTAGCGCGTGTTGCGTCTGCCATGCGGCCATGTTTGCGACCGCTTGGTTCGTGGGATTTTTCAACACGGGCAGGCTTTCGCAGATCGCAATCGAGTACGAGAGCGTTTCGCCCATCGCCGTCGAATTCGCGGCAAGGCAAATCAGGGCGACAGCGGCAAGCTGTCGTGCGCAGCGTGTGGATGGTTTCGTTGGTTGCATGAATCTTAAGGTGCTTTCCAAGATGCGTCTGCTTGCATGCGTTTCGCGCGCTGGCGCCGATCACTCAGAAGCCGTGCCACGGCCACGACGGACAGCGCGACGGCATATCACCGTTGGCGGTCACGCGCGACCCTGGCGCATGCGGCGGCATCTGTCGCGAGCCACGCTAGCGCGGGGAGACAAAGCAAAGCGAAGGGAGCAGCGGGGCAATCGGGCACCCGGCACAGAACCGCCAGCGGAGCGCGTGCGGCATTCATGCCGAGTTGTCAGATCGCTTGGGCGTCGCGATGCACAGACGGTTGCCGGATCTCAGCTCGCAGGCGGGACGAGCCGGCACGTTGAAGCACGCGCCACATAGAACGTTGGCGGGCTGCTCAGTTTCGTGCCCAGCGGCGGGCAAGATGGTCGCAATGTGGCCGAAAGCCGCGCCCAACACGCCCCGACTGGCTAGAAATCCTGGTGGACCGAACCGGGCAACGCGGTTGCCGGTGCTGTCCCGAATTTCATGAGCGCCTGCGACCAGAGTCGGAGTTTAGGCGGAAGTGTACGTTTCTTCCAGTTCCGTTAACTATGTTAATTAGGAGGAATAGGGAGTTCAAGAAAATACAGCAATTTTCAGGTGATATGGCGGCAGGTGGCCAAACCAAGCGGCCAGCGGGCCGGATTCCGGCCAAGGGACAAGGGCGGGCCGCTGAGCCGCCTGGCCGGAGGCAGTAATCGGCAGCGAAGCACACGCTGCGGAGCCGGTCTGACAGGACCATCCGGCCGTGGGACCGGCACATCGCGGGCGACTAACCAGCCTGGCTGAGATTGAAGATGGGGAGCATCAGGGCCATGCCGATGCCACCGACCACGACGCCCATCACGGTGATCATCGCCGGCTCAATGAGGCTGGTGACCGTCTTGAGCGAGGTCTCGACTTCACGGTCGTAGAACGTGCTGACGCGCATTAGGACCTCGTCCAGCTTTCCGGTTTCTTCGCCGGACGAGATCATCTGCACGAGCACTCCTGGAAACAGATCGGTGTTTGCCAGCGATGCACAGATCTGATCTCCAGCGGCCACGTTGTCGTGCACGCGCTGCCAGAGTTGTTCGTAGAAGTAGTTGCCGGAAACTTCACTGGAAAGCTGAATCGCTTCCAGCACCGGGACGCCGCTGGAAATCATCGTGCCCAGCGTGCGAATACTGCGGCTGATCGTCACCTTGCGAAACATGGTTCCGAGGATCGGGGTGTTGATCTTGCACCAATCAAGCACCTTGCGGCCGGGATCGGTGCGCCGGGCATACAAGTAACTGATGAACGCGCCGACCGCTCCGGCGATCCACAGGTACCAGTAGCCGATCAGGCTGTCGGAGATTGTCATCATCATCTGCGTCGGCACAGGCAGCTTCATGCCGCGACTGTTAAACAGCGGCGTGAACTTCGGCAGCACGTAGGTCAGTAGGAAGATCGTGACCGAAACTGCCACGACCATCATCACGGCCGGATAGGCGAGCGCCGCACGAACCTTTGCGCGCGACTCGGACTCCTTGGCCAGATAGTCCGAGATCGATTCGAGCATTTCACCCAACAAGCCAGTTGCCTCGCTTGCCTTGACGAGCGAGACGAACGTTTTGTCGAACAGCTTTGGATGGCGCGCCAGGGCGGTCGAAAAATCGTCGCCCGACTCGACCGATTCCTTCAGATCGACCAGCACCGTGCGGAGCGTAGGATTCGATTCCTGCTGGACCAATCCGCTCAGCGCGGCTGAGAGATTGATGCCGGTCTGCGCCATGATGGCCAACTGGCTGGTCAAGTGGACGATCTCGTTGCGTCGTACGCGCCGCGGGAACAGCGAGACCGATTCATCGTCCTCAATAACTTTGATTGACTGAAACCCTTCTTGGCGCAGCCGGAAGTTCGCGTCGTCGGCACTCAGTGCCTCGAGCTGTCCCTTGATCATGCTGCCACGGGAGTCGCGGGCCGTGTATTGATACATCATGGCAACGGCGGCTTACGATGGATTGGGCGTTAAGGACGGCGAGGATGGAGCGTCGGAAGATTCGGCGATGTCGCCGGCAACGTGCAGGACTTCCTCGATCGTGGTGATGCCTTCGCGCACCTTACGGAACCCGTCCTGACGTAACGTGATCATGCCGTGGCGCCGGGCGGTTGCGCGGATGGCGTCGAGCGACGGGTTGTGGACAATCACGTCGCGCAGCTCGTCGTTGATGGTTAGCAGTTCGTGGATGCCGATCCGGCCGCTGAAACCGGAGTTGCGGCAATGCCGGCAACCGGCACCCTTTTGAAACGTGTCGATCGGGTAGCCCATCCGTTCCAGCGCTTTGCGGAGCGTGCGAGGCGGTTCGTACGGTTTGCGACACTTGGCACACGTGCGTCGCACGAGCCGCTGGGCCAACACCATGTTCAGCGCCGCACCGATCAAGTACGGTTCCACGCCCATGTTGATCAACCGCGTGATTGCCGAGCAGGCGTCGTTGGTGTGCAGCGTGCTAAACACCAGATGGCCCGTTAGCGCGGCTTGGATCGCGGTCCGCGCGGTCTCTTCGTCGCGCACCTCGCCGACCATGATCACGTCGGGGTCTTGACGCAGCAGCGTGCGGAGTGCCTTCGAGAATGTGAGCCCGACCTTCTCTTGCACCTGAAATTGGTTGATCAGCGGCAAATGGTATTCGATGGGGTCTTCGACCGTGCAGACGTTGTTCTCCATCGAGCTGATGCTATTCAGCGCCGCGTAGAGCGTGGTCGACTTACCACTTCCGGTCGGTCCGGTAACCAACACGATGCCATTGGGTGCCTTGATGTCGTGCAGGAAATGCTGCAACACGTCCTCGGCAAACCCAAGATCCTCGAGCACGAGGCTGACGCTGTGCGTGTCGAGTACGCGAATCACGGTCTTTTCGCCGCGATGCGTCGGAAACGTGCTGACGCGGAGGTCGATCTTGCGCCGTTCGAGCATGACGTGAATGCGGCCGTCTTGTGGCAACCGGCGTTCGCTGATGTCCATGCCGCCCATGATTTTGATGCGGCTCGAAATGGCGTTGAGCAAGTGCGCGGGCACTTCGAGTGACTTGTAGAGTCGGCCGTCGATGCGGTATCGCACGCGGACACAGTGTTCCGACGGCTCGATGTGGACGTCGCTGGCGCCTTCCTTGACTGCGTTGAAGATCACGTAGTTGACCAACCGGATCACCGGTGACTGGCCCGCGACTTCCTCCAGATCACCGATGTCTTCGATCGCGTCTTCGATCAGCGTGACGTCGTGGATCTCCGAATCTTCGATGATGTCGTCGATCACGAACACCTTCGAGTTCGGCAGAGTCGTCAAGACCCGGCGGATGTCTTTCGTGGTGGCCGCGACGATTTGCACGTCCAACTGCGTGAGCTGCCGCACTTCGTCGATCAGGAACAGGTTCGACGGCTCCGGCACGGCGACTGTCAGCACGCCGCGAACCAAGAACAGCGGCAGCACCAGATTGCCTTCAACGTACTCGCGCGGCAAGACATCGATGATCTTCGGATCGGCAAGGCGAGGCTCGAGCTTTGCGTACGGAACGCCGTACTCCAGAGCCAAGCATTCGGCGACCTGGTCCTCGGTGCAGTGAGACATCTCGACCACGATCTCGCCCAGCAGCTTGTTCAGGCCTGCCGGCTGGTTCTTTTGCTGCGCCAGTGCTGACTGGAGATCGTCTTTCGACAGATATCCGCGGTCGACGAGCAGTTCGCCAAGACGTCGACGGGTGGCAACGGGAGTGGACATCTGCGTGGCCCGATCGCTAGTGATAGCTGTTGACGGCGTCGACGACGCTGTCGTACACCTCGAGTTGCTCGTCGAGTCGAGTCATTTCGAGGATCTTGCGATTGATCGTGTGCGTGGACGCAATCTTCAGGTCGCCGTGCCTTTCGCGCACCTTGTTCTGACAGTCGAGAATCGCCGTCAGGCCTTCACTGTCGACTAACTCGGTGAGATTCATGTCGAGCACGATTTTCCGTTGCTCGCGTTCGTCGACGAACCTCACGAAACGGTTGATCTGGTCGTCGCTTAATTCGTCCGGCGTGTGGATCACCAGCACGTCGCCGAACAGTTCGGTGGGCAGATTCGACATAAGCCTGGGTCTCTCCTACCGCGCGACGGCCGGTGCGGCTTCGAGTGTCTTCGTGATCAGGCTCACCAATTCGCGCGGGCTGAACGGTTTGGCCAAAATATCGACGATGTTCCACTTTTCGATTAGTTCTTGTCGCGGCAGCTCAAAGCCCTTGGCCGTGAGCATTACGATCGGCAGGTCTTTGATGGCCTCGTCGCCACGAATACGAGCGGTCAGCTCCAGCCCGTCACACCGCGCCATCTGCAGGTCGGTCACCAGTATGTCGGGGCACTCTTGCTGGATCAGTTCCCAAGCTTCTTGCCCATCGTGGGCAATGCGCACTTCGTAGCCTGAGCGGCGGATCTTGATTTCCGCGGCGCGTAGAATGTGAATCTCATCGTCGCACAAGAGTACGTTTCTAGGCATCGAACCGTTCCTCCGTTGTGAAATCCCTGGTTATCAGGGTGTGAGCTGTTTCTCAGGTCAGGGTCGCGGCGACCGGCAGCAATACGGTGAAAATACTTCCTTCGCCCGGCGTGCTTTGGACGTCGATGCGTCCACCATGCACGTCCTCGACAATGTGCTTGACCAGCGGCAATCCCAGGCCGGTACCAGCCGCCATGTCCTTGTCCTTGTGAACTCGATAGAACTTGTCGAACACGCGGAGCCGGTCTTCCTCGGCAAGTCCGACGCCGGTGTCCTCGACGTCGAAGCGAGCCATGTTGTCTTCAAGCCGGCTGCGGAGCGTAACGCGGCCTTCGCCCGGCGTGTACTTGATGGCGTTCGAGAGCAGGTTGATCACGGCCTGCAGCGCCATGTCGTGATCGGCATAGACGCCCAGGTAGAGCGGGCTCAAGTCGCGCTTGAGCGTGATGGACTTGGCCTCGGCTGCCGGTCCCACGACGGTCAGCGCTTCTTCAAGCAGCTCGTTCAGCGACCGGCTCTCTTTCCGCACCTCGACCACGCCGGCTTCGATCCGAGCCAAATTGAGCATGTTGTCGACCAGCCGCTGCAGGCGGTCGGCCTGCGCATTGATGATTTCGTAGAACTGTTCCTGCGTGGCTACGTCTTCGGCGTCGCCGTCGACCAGCAGTTCGACATAGGCCTTAATGCCCGCCAGGGGCGTCTTCATTTCATGGCTGACCGACGAGACGAATTCGGCGTTGCGTTTTTGTAGCGCTTTCTGTGAACTAATGTCGTGGAGCACGGCGACGGCCCCTTCTGAGGACCCATCGGCTTCCGCGGCTTCGCCGTCGGCCGTGATGCCTCGAGCGGTGGCCCGATACCAATGTTCGGAGCCGTCGTCGGTCGCAATTGCAATATCGCAACTGCGCTGGCTTGGCACTTTGCGCTTGCGGGTGTCGCTCAGCAGCTCAACAAGCTTCTCGCAGTGGACCAGGTTTGCCAGTACCCGGTCTTCGGTGGACGCAGCGTCGAACTCGAACAACTCCTCGGCGCTTTGGTTTGCCAGAATCAATTCGCCAAATTTGTCGATCGCGACCACCGGGTCGGAAAATCCGCGAAGGACCGATTCCGTCCGCTCGGCTTTGGCGGTCAGTCGGCGAAGTCGGCTCTCGCTGGCGGCCCGCTGTTGTTCGAGGTCTTGAAGGCGTTGCCCGATGTCGGCCAGTCTTTGGCGGAGGTGGTTCAATCGGTCAGCGCTGTGCACGTCCATGGGCGGAGCGCTGAAGGTTGCATCGTACTTGCCGTCGGCCAGACTTCGGACGTCGCCTTGGGCCAAAACGTCGAGCCCGCGCAACGCGGCTTCGTGTGCAGCCCGCGCCCGGCGCACGAACCATCCCATCATTGCGACGGGCAGCCCCGCGCCGACTGCCAGCAGGCCCCAACACACCAGTGCCGACCCCAGGTGGATCGACGGGCCGACAATACGATCCGCCGCCAACGCCAGTGATGCGGCCAGCGCGACGCAAGACAAGACCAGTGGTAGATGAAATCCGATCATGGTTTGGTTGTGGGTGTTTGATCTGGCAATTCGCAAAGGGACCGGCCGCACCACGGCGCATTGCACGCCGCAAGAGCGCGCCCATCGATGGCGTGGCGCTTGCGGCGAATGCCGAGTGGGTAGACGGCTTGCGCGAAGCGGATTGCCGGAGCGATTCGGCCGTACGCGCTACCGCTGCACGCGGAGACGAGGATCGAGGCGGCCGGCCTGCTCGAAATGCGATCTGGCCTGATCCGCTTGCCCCATTTTCTCCAACGTACACCCCATCAAAAGGTAGGACAGGCCGTTGGAGTTGTCCAAAGAAAGTGCTTGCTCAAAAGCACTTAGTGCCCCTTGGTAGTCCCCTTGGCGGTAGTACGCCGTGCCGAGTGTGCGGTGCAGGGCGGCCGAATCGCGATAGCGCTCGGCGAGGGGTTGTAACACAAATACCGCTAGTTCCGGATGGCGCTGTCGTAACGCCACGACGGCCGCGCGGATCGCGATGCGCGGCGAGGCGTCGCCGAGCGAGACGGCTCGGGTCAGCAGGTCGCGTGCGTCTTGTACGTTGTCTGTCTTGAGCGCTTCTTCGGCGTCGGTAAGGGCCCGGTTGGCTTCGGACGTCGCCGGAGATGCGGCGTCGCCAGCGGCAGCCGTTTCGGCGGAGCCCGGCTTGTGCGGACCGCATTCGCCGCACGTTTCGACAGCGCACTGCTTGCCCGGACTGCAATCGGTGCACGCATCCGTGCCGCATTGCGTGCCCGATCGGCAAATAGCGGACCCGCCCGCTTTGTCGTGGTCGCCGACGCGACACGCATCGTGCGACGCTGCGCACGCCAATTCCAACGCCCGACGGCTCAGCGCGAACTCCTGATTGTCGGGTTGCAGTTCAGCGGCCCGGCGGAAGTAGGTGAGCGCCTCCGCGTCACTGCCTTGCATTTGAAGGACCAGGCCCATCGTGTGGTTGGCCCAGGCATCAGCGGGTCGAGCGGCCAAGACCTGTTCGAGGTAGCCGCGGGCCACGTCGTATTTTTCTTCGGAAAGCAGCACCTGGATCAGCAAGGCGCGGGCTTCCATGTGCGTGGGATCGCGCGAGAGCAGCTCGTCAAGGCCCTGGCGACAGGCGGCCAGATTGCCCTCACGCCAACGCGCTTGTGCAGCCATTAATTCCGCGTGCTCGCGTTTCTCTTCGAAGTCTGCGATGGTTTCGGTTGCTCGTTGCTGCTGTTCGGAGTCGATGCCGTTGGTCGTGGAAGTTAGTCGACCGACGCCGGCGCAGCCGGAAGTGGCGCCCAGCACGGCAGCCGCAAGCAGCAATAGCGATGGCCTGGCGCGTCGCATTACCGGAACTCCGATCCTGGTTCAATGCGGATCACGCTGGCCGGCGCGCCCGGATCGCGCGGATGGGGCGGTACGTAGCCCTCGAACCCGCCCCCTTCCAGTCCGTCCAGCAGCCAGGGAGCCACGGACTCGCCCTCGAGCGCGGTTTCGGGCGAACCGACAGGCAGCGGGACGATACCCGACTGGCGGCCGAACTGATTGTTGGCCAGGATGTCGGCTCGCAAATCGATGGCCGCACGGCTTTGCGGGTCGAAGTGAACGGCGACGTTGATGAAACGCAGGGCGGCGCGCTTGTCGTTGTTGGCCCAGGCACGCTGCGCGAGCCGGAAGAACTTGCGGCCGACGTGACGCGAATTGAGCGGCACGAACTCGTCTTTGTAGACGGCCTGGTGTCGATGAAAATCGGCGGCGGCCTGGTCGCCCTCGATACAGCTCTCTGGTTCGTAGACGATGTGTGGCGTAATGAGCACGATGATCTCATTACGCTTTTGGGTTCCGGTTCGCGTGCGAAACAGGAATCCCACGCCCGGCGTGCTGCCCAGCAGCGGCACTTCACTGCCCGTGTTGGTCAGATTTTCCTGCATCAGGCCGCCGATCACGACCGTGCAGCCGTCGCGGACCATGATGTTGGTGGTGACCTGCGTGGTCTGCTTGTTGGGCAGCGTGAAACCTTCCTTCACTTCGACGCTGCCGGTCGACAGTTCGGGATGGACTTCCATCCGGATTAGGCCGTCGGTCGAGATAAACGGCCGCAATCGCAGTTGCGTTCCGACTTCAAGAAACTCGACGGTTTGCGCCGTGGTCGTTTGTGTGAGCGTTTTGGTAACGTAGCCCAACTGCTGGCCGATCAGGATTTCGGCCTTTTGTTTGTTGAGGCACATCAAGCGTGGACTGGCGATGACGTTGGTGTCGCCGATCGTTTGCAGCGCGTTGACGAATACGCCGAGCGAGCTATCGAGGAATCCGAATTTGAGCCCGCCTTGGGTGAACTTGATCTCGCCCAGGCTGGCCGGCGGCGAACCGGTGGCGAACTTAATGTGGTCGTTGTCCCGCAGAAACTGCCAGTCGACGCCGAACGTGTTGCTGTCGTTCAACTCCACGCTGAGCAACATGGCTTCGATGGCGACCTGCATCGGACGCTTGTCGATTTCGGCGATGACCTGATCGATCTCGTCGAGGATGGTCGTGTAGTCACGCACGACGAGCACTTCGCCCTCGGCGAAGGAATCGCCGCCCGCCTGGCCACCGTCGGGCTCGATGCCCTGTTCCGCCGGTGGCGATACGGCCACGACCGACGAGCCAGCGCTGGCACTTCCCGACAGCGAAAGCAGCGGCGTGATCAGCGGCTCTAGATCCGCGGCCTTCACATAGTTTGGCCGGTAGACCCGTGTTTCGATGCGATCGACGGATTGAAGCATCTGTTGGATGTCTTGGGGCGTGCCGACGTAGACGAACTTACCTTCGCGGCGCGAAACGTACCCGGTCGACTTGAGGATGGCGGCCAACGCCTGTTCGATCGTCACGTCGGTGAGCGAAACGGAAACCAGTCCCTGCACGTCCGGCGCGGCCAAGATGCTCAGGTCGCTGTGCTCGCCGAGAAAGTCAAGCACCTCGCGAAGGTCTTTGTTCTGAATATGGACGGTCAGCCGATCATCGCCCTCGCCCGGCACTTTCTTGACCGTAAAGTCGGTCGTCGGCGGAGCCGCGGTTTGTTGCTGCGTCGCAGTGCCCGTGCCGGCCGCGTTCGGATCCACGCCCGTTGGGGGCAAGAGGCTGCTGGGGTCGAATGGCGTTCCGCCAATGCCCGGCAGTTGCTGCTGTTGGGCCTGCTGTCGCAGCTTATCTTGGACTGCCTGCTGTTCGAGCACCTCCTTGTACAGCGCTTTGCCGATGTCGCCCAGTCCGGGAATCGGCGGCACCTTGTCATTTTGTGCCAGACGGGTGTTGTCCGCGGGTCGATCCGAGGGAACGCTTGGTTCGGTTTCGGCGGTTGCTTGCGGCACAAATTCGTCGGCATACTCGGGGTGCGGCGGTTGGTGCGCAGTCTGTGACGGCGTTTCAGCCTGCGGGGTTGGATCCGCGTCGGCAGCCGTCGCAGCCGTCGCCGCATCTGGCGTAGGCGACGCGTCGATCGCGACAGACGGGTCGGCCCGCGGAATCGACGTGGCCAGGCCAATGGCAATCCCGATGCCACCGGCAATAAACAGGGCCAATGCGAAAAGCTTGAAGATGCTGTTCATGATCGTCCGTGATCGGTGTGTCCGTCGCCGTTGGGAGTCGGGCGGCGAATTGGCCTGTTCGGCCTTCCGCTAACGGCTAATTGGTCATTAGGGCCTCGGGCCTCGTGCCCGGGGCATGTTGAGGCGGGGCAGGTTGCGTATCGTTACCGCGTACGGCTGCCCGCTGGCTTTGGTTGCTTGTGGCCGGCTCGGTGCGCCCCGTGAGCGCTTCGTGGGCCGCGTCGACCAGCGGGCGCCGGATGCGCAATTCGAACTGTTGGTCGCCCCGTTCCAACACCACGCGGCGGTGGTGAATCTCAACGACTTGAAACACGACGTCGCTGCCAGCGTCGGGCGCAGGGACAGGATCGCCGACGGTGTAGGACCGGCCGCCGATGTCGGCAATGCGCCGGCCGGAGCCCAACATCGTCGTCTTGAGCACCAAACCGGCCTCTTCGGGAGTCACTGGCTTGGTGAGGACGGGCGGCAAGGTTGGTGTGGCTTCGGCTTCTTGTTCGGCTGCCAAAATCTCTTCGCCAGCAAACGGATCGCGCCGACTTTCCGAGTTGTCGACCGGTTTGGTCATTGGATCGCCTTCCATCATCTCGGCCAGCTTGCGCCAATCGAATGCCGTGGACCCGGCCGGTGGAGGCTGCGACTCGGCCAACTCCGATAACGGACTGCTAGCGGGCAAAGGGCTGGCACTTGTCAGCGGTGCGGCCGGAGTGGGCTGCACACCGACAAACAACCCCATGATCACTGGCAGCCAAAAGTACCCAGCCACGAGCAGCAACACGCCCAGTCCGCCCGCCTTGGCAGGGCTGGCCTTGATTTCGCGGATGAGTCGTTGGGACAGCGACATGGGTTCGTCCTGGTGCTAGCGCAGTCGTCCGGTTGCGAACCGGCTCTTCTACTATCGGACGTTGGACCAGTTCAACTAATCGGTATTTTCCGGATTATCGACAAAGACAACCAAACGCAGCTCACATTGCACAGAGTCCCCAGCTTCTTGCGTGCGGCTCATCTTGATGCTGTCGACCCAAACCCTCTCTGGGAGCGACTCCAGCTCGTGAAGCACGCGCTGGACGGACTGAAACGGCCCTCGAACGCCGAGGCTCAGCGAGGCCCGTTCCAGACTGTGGTAGGACACCGGCGCCAGCGGCTCGAAGCGGGTGGTCATCACTTCGTGCGACTTGCACATGTGGCTGACTTGCCGAAACAGCGACGGCATTCCGTCTTCCGCAAGCAACTGGTCGTCGTGTTGTTCGATGTACGCGCGCACCTCGCGCAGTTCCTGCTCGACCCGATCCGCGGCCAGCGCCGACTTGTGGGCACCCATGACGTACTCGAGCTTCGATTCCAATTCGGCGTGCGAGTTGGCGATGGCGCGCATTTGCGGCACGAACCAGAACGTCAGGTAGACCACCGCGGTTGCTGTCACCAGCGCGATGGCACCCCACGTGCCACGATCCATTTCGATGAGCGGAGCTTTTCGCACGGCTATTCTCCTCGCTGTGCCAGCGGCTCCGTTGACTGCGGGGCGCTGATGATTTGGCCGTGGCCAGGGCAGACCTTGGCACGGGCGGTGAACCGCGTTGGCGTCATCGCGCCGCTGGCGCCGCTGGCGTTGGGCGCGTTCTCGAGCAGCCCCAAGTCGACACTCGAGAACAACGGATTCGTTCCCAGACGTGCCAGGTACTCGTGCAACGTGGCTGCGTCAGTCGATTGGCCCGTCAACATCACGAAGTGCTGCTGGCGGGAACTTTCCTGCAGGAGTCGCTTGAGATCCGCCGAGCGGCGCGACGGTCGATCGACTGGTTCGGACTCGGTTTCGAGCAGCGTGATCGTCGACGTTTCCGCAGCCTGGATTGGTTCGTGTCCGATCTTCAGTTCGGTCAGGATGACGTTTTCCGGCAGCGGTTCGAGAATTGCATCGACAATTCGTGACCGAGGCCATCGGTGCCGCAGATAGGTCAACAGCTCGGCCGTCTTGAGTTCTGCCTGCAGCTCCCCGGTGACTTCGGCCAGTCGGGCTTCTTTCTCGGCCGCGTCGGCAAACTGGGATTCGACGGCAGCCAACTTGGCCAGAACACCCTCATGATGTTTGTTCAGCCAGAGGCTCGTAGCGCCGAGAAAACCGCACATGCCGAGCGCCGCAACAAAACGCCAAGCGTAAGCACGGCGCAGCATTCTCCGCCGGCAGTACGAAGCCGGTAGAAAATCGAGCTCGACGAGTGTTTTCAGTTCGGTAGCCACGTGCCGGATTCCTTATCGACCCCCGTCGTGCAGGGCCAGCCCCGCCGTTACGTCCCAGCGCGATCGACGGGCCGGTAGCGGTGCTTCGAAGCTGCGTAGTGGATCGCCTAAATCGCAGTTGATTTCCAGTCGCGTTGCCAGCGTATTCGCCAGTTCCTGGTTGGCGTCCGGACCGCCGACCACGACCCGGTCGATCTTCTGGCCGCGGAAAGTCACGCTGTGATAGCGAACGCACATCGACAGCTCGCTGATCAAGCGTTCGATGACGCCGCGTGTCGCTTCGGCAATGCTCGCGGCGATTTCCGGATCTTGCTGATCGGCACGACGATCGCCGTTGGTCCACCGCAGTGTGGTTGCTTCGTCGTGCGAGATGTTCAGATGTTCGGCCACCGCGCTGTCCATCTGGTGCCCGCCGATGTTGATGTATTTGGCGAAGAAGACATCGGTGCCGCGGGCAATGACCACGACCGTGTTGAAGGTACCCATCCGCACGAACATCACGCGACGCTGCAAATCGTCGTCTCGGCGAAACTGTCGACTATAGGCCCGGAGGATGGCCGCCGGCTCGACGTCGATCCCGACGGCCCGAAAACCCAGCGCGTCGATCATCTGCAATAACTGGTCGACAACCGGACGATGACAGGCCATCAGGATAATCTCGCGTCGAAGTTGGTCACCCTGGCGCACTTCGCCGGCCAAGACGAATCGCACGTCGGCCTCGTCGGCCGGAAACGGCAAGCGCGATGCCGCCTCCTGGCGGACCAGATCCTCCAACTCCGTGGCCGGTCCTTTCGCGACGCGGACGTTCTGGACGAAGAGCTCCTTCGCGGTCAAGCAAGCGACGACTTGCCGCCCGCGGAACTTTCGCCCCTGGCAGGCTTGTTGGATCGCCTCGTGGAGCGCGTGGTTGGGCGAATCATCCGTTGTGCCGGACGGTATGGGCGGCAGGTCCCAGCGCACCGAGTCAATCACGCGCGACTGATCCGCCGTGAATTGAATCATCTGCACGGCACGACCCGTGAACTCGATTCCAATCGGGCCGTGTGCATGTTTGCCGAACATACGAACCATGTTGCGGTTCTCGCCAGGGACTTGTCTGTTCTAAGAGGGACGTGCTAATAGGTTGCGGTTGTTGGTTCGGTGGCCCGATAGCCCTCGATCCAATACACGCCGGTGATCGGGCTGACGCGCACCGAGATGTAACGCGTGCCCGTTCCGGTGCCGGAGGCTAGCCAGATCAACGTTGGCACGGTGCGCATCGTTTCGCCGAGCGAGTGGAACTCGATGGCGTCGACTGTTTCCGGCGGCGTGGTTAGCTCCCAAATCGCGTGCAACCGCACGGTCTCGGCGACGTGTGACATCTCATCAAGCAAGACGATCTGCTGGTCGGGCGGATCGCTGGCCAGGTGAAACGGTGTGATGGGCAAGTCATCGAGCGCGGCATTCGAGCCGCAATGCGTTAGGATCCATTGATTGCCCGGCACGTCGAACGTGATCTTGTAATTGTCCGAGTTTGTGACCGCCAAGTTGCGCGCATACTCGATGTTGCGGCCGAGGATCCCGGCCATCGCTTCAAGGCGGGCATAGGTGTCGGGATTCGAACTCGGGACGATGATCCCCGCCAGAACGCCGAGAATCGCCACAACGATCAGAACTTCCAGCAGCGTGAACGCATGGTTCGGTCGTCGGGGAGTGGCGGACATGGCGTGGCTATTTCTGCAGCGGAAAGGCAGACGGCAGCGCCTCGTTGCGGCGATACTGCACCAGAATGTTGATGCCCGTTTTGATTTCCTGCAGTTGGGTAATGATCTCCGCGCGTTGCTGGGCGGCGATCGCGGCGTCGTTCGCGTTGAGACGATTGTTGGCATTGAGCTGGTTGTTCGCACCGTGGCTCTGTTGCAAGCTTAGCACGCACCAAAGTGCCGCATTGGCGGCCAAGAGCAGCGTCCAGCGGAGTCTTCCGTTGCGGTTCATAACACATTCTCCAGAACAGAGTTACAGTCGGTTGGTCCATCGCACGAGGTCCCAGTGCAGCCCGGAATCGCCGGACTTTACCTGGTAGATCGGATTAGCCGTGTCCGGCCAGTGTACGTCGGGCGCGGCGGTGTCGGGGCGAATCGTGATCGCCGGTACATAGTTTCGGCCCAGTTGCGACGCCACCCACACCGGAAAATGAGCCGTCGCATTCGGTTGCTGCAACTGCCCCTGGAACGAAGAATACGTGCTCTGCCAGAGACTGTTGCCAATCGATTCCCACTCGTCGCGACTCTCGACGCTGATGTTTTCGCCCACAATCATATTGCCGGTCACTACCAGTGACGTCGATTCGGTGCCCTTTTTGACGAGAAGCTTCTTTCCAACGACCAGCGTGCCGTTGATGGTGGCTGCAGCTCCGTTGTGCACGTGCAGCTCGTTCAGCGTCACAACGCTGGGCAACTGCAAGGCCGCAGACGAGCCGTCCAACGGCCGCATCGCATGAGGAACGATCGACACGTTCGTGCCGTGGATGTCCAGCGTGTTTCCAACGATAATTGTGCCGACGATGCTCACATTGTCGTGCACGTCGACGTTGCCGGCGTTGTAGTACAGCCCCAACGGATTGGTCGCCGGGTCGGCCGCGAGCGTCGTATTGGACACGTCACTCGGTAACGTCGCGACGTTGTATTGCGGTCCGCCCGGGTACAAACGGTAGGTCAAATTAGAGGATAACGCGGGCGCGGGCGTGCTGGTTTCGGGGATGACAATAACCGTGATTCCCGAGTTGATGGCCAGCAGCGTCAGGCTTTCCACGCTGGAGTTTATGGTGGGAATGTAGAGCGGCCCAGTGAACGGCCGATAGTCTGGCGTGCCGGGGGCGCCTTGGGTGATCGTTGTGACGGTAACGTCGCCCTCGGCGGACGTGTCGTCAACGACTAACGTCGATACGTCGGTCGCGGCCAAATCGCCCTTAAACGTAACAGTCCAGGAATCTCCCGACTTGCTCACGGCAACATTGTCGTCTCCGATTGTTGACAGATTCTCCAAAGCATTGCGAACGGTCCACGATGATGCATCTGCGCTGATGTTGCCTGTCGTTTCACCGTCGAACGTGACCGTGAAATACCCCTCGTCGTCGTCCGCCGATATTCGCTGCACCTCGTTGCCGCCATTGCGCATGGCGTTCAGATCCGAAAAGTAGCGCGACCGGGGCGAACTACTCCAGGAATAGGCTGAATGAACATCGACTTCGCCTTGCAGCCGGACCGGGCCTTCGATATGCACCGGCAGTGCCAGTTCAACCTTATCCGCCTCGCGCTGATACAGCGTAAAGTCGAGCATTGTCGACCAGTTGGATGGCTCGGGACCCAATTGGCGCGGAACCAACTGCATCACGGCCTGGGCCTGGTGGGTCGAGAACACGGTTGGTTGCGAAGGGTCGACCGACGTGCCGGTGGACACGATCGTGACGCGATAAGGGATTAATTCGTAGTCTGGGTCGGCTGGCACGAGCGCCGTGTCGCCGGGCACAAATGTCACGCTGTACGAATCCGTGTTGCTGATCGAGGCGTTGATTGTCGAGCCGGTCCCGGCCCAACTATCTAGTCGCATCTTTCGCATGCCCACGCTCAACCCGGCCAAGGCGGCGTGGCGGGCATGGCTGCCGCGACTATTGTTGGCTTGCAATTGCATGCCCACGGTTTGTGAGCGCAGAACGGCGTACGACATCGCCAGCGCTACCGAAACCAGCGCCAGCACGACGAGTACAGCGGCGCCGGGCCTCGGTCGGAGGCACGGGCGAATTCGAGTTGTTCGCACCACAGCGATCATGGTCGCAGCTCCCAATACAAGGCCGCCGAGCCGAAGAATGGAATCGTCGTGGCAAGGGACGTGTTGCCTTGCCGCGCCACAAGCTGTAGCTCCGTGGCGACGCGCGTTTGCCGCAGTCCGCTCTCGCGTCCGTAAACCGTCTGGGCCCAGGGCACGTCAGCAAACGCGATGTTGCCGGCTCGGTAGTCGGCCCAGTCCTGGTCGCTCGGGCACAGACTCACAGCGAAGCGAACGGCGCCGCGCGACGTGGCCAGATTGCCGCTCGGCGCGGCTGTTCGCACCAGGTCGGTCAGCAGCGCCTTCTGGCTAGCTGGTCCCGTCTTGAGCGTTGCCAACTCCGAGTTCCACGCAGCCACGTTCGAGATCTCCGGAACCGTGCGCGAATCGCCCGGCGCGGTGATTTCGAGCAGTTCATTGGGGGCGTTGGGGTTCGTGCAAAACACGACGATCTCGTCGAACCGCGGCAGCCCGTCGGGGTTTTGCGGGTCGGAGCCGGGGCGCCAGACAATAAGCGTGTCGGGATAGTCGTAGGTGCCAATCGTGTCGGCGACGACGAAGGCGCCGGGAAACGCTTCGTTGGCAAAGGCGTTGGTGATGGCGGTTTCGATTCGATGCAGCGTGACACGCGCGTGTTGCGTGGCAGTCGACGTGCCGTGCGTCAAATCGGACGAGACGCGCACTGCCTGGGTCAGCGCGCCCAGCGCAACGGTCATCATGGCCAGGACGGCCATGGCCAGCAGCATCTCGACCAACGTGACCGCCCGGCGCGTAGTACGGCGGCTGGGCGGGTTATTGAATCGGCACATAGCAAAACACGCGCCTGAACTCGGCCAGCGGTCGGGTGGCCTGCGAGGCGTCCTTGTAGTTGACATGGATCTCGACGGCCCGATAGCCGCTGGTCCAACCGGCCGGCAACGGTTGCGAGGGATCGGCCGCGTCGACGTAGTAAACCGAAACAGTTTGCTCCCAACTCGCAAACTGGTTCGCGGGGACGCGAAAGTTCGGATCGCGTTGGCCCCCCTCCCCGTCCTCGGTGCCGAGCGGAAAACCGTACCGGTCGTGCGGCGGCTGCGACGAGTAGCCTTCATAGTCGTCGATGTCGTCGTAGTCATCGCGATCGCCGCCGAACGCGCCCAGCGGATATTGATACGGATTTTGGGGATCGGAGCAGTACATCTGGCCTGCGATTTCGTCCATCAAGATGGCGGCGATGCCGCCCGCTTGTGTTCGGGCGAGCACGTCGTCGGTCGTTTTGATCGAACTGGCAATCCCCAACAGAACCGCGCTGCCGGCGACCACCGTGATCGCCGAAGAGACCATGGCTTCGATCAGCGTGAAAGCGCGGCGCAATGTGCGGCGTTTGGCGGGCATGGCGGCACGCATATCCCAGGGGCATTGAAGGTGTGAAAAACCGCGCAGGGCAAGCGGCGGGACGGTCTGGCGTGGGGCAGTCGGGTGGGCGCGTCGCGCGCGGGGAGCAGCAGGCGTCTGCCCACGTCAGTGCGCCCCGCAATCTGCGGTTGCGCCTGCCGTTCGTCGCGCACGTGCATCCCACCGGCACGGGCACGCTGCGCTAACAAACCGTAGGCCGCACGGGCTGCACGTCAATTCGATTGCGCCGACCGCGGAGCTTCATCCTGGCACGACTGGTCGTCGCGGGAGATCGTCACGGCAGGGTCGTAGCGATTATGCACCCTGTGGTGCTTCGATTGGCCAGTGGCGCCGCGGGCTAACGGCGCGCCGGGCGCCAGTCGAGCGCCACGTCGAGGGCCGCTGCCGAGTGCGTCAACGCTCCAACGCTGATCCGATCGACGCCCGTGGCCGCGATTGCCGAGACCGTGTCCAGGTTCACACCGCCGGAGGCTTCCAGCTCGACCTGACGTGCTTGCGCATCGCGTCGTGCCACGGCGCGGCGCAGTTCGTCGTGCGTCATATTGTCCAAGAGCACGATGTCCGGCCCGGCGGGCAAGACCTGATCGAGCTGCTCAATGGTGTCGACTTCGACCTCGACAATCATGTCGCCCGGTGAGCCAGAATCGGCCATCGAACGAACGAACTCGCGCGCCCGCCGCACGGCTTCGGCGGTCGAAGGCGCTGCGGTACCGGTGTGGCTTGCGTCGAACGCCAGGTGGTTGTCCTTGATCAGGATGGCGTCGTAGAGTCCCAGCCGATGGTTGTGTCCGCCGCCGCAGCGCACGGCATACTTTTCCAAGCGTCGCCAGCCGGGCGTCGTCTTGCGGGTATCGTAGATTCGGGCATGCGTGCCGGACACCGCGTCAACATAGGCGCGCGTGAGCGTGGCGATGCCCGACAGTCTCCCTAGCAGGTTGAGCAAAATCCGTTCGGCCGTGAGCAGGCTTCGGGCCGATCCGAACAGCACGCCCAGAATTTGGCCGGCCGACGCGCGGCTGCCGTCGGCCGCGGCTTCGCCAAGCCGGACCGTAACGTCCATTTCGGACAACGCCAATTCGATCGCGCGCATTCCCGCCACGGTGCCCGGCTGGCGGGCGACGATCGCCGCTTCGGCCGAAACGCCGCTTGGCACCAGCGCCAGCGTCGTCCAGTCGAACGTGCGGCTCAGATCCTCGCGTATCGCCAGACGCACGATCTGCCGGCAGTCTTCTTCGAGCCGTTCGTCCCACTCGATCTGTTGAAATTCTTTGCTCACAAGCGCTGCTTCGGGCGTGTCGCGTTCGATTGCATTGATTCATAATAGCAGGTGCCGAACTCGCACGAACAGGGCCCGCATGTCGCGGCCGGTCGACTAGCGCCAAGTGTGAACGAACACGTGAGCGATCGTGATTCTCAACCTGAGCGTGATGCGTCGCGTCCGCTGTTGCGGCGGATGGACCAGGCGGCCGTGGGCGCGCTTTGCCTGTTCGCGCTGGTCAGCATCGCGACCTGGTGGCTGGCAAACGGCGGCGCTACCGGTCGGCTGATCGAGATCGACCGTGCGCCGGCGCAACCGGCCGAGTTTCGTGTCGACATCAACCAGGCCGACTGGCCCGAATTCTCGCTGTTGCCGGGCATCGGCGAGACATTGGCTCGGCGGATCGTCGAGTCGCGCCAAGCGGAGGGAGATTTCGCCGACGCCGAGCAGTTGCGCCGAGTTCGGGGAATCGGCCCGAAGACCCTTCAGCGCATCCGGCCCTACCTGCGGCCCATTCCGGCCGCCGGCAACGTGGCTGGCGGAGGACCGTAGCACGGCGGGCGGTGGCCGCGCGGACGCGCATCGCGTATTCTTCTGAATGGCATGCGCCGCCAAGCAGGTGTTAGCGGCGTCGCGTCACACTTCCTTTCACCTGCCCAGAAAGCACCACCGTGTCGTTTCAACTTGTCAGTTCGTTCGAGCCGGCTGGTGATCAGCCGCAAGCCATTGCCACGCTGGTCGACGGATTGCGCGAGAGTCGCCGCGACCAGGTCCTAATGGGCGTTACTGGCTCCGGCAAGACGTTCACGATGGCCAACGTGATCCAGGCGATGCAGCGTCCGACGCTGGTGCTTTCGCACAACAAGACGCTCGCGGCTCAGCTCTATGCGGAGTTCAAAGAGTTCTTCCCGCACAACGCGGTGCATTACTTCGTCAGCTACTACGACTACTACCAGCCGGAAGCGTACATTCCGCAGCGCGACATCTACATTGAAAAAGACGCCTCGATCAATCAGGAGATCGACCGGCTGCGGCTGGCCACCACCAGCGCGCTGGTCAGCCGCCGCGACGTGATCATCGTGGCCAGCGTCTCTTCGATCTACGGCTTGGGTTCGCCGGAAGATTACAAGGCGATGATGATCAACCTGCGCCGCGGAATGACGGTCGATCGCGACCACATGTTGTCGAAGTTGGTCGACGTGCAGTACGAACGGAACGACGTCGAGTTTGCCCGCTCCAAGTTTCGCGTACGCGGCGATTGCGTCGAAATCTGGCCCAGTTACGAGGAATTCGCGCTGCGCGTCGAGTTTTGGGGCGATGAAGTGGAGCAGTTGTCGATCATCAATCCGACCAGTGGCGAAGTGATTCAGCAAGAGCAGGAGCTGTTCATCTATCCGGCCAAGCACTTTGTGATGCCCGAGGAGCGGATCGCCGCGGCGATCGACTCGATCAAGCAAGAGTTGGACGAGAGGCTCGAGCAGCTCAAGAACGCGGGCAAGCTGCTCGAAGCCCAGCGGCTCAACGCGCGCACCCGCTTTGACATCGAGATGATGAAGGAAGTTGGGTTTTGTCCGGGCATCGAGAACTACAGTCGTCCGCTGTCGGGTCGCCCGCCCGGCGCGACGCCGCAGACGCTGTTCAACTTCTTTCCGCCGGACTACCTGCTATTCGTTGACGAATCGCACGCGACGGTGCCGCAGGTGCGGGGGATGTTTGCCGGCGACTTCAGCCGCAAGAGCACGCTGGTCGAGCACGGATTTCGATTGCCCAGCGCGCTGGACAATCGCCCGCTGAAGTTCGACGAGTGGGAGCAGAAGATCAACCAGGTGATTTACGTTTCGGCGACGCCGGGCCCGTACGAGTTGGAAAAAACCGGCGGGGAGTTTGTCGAGCAAGTGATTCGCCCAACCGGGCTATTGGATCCGGTGATTGAAGTGAGCCCGGCGCGAACGCAAGTGCCGCACTTGCTGGAGCAGATTCGCAGTCGCGCGGCGGTCGGCGAGCGCGTGCTGGTGACCACGTTGACGAAACGGCTGGCCGAGGATCTTTCGTCGTACTTGTCGGAGAAAGGCGTCCGCTGCAAATGGCTGCACAGCGAGCTCGACGCCTTCGAGCGGGTCGAGCTACTGCGCGAGTTGCGCGAGGGCCGGTTCGAAGCGCTGGTCGGTGTGAACCTGCTGCGCGAGGGGCTCGACCTGCCGGAAGTGTCGATGGTGGCCATTCTCGACGCTGACAAGGAAGGCTTTTTGCGCAGCGAGACATCGCTCATGCAGACCATCGGACGCGCGGCCCGCAACGTCAACGCCAAGGTGCTGCTCTATGCCGACGCGGTGACCGAGTCGATGCAGCGGGCGATCGACGAGACCGAGCGGAGGCGGGCCTTGCAAGAGAGCTACAACCGAGAGCACGGCATCACGCCCGAGACGATTCGCAAGACGATTCGCGCCGGCATCGAGGCGGAAGCCGCCGCCCACGCACAGGCAAATGCCGCGGTCGGCCGGGACGACGAGGCCCAATACATCACCGAAGAGTACCTAGCCGAACTCGAGGCCGAGATGATGGCCGCGGCCGAGGGGCTGGAATTCGAGCGGGCTGCCAGCATTCGGGACCGCATCGAACGGATGCGCGAGTCGATCGGCAGCAAAGTCGCCGACGTCGACGCGCGCCGCGCCGGCAGCTCGGGATCGAAACGTCGCAGAGGGCGTGGTCGCGGTGGGCGGCTGCCGAAGCCGAAGCGGGGTTAATGCGGGTGGCGGGCGAAGCCCAGACGTTGCCGGCAGCGCTGTGGAACGGCCAGAACGACGTGATTCCCCTGGGTGGCGATGCGCCCCGCGTCGCACCAGAACGAAGTCGCACCAAAACAAAAAAGGGGGAAAGGGTCGCGACTATCGCAACCCATCCCCCTCTCGGTTCTTTGCTTCGGTTCTCCGCAATTCGCGCGGAAGTTACTCGGCAGGCGGTTCAGCCGTGTCATCGACCGGTTCAGCGGCCGGTGCGGCGTCGGCCGGAGCCGGATCGGCGGCCTTGTCGGCCGGCTTGCAACCGAGCGTGATCATACTGAGACTCAACAGCAGGGCGAATGTTCCCAACTTCTTCATGAGGGTCACCTTCCATCTGGGTAACGCGTTTTGTTCCTTGCAGGACCACCCTGCTTGGTATCTCAACAAATTACGATCCGCTTCGAGCGGCAATTATTCCAAGATTCGCGCGACTTTTCTAGCACCCCAAGAATCGAATTGCGCCGACGAACTACCTCAAACGTCTGAACTAGCGTTGGCGGTGTGATTTGCGCCGCTTGTCGATTGGCGGTAGTGGCACCTCGCGGGACCCTGGGTTTCGCGCGGCAAAGCGGTATACTACCGTCCGGAGCACGGCTTTTCTCGCGACGCGAGACCTCGGGAGCCTTTGCGGCAACCAACCCCCAACAGCCGGTCGAGGAATCGGCCGCGGTCGTTTTCTGCAGTTTTTCGGGCGAGTTGTGCGACCCGGGAATAAAAGGCCCGCGGCAAGCCTCTGTTCATTGTCGAAAGGGCGGAACATGGCCGAAGGTGCTGCGCCGCCGGATGTCGGGCAGTTGGTCTCCGACTATCACCAGGCGCTCTATCGTTACGCGTTTCGCCTGGCAGGCTCGGCTGCCGACGCGGAAGATCTGACCCAACAGGTCTTCCTGATCGCCCAACAAAAGCTCGATCAACTGCGCGACGCGAATTGCGTGCGGGCTTGGTTGTTCACCGTATTGAGAAACTGCTACCTGAAGACCCGACGCCAGCGTGTGCCCTTGCCCGCCGCCGCGGTCGAGTTGGACATCAACCTGGTGCCCGACGCGGTCACCGCGAATGACATTGATAGCGAACGGCTGCAAGCGGCAATCAACTCGCTGGACGACGACTTCAAGGTCACGTTGTTGCTGTTTTACTTCGAACATCGGTCCTATCGTGAGATTGCCGAGGTGCTCGAGATCCCCATCGGAACGGTCATGAGCCGGCTGGCTCGCGCCAAGTCGCGACTGCGCCAGCAACTCGGCGAGCCCGATGATCAGCGGCCCCCGCAATCAGACTTGAAACTAGATCAGCGTTCGGCGTACGCTTCCTACCGACACTCAACTACCAGCAATCATTAGTGTTTTCGCGTCGCCGCCGAGCGGGCGGCACTTCGTTCTTGGCACGACTCATGGCAATCGATCGACGCACACTTGAGCAACTCGAAGCCTGCCGGCCCGGCAGCGACGACCTGCAATCGGCCGATATGGCGGAGTTGGCGCGTCGCGTTGCCGAAGATCCGGAAGTGCGCGAGGCGTATCGCCGCGCGCAACAGTGGGACGCGGCCGTTGGCGAGGCAATCGAGCGCGTCAACGTGCCGGGCGACCTGGCCGAGCGTCTGATGAAGGCGCTCGATGGTGCTGCCGCGAAGTCACCGATCGATTCGGACGCGGCGACGGTTGATCCGGCAGCTTTGGGCACCGCGGCCATGATCGCCGCGGTGGGTCCGGATTCGCCGCACTCCGGTGCGGCCCTCGACGAGCGAACCGACACAGATGAACAGGCCACCGTGGCCTTGTCTGATGGCGGCGCGACGGGCGAGCACCGCACGTCACGCGCTGGGGCACGCACGGGCTGGTCGCGGCGTCGTTGGTTGACGGCCGGACTGACCGTTGCCGCGGCAGTGGTCGTCGGAGCGTTCGTGTCGCAGCAGTTTGGCCGGGGCGAGCAGACCGCGCTTGAGACCTTGGCCGATGGCTGGATGGCCGAGCTACAGCCGACGTGGCTCGACGTCGCCAAGGCGCCGCCGCGGTTTGAGATTCCCGATTCGGTCACCGGAGAGGCAATCGGCTGGCAACGCATCGGCAAGATCGGCGGCGTGCGCGGCGTCGCGTACAAGCTTTCGCACGCCGCAGCGGGTACGGCGCGACTGTTTGTCGTGCCGTTGGCGCGGGGTGGATTGCCGACTTCTCCGCCGACCGGTCCGCAATCGGCCACCGGAGGTAAGTCGATCGGCTATTGGAAGACGAATGGCCTGGTCTACGTATTGGTCGTCGATGGCGATGATCGCAGCTATCGTACGTTTGTCAGCACTGCGCGCATGCCGGTCGCCTGAGCAATCGTTCACCCTGCTCCGAGTGGTTCCCCGTCGTGCTTTCAACGGGCCTCTTCGGGGCGATGCACGCGCAGTCCAGCCGCCAGGCCGGTCGACGAGTGGCGGGAACAAACGATTGGCAAAATCGTTTAATCCCGCGGGCCTTCGCAGACCGAATCGGACTATAGCGAGCCCGCGCTGACCCAGGCGCGCGCCCTTGCGCGCGCATGCCCGGCGCTCGCTTCCGATCGCTGCCCGCCGGCTCCCGGCGCGCCCGTCAATCCAGGAGGAAGGCCGATGCTTCGCAATTTGTCGATCCCGCTTGCGCTCCTCGTGGCGCTGTTGTCGGCGCGTGCCGTTGCCCAAGAGCCCACGGTTGCCCGCCGTCCGGACGAGTCGTTTGCCGTGCAAGGCGGCCAGGTCGCGGCGTCGGGCGTGGTCCAACCGACCGTGTCGATGTGGTTCTACGAGCAGGAGCAGCGACGCCGCGACGACCCGAAGCAGGCGATTCGCCGCCGGGCGGAGTTCCGCGCTCAGCAGCGGCAAGACCGTTTGGCCGCGATGCGCTGGTACGGCAAGTCGAACTCGCGGCCAATGGTTTCGGCCACGCCGTACACCGCCGGCTATTCGGCCTTTTGGGGCTCGAACACCTACAACCCGCTACGGTGGCAAGCGGTCGGTCCGACGATTATCGTTTCGCGTCCGACGGCGGTCGTCCGCTAACAGGCTGCAAACGCGTTCGTACCGCGGCGCCCGGCTGACACGGCTGGCGACGCGGAATGAAGGCAGGTATGTTGAACCGACGGCGCGTCGTATCAAAGCTGATCGGCGTGCACTGGTCTGCTCGGTCTCAAACCCGCCGCCCTGCCCCACGCCGATGATTACTACCGCGACGCCCGAGGTCATCGGACGGCATTTTCGTACGGGCCGTCCGGTGCGCTGGGAACTTGCCGAAGGCCGAATCGCCGCGGCCGACGCGTGTACGCTCGACGCGGCTCACACAAACCAGTTGCCCTGGGTGGCGCCCGGCTTTGTCGACGTTCAGGTCAACGGGTTCGGCGGCCAGGAGTTCAGTTCGCTGGAGCTGCCGGCCGAAAAAGTGGCCAAAATCAGCGATGCACTCGCCGCGTTTGGCGTCACGCAGTACTGCCCGACGGTGACCACCGCCAGCCGCGACACGATCCTGCACGCTGTAAAGACCATCGACGATGCGTGCCGGCGTTGGCCGCGCGTCGATCACGCGATTGCCGGCATCCACGTTGAGGGGCCGTATCTGTCTCCCGACGACGGGCCGCGGGGCGCGCATCCGCGCGAGCATTGCCGTCCGCCCGATTGGAATGAGTTTCGCGCGTTTCAAGACGCCGCGGCCGGCCGCATCCGCATCGTCACGTTGGCGGCCGAGTATCCCGAGTCGTGCAGATTCATCGAACACGCAACGGCCGACGGAATCGTGGTGGCCATTGGGCACACGGCGGCGAACTCGGACCAGATCCGAGCCGCGGTCGACGCCGGCGCGCGGCTCAGCACCCACTTGGGCAACGGAGCACATCGAGAACTGCGGCGGCATCCAAATTACTTGTGGGACCAACTGGCCGAAGACCGTTTGATGGCCAGTCTGATTGTCGACGGGCACCACCTGCCCCCGGAAGTCGTGCAAACGTTCGTCCGCGCCAAGTCGGCCGAGCGATGTCTGCTGGTCAGCGATTTGTCGGGCTTGGCCGGTTTGCCGCCGGGCCGCTACGAAACGGCGCTTTGCGAACTAGAGATCCTCGATGACGGACGGCTGGTGATCGCCGGTCAGGACCAACTGCTGGCCGGCGCGTCGGCGCCCATCGGCGTCGGGATTGCCAACGTGATGCGGTTCGCCGGAGTCGAGCTGGCGACCGCAGTCGACATGGCCGCGACCCGACCTGCCCACCTGCTGGGTCGTGCGGAAAACCGCCTTGCGCCGGGCGACCCGGCCGACCTGACGCTGTTTGATCTGACTGTCGACCCGTCATCGGGCCACGATCGCCTGGTGGTCCAGAAAACGATCGCCGCGGGTAGCATCGTCTACGACGCAGGTGCCTGATCGGGGCAATTCGCGCGGCAGTTCCCTCTGTGCAGCTTTTTCCCGCCGATTCCTCGGCAATTCTCGGTCAGCGGCTTATTTTTGAGTATTCAAAAAATGAGTGTTGCATATCAAAAACAGATTGTTAGATTATCGGAATAGGGCCTGCGGCCTATCGTCTCTCGCTTTCTGGAAAGACCGACCATGAAACGCCACCGAATCTCACGTAACGAAGCCAGGGACGGCGCTTCTCGCCTTTCGATTGCCATGCCGCGACGCGGCAAACCCGCGGTGCGACCGCGACGACGCGCTTTTACGCTCGTCGAACTGTTGGTGGTGATCGCCATTGTCGGCGTGTTGGTCGCCATGATGTTGCCCGCCGTGCAACAGGCCCGCGAAGCGGCCCGTCGGTCGCATTGTTCGAACAACCTCAAGCAATTGGGCGTTGCGCTACACAATTTCGAGGGAATTCACAAGAAACTTCCGCCGGGTTACTCGTCCCGCTCGATTGGCACGCCGCCCCCGCCCAACCGCGATCCGGATACGTGGGACGCGCCGCCGGGCTGGGGTTGGGGCGCCTACTTGCTGCCCTACCTGGAAGAGTCGGCGATCGATGCGCGGATCGACTTCGAGCTTCCCCTGTGGAGCCCCCAATTCGTTGATATCATCGACGATCGGATTCCCACGTTCCTTTGTCCGTCGGTCTCGGGCAAGTTCGAGCCGTTCGTCGTGCTGGACGATTCGGGTGCTCCGCTGACGATCGATGGCACGCAGGTCCAAGTCGCCCGATCGCACTACGTCGCCAGCCACGGTCAGGAGTCGTGCTGGGGTGAGTGTGGGGCCAGCACGACCGGCGTGGTCTTCACCGACATTTACACGAGCGCGACCGAGACGGTCACGATCAACGGAGACGCGTCGAAAGTGGCGGACGGGCCCTTCTTTCGCAATTCAAGAACCCGGTTCGCCAAGATCACCGATGGACTGTCGAAGACGATCTTTTTGGGTGAGCATTCGTCGGCGTTGAGCGAGAAGACGTGGGTCGGCGTTGTGCCCGGAGCCTTCACGCATCCCAACTTCACGAGTCCGGAGAACGGACCGGACGCGGCCGCCACGCTGGTGCTGATCCACGCAGGGCCGTCGGGCGGAGAACTGGACATTACCGGCTTTCCGATCATCCATCCGATCAACTTTCCCACGTACCACGTGGGTCAGATGTACGCAGAGCATCCCGGCGGCGGGCAAATCTGCATGGGCGATGGATCGGTCCGCTTTGTCGACGACACGATCGACCTGATTCTCTGGGCCGAGTTGTCGAGCATCGGCGAAGGCGAAGCCACGGGAGACTTCTAGATGCGCGACTTGGGCGGCCTTGTCGCGGGATCCTGGCGCGCGGCCCTGTTGATGGCGGTCTTTGGCATGGCGTCGGCCGGTTGTGGCGGCTACGGCGCCGTCAGCCCGACGACCTACGAGTACGCCAAGGCGCTTTACTCCGTCACCAATCGCCAGGCGAGCGACCGCTTGGACGAAGTCAGCTCGCAGATCGAATCGGCCCGTACTACCGGCGAGATTTCGGACGAGGAGGCGGGCTGGCTGAACGACATCGTCGAACAGGGCCGCGCCGGCGACTGGCAATCGGCCAATCAAGCGGCCCGCCAAATCATGGAAGACCAGGTCAAGTAGCGGCGCGCCGAGCGCATTGCCGCAGGCTCGTACGGGGTCGAATGTGGTACGATGCGCGTATGCGCTACGGCAGACGAAAGCAATTCGATTTGCGGACGTTGTTTTGGATTGTATTTTTGGTGGCACTGGCCACAGCAGTCGTTACGCCAGGCTGCGAGGTCATCACAGGGTTCGCGATCACGTTTCTCGTTTTGTGTGCATTTCGGAAGTTAATCGAACACGTAACAGATCCCTATCCAGCCGATTAGCAAGTAAGTCATGGCTCGCCCTGACAGAACCTGCTGATGAGCGAAGAACGCCAGTCGCCCATCCCAGTCTTTGAAGACGCGATTGAACACTTTCGATCTTTCCTGTACGGCCAGCACGTCGAGACAAACATTCGTTGGATCTGGCGCGATGATGTCCTAGTCCGCCGTCGACGTATTTCGCGCGCGAGCAGTCAGCTCTTGAACACGACGTGGAGTTCTCAGATTTATGTAGATTGTTCTCGCCCCAACGACGAGCCGCTTGCGCGTCAGTTTTATCACGCGGCTACTGTCCGGGGACTTGGCGTGGCGCTCTGCGCGTTTTGCCGCTGCAACGATTCGGTTTGTTGCTACATCGACGTGCCTCACGACACCGATGACGCAGAATACAAGATGATTTATTCGCTGAACTGCATGCTCCGAAATCCGCTACCTGCGGCGACGGCGGTCCATCGTTCGATTCGTTGGTGGGCGATGCGGACGGTTTTCCAAGCGTCGTCGAGAGTTTGGATTGAACACATTCCGCTCCGCTCGGGTATTTGAGCAGTCTGAAAGAGTGCTCGTACGCCGAACCCCAAGTACGCGCGACACGAACCCTCTAACCGTTTGCAGGGGCACCGCCCTGCCCTCTACACTGGACCGTTCGCCCGTGGTTCGCCGGGCGCGGTGCCACTCCCCTGCTTGTTCGCACACGTCGAGGATCGTGCCATGATTGCCGCCCAAGAGACGTTCGAGGGAACCTTTCCCTTCGAGCCGCACTTTTCCACCGTCGCCGGCTTCCGCATGCATTACGTGGATGAGGGCCAAGGCGATCCGATCATCTGCCTGCACGGCGAGCCGACGTGGAGCTATCTCTATCGCGAGTTCATTCCGAAGCTCGCCCAAACCGGGCGCGTGATCGTGCCGGATCACATGGGCTTTGGAAAAAGCGAAACGCCGCAAGACCGCGAGTACACGCTACAGGCACACGTTGAGAATCTCGCGGCGCTCGTCGACGAGCTGGGACTGGACAACATCACGTTCGTCGGCCAGGACTGGGGCGGGCCGATCATGGGAGCCTACACCGTGCGCCATCCGCAGTGCGTGGCCCGGCTGTGCTTGATGAATACCATGCTGGGCTACGGCGCCGCCGTGGCCGATGCCCCGCCGCCGGCCACCAAGCCGCCGAAGTTGACCAGCTCGCGCTGGTTTCAATGGGTGACCAAGACGCTCGACGACGGCACCTATCACGACACGATGAACCATCTTGGCGAGCACGTCGTGGAAATCATGGGCAAGCTGGGACTGCGCGACGTCCAAAAGAAGAGCGCCGCGTGGAAACGGGCCTACGCCGCGCCGTTCGGCTCGGTCGAGGAGTGCAAGGCGGCTGTCGAGTTTCCGATCGACGCGGCCACGGGGCGGATCGGCCCGTACGTCAAGGAGGGCCTGGGCGGCGTCGCGGCGCTGCGCGAAAAACCGGCCATGCTGGCCGAAGGATTGGCCGATCAGGCGATGCCGCCCGAGCTGGTGATGGCCGACTTCCGGGCCCTGTTTCCCAAGGGGCCGCTGGTGACGCTCGACGGCGTGGGGCACTACTGCCAGGAAGACGCGCCGGAAGCCCTGGTGGCGATGATCCAGTTGTTCATCCAGATGACGTGACGCAGCGCGCTGCGCGCGACTTCGCTACGAAACCGTCGCTGGCTCGACCGGCCGGACCATGGTGGTCACGGCCGAAAAGCCCATCGCTCGCTTGAGAATCGGGTAGTGGCTCGTTTCGACCGCCTCGAAGCCCACGCGCTCGTAGAGCCGCCTGGCACCGGGATTCGTGTCGATCACTTCCAGCCGGATGCGCTCGTAACCCCGCAAGGCTGCGTAGGCATAGAGTCGTTCCAATAGTGCCGTGCCGACTCCCTGTCCTCGCGCGCTTGCGTCGACGGCAATCCCGTCCATCAGCAACTCGCCCGGCTCGGGTTCGCGTTCCAATAGCGCGAAGACCAGCGCCGCCCAGAGTGCCTTGGCCCAGCCGACGTGTCGCGACAGGGTGCCGAATGATCCAGCGCCGGTGAAGTGCCGCCGGTCGTCATGAAAACCTGCCAAGCCGACGATGCGACCGCCATCGAGCGCGACCATGGCGCGGTCGCGGACGATGCTCTCGGCGAGGATTCGCACCCGCGCGTCGGCCGATCTAACGGCCATTGCCAACTTGCGGCCGAACGCCTCGTCATAGAGTCGCGCGGCTTCCAGTTCCAAGCCCTCGGGGAGCCCTAACTGGTAGTGGATTGTTTCGGCGTGATCCATCGATCGTGGAGGTCGCGCCCATTGCGCGGCGCCACCGAATCGCTAGGTGACATTCGTCCGGGCAGCGTCCGACTCGACCAATGCTTTCAGCTTTACCAGCGTGTCGAGTAGTTGCTGGTTCGACGAACGCTTGACGAACGGCATCATGACCAGGGCCAAGAATTTGAAGGGACCCTTGAAGCGCACTTCGGAGTCTTGCGTCAGGCGCGTCCGGCCGCCCAGGTCGTCCAGACGATAGTCCACGTCCAGGTCGAAGTCCTTGTAGTTGATCGCGACCGTCAATTGCCGGTTGGGTTCGTAGGCAGTCACGACGCCTTGCATCTCCATCCGGCGGCCGTTCTCGACGTATACCTGGCGAAACGTCGAGCCGACGCGCTGCGGCGTCACCTCAAGGTTTTCGTTCTCGACGACGTTGGGCAGCCATTGCGCGACACGGTCTGCGTCGTCGATCCACGTGAAGACGCGCTCGGGCGGCGCGTCGATTTCGATCGATGCGTGGTTTTTCATGGCATCCGCATTGTAACGCGCGGGGCAAGCCGCGTGCGTGCCGCGGCCTACTCGTCGCCGTCGCGGCTTGTGATGGGTACGAACTTCTGGGCCCGTTCGCCATAGATGTCGCCGACGTAGAGGTTGCCTTCCGCATCCTGGGCGATGCAGTGCACGCCGACCGCTTCGCCCGGCTTCAGGCGAGAAACGTCCGGGTTGTTCTTGTCCGTGCCGATGTCGCCCAGCGGAATCATCCAGGTCTGCCGCACGCGCCCGTCGTTCGAAAACCGGACGAACATCTGGTCCTTGTATTCGGGATACTGCCCGTGGCGCTTCCACCAATGGGGCGACGAGCCGCAGGTCCAGATTTCGTCCTTCGCGTTGCACGAGAGTCCCCAGGGCATGAGGATGTTTTCCCATTGATCGAGGAAGGCGCCGTTTTGGTTGAAGACCTGAATCCGTCCGCTGTTGCGATCGGCCACGTAGAGCAGGCCCTGCGAGTCCATCACGATCGCGTGTGGCAGGACGAACTTGCCCGGCTCGGTGCCGTAGCTGCCCCAGGTCTTGATGAACTTGCCGTCCTTGTCCAGATGGACGATGCGGCGATTGCCGTAGCCGTCGGTCACAAAGATGTCGCCGTTGGGTGCGATGGCCATGTCGGTCGGCCGGTAGAAGTGTTTTTCGTCGTCGCCCGACTCGCCACGGACGCCGAGCGTGAGCAGCCGTTGGCCTTCGGGCGTAAACTTCTCGACGACGTGATGCCCGAAGTCGGCGACCCAGATGTTGCCTTCATGATCGATGCGAAGTTGGTGCGGGTTGTCGAACAGTCCCCGACCCCAGGTGCGTACGAAGCGGCCGTCGGTCGTGTAGACCTGCACCGGATCGGGGCCCTTGCGAAAGAACCAGACCTGTTGCTTGTCGTCGATTGCCAGGCCAGAGACCCAACCCTTGCCCGAGACGTGTTCCGGCCGCTGGGGCCAATTGGGATCGACATCGTACTCGATCAGGTTCGGCTCGACGGCGAAGCCGGGCGAGTCGGCTGCGCGGGCCGGGGCGGACAACGCCGCAACGACGAGACTGCATGTCACAATCCTGGTCAGCAGAAGTCGAGCCGGGAGCGTCGCGCGGCATACCGACGCGCCGACGGAGACATAGTCAAGTTTCGCGCGCATTACGATGTTCCTCGAAGCAACCGGGCCAAATCTTGCTCGCACAAACGGCGCGAGACACCCAGGACAACTGCCGCGGCTCGCGTCTTGAACGCCACAACGATTGAACCCGCGCCGGACGCACGGTCAAACGGCGCGCGCGTCGGTGTGCGAGTCCATTGGTCGACCGATGTCGCGAATTAGACGCGACGGCAGTGCCGTCGTCGGTGCCATTGTACGCCAATCAGGCCGAGCATTCCGCCAAACAGCAGTAGAAACGAGGACGGCTCGGGAATGGTGGCGATCCACGACTCACCTTGCCCTTGCGGGTTAACACCCCATCCGGTGATTGTTTGGCCGTCCGCTGAGACGCCCGATGCAGTCCACAATTGCCAGTCCGTCAACCCTGTCACGCCTCGTTCGATGAGTAAGTCCCGCAAGTCGCGTGTGCCTTCACCGGCTGTCCAAATTACCGCTTCTTGAGAACTGGTATGGCCGACGACGACGGACCCGTCGCCGGAGAGGGCCAAAGCAGCATTTATCCCATTAAGAATGATGGTGTTTGAGTCGCTTGTCCACCGAAACGCAGATGAGTCACCTGAAATATGGCCAACGATAGCCGAGCCATCGTAGGAAACCGCTGCCGCGCTGACGAAGTATTTGCCGTCCGGCAATATTCCAAGCCGGACCATTCCTTCGGCGGCCGTCCAACGAAATGCTTCGCGACCTATGCTCGACGTACCGAAACCCACAACGACAGATCCGTCCCCCGAAACGCTCAACGCTTCGCTGTGTGGATCGCCCCCTGGGAAGTCACCCAGCCCTACCATGCCTCCGGAGGCGGTCCAACGGAATGCCTCCGTGCCGGCATTGGGTGTTCCTCGACCTACGATCACCGAGCCATCGGCTGAGACTCCAAACGCTTCGGCGAAGACATTGGCACCGGGTAGGTCGCCGATTCCGACCATACCGGTCGCGCTGGTCCACCGTGTGGCTTCCAGACCCGACGTAGAAATACCGTCACCGACCACAACGGCACCGTCCGCCGATACCGCCCAGCCGTGGCTTGAGGTATGGTGTCCAGGCAGATCCCCCAAACCAACCATTCCCGTGGAATCAGTCCATCGAAACGCTTCTTCGCCGCTTGTCGACGAACTCGTTCCAACTACCGTTGACCCATCTGCAGAAATGCCCCATGCCTGGCTGATGAAGGCTCCGCCAGGCAGGTCGCCTATTCCCTGAAAGCAAAAGGGCGTAGCTCCCGCGGTGTGGAGACTGATCGTTGCGAATTGTGCAGCAAGAAAGGCGAAGGAAAGAATAATTGCCGAAGCGATTCTCTGCACTTGTCGCCGCGCGAACTGTCCGCCGCTAGGGCGGTAGGAACTCCATTGACCGGTTGATACATTGTCTCTGCCGTGCATTAGCGTTACTCCTCATCTTGCCCCGAACCGTTTGCCCCTTACTCGAATGGCCTGTGGACTCGAAATGGCGCCAAGCGAAGTCCCCGGCTTGGCAGCGCGCGGGCCGGGCCGATTGCTCCGCGGAGCGCATGACTAGAACTGGGCTGCACATTGCTTGTCCCTAGTCCGCGTTGTTTCGCACGTTCAGCGGTTGCACATTGTCATTCTCGCCTTCAACGGCGAATACATAGCTCCAACAGGCTGGACAATATTCTATGGAAAGAAGGGGTAAGGTCGCAATCATTTGGCAACGTAACTTCAAGACGGTCCAGATCGGAGCACTGAACACACGGCTGTATCGTGCATGACCGACAGGCGGCGTTCGGAGCCGTCGCGGCAATTCGCGGTACACGAATGGTGCACCCCGGCCCCCGAATGGGGAGAAGAATCGCGAATTCGTCTGCGCGGGGTGACGGTGCGGAATCTTTGCACCACCTTGGCCGTTCGGTGGCGCCGGCATGCCGGTCGTCCGCTGCCGCACCGCACCGCTACGCGTCGGTGAAGCTGGCCGAGTCGGCCGTCTTGGCGCGGGCGAGAGGCGGCGGGCTGTCGGGTAGGCTGAAGTCGTCGGTCCAACGCCAGTTGACGATCTCGGGCAGGTCGGCCAGGTGCTCGCGGACGTACGTCTGATGGTCGTACAGCTTCTGATTGAACAGGTCGATTACGTCGGCCGCCTCGCTCTTTAAGCGCGGGACGTGCGTCAGTGCGTCGATTACCATCTGAAATCGGCTCATCTTGTTGCGCACAACCATGTCGAACGGCGTGGTCGTGCTGCCCTCTTCCATGTAACCGCGGACGTGGAACCGCGATTCGTTGGCCCGTCCGTGGACCACGCTGTGAATGACCCAGCGGTAGCCGTGGAAGGCAAAGATCACGTGGACATCGTTGGTGAACAGGCTGTCGAACGCCACGTTGTCCATGCCGTGCGGATGCGCGTCGGGATGCATTATGACGCCCAGGTCGACGACGTTGACCACCCGCACGCGAATACCCGGCACGTGCTTTTGCAGCAGCCAACTGGTGGCCACGATTTCGATTGTGGGCACGTCGCCGCAGCAGGCCAGCACGATGTCGGGCTCGCCGTCTCCGTCGCTGGAGGCAAAGTCCCATTTCGAAATGCCGCGCGAACAGTGCTCGCGCGCATCGTCCATCGAGAGCCATTGCAATTGCGGTTGCTTGCCACACACGGCCAGGTTCACGTAATTGCGGCTTCGCAGGCAGTGGTCAACCGTCGACATAAGGCAATTGCCATCCGGCGGAAAGTACGTGCGGACGATCGTGCTCTTTTTCACTAGTGCGTTGTCGATGAAGCCGGGCGCCTGGTGGCTGTAGCCGTTGTGGTCATTGCGCCAAGCGTGGCTGGTGAGCAAATAGTTGATCGATGGAATTGGCCGCCGCCAGCGCTGCTCACGCGATTCCTTCAGCCACTTGGCGTGCTGCGTGAGCATGGAGTCGACCACTTGCGCGAACGCTTCGTACGTCGGAAACACCCCGTGCCGGCCGGTGAGCACGTATCCCTCGAGCCAGCCTTCGCAACAATGTTCGCTGAGCACTTCCATGACGCGCCCGTCGGGCGAGACATGATCGTCGATCGGGATTGTTTCGGCCACGCTGCACCGGTCGGTTGCCTCGAACACCGCATTGAGCCGGTTCGAGTTGGTTTCGTCGGGGCAGAACAGACGGAAGTTGTGCGGGTTGGCCCGGATCACGTCGCGCAGGTATTCGCCCAGCTTGCGTGGCGCTTCGGCGATAACCTGGCCCGGACCGGGCACGTCCAGCGCGTAGCGCTCGAACTCGGGTAGATCCAAGGCGATCAGTTCGCGTCCGCCGTTGGCATGCGGATTGGCGCTCATCCGCCGGTCGCCCTCGGGCGCCAGTTGAGCCAGCTCGTCGACGAAACGCCCATGTGCGTCAAAAAGCTCGTCCGGCTTGTAACTTTTCAGCCACGTTTCGAGCATCGCCAGGTGCTCGGGATTGTTGCGCACGTTGGCCAGCGGAACCTGATGCGCGCGAAACGTGCCCTCGACCGGTATGCCGTCGACCAATTTGGGGCCGGTCCAACCCTTCGGCGTGCGCAGCACGATCATGGGCCACCGCGGCCGCTCGGTGAATCCGTTGGCGCGGGCCTCTTGCTGGATCGAGCGAATGCGGGCATAGCACTGATCCAGAACCGCCGCGAACCGCGCGTGCATGTCGGCCGGATCGTCCCCTTCGACCACGTGCGGCTCGTAGCCGTGACCCGCCATCAGGTCGACCACTTCAGCCGTGGGCACACGGGCCAGTACCGTGGGGCCGGAAATCTTGTAGCCGTTTAGGTGCAGGATCGGCAGCACAGCGCCGTCGCGGACCGGGTTCAGGAACTTGTTGCTCTTCCAGCTTCCGGCCAGCGGGCCGGTTTCGGCTTCTCCGTCGCCCACGACGCAGGCGACCAACAGATCCGGATTGTCAAACACCGCCCCATACGCGTGCAGCAGCGAATAGCCCAGCTCGCCGCCCTCGTTGATCGAGCCCGGCAAGTGCGATCCAGCGTGGCTGGGCACTCCGCCAGGCGTGGAAAACTGTCGGAACATGACGCGCAATCCCGACTCGTCTTGCGTCACTTCGGGATGCACTTCGGTGTACGTCCGCTCCAAATAGGCACATGCGTTGAGCGCCGGTCCTCCGTGCCCAGGGCCCGTGACATAGATCGCGTCAATGCCGTGCTGCTTGATCAGGCGATTCATGTGAACGTAGATGAACGTCAGGCCGGGCGACGTGCCCCAATGGCCCAGCAAGCGCGGCTTGATGTGTTCTGCCGCCAGCGGCTCGCGCAACAGCGGATTCTCTTGCAGATAGATCTGGCCGACTGTCAGGTAGTTGGCCGCGCACCAGTAGCGATGCAGCGCGTCGAGCGCTTCGGGCGACAGCGTGGTGGCGGATGTTTCGGCCCGGGCCGGTGGCGATTGCGTGTTGGGCATGGTCACTCTCCGTGGGACGCGACAAGACGCTGGGTATGGCGGGCGATCATCAAGTCTTCATCCGTCTTGATGACCCGCACGCGGACGGAACTTGTTTCGGACGATATTTCGGCGGCGCCGGCTTCGTTGCGCTGGCGATCGAGCGCCACGCCCAAGAACTCTAGCTCCGCGCAGATTTGTTGGCGAATGTATGGGGCGTTTTCGCCGATTCCGCCAGCAAAGACGACCGTGTCGAGGCCGCCCATCGCTCCGGCGAAACCGGCCAGGAATTTGCGGGCCTGGTAGCAGAACAACTCTACCGCTTCGCCGGCCCGCGCGTCGCTGTCGCGCCGCTCGACCAGTTCGCGCATGTCGGGCCCGATTTCCGATAGTCCGGCCAATCCCGACTCGCGATTGCATAGCCGATCGAGCGCGTCGGCCGAGTAGCCGCGCTGGCGCAGCAAATAGACCAGCACGCCGGGATCGAGATCTCCACTGCGCGTGCTCATAACCAGGCCACCGGTCGGCGTGAAGCCCATGCTGGTATCGACGCTCTGGCCGCGCACCACGGCGGTCATGCTCGCGCCGCTGCCCAAGTGGGTAATCACCGTGCGGCCGCCGATGTGCTGAGGATCGAGCGAGCGCAGTTGTTCGACGAGGTACTCGCAGGAAAGCCCGTGAAACCCGAAGCGGACAATGCCCTGTTCGGCCAGGGCGCGCGGCAAGGCGAAAAGTCGCGCGCGGCGCGGAAGCGTGTGGTGAAACGACGTGTCGAAGCAGGCGACTTGGCGGACGTCTGGCATCAGCGTGCTGATGGTCTTGATCGCGGCGATGGATTGCGGCAGATGGTCGGGCGCCAGCGGAACGAGCTCTTGAAGTGCTCGGACCACATCGGCGTCCAACCAGGTCGGGCTAGTGTATCGCTGACCCCCGTGCACCACGCGATGTCCGACAGCGGCGAATTGGCGTGGCGCCCCGTGCTCTGCAAACTGCCGCAACACCATGTCGAGCGCCGCGGCATGGTCCGCCAATCGGGCTGTTTGGTCCGTAAGGGACTTGCCGGCTCCGTCCGCGACGACAACCTGGCTGGCGTCCGACCCGATCTGCCGGGCTTCGGCCCGCAGCGTCACACGCGGAGCCCCATTGACCACGCGGTACACACCGGTCTTGAGGCTCGATGAGCCAGTGTTGATCGTCAGCAGGGCGAATCCGTCTGCGTCCATCAGTGACTGCGCGTTGCGGGCGTTGCATGGCGTCCGACGGAATCGCGCCGTCGGTCATCCGGCATTGTTCGCGCCAAGCGGTTGCGCGTCTAGAGCGAGTTTATTTCGATGGCGTTTGGTCGGCCCAGACGTCGAGGCAAGTCGCCGAGTTACTGGACCTGCGCGCTACTTATCTATGTCAGCAGTGTGCGGATCTGCTCTCGCACGCAGTCTTCCACGTCGGGCGATGCTGCGACGAAATCCGCAATCAGCGCGGCCGGATCCGGGTGTTTCGAACACGCAGCGACCAGCTCGTCGACGCCGTGCAAGCTGCGCACGATCCGATCGCGCGATTCGATGAGCAAGTCGAACTGCTCGTCGCACGCGGTAATCGGCGGCGGGTAGTTGCGGATTTGGGCGTAGACGTCGGCCTTGGCGCGCTCGAGCGCCTGGCGAATCACTTTGCAGGCCGAATCGATCGCGTGCTGGCCGTCGGACTGCGTCATGGGTCTTAGTGGGAATCGACTTCGTGCCGGTCTGCGCTGTCGAGCGACCACCCGATTTGCCAAAACGCCTCGGGATGCTTCCGGCGCTGCGCGGCGAGTCGCGCTTCAAGGCGCGGCATGGCTTCCAGGTCGGTGTAGAAGAGCGCCGCGGGGTCGATTCCTCGCTCCTTCAGGGCCGCAGTCCGCGCGCGGACCGCCGGGCGCGCCGCGATCCAGGGCAGAACGACGAGCCACACCAGCGCCACGATGGCTGCGCTCGAGACGAATGCCGTAGCGCCGCGCTGCCAGTCTGATTGAGAACGATTCACGCTCATTGCTGTTTGAGCACTTCCGCCGCTTGAGGAAAGACTTTCTCGAACATCAGCCAGACCATCAGCAACGTCAGGCAGAGATTGAACGACTGGCCCACGACGTACAACACCAACGGTTTGCCCCCCTTGAAGTAGCGGGCCAGGGCACGGAAGTTGGTCTCCAGCCCGATGCTGACGAATGCCAGGCAGAAGAACCAACCGCGGAGCGTTTTGGTGCTGTCGTTGATCACCGCATCGACAAACCGCGGCCCGTCTTCGTGCGCGCCGTACATCATTGAAAACACGAACGACGCTGCCACGAACCCGAAGATGAACTTGGGAAAGCGTCGCCAAATCTCGACGGCGCCGGGCCGCGGGGCATCCGGCCGTCGTTCGACTCGCAACACCCAATACACAGCCACGCAAAACGCCACCACGCCGATCAAGATGTTCTGAATCATTTTCACCGTGGCGGCGACTTGCAGCGCGTCTTCGCCCAGCATCGCACCGGCCGCGGCCACGGCGCCCGTCGCGTCGATCGTACCGCCCATCCACGCTCCGCCGACGATGTTGCTCATGCCCGCCGCCTTAATGACCGCCGGCATGGCGACCATCATCACGACGGTAAACGACAGCGACATGCCGATCGCCAGCGAGAGTTCTTCCTTCTTGGCCTTGCAGGCCGCGGCCGTGGCGATCGCGGCCGACACACCACAGACCGACATGTCGGCCGAGATCACCATATTGAGCGTTGGCGACTCGATGCGGAGTATCTTTTGCCCGAACCAAAACGTGGCCACCAGCACGATCGGCGTGACTACCCACGCGACGAAGATGCCCGGCAGGCCCAGCGCGAGTAGCCGGTTGAAGAGCACTTCGGCTCCAAGCAGCACCAGGCCGGTCTTGATGAACAACTCGGTGCGCACGGCTGGCCGTACCCAGTCGGGCGTGCCAATGGTGTTGCTGATCAACAGCCCGACGACCAATGCCCAGAGGGCATAGCTCAGGTCGTAGTACTTCACGACGTCTTGACCGGCCAGCAGATAGGCGACTATGCCCAGTGCGAAGACCAGCACGAACCCGCGTGCAAAGGCCGACACGCTCTGTCCCATCGCCGCGATGCCGCCGCCGAACGCGACCAGCGTCAACCCGAACACGGCCAACAAACCAGGCAGCGTATTGCTCTGGCTGGCAAACGCCGCGACTGGATTGTCCGACCACGAGCCGGGCTTGGTCAGCCAAGGTTTGAGCAGGCTGGCGTAGCCGCCGTCGGGCAGCGGGCCGTTGGCAATGACGGCGATCACGCAGATCGCCAAGAGCAGCCCGCCAATCCAGACGGCACACCAATCCTCACTAAAGAATGGCTGTCGCGAACCGCCATCGGCCAAGTTCGACGTGACGTCGTCGATCGGTGATTCGCCTTGGTGCGCTTCGGACATTAGCCTTTTCGCGTTCGTACCATTCGGCGCGCTGTCGAGCACACACTGCCTCGTTGCGCGCGATCGGAATCTGCCCCACGGGTCGTCATCATAGCCGCCGGCCGGCCAGCGTGGCCAGTCGCGTCTGGGGCCAGTTCGGGGAGCGGGTCGTCCGCTACAACCTGCACAACTCGTACTGCGATCGGGTGCGTCGTCCTGCCCGTTTTGACGGCGATCGGGCCGTGGCCTATAGAGATTTGGGACGGATTCGCCGGACCGTCGCGGATGGTGCCGTCCGCGAGGAAGGCGATTCGCGTCGCGGCGATCGACTCGGACTGACCACTACACATTGCACGCGCCGGCCACCCACCTGGCACCGTCGGTGCGATACGAGGTATCCATGAGATTCAATTTTGGCGACGAGTCGGTTGGCGTCTTCACGATCAGTCCCCGGACGAAAGCCGTCGATCAGTATTGGGCAAACATCGAAAGAGCGATCGACTGGAGCGACAAGTACGACGCCACAGGCATTCTGTTGTTCGAGGGCAACGACACGTATGTGCAGCCCTGGCTCGCCGCGAACGCCGCGTTTGCCAAGACCAAGAACCTGTGCCCGCTGGTCGCGGTCAATCCCGTCTACATGCACCCGTTCACCGCGGCCAAGATGGTCAGCAGCTTCGCGTACATGTACGGGCGCAAGACCTATTGAACATGATCACCGGCACGGCGCTGAGTTATCTGGAAGCGCTGAACGACCATCTCACCAAGGAGCAGCGCTACGACCGATTGCGGGAGTACGGCGAACTGATCGCGCAGCTCACATCGTCGCGCGGCGAACCGGTCACATACGAAGGAGAGTACTACAAGACCAAAAATCTCAAGCTCGATCCACCGATGTCTGACGACGTGCAGCCGGTGTTCTACATCGCCGGGCAGTCGGAGGGGGCGATGAAAACGGCCAACGCGATCAACGCCGTTCACATGCAGATGCTGCCGGCGCAATTGGAGGATCAACTGACCGCCGGAGCTACGGGCATTCACTTTGGCATCGTGACACGGTCCAGCGAGGAAGACGCGTGGCAAGCCGCTAAACGGCTTTTCCCGGCCGACGCCAGCGGCCAGCGGATGCAGACCTTCTCGATGAAGAACACCGACTCAGAGTGGAAGCAACGGATGATGATGGCCGCCAAGATGGCCGAGTCGGCCAGGCCGGGCTATTGGGTCGAGCCGTTTCGCAACTTTCAGGCCGACTGCCCGTACTTCATCGGTTCGCACGCGCAGGTGGGTGAACTGATCGCGCGGCTCGTGCGGAAAGGAATCCGCAACATCATTCTCGACATTCCAGCGGCCGAAGAGGAATTTGCTGCGGTCGACGGCGCGTGCCAAGAAGCCGGCCAAATCCTTAACTCCGCGTCGTCTGGTGCCGCGTAAGGCTAGCGCCGCACGAAACCGGCACCAAACCGCCTTCGCCGACGGGCCAGTCCGATCATCCCGGCGCAGGCGACCGCCGCGAGAATGAACGTCGACGGTTCGGGCGCGTGCGTCGTGATAAACGCGGCGTCGGAGCCGAATTCGATCGTGGCGCCGTCGTCCAAGAAGTTGAGATCCGTGAGTGGATCGCCGCTGAGTGTAAGCGTAGCGATCCATTCGTCTTGGATGGCGCCTTGTCCGCCAAGCCCGATCGGAAGTGGATTGGCGACCAAACCCGCCTGGGGCCCATTGAGGCTCACCGGGCCGTCCAGATTCGCTCCGCCAAATGGTGTGATGCCAGCGGAGTTGCCCGAAATGAAGTTGTCGAACAACCCGGTCGAGCCGCCGTTGCCAAAGCCGTACTCGCCGCTCACGTCGGCATTGGCGCCAACATTCGAGATGGAGAAATTCAACGAAGCGCTCGACGGGCCGGTCTTCACCGATCCGCCTGTGATTACGGTCGTTCCGCCGAAGCTCCAGGAGATGCTGGTCAGAATTTGGTCCGCACCGGCGCTAAACTCGGCCGGCACGCCGGTCGAGGTGTTCTTGAGGCGTATCTCCAGCGTCGTGGCATTGATGATCGTGAATTCGGCCTCGGCTTGCAGGCCGTCCGAATTTTGGAACTGAAGAATCGTGCCGGCCGACACGTGGCTCGTGGCGACAGTCAGCAGGCTACACGCGATGAGGGTCCGCAGGGCGCGCAACGCCAGCCGGCGTCGGCCGGCGGTTGGATGGGCCAATCGTGGAAGGATGGGAATCATGGTGTGCGGTCGTCGATGGTTGTGTCGCCAGATTGCATTCCGGTTCTGCCGGCGTCGCGCGATCCCCTGCGCCCGGCTACCCGACCCTTGGCGAGGCATGGACGGGCAGTCCTTCTTCGCCGGAAGAACCAACGTGGCGTTGTTAGGTCCGTTGGACCGAGGATGGAGACCCGAGGAACGTTCGGACGATGGCTGCCCGGTGCCCAGCGCAAGGCGGTACGCCCAGCGGGTCTATAAGAAGTCGTGTAGCGAGTCCCGAGAGAAACTTGCCGGCCGGTTCCACTCCGGCACTGACAATCGGGCCAACGGAGGTGAGTTCGTTAGCGGCTCGCTTTTACGATGGGTCAGCGTCAATCCGTCTTCGGTGTAAATGCCCCGACGGCGACCCCTATTGTTACGCCCCTCGCCCGCAGAGTCAAGCGTTTTTAGGCTTGTTTCTGCGGAGAAGTCGCAGAGATGGGCGAACTGCCTCGTGGTGGACCGACCAACGCCACGTCGGCAGTTCGGTCGTCTTGTCGGCACTAGGGAGATCCGTGCCCGGAAACAGTCCGCAGACAGCCCGAGTTGGGCGCAGGCGGTGTCGGTGGAGCACGGGCAGTCTTGTGCAACGGCCAGGCTCTGCACTCGGCAGGCCGGAGACTAGCCCCAGCGGGCACGCCGGCAGACTCCGGCCACTGCTAGCAAAACGCCCACAACGGCCAAGACGGCCGACGACGGCTCTGGGATCGGATACAGAAACTGGCGGGTACCGTAGTCGTCGTTCTGGAGCGGAATCAGATTGGTCACCGGATTATTGATCGAGTGAATGCCCAATCCTTGGGATTCCATCAGGATGTTCACGCCGACGGTGTCGATGCCTGGATCTCCGTTGGCAACGGTGCCCGGCGCAAACTGCGTCAACGCGGCGGAGGCCGCCGGATTGAGGATATTGACCAGGTCGGCCCAGGAGTTGTTCAGCGTTATCTGTGCGCTGGCTCCGCTGCTGCCGTCGTAGTTGTCGTCGATGAAGCCGTTGTTGAAGAAGTCCTCAACATCGCCCAGGCCGATTGCATGGCCCAGTTCGTGTGTCAGCAGTCGGCGAAACAGATCGAGCGTGTAAACGGCGCCGGAATTGGCGTTGATGTAGACGTCTGCACCTCGGATCGCGCCCCCGCCTTGGGCACCGCCGTAATTGGTCGTGCCGGACGTGAGCTTGACATTGCCGAAGACGGCGCTAAACGACGCGACGCCCCGGGTGCCGCTGTCTCCGGCGTCGACCCCGAAGACGTCGATCTCGGCTCCGTTGAAATTGATGCCGCCAAATCCGGCGGTGCCGACCACTGGCGTGGAAAAGTCTGGGACGAAACGAAGCGACGTGCCCAAGCTAGTGATCGGATCGACCGACTCCCACGCGGCAAATGCCTGCTGCACGGCGGTGGTGAAATCGGCGACGCTGGGGACGGAAAACCAACTGAAACGATCGCGGAACGCCTGATACGACCCGCCTTGCAGCGAGTATCTCAATCCGCCATTGAGTGAACGTTCATTGCCGTTGATGATGCGTGGCGCGGCGTCCCAGCGAAATCCCCCGCCTAGATTGCCGTCCGACCCGAAGATTACGCCCGCGGAAGCCGCAGGAAGCTGGGCAAAACCGACGATCATCGCGACGAGCGACGTCGCGAGGAAGGTACATACTGTGGTTCGGCTCATTAGCTTGTGTCTCGGTACGCCAAAAATGGTTTCGTAGGACCGGAATTGCCCGGCCGGGCATTAGCCGGCAGTGTACCTGTCACTCGACCGCGATCAAGACTTTGGGACAGATTCGGGCCGTCGCAAGGCTGTTTTCGCTTGCTGGGCACGCGCGATCCAATCACTCAGCCGATCACGGCAGTCTGCGGCACAGGATGCCGCGCCGCTACGGTCCGGCATCGGGGTCCATGGCCAGCCAAAAGATGACCGCGCCGAACACCGCGGTTGGCGGACCTTCGCCGGCAGTCCACCACCACGGCAATTCCGATTTCCAGCCGATCCATACGAGCACGATGCCGAATACCACGACGGCAATCCCCAGGCATTGAATGACCGGCCGATAGCGCCGTACGTCGCCGGCCAGCACCAGGCAAAGCGCTCCGGTGAGGGCGTAGAATGCCGACAACGACCGTGCCAGGTACTGCACGACCGGATCGGTCGGCATCGGACCGAGGCCCAAGCGCTCATGTGCGAAGGCCATCCACGACATCGGCATGAACACGGCGACGGTCGCCAACATTCCGGCAAAGCCAAAGAGACGTAGCACGAACGCCAGGTTTCGGGCGCGATCCATGGTGCAAATCTCGTAGAACGGCTGATCCATCCACGACGACGGCACTTGCCGTTATAGGAAGATTGCCAGGAAACCGCCACCGTCGACCCAGCGCAACGCGCGGCGAGATGCCCGCCACAGAGAGCCGCTCGTTGAGCGTCGCGGCATGTGGGCTAGAAGTTTGCCTGCCACTGCACGTAGACGAAGTCCGCGTCGCCGGTGAACGGCGGCGGCGTCGGGTTCGTGCGATACCAGTCGCCCGTGAAGAAATGCGAGTAACCGAACAACCAGCTAGTTCGCGGCGTCTGGTTCCAGATCGCCAGCAGGTCCAGTTCCTGGCCCAAGTACTGACTGCCTCCTGGAGTCGTCACGAACGGCAGGCCATTAATGCCGTACGGCACGTCGTTGCCGTTTTGCAGATTGAAGACATGCCACCAGATGATCGTCTTGAGCTTGTCGGTCGGGCTGCCCTCGAGCAGCACGTTGAAGTCTTCGATATTCGTGCGGGCAAAGAAGTCCATGAAGCCCAAGTACTTGTGCCCCAGCGGGAACAATTGGTTGAATCCGTTGCCGATCGTGTCGTCGCCCGAGGCCCAATCGTAGTAGACCCACAGCACGGGCTTTAGTGGCAAGTTCTTCATGTCGCGGCCGCCGCCGACCGTGAAGAAGCCGGCCGAGTGGTCCAGGTCGCCGAACTTGCCGAACTGGTAGGCGCCCTCGAACTCGAACAGCCATTGATCGCGCTCGGCCTTCCAACGGCCGCCGACCGTCTGGAACTTGAACGTGCCCGCCGCGGCAAAGGGGGCCTCGTAGTCCGCGTATCCGATCCAGTACAAGTCGACGATTTCTTGCGGAACGCCGCGGTAAGTCCACCAAAGGGCATAGAACTCTTGCGTTCCTTCGGGCGAGTCAAGACTCTGCGGCTCGCCGAAGATCGGCCGCGTCCAAAACCCGTCGAGCTGCCATTCGTCGGTGTGGTAGAAGAGTTTGGCTCCGTCGAACGTGCGCCGCGTGTTGGCCCAGTCCAGCGGCGAGATTAGTCGCTGTGAGCCGTAGAGCAATTCTTGGCGGCCAAGCCGGGTCCACAGTTCGTCGTTGTCCCGGTAGCCGAGCCGCACGTCGGCGAACAGGTTCTGTATTTCGTGCGGGTTTTCCTCGATCGGCCGTGGCAAAAAGTCTTCGTAGTCGCTCGTCGCTCCCAGGTACTCGCCGTAGAAGCGCAGGTAGTCGGTCACTTGCCAGTTGGCAAACAGGCGCAGTCGCCGCAACAGGAACTGGTCGTCGACGCCGGTCAGCCCCAGACCGCGCATGTTGATCTCGTCCTGAAACCGCAAGCGGTATTGCCCGCCCAGGTCGAGCGCGGTGCAGTGCTGGCCGAAACAAAAATGCCGCTGCTTGAACCGTTCGCCCAACAGGCATCCGTCGTATGCCGGATTGTTTAGGTATTGGAAGTTGTTGTCGTAGAACGGATCTTTGTAAGCCCCGGCAGCCGCTTTGCGCAGTTCTTCGGGCTTGCTCGCACTATCCTGTTGGGCCGGCGGATTATCTTGGCTGGGCAAGCCGGGAAACAGATCCTGTTCTTGCGAAACAGCTTCGTCATCGGGCGGTGGTTGTGACACGAACTCGAGATCGTACGCCAACAGCTCGATGTCGTACGATCGTAATTCGTCTTCGTAGGAGAAGAACGAGAATCGTGGCGGCGCCGCCGGCGCACCGCGATTCGACTGGGCAAGTGCGCGATGACCAGCAAGCGCAACAGCGCATGCCGCCATGCCGGCGCAGCAATATATTAGACAGCGAAAGAACTGCACGGTGGGAGACGGGTGACGGGTGACGCGAAAGAAAGGAGACGAGCGAACGACGTCGGCGGGAAAGTGACGTGAAGAAGAGATGGGCTACCTCTTTGATCGTGCTGGACGGCTGCAAATGTTTAGCCGAACGGCGGTCCTTCCAGACGAAACAGCCATCCCGTCCATGGGCGCAACGCGAGGACGCCGGATACCAGCCGCGTATCAGCGCGTCACTGCATGTCATCGCCAGGGGACGATCCAGCCAGTTGCAGTCATGCCGTTGCCAGCGCGGCATGCGATGCAAGCATCGTCCGTCGCGCGCAGGGCCGGACCGAGGCGTTGCCTACCCGCCACGTCGCACGCGCCGCAGATACGATCGTGGAGGGGCTGCCCGCATGTGTCGGCCCCAAGTCACGACCCGCCAGAGTTCCGGACGCGGCCGGTTGCGACGGGTTGGCCCAGCAACGACAATCGCGGAATTGGCTTTGCCGTTTCATCCCATGGTTGGCTTGCAGGAAAACACTGATGCACCACGTCCGGCGACTTCAACTTTGTGCAATCTTGCTCTGCGCAGTGGCTGGAAATCTGGCGTGGCCGTCGATCCGGGCCGTGGCCGACGACGCGACACTTGACATCGGCAGTCGACGCGAGCTGTTCGTCGATGATCTTCTCATCGGGCGGCTGGACGGCGCGCGGCTCGAATTGCACGCACCACGGCCGCGCGAGATCGTATTGACATTCGACAAACCCTGGGAGGGACTGTACAGCGGATACGAAACGGTTCTGGCCGATGGCGACATATACCGCTTCTACTATCGCGGCATGCCCCGGGCCGAACACTCGCTCGATGTCGAAGTGACGTGCGTGGCCGAGAGTCGCGACGGAATTCATTGGACGCGACCCAACGTCGGCACCTATGAAGTCGAGGGCACGAAGCAGAACAACGTCGTATTGGCGCGAAATCGCGGCTGCCACAATCTGGCACCCTTTGTCGACACCCGGCCCGACGTTTCGGCAGACCAGCGGTACAAGGCCCTTGGCGGCACCGGCAAACCCGGGCTGCTGGCGTTCGTTTCGCCGGACGGCTTGCACTGGAAACAGGTGCAAGACGAGCCGGTCATCACCCAAGGGGCCTTCGATTCGCAGAACAACGCGTTTTGGTCCCAGAGCGAAGGGCAATACGTGTGCTACTTCCGCGTGTTTCGCGACGGAGTGCGCTGGGTCGCGCGCACCACGTCGAAAGACTTCATCCATTGGACCGACCCGGTCGACCTGGAGCTCGACGACAAGCCGCGCGAGCACCTCTACACGAATCAGATCGATCCGTACGTGCGCGCGCCGCACATCTATCTGGGGCTGCCGACACGATTCTTTCCGGGTCGCCGCGTGGTGACCGAGGACGAAGCGCGGCGCATTGGCACGCCGACTAAGTGGAATTACGCAAACGATTGTACCGACATCCTGCTCACGGCGTCGCGCGGAGGCGACAGCTTCCAGCGCACGTTCCTCGAAGCCTATATCCGCCCGGGTCTCGACTTGCGCAACTGGACGTCGCGGGCCAACTACGCCGCACGGGGAATCGTGCAAACCGGCGAGAAGGAGCTGTCGCTGTACGTCAAACACAACTCGGGCTATCCCAGCAGTCACGTGCGGCGTTACACGCTGCGGCCGGACGGATTCGTGTCGGTGCGCGGACCGTACGACGGCGGCACGCTAGTGACCAAGCCGTTGAAGTTCGCCGGCAGTCGACTCTCGATCAATTACGCCACGTCGGCCGGCGGCGGCATTCGGGTGGCGCTGCTCGACGTCGACGAGAAGCCTATCGCTGACTACGCACTGGACGACTGCCCGCAGATCATCGGCGATCGGATTGAGCACACGGTTCGCTGGAGGTCGGGCGCCGACGTAGGGCCGTTGGCCGGCAAGCCGGTGCGACTGCAATTCGAGCTGAAAGACGCCGACTTATTCTCGCTGAAGTTTGGCGAGTAGTTTTTGGAAAGGCGCGTCACCGGCAAACGCACTCAGGGGGCGATCCGCAGATCGGCCATGTAGATGGCCGTGATCGGCTTGCCCGCGTCGTCCTTTTCGTGAGACGAGTACCAGGACATCGCGGCCCGCTGTGAGTCCAACTCGACGAAGCCGGGATACGACGTGTCGCCGCCGCTGGGCAATTCGGCAAACTCGTGCAGCTTGCCATCGACGAGCCAGTGCATTGCGGTTTTTGAGCCGCGGTCCTTGGTCGACTTGCGGCCGCCGACGACGTAACGGTCGCCCCACCGCACGAGCAACGGCCCGCCGACATACTGGTCGAGGTTCCGGCGGCGCCACTCGGTGTACGGCGGCGCGCTTTCGAGCAGTTGGGCCGGGTCGCTGCCGCACCTCCCAATCGCGACAATGCGTCCGTCCGGCTCAAATTGAAACGCGGTCTCGTCGCCCCGCTCTTCCTGAAAGATGGCCCGGGTGTGCCAAATCAGTCCGTCGTCGCTTTCGAGCATGGCCGATTGCACGCCGGGTCCTTCGCCGCGCGGCGCGACGGCGAACTCGATCTTGCGCCGACCGCACAAGTACGCGTTGTCGCCGAACGTGTTGGCGCGCCAGATGTAGTGGCCGAACGTTCCTTCCAGCATCCGCGGGCCGTGCCAGGTCTGACCGTCGTCGCTGTAGCACGCGTAGCCGAGGTGCTTGTTCAGGTCGTACTCGGCGGTCGGCAGCGTTGTCTCGCCGCGGTACCACGTGCCGGTGTAGACAAACAGACGATCCTTGAACACCAGGAAGTGCGGGTCGCGCGTGTCGCGCTTGGGCACGCGAAAGCGATGAACCTGCCGCCAAGATTGCAGGTCGTCGCTGGCCAGCACGATGATCGACGCGGTGGGGTGAACCATGTGCCCGTCGGGACAACTGCGAAACGTCAGATAGTACACCTCGCCAAACCGTACCAAGTCGGTGAAGGCGTTGTGCTCTCCGTTGTGGAACACGCGGCGAATGTTGGAGACCTCAACCTCGGGCAGCGCGTCGGCCCAGGCCGTGGAGGCGAATTGCACGAGGGCGAGCGCCGTCAATACGGCGCAGTACGTGAAACGAACGGTTCGAGAGATCATCTGGGGGCCTGCGTGGGTTCGTGGCGGGAATGGCTGCGACCTTCAGCAATCCGGACGCGGCGGATGGCACCATCGTACCATGCTGGGCAGTCGTCTGCCGGACGGTTGTCGTGCTCTCAACGAATCGAGCGCACTGAGCGAGCGGTAATCGGCCACGAGCAGTTTCATGCGCCCTGTCGTCGTCGGGCCGGCCACCGCCGCTTGACCTGTTGCAGGCACGGGCCACAGAATGGCGATGCGTCGCGCTCGTGTTTGGCCGTCAATGAGATGCTTCCATGTGCTTGATTCTGATCGCCCGGGACCGCCATCCGCGCTACCGGATCGTGCTGGCCGCCAACCGTGACGAGTTTCACGATCGGCCGACGGCCGCCATGCAATGGTGGAATGGTGCGCAGGCCTTGTTGGCGGGAAGAGACCTGCGGTCCGGCGGAACGTGGTTCGCCGCCGGACGCGACGGGCGATTCGGCGCGTTGGCTAACTACTTCAATCCCGCTCAAGCGGACCAGGACGGTCTGCGATCACGCGGCGAGCTGGTCCCGGATTGGCTGACCGGCACCGGCGAGCTCTTGCCGCATGCTCATCAGATCGTTGATCGGGGCGGCCAGTATCAACCGTTCAATTGTCTGCTCGGTGGGCCGGATGAACTGTTGCTGGTTTCGAATTGCGACCCGCTGCCGATCCGCAAACTGGAGCCGGGCATCTATGGCCTGAGCAACGATCTGTTCGAGCGGCCGTTTGTCAAAGTCCGCGGCTGCGGCGACCGGCTGGAAGCGATTCTCTCGCAAAACGACCGGATCGAACCGGAGACACTGTTGTCGCTCTTGGCGACGACCGAACCGATGACCGGGCCGGGCGACGCCTCCGTTACGTCGGATGAGGCGGAACACGCACGTCGCTCGGCGCCGATGGTCGTCAACGCCGTGCACGGCACGCGCGCTGCGACCGTGTTGCTTATCGACCGTGACGGCCAGGTCGAGATCGTCGAGCGCCGCTTCGACCGCGCGGGCAACGCCATCGGCCAGGACGAGTTCCGATTCGAGATTTCAAAGTGACTGAAATCGGCGCGCGACGCGACTGCTATAGGCTGCAGCCCGACGAAGTTCCCGCGGCGCGGCTGCGGGGCGAAGTGCTATCGCCGCACTTGCGCTCACGCTCTACGGGGTCTGCCGCCAGACAGAGCGAAATACGGCCGTTGCACAACGCTGCGAACGTCCACAAACAATCACTCGTCCATCGGTTCGGGCACCGGCAATGCTTCGATTTGACCACGTTCCGGCGGCGGCTCGTCGGACGCGTCGCGGTTGATAATCTCTTGCAACTCGTAAAGCGCCAGTCCAAGCGCATACACGACTACGGTGTAGCTTGCGTTGGGTGCCGCCAAATTGACGTTAAAGCCCTGCTTGCCGAGTTCCACATCCGGTTCCACCAGCACCACCTTCAGCCGATAGGCTGGCTCGCCCCGCGGATCGCGCAAATGGACCACCGCCAGCTCCACGTCCGACGCGCCGCTGCGACGGCGTAAGGCACCGACCAGATTATGGATGTTGAAGTCGTGGGCACGCAGGTACGCCACAATTCCTTCGGCCATCCGTGCACTGGGCGCGTCGCGCCGCGTTTCGTCAAAACGCTCCCGCTGCGTCTCGATCCACCGCGTCATTTGTTCGGCCGAGCGGTCCGGCTGGGGTGGCTCCACCACGGCGGCACGCACCGCATCGTAAAACTGCCGCGATTCGGCGTGCTCGGCAAGATGGTCATCCAGCCGATCCGCCTCGGCCGAGACGGCCCACTCGAGGTCTGCGGCGTCGAAGTAGAAGAATTTGATCGTCGGCACGTGGATCTGCTGTTCGGCTTCCGGCTCCTGTGCCGCGGCGCGCACGCCAATCATCAAAACTACGGCCACACACCAATACGTCCCTGGTTGTGCCAAACGTTTCATGCGCCGACCTCCTCTTTGCAGTAAATCCATGATGACAACGGTTCGCCGCGCGTCACGTCACCTAAACGCCAACTCTTGCCCGGTGGGCCGTGCGACTTAGTCGCACCATTTTAGCGATCCTCGCTCGTGTTCCAAACGCTCGCGCGGGCGAATTTGCCGTTGGCGGAACAGAGTAGCGTGCTGAGGCCATCGGTCGTTGCAACCCACTGCCCCCAGAGCGCGAATCTCCAAGAGACTCCACCAAATCCCCCCCGTAGTACGGTTGCGGATCGACGCGGCATGCGCGGGCCAGCAGAATTGGATCAAACGCCGCGCCGCAACCGTGGTGCTGATCGCCCGCAATGGCCAGGTCGAGATCGGGGAGCGGCGCTTCGGCCGCACGTGGTGCGGCGCGCTACTGGAACCCCACTCGACAACCCGGCATCGCTTTTTCGAAACGGCTCGCGCCTTCGGCAGTGACCTTGGTGTTTCGCACGCGCAGGTATTTGAGTCGCTTGAGCTTCTTGAGACGCGCCAGCCCGTCGTTTGTGATTGGATTGCCGTCGAGGATCAGCGCTTCGAGGCTTTGTAGCTTCTGCAAATGTACCAGTCCGTCATCGGTGGTCTGGGTGTCTTCCAGGTCGAGCCATTCGAGATTCGTCAGGTCTGCCAGATGGACCAACCCGGCGTCTCCGAAGTGCGAATAGTCTAAGTCCAGACGTTTCATCTCAGTAAGCCACGCCAGACATCGCAAGTCGCCCGGACTGAGCGGCAGATTCGTCAGGCTAACGCCGTCGACCACGGGCCGAGCGTTGGCGTCTGTGCCAATCAGAAATTCGCCGACCATGCGATTCGCGTAGGCGACGGAACCACCCAGCCGCTGAATCTCTGCGATTGCGAGGCGCTGGTAACGAAACCGATTCTGGTGCCACACCAGCAGGACGGCGACAAGCGTAATCACTACCAGCAACGTGCGCAGGCCAAATTGCAGCGTGCCGGCGCGACTCGACGTAATGGAGAGCCCGGCCGCAATGCACCCCAGCACCACGCCGAGTAGGACGACCAACAAAAATGTCGTGCCCCGGCTGATGTAACAGGCGGTCAGGGCGAGCACGAGGAACACGATGCTGCGGGCCGTAACCAGCCGTTTGAGTTGCCCCGGATGAAAATCCATGGTCGTGTCGCTCGCTGAATGTCTGCTGTCCGCGTGTCGGCACACGCAGGACTGGCGAGCACGTCTCGCGCTATCGTTCCGCGCGGCAGATTACCCGCGCTGCCACCGCGTTAGCATCGCCGGCGAAGCACGAGCAAACCCACGAATCCAACCAGGGCCAGGACGACAGCCGACGGCTCGGGGACAATCAAGAAGTCGAACCCGTCCAGTTCCGACAGGGCCGTCGCAATGCCCATGCTGGCCTCGGTAAACGCAATGCCCGGCAAGCCGGGCGGAGCGGCAATGCCCAACAGGGCCGCGCCGGCTGGGTCGACCAGGATGTCTCCGGCCGTGGCGCCCGACGGCGCCAAGGCGACGCTGCCCACCGTCAAGGAGAAGAATACCAGGTCGACGCCGGGCGTGAAGGTCAGCGGCAGCCCGTCGTTGTCGACGACGACCAGGCCGTCGATGTCATTCACTCCGGGAAACACGCTCAAGCCCAACGGAACGACTCCCGCGTAGAACACGCCACCCGTGTCGTATCCAGCGCCGGCCGGACCGACGAATACCGCGTCGGATGTGCCGGTCGTCGAGTCGATGCTGAAGTAAACCGGGCTGCCGGCCGGCGGCAGCAATCGCGTGTCCCAGGCGTCGACGTCGTCGGGCCGCGCGAGCGGCGGCGGTGGCGTCGTCGGCTCGAACACACCCATCGGAGGCGCGATCGGTCCGGGGCCGGCCGCGTCTCCGTCCAGCAGCAGGGTGTTCGATCCGCCCAGCGCAGTATGAAAGATGTCGGCACCCGCTTCGCCCGCGGCGACCTGAGCCGCCAGCGCCGTTCCGGCCACGCCGAACGACCCGTGGGCGACGCTAAACTCGACGCCGGCGATTGCCGCCAGCGACGTGATGCCAGAGTGGCCAAAGGAGACCGCGTTGACGTTGACCGACGGAACGCCCGCGCCAATCGCTTGCAATCCGGCGACCGGGCCGGGCGCCAACAGGTCGTCGTCGAAGAATCCGGTGGCCGAGCCGAAGACGGAGCCGGCCGTGGGGCCGATGGAGAATGTACCGGCAAGAGCCGGGTGCGCGCCAGCCGTGAACACTATTAGAATAACCACGACCGTCGGCGCCGCACTACGAACGAAGGATCGTCTGTGCATGAGCGGATCTCCCGTGCGAGGTTGTCCCAAGTATAACCGTCGCGCGGGGAAGAAAACACAAACATAGGCCGCTTTTTGGCGGCGATCGCGGGCTGGGTCAGAGGGTGGCGAGCCGTTGGCCGTCGTTTTGTCAGGAATCGGCCGCTGGTCTGGGCTGTACGATCCTAGGCTTGTCGTCGCCGCAGGTACCTAGCCGCAAGGGCAATGACGCCGAACGCGGCCAGCGCGAGCGTGGACGGCTCGGGAACCAAACCTAGCTGAAACGGCGAGAAGTTGTCGGTCACGTACGTGACGGTGTTTTCAACCGTGTCGACCGTCCCGCCGAACTCCCAGTCGTTGATGTTCGAGTTGAAGTGCCAGATACCGAGCAGCGACTCGTCCGTGCCGGGTGGCAGTAAGGTCTCGTCGTAGGCGAACACCAGCTCAACCGTGCTGCCCGGAGCAAGCACGCCGTCGAAGTCCACTTCCCAAATCTGTGGATTGGCGTCGAGTGTTTGGGTCGAAATTGCAAATGTCGGATTAACCTCGGCCGCGGCGATCGCTTCTTGCGACAACGCGTCTTCGGACGGTACTTGCTGGACGGCGAGCGTTCCGCCGCCACTAACTGGTTCACTAAACGTCGCCGAGACACCGCCCGGGTTCGAGGAGCTTGCGCCGCCTAATGCCTCGGCCTGGGTTTCGCCCGTGGCGACGGGGGCCTCGTTCTCCGCGACATTGTATTGGGCCGTTGATACCACGACCGCACTCGAGCGACTTGTACCGACCGCGACACCGCCGTAGTCGTATCCGAAGTCGTAGTAGCCATCGAGCGTCAGCGTCCAGTTCCCGGAGCCTGCCGGTGACTCGGTCAGTACCCAATCGCCGGCGGTCAACGCGTCCGTAAAGCCTACCTGGTATCCGTCGGGGTCCGATCCACCTATAAAGGTCGAGTCCTCGCCACCGGACAGCACGATAAAGTTGGACTGCGTGCCGTTATAAATACCCGAAGAGCGGGCAATCGGTGCGCTGTCGAAGTCCCACTGCAGATCCCGGACGGCGTAAAACATTTCGCCGCCAGCAGTTCGCCCGCCGCCATTGGCCGGCGCCGCAGGTCCGGTCGATCCAACGCCGGGTAGCACGACGTGCGGCGAGGCAACTTTGAAGAAGCCGTGACCACCGATGAATTGTAGTGTGGGCGGCGTGCTGGTCGACGGATCGAAATCGACCAAGAAGTGACCGCTGACCGGCGCCGTGAGACTGCCGGGAGATTGCTCGATCAATGGACCATAGATGTTGTCGGTTCCCGAGTGCTCCCAATTGCTCAAGCTGGAGTTGATCGTAAAGATAATCTCCGCGGCGCGAGCCGTTTGCATGGCGAACAGGAAGCTCGCCAGCGCAAGCGCGAGGGTCAAACGGCGATTCATTAGCGTTCTCCTTGTACCTCAGGTATGCGGTTCGAATGCGCGGATCGTTCGTGCTGCCGCATTGAAGGACGGGCAAGTCCGCGGCAGCAATCAGCCAGGTCGCCGACGGTTGGGGTGTCAACGAGTAGTTCAAGGAATCTGAATCGCCGTGACGCGCGGGCGACGGATGCGGCGCAACGATTATTGTTGTCTTCCGATGCGCCAGGCGTGGCAGGACTGGCTAGGCAGCCTGAATCGGCGCCACCAGAGAACGAGGGGCGAGAGACCAAGTAACGATCGGCACCGCGTTCGGCCGAAACCGCCAGCGTCTCGACGACTGGTGCGGCACGAGAGGGAGCGACCGATGCGGTCCGTGAAGTGTTTAAGGACTCAACGCCACTCATTAGCGTGCTCCGACAAACGCGGAGTTGGTTCGCGATTCGGGACGCCGCCAATCTGGTCCGTAGCTGGCAATCTAGCCGACAGCCGGCGTGGGTCAAGCAAATCGCTTGATCTCGAACGATTCACCCGGTGGGCTACCAAACTCGGCGAATTGCCATACTTGTGTGAATCGAACTCTGTACACTACTGCCCTTACTTAGAACCCGAATTTCCGCGCGCCGGGCGACAAGTAATTCGCAAATATTCTGGAAATAGTTGTCGGCCGGCCGAGATTCTTGCGCGCCGACGCGCACGGGCGGCAAATCTACGCGTTGCAGCTTCGCCGCCGCCGCAGGTACCTAGCCGCAAGGGCAATGACGCCGAACGCAGCTAGCGCGAGCGTGGAGGGTTCGGGGACGGTGGCGACGCGGAAGCCGAATGTATCCAAGAATCTATTGCGCCACGAATCCATCGAGACGACGATGAAATTCTACGTCAGCCATCAGGCCGACGAGCTGTCCCGCGATTTATGGCGCCATTGGGACGAACAAGGCGCCGGGCGCGCAGAGGGTGACCAAACGGGTGACCAAAACAAAGACGCCGCCGAGAAGCCCGGACGGCCCCGATAGATGCTTACTGTTTTTACACAACGGTTTACACACAGCGGAGGGCACGGGACTCGAACCCGCAACCGGTTACCCGGCACCACATTTCCAGTGTGGCCGCTAGCCATTCGCTTACCCTCCGTCGGCCGGAACCGCAAGTCGTTGCGGCAAGCCGATTACGTCCAAATTCTAGCCCACCGCCGCGGTTGTGACTAGCTGAAGCGATGCTGCGCGCAGCGGGTCGCGCCGCATAAGGCGGTGGCAACCGATCTTGTCGTGGCGCGGGCTTTTTGCGACCTTTCCGCTCCGCGATGGGCTGTTCATTTCGCTGGCCGCCCGTCGGCCCGATCCGGCTCGCTATCCCGGTTGCGCATGCACGCCAACAACGACCATCGAACCGACAACACGCCGCCCGTCGCGCCGCCGTGCGATGGCGCGCCGCAGCGGCCCGCTGCCGATCGCGCGAGCGGACCCTGGTGGTGGGACTGGGAACTGCCGGTGATCGTAGCGCTGGTCGTGGTCGTGTACTTTACGCGGCTGACGGCGCTGCCGATCTGCGGCGAGGAATCGCGCTGGGCCAACGGGGCGCGCGAGATGGTTGCCTCGGGCGATTTGGTCGTACCGCGACAACAGGGTGAGTTGTTTCCGGAACGTCCGCCCTTGGGCAGTTGGGCCATCGCGCTGGTCGGAGCCGCGCGCGGCACGATCGACCTGGCCGCGGTCCGCTTGCCGAGTGCCTTGGCGACCCTGTTACTTGCCGTGGCGATTTACATTTATGCCCGCGCGTGGTCATCGCGATTGTGCGCCCTGACGGCCACGACCTGCTATGCCACATTTGGTCAGGTGATGTTGTTGGGCCGCTTTGGAGAGTCGGAGGCGCTGTTCACGCTGTTCGTGGCCGGCTCGCTGCTGGCGTGGCACGCCGGCTATCTCCAGCAGCGGTCCAAGGCGCTGGTCTGGTCGGCCGGGTACTTTTTGGCGGCGCTGGGCGCGCTGACCAAGGGGCTTCAAGCGCCCGTCTATTTCATGATGGCGACGGGAGCCTTCTTGGCGCTGCGCCGCGACTGGCGCTGGCTGTTTGGGCGGGGCCACGTGCTGGGCCTGGCGACATTCGGCCTGGTTGTCGGCGTTTGGCTGGTGCCGTTTGCGCGGCAAAACCCCCATGCACTGGACGACATCTGGACCGGCTTGGCACAGGACCGCTTTGCGCTGGATCGTCTGTCGTCGCACGTGGCGAGCTACCCGCTCGAGACGCTGGCGTGCTTGCTGCCGTGGTCGCCCCTGTTGGCGGCGTGGTTGTTTCCCGCGGTGCGCCGATCGATCTGCCAGGCGCGTCCCCAAGTGCAATTCCTATTCGTGGCGCTGGCGGTGACGTACCCGACGGTGTGGTTCGCGTCCGGCGCGCGTGGCCGCTACTACATGCCGCTCTATCCGTTGCTGGCCGTGCTGATGGGCCTGGTCGTCGAGCACTGCGCTGCGCGACGTCGCACGGTCGTTGAAGGACTCGGCCGGTGGTTGGGCCTTTGGCAGACGTACATGCGACTGCTGGCCGCAGCGGCCGTGTTGGGAGCCGTCGCCGTGGCAGCGATCAGCTTTCTGCCGATCGACGTCGAGCCGACGATTCGGCAGCCGGTTTGGTTCGTCGTGCCGTGGATCGGCGGCGGGTTGATTGTGGCCTGGCTGGCGCTGCGATCGGCCCGTGACCCGCGCCGGGCGCGACCGGAAGTGGTGGTCGTTTGTGCCGCGGTGTTCGCCGGAAGTGCGTGCGCCGGGGCCCTGGTCAACGCGCGGTTGCAAGCGGCCAACGACCTGACGCCGGCGATTGCCCGAATCAAAGACCGCATTCCGGGCGCGGGTGAGTTGGTCAGCCTGGGCCGTGTCTACCACCGGTTCTCGTACAGCTACGAGACGCCGATTCGCCAGGTACCCTGGCCGACGAACTCCGACGACCTGCCCGACGACGTGACGTATTTCTGCTTCGACCGCCGGCCGGGCGACACGCCCGAGGATCGCGCCGGCAACGACGATCGGCTGGGCGCGCATACGCCGGGTGTCTTGCCGTTTGCCTGGGAAGAAGTCGCCGTCATTCCGTGCGACCCGGTGCGCCGCGATGAGGCGCATCGCAGTGTGGTGATCGGACGGGTACGACGGATCGAACGGATCGCCGAGCAGCCGGACGCTACTCGACCTGCGCTCCGCTGATCAGGTTGATGAACTCGTCGTTCGTCTTGAACTTGCCCAGCTTGCTGGTCAACTGCTCCATCGCATCGACATGGTGCATGGTCGACAGCGTGCGCCGCAGCATGTTCACCGCGTGCAACGTGTCGGCCGGCAGCAGCTTCTCTTCGCGACGGGTGCCAGATTGCGAGATGTCGATCGCCGGCCAAACGCGACGGTCGGCCAGCTTGCGATCCAGCACCAGTTCCATGTTGCCGGTGCCCTTAAACTCTTGGAAGATCAACTCGTCCATTCGGCTGCCTGTGTCGACCAGCGCCGTAGCGACGATCGTGAGCGAACCGCCTTCTTCAAACACGCGGGCGGTGGCGAACAGCTTCTTGGGAATGTCCAACGCCTTGATGTCGACACCGCCGGACATCGTGCGGCCCGTGTTGCCGACCCACTTGTTGAAGGCCCGAGCCATACGGGTAATCGAGTCCATCAGCAAGAAGACGTCTTTGCCCATCTCGGCCAGGCGCTTGCAGCGTTCGACGACCAGTTGCGAAAGCCGAACGTGGCTTTCGACGTCGCGATCCAGGCTGCTGGCGATGACGTCACCCTGCACACAGCGGCGCATGTCGGTGACTTCTTCCGGACGCTCGTCGATCAACAGCATGATCAGCGTCACGTCCGGATAGTTGGTCGCCACGGCGTTGGCGATATGTTGCAACAGGAACGTCTTGCCGGTTCGCGGCGGGGCCACGATCAACGCACGTTGCCCCTTGCCCAACGGAGTCAGCAAGTCGATGACTCGGGTGGTGAGCGGCTCGGCGCCGGTTTCCAGTTGCAGCCAGCTCTCGGGGTTGATGGGGGTCAGCTCGTCAAAGCTCTTGACGTTGACGTATTCTTCCGGCTTCAAGCCGTCGACGTCGACGATCTCCTTGAGCCGAGGGCCCTGTTGCTTGCGGGCCTGTTGCACCAGACCGTTGATCAAAACGCCCTCGCGCAGCCGGAACTTTTCGATCATCGTGCCGGGCACGAACGGATCGCTGCGCTCGCGGAGCATGTTCGTGGCCGGATTGCGGAGAAATCCATAGCCGTTGGGGTGCAGTTCCAAGACGCCCTGCCCTGGTTCGATCACGCCCGGTTCCCCGGAATCATTCCCCTGATCCTGGTCGGACTGCGGGGGCCCGTTCGAATCTCGAAAGCGGCGATGGTCGCCTCGACCGCGAGCCCGACCGTTGTAGCCGCCCGATCCTCCGCGCCCGCGAGGACGCCCCTTCTTGCGCTTGCCCATCATTCCACCTGATGACAGATTCCGTGCGGCTTGTCGTGGCGCAACAATGCCCGGCGCGCAGCACGAGAATAGAGATTGAGTGGCGGTTCAGCTTCGGTGCCGAATGCCCTTCCTAGAGACCAATTTTCGCCAATGGGACGAAAACCGTAACAAACGTATAGCCGATTGCATGCAAACAGCACGCCCGACCAACGGTTCTTGGCCCACGCACATCAAGATGGCGCGAGCAAACGGAGCGCGCCCCACCGGGCTCCCGGACGTTTCTAGCGCGGTCATCGCAATGACGACCGATCCGGTGAGAGCCAGTAGGACTTCCAGCTCAAGAAGCGTTTACACGTCCCCCAGCGGGATTTCAGTCTGGGGGGGCCCTAAAGATTTAGCTTTCAAGGGCCAGGGCGCCTGCCTGCTTGGCAGAACTTAAACTACGGCCATCATAGTCATCTCTCGGCCGATGTCAAGCGACGCCTAGACAATATCCTGGGAGTCTGGGCAGTTTTTTCCGCTGGGCCACCGGGCTGCACCGGCTGCTTCGGCTGTGCCGGCCAAATTCTTAAGCCCAATTTTTCAAGTGGGGCCCGATTCCGAAAAACGGCCACTTCGCGACTGCTGGAAGCAAGAGAAAACTGGTCGCGCATCGCGCCTCGTGGCCGCTGTCGAACCAGTCCGCGCTGCCGCCTATCAAAGTTCCTTTAATCGTTAAGTTTTCCGCAACTGGAACCGTTCGCCACGCCGATATCCGAGCAGGATCGCCATCGCGAGACTGAGTATCTGAGGGAGTCAGAGCTATGAGGTCGTTACGTTGGTTTGCCGTCGCGAGCTTGGTGACTGGACTGGTCGCTGGTGCCGCGGATGCCGAAGACCAAATGCCGTGGCAGCCGACGGTTGAAGCTGCCCAGCAAATCGCGGCGCGCACCAATCGATTGGTGCTGCTGCACTTCTGGACGGAAACTTGCGCTCCTTGCATGCGCCTCGATCAGGAGGTGTTCGCGCGGCCGGAAGTGGCGCGCGAATTGGATAGCAAGTTCGTCATGGTCAAGCTCAATGCCGAGCGGGCCGAGGGAACGGCACGGCTCTACGGCGTGTCGCGCGTGCCGACCGACGTGATCACGCTGCCCAATGGCCAGCTTGTCTCGCAGGTCCACTGCCCGCCGACACCGCAGCAATATGTGGCACAGTTGAACCAGGTCGTGGCCGGACATCATGCCCTGGTGGCGCGTTCGTCGGCCGCAGGGGCTGCGGGCGCCGTGGCGCCGCCGGCATCTGCCGTCGTCCAAGGCGTGGCGCCGCCCGCCGGACCTGTTGCGAACACGGCACCGCAGTCGGCCACGATGCCGCCGAACGCTGCAGCACCGGCAGCGCACCCGAATGACCGCTATGCGGAATACTTTCCCGACTATGCACCGGGACCGCGCGGAGGCGCTACTGGCGCAGCACCAGGTGGTGCACCGGTGGTGGCACAACAGGCGATGCCCGGCAACCCAGCCGCGCAAAGTGCTCCACCGTTTGGCGCATCGACCGCGCCGCCGCTAGGAGCCAACCAGGTTGGCACAATGCCTGCCGCACAACCTGGGGCCGCCGTCGCTGCTTCGTATGCACCCCAAGCTGCTCGCGCCGTGCAATTGCCGCCCGGCTCGCCTCCGCTTGGCCTCGACGGCTACTGCCCAATTACGCTGGTCGACCGACAGCAATGGACGATGGGCGACACGCGCTTCGGCGCGGTCCATCGCGGTCGCACGTACCTGTTTCTGGGCCCGAACGAAGTCAAGAAGTTTATGGCCGACCCGGACCGCTTCGCGCCCGTGTTGGGCGGAAACGATCCCGTGAAGGCCGTCGACCAGCAACAAATGGTTCCGGGCCGGCGCGAGTTCGGCGTCTATTCAGACAACCGTGTCTATCTGTTTGCCGATGCGGAATCGCGCCGCCAGTTCGAGCAGAATCCGCAGCGCTACGCGCCAGAAGTCCTGCAGGCGTCGGCGAACCAGCCGGTCAATCGGTAGCCGCCGATAGCGTGGCGGACTGCACGTGCTAGTCTTGCTCGCGGACGAGTGACGCGACGCCAACAACCGGCCGAGCATGGCTGACTTCGCGAAGCGACCTGCCCCCGGCGAGGGTATCTGACGCTAGTGTGGCTCCCAATCGCGCGATCGCTCGACCGCCCGTTTCCACTGCGCGTAGCGAGACTCGCGCTGTTCGGCGTCCATTGCCGGCGTGAACTCGCGGTCCAAGGCCCAGTTCTTCGCCACGTCGTCCGGTCCGGCCCAGTAGCCGACTGCCAGTCCCGCCAGATACGCGGCACCCAAGGCGGTGGTTTCCGCGATCTCCGGACGCCGCACGGTGGCGCCCAGGATGTCTGCCTGAAACTGCATGAGCTGGTTGTTGACCGACGCGCCGCCGTCGACTTTCAGTACGGTCAAATCCACGTCCGAGTCGCGCTGCATGGCTTCCAAGAGGTCGCGCGATTGGTAGGCCATCGATTCGATCGCTGCGCGGGCGATATCGGCCTCGGTCGTACCGCGCGTGATTCCCACGATGGTGCCGCGTGCGTAAGGATCCCAATACGGAGCGCCCAAGCCAACGAAGGCCGGCACGAGATAAACGCCGTCGGAGTCGGCAACGCTGCCGGCAAGCTTTTCGACGTCGACCGAATTCTCGATCACCTTAAGTCCGTCGCGGAGCCATTGTACGACCGCGCCGCAAATGAACACGGAGCCTTCCAGGCAGTACGTGACTTTTCCGTCCAAGCTCCATCCGATCGTGGTCAGCAGCTTGTTCTTCGAGGCGACTGGCTCGTGTCCCGTATTGAGTAGCAGGAAACAGCCCGTTCCATACGTGTTCTTCGCGCTGCCGGGCTCGAAGCAGGCTTGTCCGAACGTGGCGGCCTGCTGGTCGCCGGCGCATCCGGTGATGGGGATCGTTTCGCCCAACAATTCGGACGCGGCTTCGCCAAGCGATCCGCTCGAGGGGACCACCTCGGGCAACATGGCCCGCGGGATGTCGAGGATCTTCAACAGCTCGTCGTCCCAATCGAGCGAATGGATATTGAAAATCAGCGTGCGGCTGGCATTGCTCACGTCGGTGACGTGCCGCTTTCCTTCGGTCAGCCGCCAGATCAGCCAACTATCGACGGTGCCGAACAGAATCTCACCTTTTTCGGCGCGGCCGCGCAGCCCATCGATCGAGTCGAGCAGGTATTTGATTTTGGTTCCGGAGAAGTAGGCGTCGATGACCAGGCCTGTCTTTTCGCGGAATGTCGTTTCGAGACCATCAGCCTTGAGCGCGTCGCAGATTCCGGCGCTGATGCGACTTTGCCACACGATTGCGTTGGCCACCGGCTTGCCGGTCGCGCGTTCCCACAGGATGGCCGTCTCGCGCTGGTTCGTGATCCCGATTGCCGCGATGTCGGCGGCCGAGAGTTTGGCTTGCTTGAGCGCGTCGCGCGCAACGGTGAGCTGCGTATTCCAAATCGCTTCGGGATCGTGTTCGACGTGGCCGGGCGACGGCAAGATCTGCTCGAATTCCTGCTGGGCCGTGGCGATCGAGCGGCCATCGTGCCCAAAGACGATCGCCCGGCTGGACGTCGTGCCCTGATCGAGCGCCAAAACGTATTGCTTGGTCATGTTGCTGCACTACTCCTTTGATGCGTTACCGCGCGAAAGTTATCACATCGCTCATCCGGGTTGCCGGCGGATTCGATCGTCGGCAGTGCGGGAAGTGGCCACTACACGACGTGCTTGCCGTAGCGGTCGCTCAGTCGCGCCGCTTCGGTTGCCGCGGCGCTGGCCGCATCGGTCGTGCCAAGCAGCCCACGTGCCGCCAACAGTTCCGCCAGCCGTTTGAGGCACTTCGTGGTTAGCCGCTGATGGTAAAGCAGCATGAGCCGCCGTTCAACCAAATCGGCCAGGCAGGTCGTCCACTCGTTTTGGATTGACCACTTGGCCAGCGCGACGGGCAATTCCGTACCGTCGAGCAATGTCGTGTCGGACGCCGTCGCAAGGATCGCTTCGGTTCGCGTGCCGTGCAGGCGCCAGGCGGCTGCGACCGAAGCCTGCGAGAAGCCCGTACGCTCGGCGATGCCGTGATGCGTGGATGCCAGTGCCGAGGTGTCCGGCGGATAGTCCTCGCCGCCGGGGAAAACACGCTGTTGGGAATTGGCTTGCACTTCGCGACCGAGTTGCTTGAGCACCGCTTCGGTGGTCAACTCGGCCAGGGCGCGCATGGTCGTCAGTTTGCCGCCCACGACCGACAACAGGGGAATCGCAGCCGCGTTGTTCTCCACCAACTTGTGGCGGCGCGTGATCGCGCCCGGCGAAGTTGCCGGCACGTAGGGCAACGGCCGGACGGCGCTTGTGTGAAAGTCGACGTCGTCGAGCGAGAGTCTCACGCTCGGCAGGATGGCATTGACCGAGTCGATCAGATAGTCGCGCTCGGCCTCGCTGGTTTGGACGTTGCTCGGCGAGCCTTGAATCGGGACGTCGGTCGTACCGATGAGCACCGTGTCGGCCAGCGGCGTGATGAAGATGGGGCGCCCGTCTTCGGCCTCGGCGTAGATGCCCTGGTCGGCCAGCGCGTCGCGTAGCTCGGGCTTGGCGGAGAACAAGTGGCTGCCCTTCGTGCCGCCCATCAGTCGTTCCGCTGGCACGTCCAAGCGGGTCAGTGTTTCGTCGACCCAGGCGCCGGTGGCGTTGACGATTGCCGCGGGTTGGAGCGTGCCGACGGCCGTGCCTGCGTGAGCGTCGCCAGACAGGCCTAATTCGACTGTGTCGCCTCGCAGTGTTGCCTGGCAGTATGTGTGCACGCGGAATTCCAGGCCCTTTTCCTGTGACAACCGCTGGGCGTCTTCGATCAGTGCCACCGCCAGTCGTTCCGGAAACACGACCTGGCCATCGGAATACGCGCACAGCCAGCGATACTTCTGGTTGTCGACCGACGGCGCGTCGGGCACGTCCACCGGACAGACCTGATGGGCTGGCAGGGTCGACTGCCGCGCGTAGGTGTCGTACATCGCCAGTCCGGCGCGGATCAACATGACCCCGCGACCCCGTGTGGCTGATTTCCACGGCCACCATTGCCAGCCGAAGAACCGCCCCACCGACGCCAGCGTGCCGCCAAAGCGTGTGGCCGCGGGTATCCACAACCGTAGCGGTCGCACGAACTGCGGAGCGAGCCGCAAAAGGCGCGTCCGCTCGGCCAGCGACTCCTTTACCAAGTCGAATTCGCCATACTCCAGATAGCGCAGCCCGCCGTGAATCAACCGCGACGATCCGCTGGTGGCCCCGCAAGCGATGTCGGACGCATCAACCAGCCATACCGCAACGCCGTTGAGCAGCAGCTCGCGGGCGATCGCGCATCCGTTGATGCCGGCTCCAAGGACAAGCACGGGTTGAGAGCCGGTGGTCATGGACGGTTCGATCCGTGCGACAAGCCGTCGAACCCGGGCAATTGGCGGCGCGGCGACGCGTCGGCCGATGCTACTCTTGGCGCTTTAGAGTGCGCTGCAAATAGAGCACGTGGGCCCGGACTCCTTCCAGGTTCGGATTGAGCCGCAGCGCGCGACGAAAACATTCCAGCGCTTGCGGGCGGTTCTTGAGTTTCATGTAGCACTGGCCCATCCCAGTCGCCGCACCGAAATGATAGGGATTGATTTCCAGGGCCTGCGTGCAGTCGTGGATCGATTCCTTGAACTGGCCGCGGCCAAACAGCGCCAATGCGCGTTGGTTCCAGACTTCGCCAATCCACGGGGCCTGTTCGATCAAGCGCGTACTGCGGGTAATTGCCTCGTCGAATTGGCCGGCGGCGGTCAATTCGATAACTCGCTCCAAATCCGCGCGGTGCTGGGTCGTGCCGATGCGACACCAAAGCTGGCGAATGCCGCTCTCGGCGAGCATCCGCACGCCCCGGTCATCGTCGTGCAGGGCCCGACCCATCGTGGTGTTGGCGTTGTAGTCGCCCAACAATCCGATGGCCAACACCGCGGCGCGGCGTCCCATGCGATCACTATGCGCCGCCAAGCGCTCCAACGTGCCGACCGTGTACTGGTGGTCGACGGCTCGGGCAAAGCGATCGGTATCCTGGTTTTCCAGGTAGTTGTGGTAGTGGCGGTGGAGCGCCGGCAATCGGGCGGGTTTGCTCATCGTGGGTTTCAATCTCCCGGCAACACGGCCGTCGGCTCGACTACCACGGGCAGTGGTTTTCTTGCCGAACCGACCCGGCGATAACTCCAGTTTAGTCACCCGGGACCGGTTTACCATAGCGAAGATTTTTCGTGGGGTGAGACTCGCCTTCCCCGCGGCCACGTTTTGGCCGAGAATGGAGAAAGGACCACTGCCCTCCGCAATGCCTTGCCCCGCGCGCCACGGAACACGAGCAGGACATGCACTTTTCTCGCCGCCAAACGTCCCGACTGGCATCCGTTGCCGTGTTGCTCGTGGCGCATGCGGTCGCGGCAGGCGAAACACCGCCGGAATTCGCAACCCGAGGCGAACTTGCCGGGCGATTGCGCGCACCGGTCAGCCTATCCTGGACCAACACGCCGGCGATTCGTGCACTTGCCGGCCTGAGCGACGCGCAACGGATTGCCATTGTGCTGGACCGCCGCATCGATCCGGGCCAGCCGCTGGATCTTGCCGCTGCGGACGAGCCCTTGGAACGCGTGCTGGCCAAAATCGCCGAACAGCTAAACTCCGGCTATTGCCAGTTTGGTCCGGTGGCCTACTTCGGACCGCAAGCGACAGCGCGCACACTGCGTACGCTGGCCCAACAACAAACCGAAGAGGTACGCTCGCTGCCGGAGCCCCGAGTCGCCGAGTTTCTTCGGCTGCGCACGACGCACTGGGACGATCTGGCCGAACCGCGGAATCTAGCCGAGGCACTTGCCAAAGAGGCCGACGTCGAACTGGTCGGCGCGGAACAGATCCCGCACGATCTGTGGCGGGCTACCGATCTGCCGTCGCTCACGTGGATCGACCGGATGACCCTTCTGGCCGCACAATTCGATTTGGCCTTTAAGATCGAGGACGCCGGGAAACGAGTTCGGCTGGTTGACGCGCCCCAGCACGTGTCGATCGAGCGCGTTTATCCGGGTGGCCGTCGGGCTGCGGCGGTCGCCAAGCGCTGGGCCCGGGAGATTCCCGACGCTCGCATCGTGGTCGAAGGCGATACGATCCGCGTAGACGGACGTCTGGAAGATCATGAGTACGTCGAGCGCAGATTCCGCGGGTCGCCCACGCGGCGGACAAAGGTTGTGCCGGGCAAAGAAGTCTATCAGCTAACGGTCGCCAATGCCGCGCTCGACGAAGTGCTGGTGCAAGTGGCCGGCCGGCTGAAGCTGGAATTAAACTGGGAACACGAAGCGATCGATCAGGCGGGCATTCCAATCGAGCAGCTCATTTCGGTAAACGTCAAGGACGTTTCGCTTGACGAACTGCTGCGCGCGATCTTGGACGGCACGCGTCTGACGTACGATCGGCGCGGACAATCCATTGCGATTCGACCGGCCGACGACGGCAACTCCGAGCCGTCGCCGTGAAGACGAACGCCCGGGCGCAAACGACAACGCGGCTTCCTCGTGCCGGCCAAGCCGCGACGAGGTCATGCCAGTACGAAGCCGCGCCGCAATGACGATACCAGGCCGCTACGCCAAGATCTTTTGCAGCTCGTCGCGCACCGATTGCTCGATCTTGCCTTTGAACATCATGGCGGCGAAGGGCAAGTTGCCGTTGACCTTCACTTCGTCGGCTTCGACGACCATGTCGCCCTTGATGTTGAAACCGTAGGTCGAGAAGCTGTAGTCCAGCTTGTTGTCGTTCCACTGCTCTTCAAGGTTGCTGACCTTGTCTTTGTGTTCTTCCTTGAGTTTCTCGAAGAACGACTTCAGCCGGTTGGTGGCTTCCTCAGCACCAAGTGAATGCGGTGTGCTAATCGTGATGGCGGGCATGGTCGACGGACCCCTTTGAGTTGAGACAGTGTCATCGTGGCGTCGCCGCGCGCCGGCAACCACCACAGCACTATCGTAGCGGGAAACCGCAGCGGTGAAAACCAATCCGCAAGACGCGACGAACCGTGGTCGCGCTGTCGTAGCCGTGTGGCATTTCGCAAGACGGGACGCCCCGCGCGTTCCCGGGCGCTAGTCCGTCTCGTCTTCTGAATCAGCGCGGTCGGCCGGATGCCAAAGGGGCAATCCTTGTCGTACGCGTTCGGCTAGCACCTTGAGTTTGTCGTCCGTGCCTGGCATCGCGGCACAGGCTTCGAAATCTTCCGAGTCGATTTCCTTGGGCTCGAAGTCCCAGAGACCCATCTTGATGGCTTCCAAGACGGTGTTTGGCACGTGCAGCTCCTTGCTCGCATCACGACCGCGTCTCGGATTCCATGAGATGCGATCGCTTGTCCCTTTCGATCGCGGCGCTCCGCGTACCAAAAAAGGCGGACACTCCCTGCGCTCGCGTCGTATCCAGCCCTGAGTATTCGGCCGCAAGCATCTTTGTCAAGCAAATTTTCAAGAGTCGGGCCGTAACACCCATGCCGCGCGGACGTGCCGTGTCCATTCGCCGCGCTTAAGCGCGCTGCACGGTCCGTCTCGCCTGGGCGTGTAACTGCGCGACTAATCGACGCACGCGCGTTTCCTCAATCGCCGTGGTTCGATCACCGGCACAAACGGCGCCGCGCACCGCGACGTAATCCGGCGCAAGTTCCAACAGCGTTGCAATTTCCGCAGAGCCCAGGCTGCCGGCCACCACGCTGATCAGACGACGCTTGGCGGCGGCCTGCACGAAACGGTCAACCTCGCTCCAACTCCATAGTTCGGTCAACGGACCGTGCGACTTGTCCCACGTGTCGAGCAGAATCGCGGCGCAGTCCAACTGCTGTGCCGCGTCGACGACCTGCCAGGGATCGGGCGCGGCGGCCGCTTGCCAGTCCGCGTACGCTACGCCGACCGCCGAGACTCCGGCCGGCAATTGCAACACAGCCTCATTCCAGCGAATAAGCCAGTTGGGATCCGCCCCGCAACCGGCTAGACCGAACTTTGCAAATTGCACCCGACCGGACAGACGGTCTGGGAGTTGCAGGCCCTGGTGCAATTCACCCAGCGCGACGCTCAACGGTCGACGGCCGCTAATGACGTGGGCCACTTGTTCGATCGTTGCCGCATCGGCCGCGCCGAGCGAGCCGCGGGCCGGCTCCTTAACGTCGATCAGATCGACGCCCGACCGGGCCGCGATCTCCGCCTCGGCGGCGTTGCGCACGCTGACCAGCAATCGCGTCATGAGGCGTCACCGCCTTGCGCCGTCGTGGCACGCGACACTTCGGCCAAACGCTCGTTGAGCCGGTTGACCACCGCCAGATTCAGCGGTTCGCACCACGTGCCACGGATGGTCACGTAGCCGCCACACCACGCGCCGAGCTGCGGTTTGACGGGTTGGTATTGCCATTCGCTCGCCGATTCGGCAATTCGTACCGAAATCGAGGTCGCGTCGATGTGCTCTTTGCCCTTGCCCGGCAGGAGGCTGGGTGACTTTCCGATCAAGAAACACTCGACGCAGTGGATCGGTACGCGAATCGGCGCGCCGGAGCGCAACGCCAGCAGCAGGTGACCGTCAGCGAAAGCCACGCGCGGGCGGCGCAGTTGCACGAGCAGCGCTACCAGCAGACCGATCCCCGGGATGGCGAGGATTCCTCCGAGAACTCGTAGCCAGGTTGGTGGCGACCACCCGGGCAGTCCGAACACCAACAGCGCTCCGAGCGCGACAATCACGGCCGGCGGAACCATTCCGAAATAGATCGCTCGACGATTGGGTCGCAGCCAGATCTCGGTGGTCATGGGGAGGTATTGCGTTTCAATTGACGGGGCGCGCCGGGAAAGGTCCAAGTCTAGCAAACCGGCCGCTGGCGCGGCAGAGTGCGGCGCGGGGGCGTGCTCCACGTGGCCTTGATTTTCCGGAACCGATGAGTTCTGCTTTGTGGCTGCTGTTTTCGGCGGCAAGCGCCCGGCTGGTGCTGATCAGCCTTCGGTCCATTGTCGCCGATATTCCTGGTATCAGGCGCGCTCGTTGATGGACCGCGACAGGCGGACTCTTGGCGGGCGGCACGAGTGCCACGGGCAACCGTCCTTTGGAAACTGGCGCGGAATCAGAACGGTCAGTCATTGAAACCAGGTTCGTGGTTCTGCCACTAGTCGAATGCACAAGGCCGGTCGTGTCCGCGTTCATTTGCCCGTGATCCTTGCGGTCGGGGCGCTCGGCGTCTGTTTCGTCGCGGCCACGCTGGCAGGTTGGACGGCGCCGCCGGCAGCCGGCGATCATTCCGAGCACGCCGCGCACGCCGCGCATGACGAAACGGCTGGCGTTGCTCACCTCTGGGCAGTGATTCCGTTTGTGCTGTTGCTCGGCTCGATCGCAATCTTGCCGCTTCTAGAAAAGACTGAGGAGTGGTGGGAGCACAATCTGAACAAATTCTACGTGGCCGGCGGGCTTGCGCTACTGACGCTGGCTTACCTTGCTTTGCTGCACCCTGACAGCGGCTGGCCGCTTGTGGCGCAAACGCTCGATCACGCGATCGTCAAGGATTTCGTCCCGTTCATTGTGCTGTTGTTCAGCTTGTACACGATCAGCGGCGGGATTCGACTCGAGGGCGACCTGCGCGCGCATCCGCGCACGAACACGGCATTCATTGCCGCCGGTGGCTTGCTGGCCAGCTTCATTGGAACGACCGGCGCGGCCATGCTGTTGATTCGGCCATTGTTGGAGACCAATTCCGAGCGGAAGCACGTCGCGCACACGGTGGTGTTCTTTATCTTCGTGGTTTGCAATTGTGGTGGGTTGTTGTTGCCGATCGGTGATCCACCATTGTTCTTGGGTTATCTCAATGGCGTCGACTTTCTGTGGACGACCTCTCTGTGGCCGAGTTGGTTATTCGTCAATCTCACGCTGCTCGTGCTTTATTTTGTGGTCGATCGTTTGATCTACTACCGTCGCGAAACGCGGCGCGACGTGGCACTCGACGAAACCCGCGTACGGCCGCTTAAGTTCACCGGTCTGTGGCCCAACGCCCTGCTGCTGGTGGGCGTAATATTTACTGTGGCGCTGCTGGATCCGAGCAAGCCGTTGGTTGGCACCGAGTGGCATCCGTGGATGTACTTGCGCGAAATGCTGCAACTGACGCTGGTTGCGGTGTCGCTCTTAGCGGGATCGCAAGCGGTTCGCGAGGCCAACCAGTTCGACTACGTGGCAATTGTCGAGGTCGCCGCGTTGTTTGTTGGCATCTTCGTTGCCATGCAACCGGCGCTCGAGATCCTCAATGTGCGCGGACCGTCGCTGGGAATCGACACGCCGCAGAAGTACTTTTGGGCAACGGGCGGACTTTCGGCCGTGCTCGACAACGCGCCGACGTACCTGGTGTTTTTCAAAACGGCCCAAACCATCTCGACCGATGCGCCGGTGCAGGTCGCCGGAGTGGCCGAGCCACTGTTGCGCGCGATAAGCTTGGGTGCCGTGTTGATGGGCGCAATGACCTATATCGGCAACGGGCCGAATTTCATGGTCAAAACGCTTGCCGAAAAGTCGGGCGTGCGGATGCCAAGTTTCTTCGGTTTCATGGCCTACAGTTGCATCATCCTGCTGCCGGTGTTCGCCGTGGCCACGTGGCTGTTTCTGGACTAGGGCGACCGGCGCCGTGGATCGATGTGACCAAAACATGTGCGACCGGTACAATGAGTCGAGTCGTGGAATCTTTTCGTAGCTGATCAGGATGAACCGCGGCCGCGCCGGCTTGCTTATCATTTTCTGCCCGTGCATCACGACCACATTACGACTGACGAGGGGCTGCGGAAACTCTGTCGCGAGTTATCCGGCGCGGCGACGGTTGCGTTCGACACGGAGTTTGTCTCGGAGCACACCTACCGGCCGCAACTTTGTCTGATTCAGGTTGCTACCAAGGACCGGTTGGCGGTGATCGATCCATTGGCGCTTGGCGACGTGCAGCCGTTTTGGCAGTTCCTGGCCGAGGGAGATCACCAGACGCTGGTCCACGCCGGGCGTGAGGAGCTGTTGTTCTGCCTGGGCGCCGTCGAAGCGCGGCCGGCCAACCTGTTCGACGTGCAAATCGCAGGTGGGCTTGTCGGGTACGAGTACCCGGCGGGCTACGGCTCGCTGCTGTTCAAACTGTTGGGCAAGCGGCTGGCCAAAGGCGAGACGCGCACCGACTGGCGACGACGGCCACTTAGCTCAGGCCAGATCGAATACGCGTTGGACGACGTGCGCTACTTGGCCAAGATGGCCGCCAAATTGCAGAAACGGCTGAAGGACTTGGGCCGCGAAGCGTGGATGGCCGACGAGATGGATGCCTGGATGAGCAGCGTCGAAGCGACGCGGACCACCGAACGATGGTGGAAGGTATCCGGCGCGTCCGGACTGTCGCGGCGCAGCAAGGCCACGCTGCGCGAGCTGTGGCGCTGGCGCGAGGCTGAAGCCGAACGTCGCGATTGCTCGCCCCGGCGCGTCCTTCGAGACGACTTGATGGTCGAACTGGCAAAGCGGCGTAGCGCCGACCCGGCCCACATCCGGTCGCTGCGCGGTATGGAGCGCGGCGACCTGCAGCGGCTGGTGCCGAAGTTGTCGGCCGCGGTGCAGCGTGCTTTGGATTTGCCGGACAGCGAGTGCCCACAATCCGCTCCGCGGGAGACGCCTGCGCAGCTCAGCGTGTTGGGCCAGTTTCTCACCTCGGCGCTGGGCAGCATTTGCCGCTCGGCCGATCTTGCCCCCAGCATTGTCGGCACGGCGAGCGACGTCCGCGAGTTGGTCGCGTATCGGCTGAACCAGCGCAACGGCGACGGGAAGGCTGAGCCGCCGTCGTTGGCACGCGGGTGGCGGGCCGAAGTGGTGGGCCGGCTGATCGACGATCTGCTGGCAGGTTCGTTGGCGGTACGCGTTGCCGACCCAAACGCCGACGATCCCTTGTCGTTCGAGCGACTCAAGGACTGAGTCTGTTACGCGGCGTAGCGCACTGTCTGAGTGCCGCACGGCACGCTACGACCGCACGAGCGGCGCGTCCAGACTACTGTCCATCGGCGAAGAACTCCCGGGCCCAGTTATACGTCTGGATGGCGCCTTCGGTCGCCAGTGCTGGATTCGACTTCGGCGTAAGACTCTGCGGTGTCAGATTTCCTTGCAGGCCCGGCGCTGGCTGACTGGGCACGTTCTTGGGCGGTGGCGGCGGCGTGTATGCCGGTTCGGCCGCTTTTTCTTCAGCGGGTGGGTTGTTCTGCGCTGCCGCGTCGTCGCCGTCGGGTGAATCCGCCTGTTTCGCTGGCGGGCTGTCTTCGGTCGAGGGCAACGACGCGATGTAACCCGCCCTGGCCGGGCCGCCGGGCGCCGGCTGCGCGTATTGGATCGGCGGCGGGCCATCGAAGACCCGTTCGACCGCCACCGACGCGGCCTGCGCAGGCTGCGGCTTCTTCCTGGAGAATGGACCGCGAATCTTCTCACCGGCAAACGCAGTGCCGTCGTAGATGTTACCCCGCTGAAATGGGCCCGCACCTAGGAACCAGGTGTCTTTGGCGCGACTGGCCACCTTGCGGTTACCGCTCTGCCAAACGGGGCGCCCGGTCATCCGGTCATAGGCAAACACAGAAATCTTGCACACCGCATGTTGGTTCGTGCGCTTTGCCAATGCAATTTCCGGAATCGGCGCCGATCCGCCCGGTACCAGTCCGGGCGCGGGTAAGTTGGTCGCGGGAATGCCGAATAGCAGGTCCTGGCGGTTCGTGCCGAGCGCGCCGCTGCGCACTTCGACAACGTAGTCGGCGCTATCGGCCTTGTCCTTGATGACGCAACCGCTGGCCAGCATATGCTGGCGAAGCGTGCTGGTTACGTAGTTTTGGTCCAGCGCGGTGACGATGTACCGCGTGTCTAGATAGACATCCTGGTTGGCCAGTGCGCTAAAGTCGATTTCGCTGATCGCCCGATCGACGGCGTCGGAAATCAACAGTTGCTCGGTGGCCGTCCGCGGCGAGTCCGACCACTTGGTCGTGCCGCATCCGAGCACGAGCGCGCACAGAGTCCCCAGTGCAAGAAATCGGTTATTCGAGAAGAAGCTGCGCATCATGCTGCCGCTGCAATCGCCGTGCGGGTCCATCCGTGAGGTTGCCCCGAATGTTGGGGGCCGCGGATTATAGCCAAGTGAGCGACAGCCACAAACACTTGTTTATGCGTCGGATCGGGCGAGAAGTGATTGGCGCGCAAATGCTGTTTTTACAATGCGTTGCGGAGTGGAACTGGCAGCCGCTCGGCGGTGCCGGGGACAAGATGACCGACGCCGCTAGCATTCGGCCGATTAGTTCGGCGGGGCCTTGCACCGCCGTGCGGGACCGACGGGCCCCTGGCTACTGCGGCACGACCGGCGGCGCGTCGTCCGACGAGAAGTCGTCCTGCACGGCGGGCGTCGGCTGCGGCCCGGCCGGCGTCGGCTGCGGTTCGTACCGAGAATCCGTCTGCGGGGCGGCCTGAGCGTTGTCGGTGCTGGCCGTCAGGGCGTCATCGCCGTAGAAGAAGGTCGCCTCCTCAGCGGCCAGCTTCGTGCCCAGCGACTCGCAAATCAGCTCAGCGCGGAACACGTGATGGCCGCTGCGATCGGCTTTGGCGCGAACGCGGAGCACCACGGTCTCCTTGGCGCCGATCGCGCCGATCGGGTCGAAGATGACCTGACCTGTGGCGATTTCGTGTGGTCCGCCATCAACCGTCGCGGCCTCGAGACCCTCGGAGAAGAACACGAGCACTTCAACGTTTTCGGCGGCCGCGCTCCCGCGGTTGCGCAGCACGACTTCGTATTCGGCGTCGTCGCCTACGGCAACCGGCCCTTGCGGATCACGCACCTCGATTTTCAAGTCAGCCAAAGCCTCGACCTGCGTGGTCGACGTAGTCGAGGCACCGACTTCGTCGGCGGCCGTGGCCACGTATTGCAGGCGGTTGTCTCCGGCCGTGGCGAGCGAGCAGTGCAGTTGCAAGGAGCGTTCGGCGTTGGGTTGCAGCGTCCCGACGTTCCAAGTCACTTTGCCCTGTTGAGCGTCGTAGTTGCTGCCGGTCGAGCCCTTGATGAACTTGGCATCCGGCGGCAGCATGGCGGCAATCTGGACGTCGGTAGCCGGCGCGTCGCCCGTGTTGACTACCGTAATCTGATACGTTCCGACGGTGCCGGCAAACGTCAGACGCGGGGCTTCGACGCCGATCTGCAGGTCGGCTCGCCGCACGGTGACCTGTTCGGCAGCTTCGGCACGCAGCCCGCCGTCGGCATGTGCCTGAGCCTTGATCGTAATGCTGCCGGCTTGCCGCGCGGTTAGCTCCACGTCGACGGTCTTGCTCTGCCCGGCCCGTAAAGTGCCCAGCTTGTGGCTGGCGATGCCTTCGGCACCGCGTCCTACCGGCAGCAGGCCGATGACCACATTTTCCGCGTCGCCGTTGCCGGGGTTCGAAATCGTGAGCTTATACATGCGGGTCTCGCCGAACTGCACGTCGTTCGGGCCCGAGACGGCCATTTCCAATTTCGGTTCTTGGACCTCGACGACCATCTCCGAAGCTTCCGGCGCGTACGTAAAGCGAACGGCCAGGTCCATCGGTTCGCTGCTGCGCGGGACCAACGACAGGTTCAACGTCTCGCCACTCTTGCCTTCCAGTCGCGGAATCTTCCACGCCAGCGGGCCCTGTGCGGCATCCGAACCGGCCGGCGGAACCGTGCCCGCAGTGGCATGTGCGGAGGCGACTTCGGCGTGTTGGGGCACGTTGATCGTCACGACGACATTGTTGGCCGCGGCGCCCGCGTTCTTGATCTTCACGACGAATTGCGCCGGTTCACCGACGCGTACGGTGCGCGGTCCGGAGGCTTGCACGGCCAAGACCGGACTGCGCGTGGTGAACAGCACGCCCGGACGCGAGTCGTCGACCGGATCGGCGGGCGTTGGTTCGCGCGCAATTGTTGGCTGGCGTGCCAATGTTGGTTCGTGCGCAGGAGTCGGACGTCCTCCTAACGGATTCGGTTCGTTGCGTTCCGCTTGCTCGGCAACGGTCGGCTGCTGCGAACCGTCGGCCAGGGACTCGATGTCGACGCCCGACCGAGCCGCTGGCCGTCTGGCCGTGCGCGGCGTCGACCGAATCGCGGAGTGCCGAGATGCGTCGCTCGACGGTTGTTGCAAGGCCGTATCCCGTTCCGGCGGCGTTTGCAGCGGAATGAGCCCCTGGCTCGGCTTGGCTTTCCGCGCGGATTGCGTTTCGAGCTGCTGCGGCCGCCGAATCGCCGGGTCAGCTAGCGTTTGCTTGGGCTGTCCGGCATCTGGTACCGGCGTGGTCGATGGCCCGACGTTGGACCGGGGGGTTGAATTGGCTGTGGGCGCCTGCGCTGAAGGCGTCGCCGGAGTTTGTCGCGTTTTGGTCGTCCTTTGCCGCGTTCGCTGCGGGGCGCGCGTGCGGCCGGGCGAGTTCTCCTGCTGATACTCGTCGCGCTGTCGTGCAGCGCGCTGCTCGGCCTCGCCGGGCGCACCCAACAGTTCCTGGCGAAATTGCTCGAGGCGTTCGCTCAGCGTGGGCATTGCATTGTCGGCGGCGGTGGCTTGCGCGCGTGCCATCGACGGAGCAAGCGAGATGATGCCAAGCGCGACCGAGGCGACGGTGAGAATTCGGCTGACCATGGGCGTAGTCCTGACCTGACGAAATCTATAGGGACTCCGCTCTCAGTTATCGACCGGCAATCTGTGCGGATTGAGTCGACTCTGCACAACGTTTCGAATTCTCTGCGAACCCTGTGTGGGTTTGGGTTGGCCTGGCGAACTGCGGGTGATGCTAGCCCGTTCTTGACGCCACCGGGCGTTGCTCCGGGCTGTTCGCTAGCGGTGCGGTTGCGGTTTCGCCGGCGACGCTCGATCTGGTGGACCGTTGGGGTGTCGATGAGCAATGAAGCCAACAGGCAGACCGTTCCGGTGCCCTCCTACTCCAACACCGGGTCGGCAGTTACAATAGGCCCCTCACGGCCGCCGGTGCTGCCGGCGTTCGCCCGCCTGCCGTTCGCCACTTCGGCTCGGAACTCCATGCGTCGCAACGATATCCGTAATATTGCCATCATTGCCCACGTCGACCACGGCAAGACCACGCGGGGCGATTGCCTGCTGCGCCCAAGCGGCGAG
>CALFYT010000118.1 GCA_937952415.1 uncultured Planctomycetaceae bacterium | reverse complement strand
GCTTTCGAGCCGGATGCGTCCCCCGTGCGACTCGATGATTCTGCGCGTGGTGGGCAGTCCCAATCCGGAACCGCCCGGCTTGGTCGAATAGAAAGTTTCGAAGATGTGCTCTTGCGTGGCCGCGTCGATGCCACAGCCGGTATCGATCAGCTCGAGCGCGACGCCGGACGACGTCGTCTTGGTACGTACGACCAACTGTCCTCCGTCGGTCATCGCCTGCAAGGCGTTGATCACCAGGTTGACCATCGCTCCGCGGAGCGACTCGCCATCGAGCACCACGCTGGGCAGATCGGGGTCGAGATAGGTCACCACTTCGATGTTCGCCTCCGCGGCTTGCGGCGCGAAAAACTCAATTGCCTTGCGAACGTGCTCGTTCAAGTCGGACGCCTCGAAGCGAACGGTCCGCACTTTGGCGAAGTTGAGAAAATCGTCCAACAGGCCCTGGAGCCGCTGACATTCCTGGCGCACGACGGCGATCTTGTCGGCCGCACGGCGATCGCGGGGCGATTCCGGCTCCGCGAAATCCTCGGCCAACAACTCCATGTTCAGGCCGATCGTCGACAGCGGATTCTTGATCTCGTGCGCCAGGCCTCCGGCGAGTTGCGCAATCTCGGTGTACTGCTCGACCAGCTTGCGATTGACGTCCTCAGCGCTGGGCGGATGCGGTCGGGTCATGATCTACCTGGCGCGGGACCAAGACGGCGCGGACGGCCAACGGACGTCGGCGCGCGATCAGCCACGCGCCGCGTCACCGACGGACTTGCCGGCTGCGCGCCATTTGGAACCTGCGGCGACTATTCTCCGGCGGCCGATTGCACGGCGTCTTTTTCGGCCAGCGCTTGTTTGCGGCTGAGCTTCACGCGGTCTTGCTCGTCGACCGCGATCACCTTGACCGTCATTTCGTCGCCTACCGAACAGATGTCCGCCACGCTGCTGACGTAGTCGTCGGCCAACTCGCTGATGTGGACCAGTCCGTCCTTGCCGGGGATGATCTCGACGAAGGCGCCGAAGTCTTTGACGCTCGATACCCGGCCGACGTAGATCCGGCCGATCTGCACCGTGGCGGTCATGGCTTCGACCTGGGCCATCGCTGCCTGGGCGCTTTCGCCGTCGTTGCTGGCAATGGTCACGGTTCCGTCGTCGTCGACTTCCAGGACGGCGCCGGTCGCTTCCTGGATTGCGCGGATCGTCTTTCCGCCCGGTCCGATCAAAGCACCGATCTTGTCCGGCGGGATCTGCGTTCGCAGCAGCCGCGGAGCCCACATGGAAATGTCGGTATTCGGCCGCGGGATCGTGGTCAGCATCTTGCGAAGGATCTCAATTCGTGCCTCGCGGCTTTGGGCCAGCGTGGCCTTGATGATCTCTTCGCTGATGCCGTTGATCTTCAGGTCGAGCTGGATGCCGGTAATGCCGTTTTGCGTTCCGGCGATCTTGAAGTCCATGTCACCGAAGTGGTCCTCATCGCCGATGATGTCGGTCAACAGGGTCCAGCCGTTGTCTTCCTTTACCAGACCAACGGAGATGCCCGCCACCGGATTGGTGATCGGCACGCCGGCAGCCATCAGGCCCAAGGTGGCCCCGCAGACGCTGGCCATCGAGCTGGACCCGTTGGATTCCAAAATGTCGGAAATCACGCGGACGGTGTACGGGAACTTATCTGGGTCGGGCATGACCGGCTTGACGCTGCGTTCAGCCAGTGCGCCGTGTCCGATTTCGCGCCGGCCAGGACCGCGAATCGGCCGAACTTCGCCCACCGAGAATGGCGGGAAGTTGTAGTCCAGCATGAACTTCTTCGAGTACTCATCGAGCAACCCATCGACGCGCTGCTCGTCACGTCCGGTACCCAGCGCGATGGTGACCAGCGACTGCGTTTCGCCCCGCTGGAACACGGCCGAACCGTGAACCCGCGGCAGGACGTTGACGCGGCACTCGATCGGGCGGAGCGAATTTGCATCGCGACCGTCGGGCCGGGTGCCGGCCAGGATCAAGTCGCGAACCACCTTTTCTTCCAGATCGTGCCATGCGCGGCCCAGGGCGAACTCGGTAATCGCGTCCTCGGCGGCCGAGTCGGGAATCATCTCTTCGGTAACGCGCGTTTTCAACGCCGACTTGGCGTCCGATCGATCCTGCTTGCCGACGGTTTGCATCGCCGTGCGCAGGTCGTCGTAGTAGCGCTCTTTCAATCGATCAAGCACGCCATCGTCAGCCGGAATCTCGTACTCGCGCTTGACGACGCCCACCTTCTCGCACAATTCGGTTTGCAAGTCGCAGAGCTCGGCGACGTGCTGGTGCGCCTCGCGCAATGCCTCGAGCATCAGGTCTTCGGGCATTTCGCGTGCGAAGCCCTCGATCATCAGGATCGCGTCTTTGCTACCCGAGACGATCAGGTCGAGATCGCTTTCTTCGAGCTCATCCTGCGTGGGAAACGGAACGAACTTTCCGTCAACGCGCCCCAGACGCACCGATCCGATCGGACCTTCGAACGGTAGCGGCGAAATGCTCAGGGCGGCCGAGGCGCCGTTCATGGCCAATACGTCGGCGTCGTTTTGCCGGTCGCTGGCGATGACAAAGCTTTGCACCTGGACCTCATCCCGAAACCAGGACGGAAACAGCGGGCGGATCGGTCGGTCCATGAGCCGCGCCGTGAGCGTTTCCTTCATCGTCGGCCGGCCTTCCCGCTTCAGAAAGCCACCCGGAAACTTTCCGGCCGCGGCGGTCCGCTCGCGATAGTCGCACGTCAGCGGGAAGAAGTCGGACAAGCCTGGCCGAGGCGGCCCGTCGGCGGCGGCCACCAGGGCCACGGTTTCTCCAAATTGCACCAGGCAGCTTCCAGCCGCCTGCTTGGCTAATTCACCGGTTTCGATGGATAGTGTTTGTTCCCCGAATTTTCTCTCTACTCGTACTTTCAATGTTCTTTCCCTACCTTCGTTGTGTTCGCGTCCGCTGGTTGGCTCGCCGTCGGGCGGGCACCTGTGTGGCTTGTCGTGGGCCTGTGCGATGACTGATCGCCCGGTGGCCTCCAAGGACAACCTTGGAATCGGAGTCCGCCAAAATTAGCGGCCCGGAAAGCCCAGAAGTCCGTGCGCGAAGCCGATGCGGGCGTGCTGCCCTGTTTCGATCTCGGCCGCACGGGTGTGGAAACACCGCCAGGACTAGGCCACGGGAGCTTACGCCGATTCGGTGGCAACGGCCGCTTGACCGACATGATTCATGCCGGAACGCCACGGCTCGCCTGCGCCGGGATCACTTGCGGATGTCGAGACGGCGAATGACGTCGAGGTATCGCTGCGGATCAATACGCTTCAAATAATCCAGCAGCCGACGCCGGCGACTCACCATCATCAACAGACCCCGCCGACTGGCGTAATCCTTCTTGTGCGTGCGCAGATGCTCGGTTAGTTCGCCGACGCGGGTGGTCAAAATGGCGATTTGGACCTCAGGCGATCCGGTGTCGTTGTCGGACCGCTTGTGTTCCCCGATGACTTCTTTTTTACGCTCTTTGGCGAGAGGCATCTGCGAGTCGCGCTTTCTCTACGCTGGCCTACCTTCGGTGCCCCCCGCTCCAGCACGGCGGAGCATCGAGACTGCCAATGGGACTAGAACCTTCCTACGTTTCTGTGAAATACCAATCCAAGAAAGACAGTTTACCAATCGGCTAATGTGTTGCAACCTCAAAAAGCGGCGGGATTTGGGCCGCGCCGCGGCGTTCAGTCCGGCTGGCCGTGGGTGGGCAGCTCGTGCTGGACGTTCCATGCCAGGTGCAACTTCTCCAATGCGCAAATCGCCCAATAGGTCACGTCGACTTCCCACCATCGGTGGCCCTGCCGGGCCATCCGCTGAAAGGCGTGATGGTTGTTATGCCAGCCTTCGCCAAACGCGAGGATGGCAACCCACCACAGGTTGCGGCTGTTGTCGCTCGTCTCGTAGTTGCGGTAGCCCCAGATGTGCGTGGCCGAATTGACAAACCAGGTAACGTGCAGCACGTAGACGAGCCGCACGAACATGCCCCACACGACAAATGACCACCCGGTGTAGGCGTTCCAGCCGAAGTAGCCGATCGCGAATAGCAACCCGCCCAGCAGGATGTGGGACGGCAGGAAGAACTTGTGCAAAAAGCGGATGACTGGGTCGCGGGCAAGGTCTGGCGCGTAGCGCTCGGCCATCGCCCGATGGTACTTGTGGCCAAAATCCGGCATGAACCACAGCATGTGGCTCCACCAGCGGCCGTCGCGCGGGCTGTGGGGATCGCCGTGCTTGTCGCTGAACATGTGGTGTTTGCGGTGATTGGCCACCCAGGTCAACGCCGAGCCCTCGCCCGATAACCCACCCAGCAGGGCCAGCAACCAGCGGACTGGGCGATATGTCGAGAACGCTCCGTGCGTCAACTGCCGGTGGTAGCCCATGCAAACGCCGATGCTGCCAGTCAACCAGCACAAAAACAGGCAGATTCCGACGGCTTTCCAAGTAAAGAAAAACGGCGCGGCCAGCGCACCGACGTGAACCGCGCCGATCCACAGCACATTCGGCCAATCGAGACCCAGCTTCCAGGGGTCTTCGACGTTCAGGTCTGTTGTCGCTTCTCCAGCGCCGCTTGGGGTCGCGACGGGCGAAGACGGCGCCTGAGCCGCGTTAAAAGGCGCCTCACCGACCGTTGCGTGATCCGAAACATCTGGCAGCACGGCAGTCGATTCGAATTCGAGAGTTTCTTGTTTCACGTCCAGTTGCGTTGCCATTTCGCCTGACTCCTGGTTGTGCTCGTTCGCTGTGGTGCGACGTGCAGGCCCCCTCGCGTGAGGTTCTGGTGCCTGTCTCTAACCGTCGACCGATTCTAAGACTAGTTCGCACGACACGTGTCATGCGCTTGTCGCGAGAATGTAAAATGCGTGTAAAATCGCGCAGGGGCTGCTGCGGCATCGGCTTACGACGGCGCGACGCGGCGCGGAAGGGAAGTCTTGGCGGACTCTGCGGGCAAGGGCCCACGACGGCGATCGTGGCCTAGCCGAACGGACCGGTTCGAGAATTGGGCCCGAGCAGCAGCGACTTTGCCCGGGCCGCGGTTCGATCGCTATGGGGCGCCTTGCTGCGGAACGATGAAGCTCAGGTGCAACTCGGCGTGGCGGAGGTGGAATTGGTCCCACTGCGCGACGTTCATTTTCCCCAGCACGGGGTGTGGCGTGCGCTGGCTGGTGTTCTGGAGCCGTTCGATCGCCTTTTCCAACGCTTGGACCGCCGACTCGAGGCTCTCCGCCGGAGCATAGAGTACTTCTTCGGCCTGGCGGGGCAGCCTGATGCCGACGGGCAAGCCCCGCTTGAGAAAATGAGGCCGCAGCAAGCGGGCCAAGAGTTTGCGCAGCAGCGGTGGATTGAAGTCGACCTCGCCGTCGATGCTCAGGTTGATCGCGTTGGCCAGGTGTTGGCAGATCGCCGGCAGCGGCCAGTTGCCGAGTGGTTGCGTCGGCTGCCCGGCCAGCGCGTGAACGTCGTCGAGGACCTCCTGGTGCGAGTTGAAATGCACCTGCCGACGCTCGGGGGTTGTGGCCGTTTGTGCCATGGCTCGGTCTCCGGTTGCGGGGTCGCGCGATGGCGCGCCGTGCCCTTGCTGCTTAGCACGCCCTAGACGATCGTCGCTCGGTTTATTCGGGCACCAGGAAACTGAGATGCAGTTCGCAGTGCCGCAGTTGAAATTGGTCCCACTGGTCGCGCGTCAGAGTGCCAAACAGCGGGTGTGCACGGCGATCGCCGGTTTCGCGGAGCCGCGCGACGGCTTTTTCAATTGCCGCGACGCCCGCCGCCGTTTCGGCCGAGTCCGGTTCCACGTTGGCACCAGGGGGAATCTTGTATCCGGACGGGATGGGCCGCGAAAGAAATCGATTCTTCATCAAAGGCGCGATCTTGCGCAACAGCCAAGGAAACTGCGCGTCGGAGCCGTCGATCGCCATGTCGATCGATTTGGCCAGATGTTGGCAGATTTCGCCGAGCGACCAATTCCCCAACTGCCGGTACCCGCCCTCGGCCAGCCGGTGCACGTCGTCCAAAACCTGATCGTACGAATCGAAGTGAAGCTCTCGGCGTCCTGTGACTTCTTTAGTACTGACCGCCATGATCGTTCGCCCTCCACCGTGTTCAGTCGATGAACGTGTCGTCAGGCTGACCCCCGCCCGTGGTGCGCCTCGGTTTGTTGGCCGCCGCCTGCCGCGACAATTCGCCGGCGATGCGCTCGAAGACGTGCGCCCACTCGCCCGCCGCGGCCTGGCGGAACAACCGAACGGTAGGATACCAGGGGCTATCGTCGCGCTCCAGCAACCAACGCCAGTCGGGCGCCGCCGGAACGGCCACCCAGGTCGGAGCCGCCAATGCGCCCGCCAGATGAACCATCGCCGAATCGCAGGAAACGACTAGGTCCAGATTCTTGATCACGGCGCCAGCGTCCATCATGACCTCGTCGCTGAATTGGCTGCCGACGTCTTTGACCGCGAAGCCTGCGTCGGCCAGTTGTTCGGTCCCTGGTCCCTTTTGCAAACTGACCAGCGAAACGCCGTCGATGGCGGCCAGTGGCGCGAAGAGTTCCAGCGGAAACGATCGCAACCGGTCGCCGGCAAAGTTTGGATTGCCCTGCCACGCGATACCCACGCGCAAGCCCCCGCCGTCGTCGTCGCCGAGCGTCTTTCGCCATTTCTCGATCAGCGTGTCGGGGACCGACAAGTAGGGCACGTCCGCGGGTATCGAGGACAAATCCGTCTTGAACAGTCCGGGCAGGGTCATTAGCGACGCGAATACGTCGAACCTCGGCAGCGGTTCCGCTTCGTCGCAGAACTCGACCTGATCAGGGTTGAGTCCAGCACAACTCTTGAGGATGGGGAGCCAAGTCTTGGGTGCCAGAATGAGCACCTTGCCCCCCTGCTGCTGCACCATCGGGGCGTAGCGGATGAACTGCAATGTGTCGCCCAAGCCCTGTTCACGGTGCAGCAGGATGCGCTTTCCTTCCAGCGGAGAGCCATCCCACTGCGGCTGTTTCCAGGTGCGCGGCAGCGCGTTGGGCAACCGCCAGCGCCACTCGTACTCGGGCCAACCGCGTTCGAAGTCTCCGGACAACAGCAACGTCATCGCTCGGTTGTGGTGGATCGATGGCAGCGCGGGGTCCAGCCGCAGGGCCTCGTCGTACCTGGCCAACGCGGCGGTCGTGTCACCCTGATCGCTTAGAAGCTGGGCTAGGTTGCCGTGTGCCTCGGCGAAGTCGGGCTTCACGGCAACGGCCCGCTCGAGCGCAGCTCGGCCTTCGTCGCTTTGCGCGCTTTCGTGCAGCGCCACGCCCAGACCGCTGAGCGCTTCCGGCTGATCGGCATTGAGCCGCAACGCTTCCTCGAAGCAGACCACGGCTTCGTTGAGCTTGCCAGCGTTGCGCAGCGCGGCGCCGAGATTGTTGTACGCTTCGAAAAAGTCGGGCTTCAGACGCACCGCCTCGCGAAAACAATCGACCGCCTCCAAGATTGCGCCGTTTGACTCCAGTACCGTGCCCAAAGCATTGTGCGCGGGGGCAAACTCTGGATGATCATTCACTACGCCGCGCAGGCACTCGACCGCTTCGTCGAAGCGTTGTTGCCGGTGGTAGACAATGCCCAGATTGACACGCGGCTCCGGGGCATCGGGATCGAGCTTTTGACAATGCATGTACGTGTCGACGGCGCCTGGCAGGTTGCCGGCGGCACTTTGAGCGGTGCCAAGGTCGGTCAGCGGTTCCAACGCGTCGGGTCTTTGCGCAACGGCCTTCTTAAGGCTCACCACGGCGTCGTCGAAGCGCCCCTCGTCAAACAGCAGATTGCCCAGCGCATGGTGCGCGTCGGCTAGCTCGGGCTTAAGCGCGAGAGCACGCTCCAAGGCCACGCGGGCTTCTTCACGACGGCCCAGTGCCGCCAGGACCAGGCCCGACTTGGCGTGCCCGTCGGCGAAGTCTGGCCACGCGCCGGTCACGCGCTGCAATCCGGCGAGTGCTTCTTCCAAGGCGCCTTGGTCTTTGAGCAGACAGGCCAGGTTGAACTGGGCTTCGACGAAGTCGGGCCGTAGCCGCAATGCTTCGCGATATTCCGCGATCGCCTCGTCGGGCTTGCCCGACTCCGACAGCGCAAGCCCTAGGTTGTAGCGGCCTTCGGCGTAGTCGGGCGCCAATTGCAGACCCTGCCGGTACTGTTCGATCGCCTCGTCGAGCTTGCCTTGCGACTTCAGCCCGTTTGCCAGATTGTTGTAGGCTTGCACCAGGTCGGGCTGGGCTTTCTGCGCTGCGCGGAAGCACTCGATGGCCTCGTCGACGCGTCCCAGTTGGTTGAGAACATTTCCCAAGTTGTTGTGCCCTGGTCCATAGTCGGGATGGACGCGGAGTACCTGGCGGAAACAATTGGCCGCCTCGTCCCAGCGGCCCAGGTTCGCCAGCAACACCCCCAGATCGTTGTGCAACTGCGCGTCGTCCGGGCGGACCGCGAGCACTTTCTGAAAGCACTCCACGCCTTCGTTCACCTGGCCCATCCCAAGCCGGGCATTGCCCAAGCCGATCTGTGCGCCCAGGTCCTGCGGGTCGAGCATCAGGGCGCGCGTGTAGTAGTCGGCCGCTGCCGCGTGCCGTCCACGTTCGTGGCAGATCGTGCCCATGATTTGTAACGCTTGGCTATTCTCGGGCTCGGTTTCGAGCACCTGGCGAACGATGCGTTCGGCTTCTTCGGAATTGCCAGCGCGGATTTGGTCGATGGCCGTCTTCAAAGAGTCGGTCGATGCGCTCATCGTGATTGTGTTGGGAGGATCGAGAAAGAAGAAGTGCGAAAAACAGGCCGCGAGCTTCCAGACGACGTGCTCTCGTGGCGATCGCGGCGCCCACAACGCGAAATCGCTCCGCGCCGTGTTGCGTTTAGTTTCTCAGATCTGGCGCCCGACACAAGGAACGCCGGAGTGAATCATTCGAGCGAACGACGCAGGCTGGGAATGTTGCGCGTTTTCGCGACCGGTCCGCCCAATCGATCCGTGCCGCGATGACGGCCCGCGACAGTCCGCTCGCTAGCCGTCCGTTCGCAGTCCACCCGCTGCCAACTCCGCTGCCATCCGCTCAAACACACGGTTCCAATCGTTCAAGCGAGGTTGGCGGAACAGCCGGGCGGAGGGATACCAGGGCGAATCCTCGCGATGGAGCATCCACCGCCAGTCCGACGACACGCTCAACGCGATCCACACCGGCACACCCAACCCACCGGCCAGATGACCGGGCGACGAATCGCAAGTGATCACCAGGTCGAGGTTTTTCATAAGGGCGGCCGTTTCATGAAAATCTGTCAGTTCGTCGGCCACGTCCAGAATGGACCAGCCGGCCGGCACGTCCTGCAACTGCGCGCGGCCGGGCCCCTTTTGCAGGCTCACCAGTTGCACGCCGGACAGTTCGGCCACCGGCGCAAAGCAGGCAAGCGGAATCGAACGAAGATGATCCGTGATGAACTGGGCGTTGCCCTGCCAGTGGATTCCGACGCGCAACCGGTCGACGCCGGCCAACCGCTGCTTCCACTTTGCGACAAGCTCCGGCGCGGCGACTAGATACGGCACGTCGGCCGGAATGGTCTCGAGGGTCGTTTCAAACAGGCGCGGCAAGCACATCATCGGCATCTGCACGTCGAACGGCTGTCGCGGTTGATACTGCGGCACCAACTCCCGATAGCCGGAATGCTCCATCAGCGGAATCACCATCGGATGCACTTCGAACAGCACGCGTCCTTGGGCGCGGCGCTGGACCATCGGCGCATAGCGAATGAACTGCAGCATGTCGCCGTAGCCATATTCCGCGTGGACCAGCAGGGTCTTGCCGTCGAGTGGCTTTCCCTCCCAGCGGGGTTCGTCGAAGGTTTCCAGCTCGGAGGAGGCTCGCTGAAACCGATACTCGAATTCGCGAAATCCTTCCTTCAACTCGCCGCGCGACAGCAGCATGGTGCCACGGAAAAAGTGCGCATCGGGCGAGTCGGGCGAATTGGCCAGCGTTTGCTCGACGAGCCCCCAGGCTTCGTCCGTTTTTCCTCGAAGCATGTAGACCTGCCCCAACCCTGTGAGCGATTCCCGATGGTTTGGTGCGTTTTTGATGACGGCCTGAT
>CALFYT010000117.1 GCA_937952415.1 uncultured Planctomycetaceae bacterium | reverse complement strand
AAAGTGATCCCCGAAAAGAAGCCCACGGCTAGTGCCGCCGTGTCGTTCGATACGGCCGCGAGGCGCCTATACAAAATGACAGTGGGAACCATCTTTGTGAATTCTTCCTGAAGGACTCCCAGGACGTGCAAGTAGTATGGTAGCTGAGAGTTGTCTGGAGACGGAATGTCGGCGAGCCACCGAGCTGTCATTTGCAGATACAAGAGAAAAAGATGAATTGGTATTGCAACAACAAGTTCTAGGGCTATCGCGCGGACTAGCAGGCTGCGCTCCTGATTGGGAAAGCAAGAATAGCCAAGGCACAACAGAAGAGGCAGCAAAGCGACTTGTCCTGCGGCTACCACCCACGCGGCAGGAATCCCAAGAGCCGGATGAACGGTTGCTGAAAGAAACAGAATGGAAAGACACCAGAGAAACGGCGTCAGCTTCGAAGTTTTGCCATTCGTCTTCAAGATCTTGCACTCCTCGAAGCCATGCATATAGGGCAATGAATTCGAACTAGCAACCGGAGTTCCGTATTGGGGCTTCGCGAAACTGAATCGCAACGCTGCCACAGTGCACGCGCGAGGCGAACCCGGCGGTGCTGCCACAGCCCAAAGTGCTTGTTGCTGGCGATCAACTGAATGCCGCGCGAAATCGTGCGCGATCCAGCCATTGCCCGCTATGTCGCTAATTGGGGCCGATCGGACGACATCGGGATGCTGGCCTGTCGTAGTGCCCTGCTGCTTTACAACCTCCTCGCCGGCTGGTAGCCAATTGACTTACGGATGGACATCGTGCGTTCGGGCGATTCCGTTGGGGCGTCGAACGTCCGCTGAGTTGGCTGCGTAAGTCCCGAATTCTCCGTACCTGTTATGATCTCCGCACAGACATCTACGAAGCCTGGCTGGAGATTGGCCAAGGCGCGATCTGTTGGAAACACGTAAGCCGGCACTATTCAGAAGCTCTAAACGCCGTCAGGCGAGAACGCGTTCCGCCTGATTGTCTGATTCGATGCCTGCGTAGCGCCGGAAACGTTTGCTCAGTGCGTTCATAGGCTACGCGCTAGTGTGCATTTGAGCGGGAGTGCTACAACGCCGTGAACAATGAAGCGGAGTCGCTACGGAAGAAGACGCCCGTTGACAGCCCGACCGCGCTGCCGCTATGGCAACGGATACTATCGCTGGGCCTAGCCGCGATTGGCGGTTTCGCATTCATCATTGTGTTGGTCGCTGCTGTGTTGATCTTTCAGCAACCGAACTATGCACCAGGTGATATTGCCGAGAAGCAGGCGAGGTTTCGGAACATTGCGTTGTTGTTCTGCACCTCGGCGACGCTTCTTCTGGTTTTCTCCTATTTACTGAGACGAAGGCCCATAACCGTTCGACGAGGCGCTGCAAACGGTTTTCCGTGGGTGTGGACGCTGCTGGGTATCAGTTGCCTAACGCTACTTCTGCAACTCGTTCCAAACCTGCGGTGGTCGAAACTTTCGATCCTGGACGTAGGAGGCTGGACCTGGAGGACGTATGCGGCCATTAGTGTGATTTCCATCCTTCTGGTCGCAGCAACCAGGGCGCATTACCCCACATCTCGCGACGGCCGCTGCTGGCCGGTCGGCCGCGCGAAACACACGGTTCTGAAGAGTCTTGATCGCCAAACTGAACGAACGTCCGGTTCCAAAAAAACCGACGTACCAACAACGAAAAACGCGTGGGTATGTGACCTGCTTTTGAAAAACTGATCCATCGATTATGAAGGTCTTTAGTCCTGCAAGGCAAGGAGACCTTTGAGGTAACCAGACGTAGGAAGCGGCACAATCCTGAGCAGATTGTGCGGAAGCTGCGCGATGCGGACGCGACGCCCGAGCTGGCCATTGCGGTGTGGCCCCACTGGCGCGGGCGCGGGGTTGGCACCGGGCTGCTGCGAGCGTTGCTCGAAACGGCCGACGAGCGCTACGCGGCCGTCTCGTTGAGCGTCTCGCGCGAGAACCCGGCGCGGCGGCTGTATGAGCGGTTTGGGTTCGAGACGGTCGCGGAAGCAGGGACGTCACTGACGATGCGCCGTGGGCGGGCGACGTGACACGCTCTGCGGTTGTCGGGGCGGCTTACAGCAAGGCGCTGGTGTCGATACCACGTTCCGCCAGAAAGTCGAGCGGAATCTCGGCCGTTTTCTGCACGACAGCAGCAAAGTAGTGAAGCGGCGTGCCTTCCATCGACAATCGGTGGCGATAGCGCTCCAAGTGGTAGAGGTCCAGATACTCGGAGAAAATCAACTCGCGAATCAAGCGCGAGAAGCCGGACTCGTCCGAGTTGTCGAGGAACGTCTCCTTGATATTGAATGCAGCCCACCCACCACAGGAGACGAACTGCAGCGCATTAAGGAACGCCTCAGGCGGGATGTCTCCGAATCCCAGTGCCGCGACCGACGTCAAGCAATCGACCGACCAGCCGGAAATCTCTTCGGACAGGCGCGGCTTCAGCGCCGTGAAGTCGGCGACGTAGTATTCGTCGTAAACGCCGGGCCGGTCGCGCGAACAAGCGTCGCGGGCTTCGGGAATGATGTCGACGCCGATCAGCCGCGCGACGCCGTGGGCCTTCATCAACTCGCCCATCATGCCGTTGCCAGCACCCAGGTCCAACACGCGCAATTCCGACAGATTGCTGTCGCTGGCCTCGACCGTACGTTTGAGCAGCTCGGCGACCTTTTTTGGGGAGGAACACTTCAGCCGATCGTAGAAAACCTGCTCGTACAAACCGGCCCGCATGTAGATTTGATCGTAGTCGTGGAAGCGGATTCGGACCGTGCGCTCACCTTCGATCAGGTTGAAGGACACTTCGTCCTGGGCCAGGTTTTTCGCGTCGGCCGGCGGAAATTGAATGCGGTGTCGGTGGGGCATCAGCTCGCTATGGGGGTCAACAGACGGCGACAAACCCTCCATTGTCTAGCATCACGTTCTGACCCGCAAGTGCGGACTCCGTTGGATCGGCGCAACGCGTTGCACCGACCGCGCATGCGCAATTGTGCATGCGTGCTTGTCGAAATGCTGTCTTGCCACATTCAAAAACGCGCGACATGTGGCGGTGCGCCCATTTGCCGCCGTTTCCCGCGATTGGCGGCGCGCAAATAGAAAATGGTGGCGTTTTGCCGCGCGACTGCGTAAGCTAGTCGCAACCCTTCACACGCGGAGGAGGCAAAGCGGTTCGGCGATCGAGATTCAGTCGGAACCGTCCTACCTGGGAGGCACTAGCCCATGCGCACCAATCGACTTGTTCCCTCTCGACGCAAACAACGCCGCGCTGCTGCCCGCCGCGCGGTTCGGCTGCAAGCCGAATCGCTCGAAAGCCGGCTCGTGTTGGCACAGACGACCGGATTGTTCTTCAACAACCCGGGCGCGTCGGACGGATATACGCTGTTCTCGCCGAATACGGCCGACGACACGTATCTGATCGACAAGAACGCCAACGTCGTCAATACCTGGAACACCAACGACACGCCCGGGCTGTTGGGCTATGTGTTGGACGACGGCAGCCTGATTCGCGCCGCGGCGCCGAACGGTCAGGGAGGCAACGGATTTATCAACGCGGCGGGCTCTGGTGGGTTGATCGAGCGCTTCGACTGGAACGGCACGAAGATCTGGGAGTATACGTACGATTCGCCCACGGTGTTGCAGCACCACGATTTCGAAGTGATGCCCAACGGCAACGTGCTGCTGATCGCCTGGGAACTGAAGAGCGAAGCCGAAGCGACCGCCGCAGGACGCGACCCGAGCCTGCCTGGCGACGGATATTTGTATCCCGATCACATCATCGAGGTGCAGCCCGATCTGCAAAGCGGCGTGGGCGGGACGATCGTCTGGCAGTGGCACGTCTGGGACCACATGGTTCAGGACTTCGACGCTACAAAAGACAATTACTATGGCCCGACCGGCGTGGCGGACCATCCGGAATTGATCGACCTGAATTTCGTGTCAACGTTCGACGAAGGGGGCGGACAGGCCGAAGATTGGACGCACGCCAACGGCATCGACTACAACGCCGATTTGGATCAGATCGTGCTGTCGGTGCGCGAGTTCAGCGAGTTTTGGGTTATCGACCATAGCACCACCACCGCGGAAGCGGCCGGACACACCGGCGGCAATTCCGGCATGGGCGGCGACTTGCTCTATCGCTGGGGCAATCCGCAAACCTACGGTCGCGGCACCGCCGGCGATCGCCAACTGTTCTATCAGCACGACGCCAAGTGGGTTGAAGACGGCGATCCGGGCGAGGGCAACATCACCGTGTTCAACAACGGCTTCGGCCGGCCGGGGCAAGACTTCACCACGGTTCATGAAATCGTCACTCCGGTCGACGGCAGCGGCAACTATCCGGCGCTGGCGGCGGCACAACCGCACGGGCCAGCATCGCCCACCTGGACATATACCGCGCCCTTGGCCAACTTCTCGGCGATCATCTCCGGCACGCAGCGCTTGCCCAACGGCAACACGCAGATCACCTACGGCGTGGACGGAACGATTACCGAAGTGACGCCGGCGGGAACCGAAGTCTGGAAGTTCGTCAATCCGTACACCGGCTTCGGCACGCTCGGCGAAGAAGACCCGATCCCGAGCATGGGCCTGACCGACCCGGGCCTGGACGCACTGAAGATTAACTTCGTATTTCGTGCGATCGACTATCCGGCCGGGTACTTTAGCGACTTTGTTTCCGACGTCGAAGGCCGGCACGTGTTTTACAACAACTCGTCATTCGACGGGAACAATCCGGCAATCAATACCAGCGACGACGGGGCCATCGATCCGGTACGCAGCGCGTACCTGCCCGGCAGCGGAAATGCGACGGATGCCAACATCACCGGCTACTCGCGCGGGCTCAACGGGATCATGGTCGATTTGACCGCCGGCGTGGACCACACGTCGATCACCGCGGCCGACTTCGTGTTCAAGGTCGGCAACAACAACTCGCCCGACTCGTGGAGCGCCGCGCCGGCGCCCAGCGACGTCCAAGTGCGGACCGGAGCCGGCGTGAGCGGAGCCGATCGGGTCGTGATCACCTGGGCCGATAACGACATCGAAAAACAGTGGCTTGAAGTTCAGGTGCTGGCCAACGCCAATACGGGCCTGCTTGATACGTTTGGCGGCGGCATCGGCGACGTGTTCTTCTTCGGAAACGCCGTGGGCGACGGCGACACGGGTAATACCGCGATCGCTGCGCCGGTCAACGCCACCGATGAAATCGGCGCCCGCAACAATCCCCACAACTTCGGCAACCCCGCCACGGTCGACGATCAGTACGACTACAACAAGGACACGTTCGTCAACGCGACCGACCAGATCATTTCGCGTAACAATAGTACGAACTTCGCCACGCAGTTGACCAAGATCAACATCAGCACCGGCGGCCCGTTTGCGCCGCAGGGCGACGAGGATTCGGCCGGCGATTCGAGTGGCGGGACTGCGGGTGACGCTGCTGCCGGGGACACTGGCATTGCCTCGGCGCTGGCGGCGACGGGAGGCGACTCGGCAAGCAAGCAGTCGCTGCCGGCAAATGTCGCGGTGCGATTGGAATCTGCGACCTCGGCAGTGGCGACTGCCCTGGATGCGAGCTTGCTGCTCGAAGCCGAAGCGATCGACGTGGCGGACGACTTAGCAGTGGACGACGAACTGCTCGACGTGCTGGCGGAAGCATTGGGGTCTTCCCTATAGCGCATCAAAACGTATTCAGTTGCAGGTTTGGCTGACCCGCTCTTGGGACTCTGCGCGCATCTCTCGTAAGACCTTCTTCCTGTTGGCGTTCAGCAGGTCGTCCGACGCGCAATGCTAAGAAACTCGGCAGCCAACGTGGGTTGGAGTTGACGACGGACGCCGGCCAATCCGGCCGTTGGCCCTTAGTCAGGCTCGTCGCCGGCGATCCTGTTTCGCGGGCAAGCTGGGTTGTACGGTTCTAACCCGTTCTATCGAAGTCTGTTGCGCCGCACCGGCTCTTGTTTTTGAATCGACGTGCTTGGACCGGCGCGTATGGCGATTCGTATGGCAGCCTCATTGGGAACTGGGAAACCTCGAAAATCTCGTTGAGAAGACCACCTAGGCCCCGGTAGACTGCTCATCACCCCTGTAGCCGCGAAAGCCACGCACGACGGATAGTTTTACACCCCTCGGAGCAACGACCCATGCGCATCAACTATCGTCCTGGATTCAAGCGTCGCAAGCATCGCGTATCGACGGATCACTTGGGTGCGGTTAGTGTGCCGACACAAGGGCGGCGGCTGAGGATGGAGGCTCTGGAAGATCGCAGGGTCTTGGCGGCTGTTTCCTGGGACGGGGGCGGTGACGGCGTGAATTGGTCCGATCCGGACAACTGGAGTGGTAACGCGCTGCCGACCTCGGCCGACGACGTGACGATTAGCGTCGGTGGCACCATCACGGTGATACACGCCAGCGGGTCGACGACGATTCAGAGCTTGACGAGCGACGAGAATCTGACGATCTCGGGCGGATCCTTGACCGTCACGACCGGCGCGTCGAACGTCAACGGCGACTTGACCGTCAGCAGCACGGCGACGCTATCGGCCAACGGCGCGACAGCCACGCTGACTGCCAATGCCAGCGTGACACTCGACGGCGCGAACCTGTCCGCGCTATCCGGCGGTCTGCTCGATTTGACAACAGCCACGTCCTACGTCGAGCAACCCTCCGTTGCGACCACGATTCAAGCCAACGGCACCAGCAGCAAGGTCGATCTGTCGGGCATCACGTCGATCACTGGCACCGGCAACCTCAACATCAATGCGGTTTCTGGCGGCACGATCGAGTTGGATGCGCTGGTGAGCACTACGGCGCGCGATATCAATATCAACGTTGACGGCGCGAGCAGCGTGCTGGACCTTACAGCGCTAACCAGCGCCATCGATTCGACACGCCTGAGCAACCTCACGTTGGCCAACGGCGGCACGCTGGTGGCGCCAGTGTTTGCCACGTACCAAGGGGGCACGATCACCGTAAACAACATGTCCGTCACGTTCTCCGCGCTGACCGATATCGACACCTCGTCGCTGTTTACCAACTCAGGCGGCGTGCTCTCGCTACCCAACGTCACGTCCTATGACGAAGCGCCCTCTGCCTCGACGACGTTCCGAGCCAACGGCACCGGCAGCATGATCGACCTGACACCCATGACGTCGATCACTGGCACCGGAAACCTCAACATCAATGCGGTTTCTGGCGGCACGATCGAGTTGGATGCGCTGGTGAGCACTACGGCGCGCGATATCAATATCAACGTTGACGGCGCGAGCAGCGTGCTGGACCTTACAGCGCTAACCAGCGCCATCGATTCGACACGCCTGAGCAACCTCACGTTGGCCAACGGCGGCACGCTGGTGGCGCCAGTGTTTGCCACGTACCAAGGGGGCACGATCACCGTAAACAACATGACGGCCACGTTCTCCGCGCTGACCGACATCGACAGCTCGTCGCTGTTTACCAACTCGGGTGGCGTGCTTTCGCTACCCAACGTCACTTCGTACGACGAAGCGCCGTTTTCCTCGACGACGTTCCAAGCCAGCGGCACCGGCAGCTTGATCGACCTGACACCCATGACGTCGATCACCGGTGCGACCGGGAGCCTGAATATCAGGGCGCTGGCCGGTGGCACGATCGAGTTGGATGCGCTGACCAGTACCACGGCACGCGACATTAACATGACAGTCGACGGCGCGAGCAGCGTACTGGACCTTACCGTGCTAACCAGCGTCATCGATACAACGCGCTTGAGCAATCTCACACTGGCCAACGGCGGCACGCTGGTGGCACCGGTGCTGGCCACGTATCAGGGGACTACGATCGCGGTGAACAACATGTCGGCCACGCTCTCCGCGCTGACCGACATCGACACCTCGTCGCTGTTTACCAACTCGGGTGGCGTGCTCTCGCTGCCCAACGTCACGTCCTATGACGAAGCGCCCTCTGCCGCGACGACCTTCCAAGCCAGCGGCGCCGGCAGCACACTCGACCTGACTCCGCTGACGTCGATCACTGGCACCGGAAACCTCAACATTAACGCACTTGGCGGTGGGACAGTCGAAGTCGATTCCTTGGTCGGCACGACGGCGCGCGACATCAACATGCTCGCTGACGGCGCGACCAGTCTCGTCGACGCGTCGGCGTTGACGTCGTGGAACGACTCAACCACTTTGAGCAACCTGACGACCTCCAATAGCGGCACGGTAATGTTCAATGCGGGCACGGTCACGCTGACAGGCGTGACGGTGCGTACGAACTCCTCCGGATCCGTCACTGCCGGCTCGTTGATATTGGATGTCAACAGCCCGCTGTCAGGCAACGGCGGATCCGTCGACGCGAATTTGACCAGTAATCAACTGGTATCCCCCGGTGTCTCACCAGGGACCATCACCGTCAATGGAGACTACAACCAAGGCGCCTCGGCCGACTTCGCGATTGAAATCAACGGGTTGACCCCCGGCACACAGTACGACCAGTTGCAAGTCAATGGGGCCGTCGCTCTAGCGGGCGAACTAATCCTCAGCGGCAGCTACGTCGCGAGTGTAAGCGACTCGTTCGTAATCATTGAAAACGACGGCGTCGATCCCGTCGTGGGCACGTTTGATAACTCTCCCGAGGGCGATATCTATACGTTCAATGACCGTCCGTTGCGATTGTCGTATCAGGGGGGCGACGGGAACGACGTGGTCTTGACACGGGTCGACAATCTGGTCGTGGCGAGACACATTTTCTACAACGACTCGTTCTTCGACGGGAACAACGCGGCGATCAACATCAACGACGACAGCGCGATTGACCCCACGAAGACGGCATACCTTCCGGGAGCGGGCCCCGCCACGTTCCAAAACGTCACCGGCTACGATAAGGGCATCAACGGGATCATGGTCGACATTTCCGGCGACGGTACACACGCCTCGATCAGCGCCACCGATTTTACGTTCAAAGTTGGCAACAACAACACACCTTCGAGTTGGGCGGTCGCCCCTGCGCCGACCGCCGTTACGTTGCGCCCTGATGCCGGGTATCGGGGAGCTGACCGATTGGAAATCACCTGGGCCAACGGCGCCGTGCAAAAAGAGTGGCTGGAAGTCATCGCGCTTTCCACGGCCAATACCGGTTTGGCCGACATTGGCAGCGGCATCGGCGACGTGTTCTTCTGGGGGAACGCCGTGGGAGGCTCGGGCGATGGCGATACGGCAACCCAAGTGTTCGTCAACGCGACCGACGAAATCGGTGCCCGCAACAATCCCCACAGCTTCGGCAACCCGGCCGCGGTTGATGACCAGTACGACTACAACAAGGACCGCTTCGTCAACGCGACCGACCAGTTGATTTCGCGCAACAACAGCACGAACTTCGCCACCGCGCTAAGAAAGATCGACATCGGCACCGGCGGGCCGTTCGCGCCGGAGGGGGACGGCGCGGCGAGCGGTGACGCCACGGGTGACGCGGGCGTTGCTTCGGCGCTGGCGGCTTCGGGAGACGAATCGGCAAACAAGCAGTCGCTGCCGGCAAATGTCGCCGTGCGATTGGAATCGGCAGCCTCGGCAGTGGCGACCGCCCTTGATGCGAGCTTGCTGCTCGAAGCCGAGGCGATCGACGCGGCCGACGACGTCGCGGTGGATGACGAGCTGCTCGACGTGCTGGCCGCCAGTTTGACTTAAGGCGAAAGTGCCGTCCGCTTGGCGAGGCGTTGGGCGAACTGGCTCTTTTTGATCGGCATCGCTAGAATCGCGCGGGGCGGCGAAACGCGTCGTCCAATGCCCCCGGAGACATCCCGTGTGCGATACGATGGCGATCGTCGGGCCCGACGGCGTGCTGTTCGCCAAGAACTCGGATCGCGAGCCGAACGAGGGGCAGTTGCTCGAATGGCAACCGCGCCAATCCCACGCGCCTGGTGCGGCGCTAAAGTGCACGTGGATCGAAATCCCGCAAGCGCGCGAAACGTCCGCCGTGTTGGTGAGCCGGCCGTTTTGGATGTGGGGCGCGGAAATCGGCACCAACGAGTTCGGCGTGACAATCGGCAACGAGGCGGTCTTTACGCGCGAGCCGTATGCAGCCACAGGGCTGACTGGGATGGACCTGTTGCGGCTGGCACTTGAGCGGAGCACGACGGCGGACGACGCCGTGCAGACTATCGTGTCGCTGCTGGAGACGCACGGACAGGGAGGTGGGTGCAAGATGGAGAACCCACGCTTCACTTACCACAACAGCTACATCGTTGCGGATCGCGGTGCGGCATTCGTGTTGGAAACTGCCGGGAAGCACCACGCCGTCGAAGCGATTCACGGCGCGCGGAGCATTTCGAACGGGCTGACGATCGACGGCTTTGCCCGGCAACACAGCGATACGATTCGGACGTACGTTTCGGCCTGTCGGTTGCGGCGCGGGCGAACGCAGTCGCTGGTCGAAGCGGCCCGCGGCCCGGCGGACCTGGCCCGGATCGTGCGCGATCACGGCGCGACCGACGCCGAGCCGCGTTATTCGTGGCTCAACGGCGGATTGGGGGCGCCGTGCGTTCACGCCGGCGGGTTGGTGGCCGCTTCGCAGACCACCGCGTCATGGATCGCCGAGCTGAGCGCCGACGGCGCGCGGCATTGGGTCACAGCGACGGCGGCGCCCTGTACCAGCTTGTTCAAGCCGGTTGCGGTCGACGATCCGCTCGACTTTGGCCCGACACCGACCGATCGGGCAGACGACGCGTCATTGTGGTGGCGGCACGAGCGGTTGCACCGTTTGACGTTGCGCGACCCGGCGCGGCTGCTGCCCCGTTTCGCAGCGCAGCGCGACGAAGTGGAGCACGGTTGGATGGCCGATCCGCCCACGCCGGCTGAAGCTTTCGCCGTCGGCGACGAACTGCTGGTGCAATGGACGCAGGATGTTCTGGCACATGCCGGCGCAGACCGGCGTCCCGGCTTCGTACGGCGCCACTGGCACAAGCAAAATGTCAAAGCCGGGTTGCGGTTCTCGATGCCGGCAACCGCACCGGCGTAGCGCCGCTTGCGGCACGTCGCGCCGAGACGCGCCGCACCGGAGGGCGCTACTGCGGCGGCTTGTCCGCGGCGGCAAGTTGTCTCACGTCGGCCTTCATCAGGGCTCCGGCAATCTGCGAGATGGTCGCTACTTGCGTGACGAAGTGATCGGCGTCGAGCGCGTCCAAGCGCGCGCGGGTCGACCAATAGGCGGTCATCGAACCCATCGTGGCAGCGCCTGGCACGCCGAGTTGATTGGCGATTCGCCCCAAACCGAACCACGGCCCTTGCGGCGCGCCGTGCCTGCCGGGCCGGCCAGGACATTGCACCTGAACGCGGCGGAGGCGGTTGTCGTTGACCGCGGTGATCGCGACGTCGACCAGCCGCTGATTGTTGGTCACCCAAACAGACGACAATTCTTCGAGCCCGTCGGGACGAAACGTGCGATCGTCCTGCACGTCGTACTCCATTTGGCCCAGATGTTCGACGCCGATCGCGGCGACGACGTGCTGAAACGCGTCGGGGTGACGTGCCGGGTAGCTTACGTCGGCGAAGGCGGCTTCGGCACCGGGCATGAAATGGCGGTTGTCGAGAAAGATCAATAGCGTCCGCGGGCGCTCAGCGCGGGGCACCTGGGAGAAGTAGTGCACCATGCCGAGAATGCCCAGCGCGCCGTTCTCTTGCGAAATCGACGGCCCGTCGGTGTGGGTGATGAGCAGGATCTGCGCGTCGGCCGGTGTGCCGTAGTCGCGGCCGGGCAGGCAGCCAAGAAGCTGATACGTCTCGGCTTGTTCGGTTTGCGCGATCAATTTCAGCCTGGCGGATTGATCGCGACGCGCGGCGGCAATCGCGTCGGCGGCCACAGCGCGGTCGAGAAACAGGGTGGGCGTATCGTAGCGCGCCGGAACCCGAAAATTCGAAACGCCGGCCAGCACGTCGTAGGGCAAGTCGACGCCGAACAGCATGCCCGCGGCTCGGGCCTCGCTCACAAAGGGTACGAAGGAGTCGACGTTTAGCTTGCCGAACGGGCTCCAGGCACGGCCCACCTTGCGCGGCTCGCGCGGATCGTCGAACGTCTCGACGTCGGACAGATACTCGTAGTCGGCGCCGCGCGCCTGGCGCAGTGCGGCAGCGAACTCGTTGCCGGCTGGGCCATCCATGCCTGGCGGAACGACCAGGATCTTGTCGCGGGCATCGGTCGGCGACATGCCCTCGTGATAGACAATCAACGGAGCGGTGACGCCCCGCGGACCGGTCATGCCCGAGTACGCGCCGTAGGCCGCCACGGGGACGCGTTTGCCAGCAATTCCCAAAGACCAGTGGTCGTTGCCGGGCCATTCGGCCGTGAACCACCGTTCGTAAGACCATGCGTTGCGCACGACGTCGACCACGCCGCGGTCGCGTAACTCGCGCTCGGTGAATTCAAGAAAGTGCCGCCACGACGGACTGCCCGAGGGCGTCGGCCCGCCGTGAGCGTCTTTCACCTCGTGCCACGCCCGTGCTTGCTCGGCCGTGATCATTCGGCTTGGATCGATGTGCGTCAGCGCGCGGGGTGCCGCGGCCGCGCGGGCCGTCGTGCTGCGCAGGGCGGCCGGAGCCAGCGCGATCGTCGCGCCCAAGCCCTGAACGAAGGTGCGCCGTGGCAGGTGCCGCATGGTGAAAGAACCTGTGGAGCAAACGTGCGGAAACGGTTCGCGCGGCAAACGCTCGAATCTGCCAAGCGCCGACCGATTAGGCAGCCGGTTTGAGCGTGAGCGTGTGTTCGGCCGGACCGGGCAGAAACGGCGTCGGCTTGCCTTCCTCCCACGCGGAGTGCGCGTCGCCGTAATGTGGCGAGAGCGGATGGCCCGACTGCCCGCATGGCATGTGCATGTAGCCGTCTTGCTCGTGCCCGGGCGAAACGGCCATCCGTTGCGAAGCCCCGGACGAAGGCGCTTGAATGCGGGGCATGTCGGACGAATCGCCCGCCAATTCGCGCGCCGGCATGTCCAGCCAACCGGACAGGGCCGGCACCGCGCGGCTCAGCGGATGCTGGATATGGGTGGAGTTGTGCGCGCCCCAGGTATAGTCGCCCAGCTTGCCGCCGCCTTCGGTCGCTTCTTCGATCACGCCGTCCGCCGCGGCCAATAGCAGCGAGTCCCAGGTTGCGTAGCGCGGATCGAGCATGTGATGGGGCCGCTCGGTGACCAGGCTCCATACGGGCCCTTCCGTGCGATCCAACCCGGCGATCGAAAAGTCGGAGTCGACCTGTTTGCACGGGGTGACCAGCACGTCGGCGATTTGCGACAACAGGCGTCGCCGAAACGCGCGGACCGCGCGAAAGCCGACCGAATCGACCGCGGCGTGCCCGCCCCAATCTTCAACAAACGCGCGCAACTGCTTGCGGCGACCGTCTTCGGCGATGGCTTCCTCCGAAAGCGTTTCCCGCAGCAGCTCGCGCCATGGTTCGTGAAACACGGCCCGATCGTCGAGCTGAATCTTGAGCATGT
>CALFYT010000116.1 GCA_937952415.1 uncultured Planctomycetaceae bacterium | reverse complement strand
GCCCCATGCCGGGCGTCGGCGCACAAATTTTAACTGCTTGTTCTTACGGATTCGACTTCGATCCCTCCCAGGCACCGCTGCGCGCGGAGCGGCGGGCAAGAAAGATGCACCGCCGCACGGACATCCGCGGCGGCCTACGGTGGGCGTCGATGGAAACGATTACACCCCATGCCTGTTCGCCGCGACATCTCCTCGTGCCCGCATGGCATTGCTGAGTCGAGTACCGCGGTCGAACGGACACCAAGTTGGTCGGCAAGTGACCTTTCGCAAACCGTCTCAGGCCGACATTCGAACGACCCAACGGACCGTTGCTGCTGCGGCACCTAAGTCTTGCGCCAAATGGCACACCAAGTGCAACCCATTGTTTCTTCACATCCGACTCGCGAAACTAAACACGAAGGCTCGGCGGATCGGACCACGGTCGAACGGATCAGCCTCGCACCAGCGCTTCAAGACGGTAAAGAAAATGAATTGGATCGCGGAACTGCAAAACTTGGGACTGGTGGTCACGGCCGGCGGACTTGGCGCTGTGATTGGGCTGGAACGAGAGATCCACGACAAACCGGCGGGGCTGCGAACGCACATCTTTGTATCCGCCGCGTCAGCCTTGTTGGTGGTGCTCGCGGACAGCATGGTCCATACGTTCGGACAACACAGCGCCGAAGTCACCCGCGCGGATCCAACACGAATTGTGCAAGCGATTGTCGTTGGCATCAGCTTTCTGGGCGCGGGAACCATCCTGCATCACGGAGGCAACCGCGTCGAAGGCCTCACGACCGCCGCATCGATTCTGCTGACGGCCGTCGTCGGCATCGCCGTAGCGCTTGAGCACTTGGTGCTGGCCGCCGGTACGACGCTGTTCGCGGTGCTCGTGCTCGCGCTGCTCGGTCGCGTGCAGCAACACTTCAAAGCAGACGACGCCACGCCAAGCGATCTCGCCCGCTAGAACGTTTGGTCCGAGCAAGGCCCAATCATTTGGATCGTTTGCCGGAAATGTGGCCAAAGATCTGAGGGACGGATCCGTGCGCGGCTGGCTCGTAATTCGCTTTCCAGGCGACCAGCTTGAACGCTGGGCGACCACCAAAGCCTGCGACTACACGGATCTAGGGGAAACGTCACGCAAAATGACCCCAATTGGGTCGTCGGCACGCAAGATGCCCTATGTCGGCCCTTGGAGATGCGGTCGATGCACGCTGCGGGGCCGAACGTAACGCCAGTGGCTTTCCCTGTTGATGAAGTTCGTCATCGGCGGACACGTGCCCCTGGATGACGCCGACCACGTGGACGTGGCTAACCAATTGCTTAGCGGCGCGACAGTGCATCGGCACGACCGTCGAGCGACGAACAAGCGTGCGTTGACCAATTCGTCGTTCCGTCGCCTGCATGATAAAGTGAAGCATCGATCGGTCTCCGGACGCCGATCCGCAGTCGGTCGAACGCCGCGCGCAACGTGCTGGCCAGGTGATGACACCACTTCGCCCGGCGTTGTCCGGCGGCTGGGTCTGCATGAGCGCGTCCTGGCCGGTGAGGCAGCGTCGCGGGCGAGGCCTAATTCGGCTGCCCGTCATGGATCAGGCCGCACGGGAAGAGATACACAGTTTGCAACTTGCTATAAATTACGTCTGACGACGCGATGTTGCCCAATCAAGGAGGCACACTACATGGAACCGAAAACAACCGCCGCGAAAACTACACCGAACCAATGTGTCGTGGCAGTGTATGAATCCGGATCCGACGCCGAAGAAGCCGTACGCACTCTGCGGCAAAGCGGGCTGACCGGCGAAAGTCATGTATCGATCGTGCGGCGGCACCTTGATCCGCAAGGAGCGATCGCCGCTCAATTGGACCAGGGCGACGATTCGCTCCGCGAAGCAGCAGTCGGCAGCGCGCTGGGCGGGCTGACCGGCGTTGCCGGCGCAGCCACGTTGTTCGCGGTAGCCGGCATGGGGGTGGTTTTGATGACCGGCCCGCTGGTTGTCCTCACGGGCGCGATCGTCGGTGCGTTGCTTGGGGCAATGAAGGGATGGGGCGTCCACGACCAGAACATTGAGGAATATGAATCTCTGGTGAAAGACGGCAAAGTCCTGGTCGTCGTCGCGGGCGAGCCGCTCGAAGTGGATAAAGCGCAAAAGGTGCTGAAAGATACCTCAGCTAATCAAGTCACGATGCACGCCAGGACAGCAAGCGACTCCGCCGAAATTGACGACCGGCCAACCAAGTAGAGCCTAAGAACACACACACACACACACACACACACACACACGCGGGCCTGGCGCATGCCACCTTGCGTTGCTGCGCCGCTTCGTTGCTGCGCCGCTTCTTTTCCGGCAATGCTCCCAAGCGTCATCCACGCAGCTTGGTTCGTCGCAACCCGGCAGCGCGGGTCGCCGCCACACGTTCGTCGATGCTCGTTGGACGGTAGCCCGACGGAATCGTGCGGCCGACTACCCGCGCTGTTATCTACCGTTTGACGGTGCTATGCCTGCGTCAACGGCTTACCACAGCATTCCAGGCGAGGCGAACCTTGCTCGCATTTACATTCCGTTGTGACTTCCAACTGCATGCCGCACTGCTGGCACTTCAGGGTGTCGCCGGCGCGAGGTTTCATCTGTTGCGTTTGCTGTTCGGCCATGGTCGTTCTCCTTATGGGAAACTCGTCGTGTGGTTGCGTACTGCTAATGTTTGCACACTGAACTCACCGGCCAGGTATCCGCTGACGCATCTTCACGTATCTTCGTCGTCAGCCAGCCATCTGCCGTGCCTGTAACCTCAGTGCGATACATGAAATCATTGTGTCGCAAAAAGCGTACCAGGCGAGCCGGTTTTCGTTTGCGCACGACCACAGTGCCCTGCGCAGGTCTCACTCGGGTGCGTTACGACTGGGCGTCGACCGCGCAAGTTGGTCTCTGCCCCCGCCGTCTGGTCGTTCGGCATGCAGCCTTCAAGTCCCTAAGCCGAGTAGCGCGCCGCCTGGACACGTGTCGCTGCTCGTTCGGGCCACAATGGCATCCAATTTGCACCGTTAATTGCAACGCTGACAATGCGAATTTCGCGGCGACTGCACGCTGGTTGCTGCGCTTTCTAACTGGCCCGCGTTCGCGCCAGACCTGCATCTTGAGGAGTTGCCATGGACCGAATCTCGCGAGACGACCTGACTCAATTGGTGTCGCACGATGGCCAACCAAAGGTGTCGATCTACATGCCGACCTATCGCGCAGGTCGTGAAGTTCGGCAGAACGCCATCCGCTATAAGAACCTTCTGAAACAAGTCGTCGAACGGCTTGTTGATCAAGGTCTGGCCCAGAGCGATGTCGAGGCGATCTGCGCCAAGGCCCAGGAATTGGAGACCAACGACGACTGGTGGCAACATCAAGCAGACGGACTGGCAGTCTTCTTTACGCGAAAAGACTTCCTGAGTTTCCGTCTTCCGGTTGACTTCAAGGAACATTGCGCCGTGGGCAGTCGATTCCACTTGGCGCCGATCGTGCCGGTGCTGCAGGACGACGGACAGTACTACGTGCTGGCTGTTAGCCAAAACCATGTGAGACTGCTAAGCGGGTCAAAATTGGCTATCGCGGAAATTGAGCCGGATAACCTACCCAGCAACCTGCGTTCTGCACTGAACATCGACGAATATATGAGTACCCTGCAGCATCACTCTGCGGGCGCTGGCCGAGGAGACGCCGCGCCCGCTTTGTTTCATGGCCAAGGAGGCTCTGATCCCGACGTCAAGAAGCAAGATGAGATTCTGCAGTTCTTCCGCCGCATCGACTCCGCCCTTGAAGATTATTTCCACAGCGACCGGAAGCCGCTGGTTTTCGCGGGCGTCGACTACCTGTTCCCCCTGTTTCAGCGTGCCTGCCACTATCGGGCTCTGGTCGACGAGCCGCTGACTGGCAATCCCGATAAACGCAGCGCCGAGGAGTTGCACAAGGAGGCGTGGCCGCTGGTGCAACCCTTATTCGACGAACAGCGTTCCAACGCCGTCGAGGCTTTTTCCAGTGCCAAACCCGACCTCGCGACCGCGGACATTCTGGAAGTCGTGCGATGTGCACGCGACGGTCAAGTGGACACGCTGCTGTACGCCTCCGAGACGACCATCCCCGGCACGATCGATGCTGACGACGGTACCGTGACCCGCGCGTCGGACAGCTCCGCGGAGTCGGAAGATTTGATCAACGCCGCCGCGGTGTATGTTTTGGCCAACAGTGGTCGCGTGTTCTCCATCGGCAGCGATGAGATGCCCGGCAGCGAGCCCGTCGCGGCCATCCTGCGGTATCCGCTACCACGCTCCAGCGCGGCAGCAACTGCGCCTTCGAAATAGTCGCTGGCACGACGCCATGCTCCTGGCTGGCGGAGCGCGTCTACCGCGGGCATCGCAAAGACTCGCTAGCTGGGCCTGCGTTCATCGCGCGACGAATCAACCGGGTTGGTTAGCCAGAGGCCAGGTTGCGCACCGTGCGATCATCCATTCCATCGGCACTCGTCAATATCAGGCAACCTCTAATGAATGTCACACAAGATCGCATGGCTACTTCACGCAGGTATACGGGCGCATCGGAGACTCATTGAGGTCTACGCAGTGCTCAAGACGATTGGCTTCGTGGTTGTTGGCATGCGGGTTGCAACTCTTCTGCTCACGACAAGCGTGCTCGGTTCGGCTCTCTCGTGACGCCACGTCGGCGCAGCCAGGCCGAGTTTCGCATACGAATCAACCGGAAGGAGCGATGGCAATGACAAGGTCCAACAGTTACCGAGGTATCGTGACGGCGTGCGCCGTCTTGTCAATCGGCGCGGGGTCCCTGTGGGCTCAAGAAGAACAAAGTCGGCGGCAAGAAAGGCGCGAGCGTCAAGACCGGCAATCACAACAAACCGATGGGGACGCGCAGCGTGAGGCCAAGGACAACTCGCAGGAGCAAGAGTCGGCGGACCGCCGACGCGATGATCGAGATGATCGATCCGAGGAGCGAGACGATTCTCGAGCTGGACTAGGCGTATTCATTGTCGACTCCCGCAGCGGCGGCGTCGAGATCGAGCGAGTTGTGGAAGGCAGCCCCGCCGCCGACGCCGGCCTGCGACAGGGAGACCGAATCCTGCGCGTCAACGGCCGGTCGGTTAATTCGCCGCAAGAGCTGTCGCAGATGATCGCCCGACGTGATCCCGGCACGCAAGTACAACTGGTCGTGCTTCGCAACGGAGAACGTCGCAATCTGCAGACCAGATTGGAGAGCCGCGAGGAGGCGCTCCCCGATCGGGCGCAGCGTTCGGAAAGAAACTACCGCCCGCAGCGCCAGGCCCGCTTGCAAGATCAGTCGGACACGGACCGCAGGGATGGGCTCGATCGCTGGCGAGATCAGCGCGATGACCGGCAGCGCGATAGCCAGGAAGGACGGCTAACACGATTGGAAAGAGTGGTCGATCGTCTCGCCCAGCAAATCGACCGGCTGCAGGGTCGGATCGACGGCCGGACGAGCAGCGGCCGAGACTTCCGCCTTCGTAGCGACCGGGACAACCGCGGCTACGACGATCGATTCGACAACGACGATTTCCCCGAGGAACGTTACGACGCTGACTTCAATCGTTCGTTCCGCCCGGGACAGCGGTAACCAGAACGATGGGCTCGCGGTCCGACCGAAGTTCAAGCCATGGTCGGGCCGCGAGAACATCTCACTCGCAATGTTTCAAGCAACTGGAGGAGGATAGCGATGCCCACAACTAAGATTTTTTGCCTGGAATTGGCCGCAACCGTCTGCACGTGTGCCCTAGCCCTTGCGCAGAATCCGGGGAAGGAACCAACGCCGTCTCCGGGGAACGAGCCGGATCGGGCCCAGGCGACAGAGCACGATCATGCTCACCAGCAACTGACGAGCTTTCTCGCTGCCAAGTTGATGCAGGCCAATCACAACGAGATCGAACTGAGCAAGCTAGCTTCCGATCGGAGTTCCCACAAGCAGGTCGTGCAGCTCGCCGAAACGATCACCGAAGAACACACGCATCTAAACCAACGGCTGAAGCGATTTTGTCCGGACGCGCCCGAAGAGCATGCGACCGAGAGCGAAGGTCAACGCTCTAAGCAGTCCGACACGATTGCTGAAAACGACACTTTGTCCCAACTGAAGAGCATCAACCGCCAGGCCGCCGTTCACCACCTGCAGCGGTCGAAGCAGATGCTGGACAACTTTCAGGGCCAGGATTTTGACATGGCGTTTCTCGGAATGCAGATCGCCGCCCACAACCGATTGCTGTCAGAGCTGGACGCACTGGACGGCATAGGCTCCGACGAGTTCAAGCAGGTTGTGAGCGCCGCGTGGAAAAAGATCGAGCAACATCGCGATCATGCCGTCTCACTGGCCAGGCAGCTTGAAGACGACCGCCGCACGGCGCAACGCGACAAGTCCACGCGATAGCGCGGACGGGCGATTGTCGAACATCGAGCAAGCGAGAGCGCGACAACGTGACGTTCCGCGGCGCTCCCGTTAAAGTCAAGGACAAGCGCATGCTGATGGCGCAATCCATCGAGCACGACGGAGAAACCGTGCAAATCGACCGTGGCGTAAAAGGCGACGAGTCGTCGTAGCGCGTCGCACTGCATCGCACGGGAGTCGAAGAACGAGCACCCCTGGGCTGATCGAGAAGTCGGCCCAGGGGTTTTTCGCCTGCGTTGCAAAGCACCCTTCAGGGGCGACCGCTGCACCGGTCCTGCCCGGTCGCCTGGTCCCCTGATTCGTGTCCCCGCGTAGGGCGCGGCCGCACATCCCCGCATCCAGGCAATTGGCACAACAGTTGCAACTGCTTGCTACGGGATCGGCAGACATCGGCGCTCGTGGGGCCAGGCCAAGAACACCGCTCGAACTGGCAACCTGGAGTGGTCGTGCACGATCCGCGTCGGTCCAGCGCAAATTTCGTGAACCGCTCCCGCCCGCGCCGTTCAAACGAGGAAGGCGATCATGGCGTTTCGAATTCTTGAGAACGAATCGGTCGAGGAGGCCACCCGGCGGGTTGCTCGTGAGCAGATCGACAAGGCGATTGGCGAACTCGAAGATCGCGAGCTCGACCCGCACGAAACGGTCCACCAGGTGCGCAAGCGTTGCAAGAAGATTCGCGGTCTGATTCGATTGGTGCGGCCGCAGTTCGAAGCCAGCTATCAGCGCGAAAACGATTGGTATCGCGATTCGGCCCGCAGCCTGTCGTACGTACGCGACGCGCAGTCCCTCGTCGAAACTTTCGACGCGCTAATGGAACGTTTCTCGGAACCGATCGATTCAAGGGCGTTCTCATCGATACGACGCAAGTTGATCGACCACAGAAGGAACGTTTCCACAGACGAAGACGGACTCCGGGAACGGCTCGACGACTTCCTCGACCGCATGTACGAAGGACGCGACCGCGTTGCCGGATGGCGCCTCAAGCGAGACGGATTTCGTGCCCTGAATGGCGGCATGCAACAGACCTATCGTCGCGGCCGAAGCGCGATGCGGACGGCCTACAAGAAACCTCTTGCCGAGCACTATCACGAATGGCGCAAACGAGCAAAGTACCACGGGTATCACGTCCGCTTGCTGCGTCAGGTGTGGCGAAAGCCCCTCGAAGCGCGGCGCGGCGAGCTGGAGCGACTATCCGACCATCTTGGCAACGACCACGATCTGGCAATCCTCCGCCAGACCTTGCTCGAATTGATCCACCAGGTCAAGGAAGCATCGATCCAGTCCATCGTCGGTATGATCAACCAACGCCAGGTCGAGCTGCGATTGCGGGCGATGACGCTCGGAGCCCGCGTGTTTGCGGAAAAGCCGAAGCGCTTTGCGAGCAGGCTCCGCGCGTACTGGGACGCATGGCGAGAAGAGCAGAACACGACCCCGAGGACGACACACGAGCCGGAGCTTGTCACGATGTAATCCCTGTGCGGCGCCGGCCTTGGTTTGCCGCGAACGACCATGAGTGTACTAGAAATCACCATTCGAATCGTCGCCGGCGTTTTGCTGACGCTAGGCAATGCGTTCTTCGTGGTGACGGAGTTCGCCCTGACGCGCCTACGCCAGTTGGATGAGTCGGAATTTCGCGAGCACCCACGCTTGCGCCGCGCGTGGGAGATGACCGAGCGCCTGGAGTTCTATCTGACCGGTTGCCAGTTGGGCATCACGTCCACGAGCATTCTATTGGGAGTGGTTGCCGAGCCCGCGGTAACGACGATGATCCGACCATTCGTCGCCATGCTGGGCATTCCTTCCAGCGCGGTGTCGGTGACCTCGATTGTGCTGGCCATCGTCGCGATCAATCTCGTCCACAAGGTCTGGGGAGAGCAGGCGCCCACCTATCTCGGAATCGAACGGCCCAAGCACGTGGCCTACTACACGGCGATCCCACACTACTGGTGGTGCATGCTCATGTATCCCATGATCTATCTGGGCGACGGCATCGCCAAGGCAACGTTGCGGTTGTTCGGCGTTGAGATGAAACGGTCCTGGACCACGGCAAGTAAAGGCCGCGCTGACGAAGACCTGGAAACGGACAAGTCGGGAAGCTACAGTCACTTGCTTCGCGACATGGGCCAGGTACTGACCCAGGCCGGGTTGCCCAAAGATCGCCAGCGCGAGGTCCTCAAAGCGGTTGAGATCGACCAGATACCGGTCCGCGACGTGATGGTCCCGCGACGTGACATCGTCGCGCCCTCGGTCTGTAAGTCCACCGCGGAGAACCTCCGGCTCATGGCCCACGAACGCCGCTTTACCCGATTCCCACTGGTTGGCGAATCGCCAGAAGAGTTTATTGGTGTGATTTACGTGCCGGATTTGTTTCGTAACATCGATAAGTTGCGTCAGGGTACACTGCGCCTGACCGATCTGGCCACTTTGCCGCTAAAAGTCCCCGCGGACATGTCGGTCAGCCAACTCATCGACACGTTTCAACAGCAAAACCAGGAGCTGGCGCTGGTCGAGCAGCAGGGGAAGGTCGTGGGCCTGATCACCGTTACCGAAGCGTTCGAGGCCATTGCCGGGCAAATCGACGACCCCTTCGACCTAATGACAACGAAATCCTGACCGTCCGTTGGCACCGGCCACAAAGACGCGCTTTTGGCAAACGATTGACGTGCCATGTCCACGACCGAATCGAATTCACACGCTTCGTCGCCAGACAAACCCGACGCGGCTGACAACGTAGACGCAGGGGGTCGACCCTGGCAGATCGTCCTGGCGACGTTGCTGGTCGGTCTTATTCTGGCAGTCGCTGGTCTGCTGATCCAAACGGTAACCGTGGTGCTGCTTGTCTTTACAGGCGTGCTGTTTGCCGTTTTCCTGCATGGAATCACCAGTTGGATCACGGCTCGCGTCCCGCTCACCTATCATTGGACGTACACGCTCGTCGTCGCGCTGCTCGTTGCCGCGGCAGTAGGCGGCTCCTTCTACATGGGTTCGCAGATCGCCACCCATATCTCGGAGCTGTCGACTCAGCTTCAATTGTCCAGCGAGCGCTTGACCGAACAGCTCGACCAATATGACTGGGCGCGACCCTACCTGCCCAACGGCTCACAGATGCAAAATGCCGTTTCCGACGACGTCCTGCCGAGCGTTTGGACCGGCGTGCAATCAACCCTCTGGGCGGTTACCGGGCTCGTCGTCATTATCTGCGTCGGCTTGTACGTTGCCTACGATCCCAGTCTTTACATCAACAGTTTGGTCAAAGTCGTTCCAATCCCTAAGCGGGAGCACTTTCGCGACCTGTTGAGAAAGATTGGCACGGCCTTGGGATATTGGATCCTGGGCCGGTTGCTCTCGATGTGTGTTGTCGGCGTGCTGACGAGCATCGGGCTGTGGCTGCTCGACGTGCCCCTGCCGATCACACTCGGCGTACTCGCGGCACTCTTGTCGTTTATCCCCAACATCGGGCCTATCCTGGCTGCCGTGCCCCAGGCGCTTCTGGCATTGCAAATTGACACCAGCACCGTCTTGTACGTGCTGCTGCTGAACGTCGCATTGCAGACGATCGAAAGTTATCTGCTCACGCCCTTGATTCAACAATACGAGCTGCCGCTGCCGGCCGCACTTGCGATCTGCGTACAGGTGCTGATGGGCACACTTTTCGGGCTGATCGGCGTCGTAACCGCTGCGCCGCTGGCTGCGGCGACAATCATTGCCGTGCAGGTGCTCTATATCGGCGACTATCTCAACGATCCGCAGCCGGGAGAATTGGACGAAGGCTCTTAGCTGGTCGAAGGCTGATCGAGTCGCCGTCGACACGTACCGGCGCGCCGCCGCGCTGCGCAACAGTAAAGCCCAGCGGCCGGCGCATGGGCTACAGATTGGCTGCACGGCGCGAAGAAGGCATCCGTCTCGGTGCCATGAATCGGCGACGGGCGGAGTCCCGTTCGAAGGACATGTGGCACGTCGCTTCGGCTGGACGCCGACTCTGCCATCCGGCCGTGCCGGTTGTCTCCGAAGCCGCAAAGCAGTCGCTGTTCGATGGGTCGCAGTACGAAATCCGCAGTTCTCCGCCGCATCGCAGAAAATCGCAAGTGCGGTCGCGACCCTTCGATGAATCGCCAGAATCTTCGATCGGTTTTCAATCCCGACAGACAGACAGTGGGTATTCAGGGCGCGTTCAACGAATCGGCGCAATCGCACGCCACTCAAGCACGCCGACAGGATTGACGTCGCCGGGGAACTCAGCTACTGCGACGCTATGGAGCAACCTTGCTGGCAACGACGCGTAGCCCTTCCAGCATCCTTGGTGCCGCTTCGGGGCCGACCGATGTCATATTGAGGTATTCGGCGTGCGGGTACTTCTCTGGGTGGACGAAATAGTCGGGTTTGGAAATGTATCCCAATGCGTCGAGACCCAGGCCGACTACCATCGTCCTCCGGGTGCCGAGCATTTCGCGGGTGATGCGCGAATGCTCCGGAGCCGTCTCGCCTGGGTGCGTGGCAATACCTAGGTCGCCGATGCGGACGGCCGCGACAACCGTCTCGACGCTATCGCCAATCTTGACGGGCAGCACG
>CALFYT010000115.1 GCA_937952415.1 uncultured Planctomycetaceae bacterium | reverse complement strand
TGGCGGGCCTTCGGCCCCAAAGGCAACATGGTGTCGCCCTGCTTGTGACAGCCCTTGCACTGGTTCGCGTTGGGAATGATGTAGTTGTTGGTGCGCTCTTTGCCGTTGCCATCGATCCACGCCACGTCAACCAATTCGCCGGCTAATTCCAACGTCGCGTCGGTCTGCTCGTCGTTCCAGATGTAGGGCAGGCCGACCCAGCCGTCCGACTCGTGCAAGAGGATCCGAGTTTCGAGCAGGCGCCGCCCTAGCGACGGATCGCGCGCGTCAATCGGATAGGCGAACGTCTTGGCGATCACGGTGCCGACGGGAAACTCAAATGCCTCGCCGGCGTCGTACGTCGCGCTGGTGCCGGGCGGCAGTTTGACGAAGCGATACTTGTCGGCGTAGTCGGTAAACAGCGGCGTGTTCAGATCGTACGGAATCACGCCCGCAGCCGGCTCTTGCCCGCTGCCATCGCCGGTGAACAATCCGAACTCGGAGAGCTTCTGCGGCCGGGTATCCACGGAATCGGACGCCTGCCGGGCGCAGCCGGCCAGCGCGCACGCGGCCAACACAAGCAGCAGGAACAGTCGCTGCCCGGGGCCGCTTCGTGCCGTGCGATGCGATTCGTTACCAGGCGTTTGACGTGGAGGAGTCATCGCCCTTTATTTTACACCCGCGATCGAAACGGGGCTCAACTTGGGCAAATCGCCTTGGTAGGGTGCCAGATCGCGGCTTACGTTGGCCTTTTCGCTCTCACCGGGATTCTCGATGTTAAGATTGGCCAGGTCGAAGTTCATGAAGTCGGCATCGCCGTTGTTCTGAATGCGGATCGCCAACTCTTCGGGCAGCTTGCCATCGACCGCTTTCTCGGGATTGACCACCCCGTCGTAGACGATGTCGGGCAGTTTCTCGCCGCCGGCCAGCACTTTGAGCAGTTCGCCCAGCCGGCCGTTCGGCTTGTCGCCGCCGCCGGAAAACGTGTTGTCGTGAATGTAGATCGCTTCACAGAACGGATCGTAGCCCGGATCCTGATCGAATGGCTTTCCAGTGGACAGATAGCTAACGATTGACAGATTCACGTTCTGATTGTCGGCGATTTCGTTCTTGAAAACCTCGACGTGCCGATTGGCCATGATCATCACGCCCGTGCCTGCCGGAACGCCGGCCACCGCCGTGCCCTTGGGCGCGAAGTTCGGATGATTGTTCTCGAACACCTTGTTGTCGTAGACACGGCAATGGTGGCCGATCTTCTTGGGCAAGTCGGGCAGCGAGAAGACGAGGATGCCTCCGGTGTTGTTCGTCGCCACGTTGTCATACACGTCGGCGTTGACCGAATTCTCGATCTCGATGCCGGCCACGTTGTGCTCGGCCCGATTGCGGCGCACGATGATGTTCTCGGATTGGCCGACATAGATGCCCGCGTCCGATGCGTCGGTGGCGATGCAGTCTTCGATCAGCACGTTCTGCGAAAGGACCGGATACAGCCCGTACGAGCCATTGGACTCTTTCGGCCCGTCGCTCCAACTGGTGCGGACGCCACGGAAGGTGACACCGTCGCAACCGTTGACCTTGATCGCGTCCCCCTTGGCGTCTTCGACCGCCAGGTTCTCGATCGTGAAGCCCTTCTTGCTGGTGACTAGCAGACCTTCGCCGCCGGTCCCTTGCCCTTGTTCCTTGAAGCTCAGGATGGTCTTATCCTGGCCGGCTCCGCGAATCGTGACGTTGTCGACGTCGCACGACAGGGACGATTTGAATGAGAACGTACCTTCGCCGAACTCGATCGTGTGGCCCGGCTTGGCGTCGATCAGTGCGTTGAGCGCCTGCTTCTGAGCGTCGGGCCCGGCTTCGATCTTGGTAACGGGTGACCTTTCGGCGTCGGAGCCGACCGGGCGCGCGCATCCGATCGACAAACCAAGCACCAGTCCGGTCAGTACCAGCGCACACCAACTTCGATGAGATATGTAGCCACGCACGGCAATTCTCCTGTTCGGATGGTTCAAAGACCGGACGGCTGTCGGATCGGTTCCGCGAGTCCGGGGAAAGGATTGGCGATAGAAGACCATGGGCCCTTTTCGCTCGCACCATTATAGCCGGAATCGCCCCAGTGCCCAGCGGCCGGCGGGAACAGGTTACCCCCGCGCCGAGTGCCAGCTTCCGGCGTGATTGTCGCTACGGCCATCGATGCGCCGTTCGTGCCTTGCTCTGACGTTTGCCGGTCGTCGGCGGGGCGGGAGAACGAGCCATAACTACGGCTTCGTCGCATTGGGTCCGGCAACCAGCACCATCGGTTTGCCCGACGCTTCTCACCATTTGCACAGCGCCCGCCGCCCAGTTACGTTGGTCGATGAGTCGCGCCCATCGTGACACGGCGTGTGATCGCCGCGGAACAAGTTCATCGACCACCGAATCGAAAGGACGCAAATCGAATGAAGCGCCATCGTCGACTGCGCACCGCGTGGACTGTCGCCGGATTGTTTTCGCTGGTCGGACTGTTCTCCGGAATGGTGTACGGCGCCGATGAGCCGGTGAAGACGGACACCGGACTTGTCGCTGGCCAGCGGGTGGGCGACGGCGATTCGGTACGGGCGTACAAGGGGATTCCCTATGCCGCGCCCCCGGTGGGTCCGATGCGATGGCAGCCGCCCAAGCCCCCCGCCGCGTGGCAGGGCGTGCGCGACTGCACGCAGTTCGGCCCCGCATGTCCGCAGGCCCCGTATCCAGCCGGCTCGGTCTATGCGCGCGATCCAGAACCGCAGAGCGAAGACTGTCTGTACCTCAACGTGTGGACCGCGGCCGAGCGCCCCGATGAGAAACGGCCCGTGATGGTTTGGATCCACGGCGGCGCGTTGACCCGTGGATCCGGCGCGATCCCGGCATACGACGGAACGCAACTGGCGAGCAAAGGCGTTGTCCTCGTGACGCTCAACTACCGCTTGGGCCCGTTTGGGTACTTCGCGCATCCGGCGCTCAGTCAGGAATCGCCTGAGGGCGCCAGCGGCAACTACGGCGTGCTCGACCAGATCGCGGCATTGCAGTGGGTGCAGCGCAACATCCGTGCCTTTGGCGGCGATCCCAACCGGGTAACGATCTTCGGCGAGTCAGCCGGATCGTGGAGTGTCTGCGCGCTGTTGGCCACGCCGCTTTCCAAGGGGCTGGTGCATCGGGCCATTGGACAAAGCGGCGGATGCTTTGCGCCCATGCCCCATCTGAAAGCGAAGCAGCACGGATTGCCCTCGGCCGAGCAACAGGGCGCAGAGTTGGCCGAACTGCTCGGCTGTGACGAGGCTGACGACCCGTTGACCGCAATGCGTGCAACAACGGCCGACGAACTACTGACCGCCGTCGCCAAAGCGCCGTCGCAAGGACGCCGGCGCGCCTGTGTCGACGGATGGGTCTTTCCCGATGAGATACTGGACATCTACGCCGCGGGCAAGCAGGCCGACGTGCCGGTCCTGGTGGGCTCGAATGCGGACGAGGGAACCAGCCTGGCCGGACACCAGGTGCCGGACAGCATGGAGGGGTTCTTGAAGGCCACGAAGGCGAAGTACGGCGATCTGACGGATCGGTTTTTCGGCGTGTATCCGGTGGCCAGCGACAGCGACGTGCGCGATGCATTTCTGCACAGCATTCGAGATGAGTGGTTCACCTGGCAAATGCGCACCTGGGCCCGCCTGACCGCCAAGTCAGGTGCCAATGCCTATCTTTACTACTTTACGCGTGTGCCGCCGCTCGAGAATCGCCAACAGTTGGGCGCCTACCACGCGGCCGAGATTGTCTATGTGTTCGACAACCTGGCTAAGACGGAATGGGCGCTCGAACCGGCCGACGAAAAGCTGGCCGACACACTGTCCAGCTGCTGGGTACGCTTCGCGACAACCGGCGATCCCAACGGTCCAGGGTTGCCCCAATGGGCCCCCTACGACTCGGAGACGATGCCGTATCTTGAATTTGGCGACACGATTCGCCCCGGCACGAAGCTGCTGGATGCCGAATGTGACTTCGTCGAGGCCTACATCGCCACGCAACGTACGGGCGACGCAGGGCAGTAGCGTCCGGCGGATGGATTTCCACGTGGTCGACGCGGCGCGGCCCTGCGGCAAACTGCCATGGGGACCTTCTAGCCAGACGGCGAGTTCTCGCTATATTTGACGACTCACGCTGAGCCTGCCTGGACCTCGGTCCTTGGCCGACGATCGATTCGAGGACAACTGCGATGCTGCTTGCCGCTGAACCGTATTGGCACGTCTTTGTACTCCCGCCCGTGCCTGGCAGCGCGCCGATGATCCGCGCCCAGGATGAGGAGGACGACGACGAGGACGAGGACGAGGACAGCGAACTCGACGATGATGCGGACGACATGGAGCCGGATGTCGTCGAGCCGATCGAAACGATCGACGATTTCGACGAAGACGACTTCGACGACGACTTTGACGACGATTTCGAGGAAGAACTCGACGACGACGAAGAGGCCGCCGAGTAGCCGACCGACCAGCCGGTTGGCATCGATTCTTGCTGGCGTCGGTGCGGGTGCCCAAGTACACTCAAAGTCTTGCCACCATGCCGCGCGCGGTCATTCTGGATGCCGCGGCCGGTTCCTGCCTGACTACGGAGTCGCCCAGCGCATGAATCCCCACCCATTGCTGCGGTTGCGTCTCAAGACCACTTGCCGCGCGCTTGCGTCGCTTTTGCTCGTGTCAGTTATCGCGTCAACCGTTACGGCGCAACAAACGCCGGCTCGTTCGCCGGACACGACTTTGCAACTGCGCGACGGCGATCGTGTTGTTCTGCTGGGAAGCACATTCATCGAGCGGGCCCAGTCGTATGGCTACATCGAAGCCGCGTTGACCAGCCGCGCTTACCCAAATCGCGTCGAGTTTCGCAACCTGGGATGGAGCGGCGACACGGTCTTTGGAGAGGCCCGCGCCGGATTCGGCAGAGTGGCCGATGGTTTTGCCCATTTGAAGCAACACGTGCTCGAGCTGGAACCGACGGTCATCTTGTTGAACTACGGGGCGAACGAGTCGTTCGCCGGGCGCGCGGGGCTGCAGGAGTTTTCCGAAGGACTCGAAACGTTGCTCCAAACGCTCGACGAAACGGGCGCACGCATTGTGTTCTTGTCGCCGACGCCACACGAAGACTTGGGACGCCCGCTGCCCGATCCGGCCGAGCACAACCGCCAGCTAGCGCTCTACACCAAAACACTGGCCGACGTGGCGCGGGACCGCGGCGCGACGTTCGTTGATTTGTTTGAAGGGCTCGGCAAGAACCTGCAACCCAAGTCGAGTGCGCCACTGACCGACAACGGCCTGCACCTGACGCAATACGGCTACTGGCGCGCAGCACCGGTGATCGAGCAGGCGCTGACGCAGGACCAGCGCGACTGGCTGATCGAGATCGACGCGCGGCGAAGCAACATTGCCGGTCGTGGGATGGAAATTCAAGAGGCGGAGTTCCTGCCCGGCCGGATCCGTCTTCAAGTGCGCGACCTGGTGCTGCCTCACCCGTTGCCGCCGGATGACGCACCGGCCGAAGCCCAAGCAGTCGTCTCGCCGCGCGTGGTGCGCGTGTTCGGTCTGCCGCGCGGGACATTCGCGCTGCGAATCGACGGTCAACAAATCGTCGCGGCGACGTCGCAGCAATGGGCGGCCGGGGTCCAACTGACGTCTGGACCCGATTTCGAACAAGCCGAGGCGCTGCGGCGCGCGATCGTGGCCAAGAATGAGCTGTACTTCCATCGCTGGCGACCGCAGAACGTCACCTACCTGTTCGGATTCCGCAAGCACGAACAGGGGAACAACGCCGTCGAAATCCCGCAGTTCGATCCGCTGGTCGAAGAAGCTGAGGCGGAAATCCACGGACTCGCCGAACCGGCGTCGCACTTGTACGAAATGCTCGAGGTACGCTCGCGATGAATCAACTGTCACACTCGTCACGTACCCGGCGGCAAGGCACATCGATTGTTCTTGCGTGGTTTGCGGCGATCGCGCTATTGTCGCTGTTTGCTTCGCCGGCCGTGGCCCAGCGCGACCTGCGCGACATTCCTGATCCCGATCCGGAATTGGAGCGCGAAAGCTTTGAGTTGGCCGAAGGGCTCGAGGTGAACCTGTTCGCGGCCGACCCGATGTTGGCCAAGCCGATCCACATGAACTTCGACGCCGAGGGGCGGCTTTGGATCGCGACGAGCGAAGTCTATCCGCACGTCAAGCCCGGACAGGAAGCCAACGACAAGATCCTCGTGCTCGAAGACGCCGATGGCGATGGGCGGGCCGAGAAGACAACCGTATTCGCCGACGGACTGCTGATTCCCACCGGGGTCGAGCCGGGCGACGGTGGCGCCTATGTGGCCAATAGCACTGAGCTGTTGCATTTGCAAGATACCGACGGCGACGGGCGGGCCGACACGCGCCGTGTCATGCTCTCTGGCTTTAGCATCGACGACACTCACCCCACCATCCATACGTTCCGTCGGGGACCCGGCGGCCTGATGTAATTCAATCGAGCGGTCAATACTCAGAACCACATCGAAACGCCTTATGGCGTGCGCCGGCTCAACAGCGGCGGGATCTGGCAGTTTCGGCCGGAGACGATGCAACTGGAAGTCCACGCTCGCGGGCTGTGCAACCCGTGGGGCCACATTTTCGACGCGTGGGGCCAATCGTTCGCCACCGACGGCGCAGGTGGCGAGGGCATTAACTACGTCTTCCCCGGCGCGACGATGTTTACCTACGCCGGCGCTTCGCGGATTTTGAAGGGGCTCAACCCCGGCAGCCCGAAGCACTGCGGACTGGAAGTGATCAGCGGCGAGCATTTTCCCGAGTCGTGGCGCGGCACGCTGGTGACCAACGATTTTCGCGCCCACCGGGTTTGCCGATTCGAGGTGACCGAGAGCGGCGCTGGCTACGTGTCGCGCGAACAGCCCGAGATCATCAAAACCAAGCACGCGGCTTTTCGGCCCGTCGACGTGAAGATGGGTCCGGACGGTGCGCTGTACATTGCCGATTGGTACAACCCGATCATTCAGCATGGCGAAGTCGACTTTCGCGACGAGCGGCGCGACCACACGCACGGACGCATTTGGCGCGTGACTGTGAAAGATCGGCCGTTGGTCGACCGACCGGAGCTTGTCGATGCTTCGGCGGACGAACTACTCGCATCGCTGCGCGCCGCTGAGGACTTCACCCGACTGCACGCCAAGCTGCAATTGAAAGCGCGCGGCAAGCAAGCGCTCAAGCCGCTGGCCGCGTGGGTCGCGGAGCTGGACGAATCGGACCCGCAGTACGAGCACCTTCGACTCGAGGCCCTCTGGACATACCAGGCGCTGGACGTCGTCGAACCGCGATTGCTCGAGTCGGTGCTTCGCTCGCCCGACCATCGGGCCCGAGCGGCGGCCACGCGGGTCCTGCGTGCCTGGCGGCAGCGCGTCGGCAACGCCGTGGCGCTGTTGGCCGTACAAGTTGACGACGAGAATCCCCGCGTGCGCCTGGAAGCGGTGCGCGCACTGGCCGACGTACAATCGGCCGAAGCCGCGGAACTGGCGATGCGCGCACTGGATCGCCCAATCGACCGGTTCCTCGATCATGGACTGTGGCTGGCGGCTCGCGATCTGGAACCGTATTGGCTTCCGGCGCTCAAGGCCGGACAACTCGATTGCAATGGCAACGTCCGCCACCTGACCTATTTGCTTGAGTCGGCCGGATCGCCGGCCGTGGTCGAGCCGCTGGTGCAATTGTTGGCCGACGGAAAGCTTCCGCCCGAGCGTCAGCAAAGCGCGCTGGTCCTCGTGGCGGCCTTGGGTGACGAGAATCACTTGCGGACGGTCTACGAAATAGCCGTGAACGAGGAGGCGTCGGCCGCGCTGCGTAGCGAATTGTTGCGGGCGTTGGTCAAGGCGGCACGAATGCGCAAGGTGCGCCCTGCCGGTGAACTGGACCAACTCGATGCGTTGATCGACACCGAAGATGCATCCATCCGCGTTGCGGCCATCGAAGCCGCCGGTCAGTGGCAAATCGAACGCCTCCGCGAACGACTCATCCAACGGGCCCAAGCCCCAGAAACAAGCGCTGCCGAGCGGCAGACGGCGCTGGCCAGCGTGGCGGCGATGGGTGCGGCCAGCACACCGGCCGTTTTGAAACTGTGCAAGTCGGATCATCCGGCCCAACTTCGCATCATGGCGATCGGCGCGCTGGCCGCGCTCGACGTGCAGTCGGCAGCCGCCGAACTTGTCCGCCTGATGCGCCAGGAGCCGTCCGCCGATCCGGCCACGGCAGTGGTGGCATTGTTGGATCGACAAGGCGGTGCCGAGGCCCTCACCCGGGCCCTCAGCGAGCAAACGTTGCCGGACGATTCGGCGAAACTGGCGGTGCGTGCGGTGCGCAGCGTGGCGCGGGAACATCCGGCGCTGGTCGCGGCCCTGAGTGCGGCGGGCGGAATCTCCGGCGGCGCTCGAACGCTGTCGAACAGCGAACTGGCCGCCATGATCGACGACGTCGTCAACAAAGGTGACCCGAGTCGCGGTGAAGCGGTCTATCGCCGGACCGAGGCGGGTTGCATGAAGTGTCACGCGATTGGCGGCGCCGGCGGCCGCGTGGGGCCGGATCTTGTGAGCATCGGCGCCAGCGCTCAGGTGGACTATCTGATCGAATCGATCCTTCAACCCAGCGCCAAGATCAAGGAGAACTACCATTCGCTGGTGGTCGTGGCCGATGGTCGCATCACGAGCGGCATCCAGGTACGGCAAACCGACCGCGAGCTGGTGCTGCGCGACGTCGAAGATCGCGAAATGGCGATACCTCTGGACGCAATCGAGGACAAGGCCGATGGTGGCTCGCTCATGCCGGTGGGTCTGGCCGATTCGATGACACGGGCCGAGCTGGTTGACCTGGTTCGATTTCTGTCCGAGCTGGGTAAAGTCGGGCCCTATGCAGCGAACAGCGCGCCCGTTGCTCGCCGCTGGCAAGCGCTGCTGCCTGGCGGGGAGGCAGAGTCGGCGTTTTCCGGTGGCGTGCCCGATGATCCTCCCGGAGATCGACCGGGAATGGATTGGGACACGGTATACAGCAAAGTCTCCGGCGAATTGCCGTTGGACGACGTGGCGCCTTTCGCCGTTGCAGACAACGCCCAACCGTGGCGCGCCGTGCGCTGCCAGTGCAACGTTGTCCGGCCGGGCAAGATCGGTTTGAAAATCGACGGGCCAATCGAAAAAGTCTGGTTCGACAGCAACAGCCTGTCGGGCGACGCGCCCGTGGTGGACGCGTCGGCCGGCGTTCACACGATCACGCTCGTGCTTCGGGCCCGTCCCCCGGAAAGCGTGCGACTTGAGCTGACTGACGTGGAAGGTTCGTCGGCACAGGTCCAGATGGTCGGGGGGAAGTAGTGAGCGAGCACGAAGCGGTCGAGTCCGGTCCGGCCCGCTTCCTGTTCACCACCTGTCAGGTCGGTGCAGAATCTGCGCTCAAGCGCGAAGTCTCCCGAAAACTGCCAGCTTTGCGCTTCGCCTATTCACGGCCTGGCTTCCTTACGTTTAAGTTGCCCGCGGAGCACGACGTCGACGACGATGCGCGCCAGTGCGTGTTTGCCCGGGCATGGGGCCAAACGTTAGGCCAGGCGGCTGGCGACAGCGTCGATGCGCGCGCGGCACAAGCCTGGCAGCTTGCCGGCGAACCGGCGTATCAAGCGCTGCACGTTTGGCAGCGCGACGTCGCGCGACCCGGGCACCGCGGTTTCGTGCCCCATATTACGCCCGCCGCCATTCAGGCAGAGATGGCGATCCGCCGCCACGGTCCCGAGGACGATTCAACGGGCCGGACCGCGCTGGCGCGGAATGCCAAACCGGGCGACCGTGTGCTCGACTGCGTGATTGTCGAGCCCGATCAGTGGTGGATCGGTTGGCATCGGGCCAGCGACGCCGAGTCGTGCATTCCCGGTGGCTTGCGCCAGGTCGAAATGCCACCGCACGCCGTATCACGGGCCTACGCGAAAATGGTCGAGGCACTCGCCTGGTCGGCATTGCCAATCGCACCGAATGATCGAACCGTCGAGTTGGGCTGCGCGCCGGGCGGCGCCAGCCAGGCATTGCTGGACCACGGCTTGCAGGTTCTGGGCATCGACCCGGCGAAGGTGGACCCGCGCGTCCTGGAAAACGAACGATTCACGCACGTCCAGAAGCGGGCCGCCGACGTACGGCGTCGCGATTTTCGCAATGTGCGCTGGCTGGCGGCCGACATGAACGTCGACCCCGGCACGGCATTGGACGCGGTGGAAGCGATCGTGACGCATCCGTCGGTAAGCATCCGTGGCATGCTCATCACTCTCAAGCTGCTTGATTGGAAGTTGGCTGATGCGATGGACGACTATGTGCGGCGAGTTCGCGAATGGGGCTATGCGAACGTGCGTGTGCGGCAACTGGCGCATAATGGACAGGAAGTCTGTCTCTCGGCGCAACGTGCCGCCAAGAAACGCAGCCGTAAACGGTCGCCCATCAAGCGCCGGCGCGGCAAACGGCGCGATTGATCGCCATCGGGCCTAGCGCAGCACTCCCGAGTAAAAGCGGCGAAATCCGTCGGGCGTTTCCAACAGCAGCGCTCCGTCCGGCGCAACGCCCGCGCACTGGCCCGTGGTTTGACGTCCGCCGACGTCGATCGTCAGTTCGTGCCCCAGTTGCAGGCACAGGTCCTGAAACCGCTGGCCGAATCCGGGCGGATCCGCGGCCGACGCGCGCACGGCAGCCTCGATGTTGCCCAGCAGGGCGGTGAGCAGTTCGGTGCGGTCGGCGACCCGTCCTGACAATTCGCACAAACTGGCCGCACGAGCTCGAACGTCTTCCGGTGCGTCGGCCAGTGGGTTGTTCACATTCAGCCCGATGCCCACGACGTGCCGCCCGCCGGGCAACACGTCGATCAACACGCCGGCGACCTTCTTGTCGGCCACATACACGTCGTTGGGCCAGTGCAGTCCTACCGTATGGTCCGGTAAGTGCGGCGCAAGCGTATCGACGATCGCGCAGCCCACCGCCAACGAGCGCTCCGGAAGCGGCTGGTTCGAGAGGACCCAATCGGCCGGATCGAATAACAGGCTAAACGCCAGACTGCCACGACCTGTCCACCACTGATTCGCCCCACGTCCTCGGCCGGCGGTCTGCTGCTCGGCGGCAATCAACAGGGGCAGGGGCCCCGGGTCGCTGGAACGGGCAATTTCGTGGGCACGGTCCTGTGTGCTGGGGAGCGACTCGTAGTACTCAATCCGCGCCGCGACGGCGGCAGCCAACAACCGGTCGACGTCCAACGGTGGTGCGGCGTTCACGCTCATTTGGCATGCATGCTAGCAAACGGCACCGACGGCGACCACCACGCTGGCAAACAGCACCGCAGCGCTTCGGTGTGCAATCGGGGCAGGGCGGCGAGCACGACGCGGTTTGCCTACAAGTGGTCTTGCACGGGGATTGCCCACCGAGGTGGTGCCGCGACTGTTCTGCTGGCGCGACGGCCGCGGGCGGTCTGTTTTTGCCGCGTCGCACCAGTGCATCGGTGGTTGGCCTTGACCGGGCCCAGCGGGAAATGTATTTAGGGCCCGCTCAAAACTTCCGTTTCGGCGGAATCCCTTCTTCTACCACTCGGTTCCGAGCTTGAAGTCGTTCACGCTGTTCACCGCCTGTTCGTTGCGCGGCGTTGTCGCCATTGGCTGCCTATTGGCCGCGACGTTGGCCCATGCGCAGCGGGTCCAGTTTCCGTCGATGATCGAGCCTGGCCCGGCCGGCGTTCCGTCAGGCGCGCCGCTTTCGCAGGCACCGACTTGGACGTCGCCGTCGCCGCCGATGACAGCGCCGATCACCCCGGCTCCAGCCGCCGCGACTCCTCCCACGTTTGATCCCTACGCGGCTCCGATGACTTCGCCGCCGCCGACCGCACCTTACTCGCCCTACGCGCCGTCGCCTTACGCGCCGGCGCCGGGCCCATACGTGGATCCGTATGGCGCAGCACCCGGCGCGCTCTATCCGGAAGGGCTGCAGACGCCGCAGTTCTTGCCGCCGGGTTCGTCATTCGAACAGCCGTTGCGCTTTTTGCAGGAATTGCGGCTCCGCTGGACGTGGCTCTCGCCGTCCGGGGCGAACAAGTTCGGCATGAACGAGATCGATACGGCCGCGTCGTTTGCCGTGCCATTCTTCAAAACAACCAGCCCACTGGTCATCACGCCCGGCTTTAGCATGTACTGGTGGGACGGACCTATCACCGAGGCTCCGGCCTTTGCCGACTTTCCGGCGCGAACCTACGACGCGTATCTCGATGCCGGCTGGTATCCGGTGTTCAACCAGTGGCTGAGCGCTCAAGTGGGTGTACGCATCGGTGCGTATACCGACTTCAACACGATCAATACCAACAGCGTTCGTTACATGGGCCGGGGACTGGGCGTTGTCAACCTGACGCCAACGCTGCAAGTCGTCGCCGGCGTCGTGTACATCGACCGTTTGCTGATCAAGATGTTTCCGGCGGGTGGACTCATCTGGACTCCCAATCCCGACGCCCGCTACGAGTTTCTGTTTCCCATCCCGAAACTGGCGCGCAGGATTACCACGATCGGCAACACCGATCTCTGGCTTTACGGTTGGGGCGAGTATGGCGGTGGTTCGTGGACCATTCAGCGGATCGGCTTCAACGATCAGGCCGACTACAACGACATCCGCTTCGGCGCCGGTTTGGAGACGTACGGCTATCGGGGTCTGCACGGCTTCTTCGAGGTGGCGTATGCGTTCAATCGCCAGATTCTCTATCGCAGCGGCACGCCCAACTTCTATCCCAGCGACACCGTCATGCTGCGGGCCGGCGTGGAATACTAGCCGGCCGACGGTGGCCTGATTTCGCTTCGCCCAGCGCGGCTGGCACGGGCGGATTGCTTGAAAGCGGGTCGGGGCGCAAAGTATCATAGCGCCGTGCACCGGCCGGGCGCGATCGTTTGCGCCGCGGCTCCCGCCCCGTACCCTCCAGTCTCGACGTGCCTTGACTGCTCGATCCGCCATGTCGTCTCGCCGAATTTGGTCGCTGGGAGTGCGCGCCGCAGGGGTCTTGCTCGCATTGGCCGGCCCAAGCTGGAGCATCGCGGCGCCTCCGCTCGTCGCGCCGACCGGTCCGCTTTCGCCACAGGAGCAGCAGAAACAGTTTCACCTGCCGCCCGGCTTCGAGATCCAACTCTTTGCCAGCGAACCGGCGATTCATAAGCCGATGAACATCACGTTCGATTCGGCGGGGCGGCTGTTCGTGACCGATACGCTCGAGTATCCCTATCCGGCGGCCAAAGGCGCCACGCCGCGCGACACGGTCAAGATTCTCGAAGACCGCAACCTGGACGGCACGGCCGACCGAATCACGACGTTCGTCGACCAGCTCAACATTCCGCTAGGCGTGATGCCCGTGCCCGATGGAGTCGTGGTCTATAGCATTCCGGGCGTGTGGCATTGCGCCGATACTGATGGCGACGGCCACGCCGACACCCGGCACCAACTGTTCGCCAACTTCGGCCACCGCGACACGCACGGCATGATCAATTCGTTCACCCATGGGCTCGACGGCTGGCTCTACGCCTGCCATGGCTTCGCCAACGACTCCGCTCCGCAGGGGACCGACGGGCACCAGGTGCGCATGAACTCGGGTAATACGTTTCGCATGCGGTTCGACGGATCGCGCGTCGAGCAGATCACGCACGGGCAAGTCAATCCGTTTGGCATGACGGTCGATCCGTTGGGCAACTTCTACACGGCCGACTGCCACTCGATGCCGCTCTACATGCTGCTGCGCGGGGCCTATTACCCAAGTTTTGGTAAGGCACACGACGGGCTTGGTTTCGGCCCGAAGATGATCAAGCACGACCACGGCTCGACCGGTATCGGCGGCGTGGCCTACTACGCGGCCAGTCAGTTTCCGGCGGAATACCGCGACACGATTTTCATCGGCAACCCGGTGACCGGGCGAGTGAATCACGATCGACTGGAGTCGCACGGCTCGACCTACGAGGCGATCGAACTGACCGACTTTGTTTCGTGCGACGATCCGTGGTTTCGGCCGGTGAATCTGCAAGTGGGTCCCGACGGAGCCCTATACATCGCGGATTTTTACAACAAGATTATTGGCCACTACGAAGTGCCTCTGGAGCATCCGGGGCGCGATCGGCATCGGGGTCGCATCTGGCGGGTGGTGTACACCGGCGCGGGCGTCGACACGCCGGCCAAAGTGGCTCCGCCGATGGCGCCGGTCGTGGCCCAAGCCTCCCTGATTCGCCTGCTGGAATTGCTCGGCGACGACAATCTGACACAGCGCACGCTGGCAACGCACGAGTTGGTCCAGCGAATCGGGTCCGAAGCAGTCGAGCCGTTGCGCTCGCTGCTGGCTTCGCCGGAGGCCAAGGTTTGGCAGCGCGTCCACGGCATGTGGGCACTGGAGCGACTTGAAGGACTATCCCCGGAGTTGATCGAGCGACTGGCCAACGACGCCGATCGCGCCGTACGCGTGCATCTGATGAAGTTGCTGGCCGAGCGGTCATGGCAAACCGAGCCCATCGTGCTGCGCGGGCTTTCGGATCCGGATCCGTTTGTGCGCCGCGCCGCGGCCGACGCGCTAGCCCGTCATGCGTCGAGCGAACACGTTGCTGCGTTGCTCGAACTTTGGCGGACCACGCCGGCCGAAGACACGCACTTGATCCACGTCGCGCGGATGGCGCTGCGCGACCAACTGCTCGCGCCGGGCGTGTATGCTCGGCTTCCCGAACTGGTAGGCGACGATCCGGATAGCCTGGCCCGGCTGACCGAGGTGAGCCTGGGGGCGCCGACGAGCGATGCCGCGGCGTTCGAATTCTCTCGCTTGAAGTCCGAGGAGCCGCCGCAAGACCTCGAAGCCCATTTCCGCCACGCGGTACGCTACCTTGCGGAAGCTCAATTGAACGAACTGTACGACTACGCCCTTTCACTGCGAACGGCGCCGGAAAGCCAGCAGATCGCCGCTGTTCGCGGAATCGGGCGCGGGGCACAAGAGCGCGGACAAGAACCACCGGAGCGCGTGATCAACTGGGCGACCCAACTGGCCAGGCAGCTACTTGCGGCTCAAAAATCCGCACAGGTGCGGCAGGGAATCGACCTGGCCAGCGACTTTCGACTGCCGCTGTTCGACGCGCTGGCGCAAGCCGCGGGACGCGAGGCGCGGTTCGACGGTCTACGCACCGCCGCAATGGATGCCTGCGCGGTTAACGATCCGGCGCGCGCCGTCGAGCTCGTCGGGGCGTACCTGGGGGATCCGAGCGAGCCGCTTGCCGTGCGCCAGCATGCGGCCGGCGTGATGGCGCAGATCAACGACGACCGGTCACGCGCCGCCTTGCTTACCAGTTTGGAAACCGCCGGGCGGCGACTCTCCATCCGCATTGCCTCGGAACTATCCAAAAGCCCGCCAGGCGGCGAGGGCCTATTGGCAGCCGTCGAACTGGGAAAAGCCTCAGCCCAACTGCTGCACGAAACGCCGGTGGTGGCAAGGCTTCGCACGCACAATCTGCCGAACTTCGAACAACGCCTGAAGAAACTCACGGCCGGATTGCCGGCTCCCGACCAGCGCATCCGCGAGCTCATTCAACAGCGGAGGGGAGAATACGCGCGGAGCAACCCGGATCTCGAAAAAGGTGCCGCGGTCTTCAAGAAACACTGCTCCGCTTGTCACCGCATCGGCGACTTGGGCGAAAAGGTTGGACCGAACCTCGATGGCGTCGGCATTCGTGGACTCGATCGTCTTCTGGAAGACGTGCTCGACCCCAGCCGCAACGTCGACCAGGCGTTTCGCACGGCGCTGGTTGTTACGTCCGACGGGCGGATCCTTACCGGGCTGCCACTGCGGGAGGAAGGCCAGGTAGTGGTGCTGGCCGACGCGCAGGGCAAGGAGATGCGCGTTTCGAAGCAAGACATCGACGAGCGCACCGAGAGTCAACTTTCGATCATGCCAACCAACGTCCCGGAGTTGATCAACGAAACCGACTTCGTCCATCTGATCGGCTACCTTTTGGCGCAGCGGGCTACGAACGAACCGCCCGAAGAGGCCCGCTAGCGGCTCGGCAAACGCACCACGCGAGCATCCCGGATGCGATCCAACCGGATAACCTGCGCTCGACGCAGCCCTTCTGTTTTCGCACATTGCCGGGGCGTCGTCCTCGGAAAGTGTGCCGCACGCGAAGAAACCGGCCTGCTGAGCGAATAGACTAACCGTGGCGCCCGCCAGTTGCCCCGTTCCACCATGCCGACGAGCCCGATTGCCATGCGACAACCTCGATACCGACGAGTTGTGCCGACGCTGCCAACCCTACTGCTGCTGCTAACCGTGCCCGGCGGGCTAGGTGTTTCCAGCGCCACAGCCGCCGAACCCGATACCAAGACACAAGCCGCGATCGACGCGCTGTTCACGGAATACGACCGCTGGGACCGGCCTGGGCTTTCGCTTGCCGTGGTGCGCGACGGCAAGTTGTTTTATGCGCGCGGTTACGGCTGTGCCAACCTGGAGTACTCGATCCCGATCACGCCGGCAACCATTTTTCACGTGGCCTCGGTTTCGAAACAGTTCACGTGCTTCGCGATCGTGTTGTTGGCCGAGGAAGGCAAGCTCTCGCTGGACGACGACGTGCGCAAGCATTTGCCCGAGCTGCCCGACTTTGGCATGCCAGTGACGCTCCGCCAACTGATGAATCACACCAGCGGCGTGCGGGACCAGTGGGAATTGTTGGCCCTGGCCGGCTGGCGGCTCGACGACGTCATCACGCGCGACCACATCATGAAGATGATGCGGCGGCAGCGCGAGCTGAACTTTCCACCCGGCTCCGAGCATCTGTACTCGAACATGGGCTACACGTTGCTGGCTGAGGTAGTCGAGAAGGTGTCTGGTACCTCGCTTCGCGAATTTGCCGAGGCCCGCATCTTCAAGCCGCTGGGCATGACGCACACGCACTTTCACGACGACCACGAAGAAATCGTCCCCAATCGCGCCTATTCCTACTCGAAGCGGGGCGAAGGCTACCAGAAGCGCGTCTTGTCGTATGCGAACGTCGGCGCGACCAGCCTGTTCACCACGGTCGAGGACATGGCTCGCTGGCTGGCCAACTTCGAATCACCCAAGGTCGGCACGAAGAAAACGATCGAGACGATGCAGGGCAGGGGAAAGCTCACCAGCGGCGAAACGATCGACTACGCCTTGGGCCTGTCTCACGGAACGTACCGCGGGTTGCACGTGATCGGGCACGGCGGCGCGGATGCCGGATTTCGCTCGCAAGTCGTGCGCTTCCCCGAGCACGGACTGGGCATCGTCGTGCTGGGCAATTTCCGCGAGCTGGACCCGCGCGGCCAGGCGATGAAGGTTGCCGAGCTGCTGCTGGCGGACCATCTTGAGCCTGAGCAGAAAAAAGAACAGCCCGCGGCTGAACGGATCGAGTTGCCGGTCGAGAAACTGGAGCAGTTTGCCGGTAAATACGCGCTGGACAACGGCGTCACGGCCGCAATCGAAGTGAGCGACGGGCGACTGCTGGCGAAAATTCCCGATACGCCGCAGGTTGAGCTCGTTCCGACGGCGGAAAAAGAGTTCTTTATCAAGGAACTGGGCGCGCACGTCACGTTCGCCGAGCCAGGTGATGATGGGCCGCAAGCACTCACTGCCGAAGTGGGGGGCGAAACGATCAAGGGTCGCCGCGTTACCGACGCCGAATCGGCCGCGCCGGACCTGGCGCCGCTGGCGGGCCGGTACTACAGCCCCGAGTTGGAAACGGTGTACGACATTGTTGTTGACGGCAATGCGCTGATCGCGCGCCATCAGCGACATGGCGACATCCGCCTGACGCACCGTACTGGCGACCAGTTCGGCGGCGACGAGTGGTTCTTCGGCCGCGTGGAATTCGATCGCGAACAAGACAAGGTCAGCGGCTTTCGCGTCTCGGGCGGGCGCGTGCGGAATCTGCGGTTCCAGCGGCAGTAGTCGACGACGAGAAGCGCCATGCCGGTTGGTCGCAGTGCGCGACTTCAACTGGCACTTCGAGATGAGCCCCCGTGGCTCACTTGCGGGCCATGGCCCGTTGTAAGGCAGTGCCCATGTCGGCGGGACTTTCGGCCACTTCGATGCCGGCGGCCTCCAGCGCCGCGACTTTTTCCGCCGCAGTCCCTTTGCCGCCGGAGATGATCGCGCCGGCGTGCCCCATCCGCTTGCCAGGCGGGGCAGTGCGCGCGGCGATGAACGCTGCCACGGGTTTGGGCACGTGATCCTTGACGAAGGCGGCGGCCTCCTCCTCGGCGTTACCGCCGATTTCGCCCATCATCATGATGGCCTCGGTCGACGGATCGGCCTCGAAAAGCTTCAACAGATCGATGAAGGACGTGCCGACGATCGGATCGCCGCCCAGCCCGACACAGGTCGATTGGCCGAGCTTCAGGTTGGTCAATTGCCAGACGGCTTCGTAGGTGAGCGTTCCGCTGCGGCTCATCACGCCGACTGGTCCCTTCTTGTGAATGTAGCCCGGCATGATGCCCATCTTGCACTCTTCAGGCGTGATCACGCCTGGACAATTCGGGCCGATCAACGTTGACGTGCTGTGTCGAACGATATCGTAGGCCCGCACCATGTCGATGACCGGCACGCCTTCGGTAATCGCGGCGACGACCGGAATGCCTGCGTCGACGGCTTCGAGGATCGCGTCGGCGGTGAAGGCAGGCGGAACGAAGATCATCGTCGCATCGGCGCCGGTTTCGCGCACGGCTTCGCTGACCGTATCGAATACCGGAATGCCCTCGAACGACTCGCCGCCTTTACCGGGCGTCACGCCGGCCACGATGTTGGTGCCGTACTCCGCACAGCCCTTGGTGTGCAGTTGGCCCACCTTGCCGGTGATTCCCTGGACGAGGACGCGCGACGCTTTGTTGATGAGGATGCTCATTCCGGGTGGGGTGGTTCGAGTTCGTGGGATACTGGTCGGCGGCCGGTTGGTTGCTTGTGCGAGTTGGCTCGTCAGGTCGTCTTTTCGCCGCGGGCGGGTCGAGTCACCGCGCGCGGATATCGTTTGTTGTTACGCAGCCTGGATCGACTCGACTACTTTCTTGGCCGCGTCGGTCAGCCCTTCGGCACTGATGATGTCTAGTTTGCTCTCGGCCAGAAGCTTGCGGGCCTCTTCGACTTCGGTCCCTTCGAGCCGCACGACCAGGGGCACGTTGAACCCGACCGACTGATACGCCTCGAGCACGGCGTTGGCTATCGTGGTGCAGCGCATGATGCCGCCGAAGATGTTGACCAACACGGCCTTGACGTTCTTGTCGGACAGGAGAATCCGAAACGCTTCGGTCACCTGATCCACGCCCGCTCCGCCGCCCACATCCAAAAAGTTGGCCGGTTCGCCGCCATGGAGCTTGATCAAGTCCATGGTGCTCATGGCCAGCCCGGCGCCATTGACCAGGCAGCCGATGTTGCCGTCGAGCTTCACGTAGCTGAGGCCCGCCTGCCCGGCGCGCACTTCGGCCGGCTCCTCCTCGGAAATATCGCGCAGCTCGGCCAGATCCTTGTGCCGAAACAGTGCGTTGTCGTCAAAGTTGATCTTTGCGTCCAGGGCCAGCAGTTCGCCATCGCCGGTGACCACCAGCGGATTGATTTCCGCCAGACTGCAATCGCACTGCACGAACACCCGGCACAGTGAGCGCATGAACTTCTCGGCGGACCGGACGGTCTTGCCTTTCAACCCGAGCAACGCGGCCAGCTTGCGGGCCTGATAACTCAGCAGGCCCGTGTCTGGATGAAAGTGCTCGCGAAAGATCAGCTCCGGCGTCTTGGCGGCTACTTCCTCGATGTTCATGCCGCCTTCGCTCGAAACCATCAGCGCCGGCCGCCCGCCTGCTCGATCAACCACGATGCCCAGGTACAACTCGCGGGCGATGTCGCAACCTTCTTCAACCAGGACCTGATTGACGGTCTGGCCCTCGTCGCCCGTCTGAATAGTGACCAGATGGTTGCCCAGCAGGGCACCGGCTACCTTGCCCGCCTCATCGGCGCTCTTGACCAACTGCACGCCGTGCTGCTGCGGGTTTTCCTTGAGCGTCCCCTTGCCGCGCCCGCCGGCATGGATTTGTGCCTTGACCACGGCCAGGTTGCCACCCAGCTCTTTGAAGGCCGCGGCAGCCTCGTCGGCGGACCGGGCAACAAGCCCTTTGGGCACCGCGACGCCGGCGTCGCGAAGGATTTGTTTCGCTTGGAATTCGTGAATCTTCATGGTGGCCCGGCGGGATCAAGGCGAGTTGGCGCAGCACCTGCGGGAGCGCGGCCGGCTGCGGATAAGTCGGCGATTATAGAAGTCGGCGCGCCGAAGGGTCAAGCGGCCCGCACGGCGCATCGCCCGACAGCCAGTCGCGCGCTGTGCGGCGTGCTTAGTCCACAGGCAATTCGTTGGGCGATTCGACCGTGACGCACAGCTTCGCCATCGCCGTCTGGCCGTTGTCGTGCGTTCGCGTGACCGTCACCAGGTATTTGCCCGGGCGCTGGTAGCGGTGCGTGATGGCAGCGTAGCCGTCCGGCGCGTGTGGCTCGCTATCTTCCGGCGAGCGCGTCGTGCCGGGCGGGGAGCCATCACCAAAATCCCATTGCTCCTGCCCGCCCTTCATCCGAAACGCCCGTGCTTTGAATGTCACCTCGTCGCCAGGGCGAATGCTGTGCGTTGGATGAAAGTTGATGTTTACGTTTGCGGGATAATGCCCCAGATCGTTCGCATCGAGCACGACAACGTAAGCAAAGTCGTAGTCTGTTCGCCCCTCGCCGTCGACGACCTTCAATGTTTCGCACCACACTCCGGGGTCGGCGTACGTGACTGGTACTGTCGCGCCTTGCTTCTTCGTCCCGTCGTGCAGGGTCCACTCGAAGGATCGAATGTCGCCGTCCGCGCTCCAGGAGCGCGTGCCGTCGAGCGTCGTTTGCTCGCCGGCGACCAGGAAAT
>CALFYT010000114.1 GCA_937952415.1 uncultured Planctomycetaceae bacterium | reverse complement strand
CGCGGATCAGCCAAACGATACGGTGAGCTTCACCAAGGCTCAGGCCGACGCGGGAATGGCCGACTACGGCAAACACTGCGCAACCTGCCACGGAGCCGACTTGGCCGGAATCCATTTGGCCCCGAGCCTGATCGGCGACCGCTTCGACCGAACCTGGAGGGGCAAGTCGGCCGACATCCTGTCCTTTCACTTGCGGCGCATGCCACCCAAGACAGTCGCCGAACCCGTGAGTTTGAGCGAAGCCACCTACGCCCCGATCCTGGCACATATCCTGCAGGCGAACGGATTCGAAGCGGGCGACGTCGAGTTGCCTTCGGAGTTGCCTGCGCTGGCGAAAATCGAAATCCCCAAGTTGCCCGGCGTCGACTACGACCCGGTCGTACCGGTGGCGATGTCGCCGGAACAGGTCGCGCGTTTGAAATCGTTGCCGCCGGTCACCGACGAGATCGTTCGCCAACCGTCTGCCGCGGATTGGCTCCACTGGGGGAACAACTACGCTGGTCACAGCTATAGCCCCTTGGATCAGATCCGCGTCGACAACGTGCAAGATCTCAAGCCGGTGTGGCGGGCGCCGCTGCGGTTCGGCTCGAGCATGCCGATGCCGATTGTCTACCAGGGCATTCTCTTCTTGCACACGTTTCCGGATACGGTTCTGGCACTGGATGCGACCAATGGCGACGTGCTCTGGCGCTATCAGCGAGAAAGCGTCACCATCTCGACAAAGAAAATGGGACTCGCGCTCTACGGCGACAAGGTGTTCGTTTCTACGACCGACTTGCATTTGATCGCGCTCGACGCACGGACGGGAACCGAAGTGTGGGATCACGCGATCAATACCAAGGCGGAGGACGGAGCAAGCCGCCGGTTCCAAACCCGAAGCGCCCCGTTGATCGCCGGCGGCAAGGTCATTCAAGGACTGACGGGCGGCGGCACGCCCATGGGTGCGTTCATCGTGGCGGTCGACATCGAAACGGGCCAAGAGTCCTGGCGCTTCAACACGATCGCCCGCCCGGGCGAACCGGGCGGCAACAGTTGGAACGGCGTTCCCTTAGAAAAGCGCAGCGGTGGCTCGGTATGGCACCAGGGCACATTCGACCCGGAACTGAACCTCGTCTACTACGGCGTGGCCCCCACCTACGACACGGGCCCCCTGCTGATTCCCGTCGACGAGGAAGGCGTCACCAGCGAGGCGCTCTATACCAATTGCACGCTGGCCTTGGACGTCGACACGGGCAAGTTGGTCTGGCACTTTCAGCACATGGCCAACGACCAGTGGGATCTCGAGTGGGCCTCCGAGCGTCAGATCGTCACGATTCCCGTCGACGGCAAGCCGCGCAAGGTCGTCACGACCGTGGGCAAGATGGCCATGCTCGAAGCGCTCGACGCGGCCACCGGCGAGTACCTGTTTACGATCGACGCCGGCGTACAGAACGTAGTCGCCGAAGTTGATCCAAAAACCGGCGCAAAGACCTACGACCCGACCCGCATCCCCAACGCGGAAACGCCGTGCATCATTTGCCCCGGTGCTTACGGTGCACGTAGCTGGCCTCAAGCTTCGTTTAGCCCCCGCACCAGGATGGCCTACGTTCCAATCGCCGAGTGGTGCATGGGCATGGGCACCACGTCGAACAAACGACAACTTCTTAGCACGGGCGTCGAGCTGTCTCTGGCCCCGCATCCCGATGCCAACGATGGCATGATGGGGCGCGTCCAGGCGTTTGACCTTGTGAATCGGAAGCTGGGCTGGACGTTCGACCAGGTCACGCCGCCAACTACCGGATTGCTGGCCACCGGCGGAGGGCTAGTGTTTTCCGGCGATCTGGATCCGTCGCTCAAGGCGCTGGACGACACCACGGGCAAGCTGTTGTGGCAATCGCCATTGGACGACGCGCCGGCTTCGAGCCTGATTACCTACAGCGTCAACGACAAGCAGTATGTCGTGGTGGTCGTCGGCATGACCAACAACTGGGTCCGCGACATCACCAACTCGCACAATCAGTTTGTCAGCACGAAAGGCTTCAGTTCGCCAAAGTCGACGCCGGGCAAACGGGGCGGAGCGGCTATTTGGGCCTTCGCGCTAAAGAAGTTCGTGCGGGATTGGACCACCGACGAACTTGCCTCGGCGATGGACGAACTGGACCGCGGTCGCTCGTTTGACAGCGGTCACAGAGTCTACGAGGCGGCCTCTTGCAAGGCTTGTCATCGGCTGGGCCACGACGGCGCGACGATCGGCCCGAATTTGGCGCAAATTGCTCAAAGGATGCGCGACGGCAAGATGAGCCGCCTGGATCTGCTCACTGAGATCGTCGAGCCTTCGAAAGTCATCGACCAGAAGTACCGAACGCAGGTCATAACCACGCAACAAGGCAACGTGGCCAGCGGTGTCGTTGTGTTCGAGGACGACAAGGTGATGCGGCTGCTGTCCAATCCGCTCGATTCCGGCGAACAACCCCAAGAGGTCGCCAAGGCGGACATCGAGCAGCGGGCCGAGTTGGCAATCTCGTTGATGCCCCACGGGCTGTTGAACACGCTTACCAAACCGCAGATTTTGGATCTGCTTGCCTACCTGGAAAGCGGCGGAGATCCGGCCCATCCGGCGTTTGGAGAGTAGGCGGTCGCGTGCGGCATCGTACGTATGACATCCACCGGATTGGGGGCGCCAGGCTCGCCAGACGTCCGGCGCATTCCGGCGGCCGGTCGGCTATCATATGTACCCAATCGGACGTCGTTGCTCGACGGGGCGGCGATTGTTCGTCGCGTGCCTCGTCATTCTGGAAGAAGGAGATCTTCGATGCGCACAATCGTTTTGTCCACACTCGCTACGTTGCTGGCTGGCGTTGCCGTGGCCGAGACGCCCGATCCGCCGATCGAGAACACACGCCTTCGCGTCTCCACGCTCGTGCGCGAGGACATCTTCGCCGGATGGATGGACAACGACATGGAGCGCTTCGCCCGAGCCGAGAACAATCTCGAACGGCTGCTGGAATTGCGCCCGAAATCGAAGCCGGAGATCCTGTCCTGGCTAGGTGCGGCGAAGCTCTATCGCGCCGTATTGGCTCACGAGGCGGGCAACGCGAAGGAGTTCGAACAGTATTATCAGGAATCGCGCGATCTGTTCGGCCAGGCAAGAGAGTCCGGTCGCAACCAGTTGGTCGTCGACATTCTGATCGGCGGAAGCTACCTCGAATTCGGCGATCGGCTGCCGAAAGAATACATCGCTGTCGCGTGGTCTGAGGCTTACGATTGCTATCGAACGATGTGGAAGCGACAGTCACGGGTGGTCGAGCGAATGCCGCTGCACATTCGCGGCGAACTGCTGTCGGGCCTTGCGGAATCGGCCGAACGGACCGGACACGACGACGAGTGCAATGAGTTTTTGGACAAGATCGTCGAGCTGCTGCCCGATTCGCAGTACGAGGCCGCGGCCGTTGAGTGGAAGACGGATCCCACGGCACGTGCCAATACCAGGATCTCCTGCAAGTACTGTCACGACGAGGGCAAACTGGAATCCACGGTCGCCCGACTCAAGGACTGATAGCCTCTGCAAGCCGGACTTCCCCCAAGCGCAAGTCGACCCCCTGAGAAAACGGGCGGGCGGACTGCGTAGCGCGCACGCTTACTATCAACCGCGCACCTGCGCTCCGTGCCGCATGCGGATCGACTTGATCAGTCGCCCGATGCCGCCGCTGCGGAATCGTCGCTGTCGTCGCTTGCGCCGATGCAATAGACGCGTTCGGACGTGCGAATCAGCAACCGGTCGCCCACAATCACCGGCGTGGCCATGCACATGTCGTCTTCGGCCAGGGGGTTCGTATAGAGCACTTCACACTCCTCGCCCGGCGACATGGCAAACGTCACCCCGTCCTCGTTGATGCAGAAGATCTTTCCGGCATACGTAAACGGAGAGCTGGTAAACGCGCGGCCTTTCGGAATGCGCGCCTTTTCGTACACGATCTCTCCGGTCTTGGCATCGAAGCTGGCCATGAAGCCCCGGTCGAGCAGCATGTAGAGTTGATCGTCGAGGATCAGCGGCGTGGGATGGTAGGGACCGAACCGCTGGTACCACACCAGGTGCTCGTCCAGCTTCTCGTTCGGGTCTTTCTTGGTCGGCAGCTTCGGCCGCTTGTTCAGTGCTTGGATGCTGCCGTCGTCGGTGGGCTTCTCGCGTCGATCGCTCGGCGCAGTGATATCGCCGGACGCGCCCGGCTTGATGGCGAACAGCCGGTTCTCTCCCCAGAGAACGTGCCCTGACGTCACGTACAACAGCCCGTCGTGCTCGAACGGCGAGGGAATGGCAAGGATCGAGTGCCCCGTGATTTTCCAAAGCTCTTTGCCGTCCAGGTCGTAAGACTTCAGCCAGTTGATGCCCGAAACAACCAGCTCCTTGCGCACCGAGTTCTCCCACAGAAACGGCGTGGAATAGTTGGTTTGCTCGTCGCGCGGCGTCCTCCAAATCACGTCGCCCGTGTACTTGTTCAGCGCCACGACCGACGATTCTTCCTCGTTATCGTCCACGTAGTAGACTCGGTCTTCGTGTACGATCGGCGACATCGAAGTGCCCCAGCCCATTCGCGTCTCGCGCGGTGTGAGCGCATGTTTCCAGAGCAGTTTTCCGTCCAGGTCGTAGCAAAACAATCCGATCGTGCCGAACGCGACGTACAGCCGCTCGCCGTCGGTACATGGCGTTTCCGAGGCCAAAGTGTTCTTGATATGGTGCGGCTTGGGCGGCACGCCTTCGTGCGCCGTGCGCTCCCATTGCACGTCACCCGTGTTCAAGTCGAGACAGTACACCTTGTACTGGCGCTTGTCCGTGGGCGGGTACTTGTTCGCGTCGAGATCCTCGATGTAGAGACCCTTGCGCGGCTCGAGCGCTTTGCCTGAGGCGACGCACGTCGTCAAGAAAACTTTGTCGTCCCAGACGATCGGCGACGCCCAGCCGAGGCCCGGCAGGTCTTGCTTCCACGCCACGTTCTTCGTGGCCGACCAGGTCTCTGGCGGATGCGACTGGCAATCCGCGGCGGAGCGGCCCGACAAAAATCGCGGCACCTTCGTCCCGGCAAGCACAACGTTGGCACAAATCAACACCGCACCGAACAAGAGCCATTTCGAACGCATGGATGCCCTTTCGTCAACAGGCCAACGGATCCGGCCAACTGCCACCATTTGTACGAACGATCTAGCAATCTTACACCGCGCATCGCCCCGGGTTCAAGCGTTTCGACTCCGCGCGAATCCAAGTGACCGATCGGCGCATTGCGATCCGTCCCGCCGGCCACTGCCGGCACGCAGCATAAAACCGGCAACCCGCTGGAAGATTACATGTCGGCAACGTTCCGCTTCCCGGCCGTCCGCGTCGAGCATGACCGTCCGTGATTCGATCGCATTACCCTGCACGTCGTATCATGCGTCGGCACAATCGCACGAATAGAATGCCATGCCCGTATACCCTCTCCCTTCGAGGCAATTGACGACCTCGAATGTGCACACAACTTCCGGACAGACATAGTCGTCGGTGAGCAGGTACCGAAATATGTGTGCTCCTTCAGTCATGGTGGCGTCAATGCACAACTTGGAATACCAGCTTAGGGCGTCTTCCGGGTCGATCAGCACTGAACGTGTTCGGTCTACACAGTCAAGCACTTTCGTCACGTTGACGACCTGATAGTTGCGGACTCGCTTATCCGAGTCTTTCAGAAAAAGTGGCGCGGGAAGGATCTGCACGCCACCTTCGATAAACGGCAACAGGTGACTTACGAGGCGATCCGACATAATCGTCCACCGTAGGATGTTGCCCAGGTGGTCTGCGATCGGACCACTTGTGTCGTCGATCCAGAGTCTCAGGCTGGACGGAAACTCGCCATGGAACTCGTGACCAGCGAGTAACGCGGCGTCAACTTCATGAAAAACAGATTCCTCGGATGTATCACAGTAGAAACCGTGCATCTGTCGCATATCTGGCGTATTCGAGTGGAAACCCAAGCGCCAGAAAGTGCCCGAATGTCGTGATGCCCTACGAGGATCGATGGAATCCATAACTCACCGCGATCGAAATAGGCAAGCGATTTGAATAGGGCCCATGCCATCCATCGCTCGCCAAACGTGTGTTGCCGCTCGTTGTCCCCGCTCCATCCACTGTACCCCTACCCCGCCCGTCCCGACAGCACAAACCGCGATGGAATCGCAACCCAACCGACGATACGATGGTGCCAACGTTCTGCTTCCCGGCCGGCGGCCATCGATGATCCGACTGCTAATCTACATCGTCCTGTTCGTGGCCAGTCTGGCCGCGATTGTCGCCGGCGGGCCCGGGAGCACTCGGCGTCATGCTTCCTGGAGCGCGGCGGCGCTATTGTTCGGCTGCATCCTGCTGGGAGCCCTTTTAGGGATTGCCTACGGTTGGCTGTTTGGACCGGCCGACGGTGGCCCGGTGGTCGGCGCGATGGCGTTTGGCGAAGTCGGCTTTTTCACCGGAATCTGCGCAGTCGTCTATCGCGCGACGATTCGGACCGACGCAGATGCCGCCGACTCACCCCCGCAGCAGCCGATGCCGCTGGCCATCGCGATTGCGATTCCGCTGTGCGCCCTGATCGCCGCGCCCATCGGTTGGCTGCTGCCCATCGAAGATGACGGCGAACGGGCGTTCATGCCCGTGGTGACCGCCTTGGCCGGCGTGATGGTCGGTGCTGTCTTCGGCATCGTGTACGAGAAGGGGAAAGCCGGACTTCTGGCCGTCGTCGGCTTCATCGTCCTGTCCCTGTTGAGCTTCCTGCTGATCGCCTGGCTCGAAGGGTCGTAGCCGCGCGCACGCAGATTCTGCAACGCTTGCGCGCTCAGCCCAGCGACAGCACGTGTACGCCCCCGAGCGGTCGCGTCATTCCGAGTCGGATGCCGCCTCTCCGAACGCGACGGAGCTGAACATCTTGTTGGTCGCTTCGGATCGCGTAAAGTCTTTGGTGCCGACCGCCATGATCTGATACGAGCGCCCGTTGGCGAAAAAGTAGGCCACGCGGAATTCGCCGTTCTTCTCGGGAATCGAAACGATAAGGTAGCGGCCCGGATGCTCTTGCTTCGTGACCCGTTTGTCTTCGCTGACTTCTCCACCCGCGAGCCGCACGATCGAATCACCCGCGGCCTGCAGCGCCGGATCCGGATCGGTGATTCCCGGCGCGTCTTGGTACCAGACGATGATGCTCCCGTTCGGCTTGTTGATGATCAAACGATGCTGACTTCGAGGTTCCGCGCCATCGTCGCCGCCGATGGTCTTGACGTCTTTGGTCGGCTCGTCCGGCAATGTGATGCTCAGATCGGCGTGTTGGACCTTCACTTCGGCGGCCAAGAGTCCTGACGTGATCAGGCTCATGACGATTGCCAGCGACACGGTGGTGCGATACATCGTTCGTCTCCTGGAAAACGTGATGGTGCCTTCGCACCAATCTCGCCGCCCGCAACGGCCGTGTAAAGCACGACGGGCGAATTTCCGATCCGAAATCCTTGCCATTGCTGCGTCATCGCGACCGAAATTCGACTGCCCGGACCGTTCGGCGGCCGAACCACTGCGTCGGTTCCCGACGCGGCTCATCACACTCATCTCGGTAGCGATCTGATGCATATTGCGCCTGCATGACCGCCGGAGCCAAGCACGCACCTCGCCGTACTCATTCGGTGGTTCTTGGCAATGCCGTGCATATGCGCAGATGGACGAGGGTCGCCCCCATCGCGCTTGGCCTATCGGTCCGAGTTGGTCGTCCAGCGATTTAATGCCGCCCGCTGCTATTACCATCATGCGGGGAATCAAATCCGTACCCCATGACTAGGCGATCTCGGGGAACGTCATGCAGATACGCTGCCCGCACTGCCACAACCACGTTGATTCAACCGACAAATCGCAACTGAGTGAAGTCTTCTGTCCATCGTGCGGAAGCACATTCAGCCTGACAGCCAGCGACGCAACCGCCACGTATCACACGCACGCGACGACGCAAGCCCCGCGCGACGGCACAGGCCGGTTGGCCCATTTCGAGTTGGTGCGCGAAATCGGTGTAGGCAAGTTCGGCAGTGTGTGGTTGGCCCAAGATACCAATCTGGATCGTACCGTGGCGATCAAGATTCCTCGTGCTGGGACCCTCGACGCGGAAGAAACGGAGCTGTTCTTGCGCGACGCGCGGGCAGCGGCGCAACTGAACCATCCGAATATCATCAGCGTTCATGAAGTCGGACGAGACGACAACACAATCTACATCGTTAGCGACTATGTAGAAGGCGCGAATCTTAAGGAGTGGCTGTCCGACCAGCGGCTTACGGCGCGCGAGGCCGCCCAGCTTGTCATGAAAATCGCCCGCGCGCTGCACCACGCGCACGAGGCAAACGTCATCCACCGCGACCTCAAGCCAGCCAACATCATGATGGACTTGGCCGGGGAGCCGCACGTCATCGACTTCGGTCTGGCCCGCCGCACCGCCGACGATGCAACGCTGACAATGGCGGGTCAGGTGCTAGGCACGCCGGCCTACATGTCGCCCGAACAAGCTCGCGGCGAGGGACACCAGGCGGACCGCCGTGCCGACATCTATTCCCTCGGCGTCATCCTGTTTGAGCTGCTGACGGGTGAAATCCCGTTTCGCGGCGATCCGCAAATGCTGATCGCGCAGATCCTTGGCGAAGAACCGCCCAGCCCGCGCCAGCTCAACGGCCGAATTCCGCGCGATTATGAAACGATCACCCTGAAGTGCCTCGAGAAGTCGCCCGAACGCAGATATCAAACTGCGTCGGAGCTTTCTGACGATCTACAGCGCCATCTGGCGGGTGAGCCGATTCTTGCACGGCCGGTTACCCGGCTGGAGCGCGGCTGGCGTTGGGTCAAACGCAATCCCTATCTCGCGTTCGCGACCACCGCCGCGCTGTCGTCGCTCATCATACTTGCGGTCGGCTCGACTGTCGCCGCGCTGATCGTCAACGAATCGCGCAATCAAGCCGTGGAGAGCGCTAGAAGCGAAGAGATAGCAAGAAAAGATGCCGAGAATCAGCGCGACGAGGCAAAGAAGCAACAACTGCGCGCCACGCAGGAAGAAGCCTTGGCTCGGCGGGTCTCGGAGATTCTCCTCGGACTGTTTCAAGGCGCCGATCCGATTAGTTTGACCGGTTACGGACTCGGAGCGACGGACCTGCTGGGCGCGGATTTGACCGCGCTTGACCTGCTGGACGCGGGATCCCGCTACGTTCGCGAGAACCTCTCGGACGAACCCCTCGTGCAAGCCGCTCTGATGGACACGATCGGCACGGCCTACTTGTCGTACGTACGCATCGACGATGCGAAGCCGCTCATGGAGAGCGCACTGCAGATTCGGCGGGATTTGCTCGCCGCGCCGCACCCCGACGTTGCCCAAAGTCTGTTGTCGGTGTCAAGTCTCGACTTTGTCGCGGGATACTACGGTCGGGCGGAATCGATGGTCCGAGAAGCGCGGACCATTCAGACCGCGCTTTTCGAACCCGGTCACGCCGAACTTGCAGCCAGCAACTTCCGGCTCGCATGGCACTTGTCGTTTACGATGCCCACGACGACCAGGCTGCGGGAAGGCGAGCGGTTGGCGCGCGAAGTGATCGACGTGTACCGCGCAAACGGCAAGCAAGACGGCGACGTGGCCTTTGCGATGTGGTTGCTCGCGGCAAATCTCGTAAGGCAGGGTAGAACCACCGAAGCGATTCCCGTTGCCGGAGAGGCAGCCGGGATTTATCGATCCGTCGAGGGCGACCCTCGACCTGGCGAAGCACTGTCGTATCTGCAGCGTGCGGCTCTTGCACAATTCATGCGCAGGTACGATCAAGCCGAGGACAGCTACCGACAATCAATCGAAAAAACTCGGGAGGTCTTCGGCGATCGGCATCCGGCGGTAACATACGCAGAACGGGCGCTCGCGACCATGCTGGAGAGGGTCGGCAAGTTTGCACAGGCCGAAGCGTACTATCGCGCCTCGGTCGAAGCCGGGCGAGAAACCTTCGACGGGCAGCCTTACTTCGCCGTGCTCATGGACTACTCTGCGCAGTTTCTGACGCGCCGCGGAAAGTTTGACGAAGCGAAACAACTGCTCGACGCGGCCCTCCACTTGCGCCGTGAAACTCTAGGGGAATCCAACGGGTTCACGGCGGCAACCTATCTCTACTTGGCCGAGGTTGAGATCGGTCGCGGCCGTCTGGAGCATGCAAAGCCGCTGCTCGACAAATCACTTGCGATACTGGCCGCCGTCGACAACCCGGCGATGGAGCCCGTCGAAGCCAGGGCATTCGCGACCGCCGCACGTCTGTATCTGGCGAACGATCAGATGCCGGAGTATCACCGTATATGCGGGCAGATGAAAGAACGTTTGGGCCACTCCGAAGATTCGCAGTCGGCAAGCCTGCTGGCGTGGGTTTGCGCATTGGCGCCAAGCGACCCTGCCGATCTTGAAATCCCGATCTCGGCTGCGACAAGGGCCGTCGAGATCTTGCGCAACGCACAGAATGTTGCGGCGCTGGCCGCCGCCCGCCTTCGGGCAGGTGATGCGCAACGCGCGGTCAAGTTGCTTGGCGACGTACGCGGGTTGCGCCCATCCGGTCGTACCAACGCGGAAAACCTATTGGCGGTGATGGCCACTCTCGCGGCGGGCAACGTCGAGGGCGCGACAGCGCTGTTAGAGAAAACGGAACAGTCGATTCGGCAGATATCGCTTGTCCTCGACGGGCAGCCAGACAACGCTGCCGCGAAGGTTTCCGGAGAACTTCCGATCCTGTCTCCCAGCGAACGGCTTGAACTCGAGTTCTTGCTTGCTGAGGCCAAAGACCAGCTCGAATCTGCCGCGCGGACTCAGGGAACCGCGTCCGGTCTTGATTGATTTACCCGCGGCCAGGCGCGTCTCGACGACACCCTGTCATGCGACTTTTTCTAGGCCAGTGCGTGAATAGATCGCGGCGCGCGTTAGCAGCAATTCCCTCGCTGGCGCGTCGGGTTTGTGTGCATGTTCGTCCGCACATCAACCCGCTGCGCAAGTTAGGGCTCTTCGTTTGTCGCGCATACGTTGCGGCGCGCGCTTCCCACAAAGCAGTTCAGGACTCGTCCTGACATTCGTTGGGCGACCAAACCGTATTGCTGGAGCCAGAGGTAGAACCGCACGCGCGATTTGCAGAGTGGCCCCGTGCGCCGGCGACAGAAACCGGTCGTGGCACCCAGCGCGCGAACCATGTGAGTCGCAAGAAGCCACGGCCCAATGCCGGGCGTCGGCGCACAAATCTTAACTGCTTGTTCTTACGGATTCGAATTCGATCCTCCCAGGCACCGCTGCGCGCGTGGCACGCTGACGAATCGATACGCGAGCAGAAGATCCCCGTCCCCTTTAATTCGACCCCTTTAATTCGACCCCTTCGTGGAGCAAGTTGATTTTGGAGTCCAAACAGCCAAAGATCTTGGTGGTATTGACTTTTTACCACCTCACTTGCGTTAGGGGAAAGCGATGGCGGCGATTATTGAGCTCATTCGCGAATACGTTTCGTGTGCAGCGGAGACAAAGTCGGTTGGTACCACGGGCAAGAAGGCCGTTCGAAGATACAACGCGTTGCATGATCGCATGCGGGCAATCGTTGATGAAGTCGTGAGCCTTGGGCAGGATGCAGTATCAGAGTTTGCGATCGTTTTGGACAAAGAGCCCGCGTCGAGTTGGGCCGCACACCACCTCGTCGAAAAGGCCGATCTTGACTCCGCCATGCTGACAAAATGTTTCGCCCGTGTGGAGCGAGAGAAGGCGGAAGCCGAAGCCGCAGGAGATTTGGCAACTGCAATGGGCGAAGGGTGGTGGTTGGAAGAATGGAAGGCAAAAAAGGGGTGACGCTCGTTGTCTTCGATGGCTGTACCGCTCAAGCAATTGCACTGGTCGCATCCCCAGCGAGAAGAAAAGGAGAAGAAACGGGGGGTCTCTTCTGAGCATGTCACGAACCGCTTTTTGACCCAGATCCACGAGTCAGCAAAGGGCCGGAACGGTTCGACTTGAACCTATCCCAAGATCCGTGGGCGCTGGTTGGGGAGATATAAAGGGGACGCGGACCGAGATCACACCAACCCGCAGCGCAAGCTAGGGTTCTTCGTTTGTCTCGCACGAAGCCGAGCGGTAGGTCATGCACTCCCGTGCATGACAAGTGCAGTTCATGTGTCAGGCTCAGCGTGCCTGACCTCCTACCGATCAGCATCGCGCGCGCTGATCGTGCGTACCGACAACACCCTGTCAGGCTGCGAGAAAGGTCCCCGCCCCCTTCTTCCCCCAGTCTGTATGCTCGAACTACTGCCTATTGATCCCCACGGTCCACGAAGCGACAAAAGACCCTGCTAGCGAGATAATCGCACACACAAAGAACGCCACCAAAACGAATGCAGCAGTCGAAGGCTCCGTAATGTCGAAACGTTTCGCGACAACGAAGCTCGTCAACATGATCATTGTTGGAATCATCGCCGCGAGATGGGGTCGAGTCGTGCGATTATGAACGGCAAAGAATGCACACTGCGATAGCGCGCCGACAAGAGCGGGTCCGGTGATCCCTCCTGCGATACCTGAGGCTACGATCGCCCACGCGGCAGCAGCGCCGGCAATGGCACTGGCGATTGCGTAGGCGCCCCAGAAGCCGATGGACCCAGCGCGAGAGCCATTCATTGAAATCAGCCGAGAAAACGGGAACCGGGATCGTTTGATCTCTTGCCTGAGTCGACCGCTCGAGCGGCGTGGCACACGTGCCACCGCCCACCGCCGAACTCCTGTTGGCAACCATATATTGCAGGGCAGAGAATTATTCTTTGCAGCACCGCTACACGTCGCACTCATTACACTCCGAATGCGCGAAGCTGCACTTCTAACTTCGAGTTCGACTGACGGTGTTTTTCGGCGCGGTCAAAGAACCCAGGTGCGGACAGCGGATACGGAAGCAAGACACCAAACTGGCCCATTCCCTTGAGCTCCACCAATGCCATGAATCCCGCCAGCTCGGTGGGGTTCGTAATGACGGCAAGTGAGTTTGCTCGCACCGACTCGAATAGAGTTGGCCCAACAACCAAGGCCTTGACCGGAAGGATCTCCGCAGATGGATCGCGTATCTGCTCCCGGACAATGTCGAGATTGGGTGCCAACGCGAACTCATAGCCAAATCGCAGGAAACCAATTAAGTATCCGACCTTCAAGAACGCCGTCTTCTCGAATCGGGGGTTGGAGATTGGAAACTGAATTCTGATTTCTTGGCCGTACTGTGCAGCCTTGAGCGTCACTTGGCTTTGTTCGATGGCCGCCGGGGAAGTTGCCTTCTCGACCACACGTAGATCGCTGTGGGGAGGAGTGGAATCAGAAGCGGGCGTGTAAGTCCAGTCCACTGCCATTCGCGCCCCGTCAATCAGCACATTCGCCCTTAGGGGTCTTTGGCCACTCAAGTGGGCATGGGCGGCAACTTTGCGATGCAGCGCAGCGTCCAGCTTTGCGCCGCCAACGTCGTTGTTGCACTTGCTGCACGTTAGGACAAACAGACGTTGTCCGAGTCCATTTGGAATCACGTGTTCGAGAGTCAACTCTGGCGAGTCGCCCTCGACCGAGGATCTGCCAAAAATTTCAAAACATATCGGGCACATGTATTTTTCTCGAAGGTCTGGCCTCTTAGTGCGCAGCGATTCAGAAAACGCGTTAAACACCTTGTGCCGTTTACTTGGGCCGCGACTTGCACCAGCCATAGGATTCGGTTCCCCGGGGACGAATCAACAACAATCACACTACCAATGCGATGGGAGTCGTCTCTCCCTCGAAATAGTACCCTCCGCATGCCTCCCCGATCACCGCCACGTCCAACTGCCGTCAACGTGTTCCAGTCCGAGCATCTTCGACGGGACTCGTTCGATAACGCTCGCGGATTTCCAGATCCACGGTCGTCCCGTCGCGCGGCTTCGTCGACACGCCGGCCTTCGGCGGGTTGTCCAGGTTCTCCGCACGGAACTGAAACACTTTCACCAGCGCACCGACGACTAGCGCAACTTCCAATTGGCCCAAGTGCATGCCCGGACAGACGCGCGGACCGTGCCCAAAACCGAAGTGCAACATCTCTTTCGAGGCGCGTCCGCGGGCCGCCATCTCTGCCCACCGCTCCGGCTCAAACGCAAGCGCCGGGTAGCCCGTGGCCGCGGTGCCCCAGTGGTCCTCGTGGCGGTTGGCATGCCAAATATCGAGCAGGATGTGCGTCTTGCCGGGTATGAGCATCTTGCGTCCGTCGGCTGCCTCCACCCAGGTGTCGCGGGTGGCGCGCCGCGGCAAGAAGTACAGCGAAGGAGTCAATCGCAGCGTTTCGTCCAACGCATGCCGCAGGTAGCTCGCGTTCTCCAGCACCGTCGGCGTGTAGACCTCGATGTCGCTTACCTCGGCGAACACCTTGTCTTGGGCCGCAGCGTTCCTCGCCAGATGCGAGATCGTCCAACATGCAAACGACGTCGTGGCCTCGAGCGCGCCCGCCAGAAAGACCTTCAGGTTGCTTCGCAGGGCCGCGTCGGGCGCATCGGACTTGAAGTGACCCCACAACCCGCGCCGATCGTTGCGCGTCGCAACGACCGTGTCGGTCAGTTCGTCGAAGCAGGCATCGTCGTCCCGAGCGAGCTTGAGCCCCCGGGTCCAGGCCGGGATCCGCTGCATCGAGATCCCCAGCTTGTTCAGCACGGTGTCGCGCACGATGCGATCGATCACCCGCTGCAGTGCGGGCACATAGCGATCCCGCAACTGATCGTAGGGAACCGCGGCGCCAAAGAAATTGTTGACCAACAGCTCCAGCATGACCGCCTTGATTTCGGCCTCGAGTTCAATGCGTACGGTCGTTTGGCCGCTGCTGGCAAGATGCTGGCGAAGGATTCCCAACCGGTCGGCCACTGTCTGCCGAATCGACGCTTCGAACACGTGAAACTGCTCGGGCTGAAACAAGGCCGTCTTGCCAAACGGCGACGCCGCGAGCTTGCGCTGGAGTTTCCAGGTCGGTCCGTTCGCATACAACAGCGTATCCGGACCGGTCGCCCGCGCGATCCCCATCGACGGCAGTTGATCGCGGTCGAACTGGCCGTCGCGATCGCCCGAGTCGGACGTGATGGCTCGAATGATCGCCGGATCGCGGGTCACCAGCACGGGCGCAAAGCCCGGCACGTCGAGATAGCGGTTGTGCTTGCCAGGCCCGTCCAGCTTGTCGGCGCCCCAAAAGTAGCTTTCGAGGATCCGTATCGGTTCCGCGTAGTTCCAGGGCGTGGGGAAAGGAAGCGTTGGCCGGCCGGACCACGGTTTCAATAGCGGCACGCGCGTCGGCCGACAATCGCCGCCAAACGGACAGAGCCCTAGCACCTGCCGCGGAATGCGAGTGGCCCGGTACAGCCCCGGCACCTTCTCGATCAGGGATCTCGGGCGCGGATTGGTCACGCCACGATTATAGCGTGTCGTCTGGCGGCGCGCTGTTCGCAGTGATTTCCGACTCAGCTCGATCCGCCGTCGCAAGTGCCGCTCGACTTCCTGATCGTCGGGCCTTGGAAAACTGCTGATGAATTCCCGCGCGCCGAGACTCTGCGAACTGAGCTCCTCGAAAGCGCCACACTTCGACACAACGCGCGCGTCGGCGAACCGGCGTATGCCGTTTCGCCACAGGCTACAGGACGTCACGAGTCTCTGTGTTGACGAGTTCAGGCCTCGATCACCGCGCCTTGCTCGAAGATTGGCTCGAAGCCCAGCGCGATCACCCCGCCAGGGCCCAACGTCGAACTCGCTTGGCGATCAGGGCCGCAAGCGATAGCGAGGCCAACTCCATCCCGCCCGGCTCGGGCACGACGGTTAAATTGACGGGCGCCGAGAGGCTCAAATACGAGCCGATGACCGTGTGCGCCGGCGTATGGAATTCGATCGGAGTTACGGCGCTGGCATACGGTATCAGCGATTCGATCGCTCCGCCGCGAACTTGCATCGGCACCGAAGCCTGACCATCTAGATCCACGTGGAATCGTACGCCCGAGTCTCCAAACGGATACTCGAACGTCACGGGCGCCAGGACAACTCTCGAGTGTACAGGGCTGGGGGGATGGTTGTCGTCGGCAAACGTCCAGTGGACGTCGAAGGTCGAAGGCACCGTCGCGCCGTCGCCGGGCGAAACGATCGTGGCCAACGGATGCACCGGCACCGCGGATAGCGTGAAGTGATAGGTCGCCGGCGCCGGGACTGTGTCGTGGATCGTCCAGGTTCCGTAAAACCTGTTACTGAGGTCCGCGTAGCTCAGGCCTTCAAACGACCGAAACGAATTGGCCAAGACGGTCCCGTCCGGCGAAGTCATCGTGCCAAGTGGGGGGATCGTCGTTCGAAAACTATAGTCGACGGTGCCGTCGCCTGCCGCCCGCTGGACAATGGTCATGAAGATCGTCGCCGCCGGGCTGGCGGTCGGACGCATAGCCGGCAGCAGCAGTCCTGCGACCAGCACCATCATCCACTTCGGCAGGCAAAAACGGCGGAACCGCATAGGACTGCCAAAGGTAAAGGGATGGGCCGTGAATTAGTAGGGAGTAAGAGACTCAGAGAACGACCAAGGGATTATAATTCTCCGCGCGCCTTTAGGCAACGAGCGACCACCAGCGGCGCCTGATAGGCGAGGCGAATCGAAACATGTGGCGCCGCACTGCTCGCCCTAGTTCATGTCGTCCCCCAGGGCGTCAGTCCGTCAACCCGAGCCGCAAACGCTTCGAAACGGGTTCCCTGCTGACCCGAAGCTCCCCGAAAAGAACGCTCTTCGAAACTGTACGCGCGAGAGCAATTGCGAGAAGGCATTACGCGGCTTGAACTTACCGAGTTCGAGTCCCGTTCGATCTGCCTCAAACCGAAAGGAACCGGTTGCGAAACTGCTGCCCGCCGGTTGACAGCCGCGTGACTCTGGGCTGTTAACTGTGAGGCCGTTTTTCCGCACGCTCGAAACCTTGCCTGTCGAGTTAACAGCCGCGCGAGCGCCTACTCAGTTCAGCCAACGCAGTCTGCCGTGTCGGCCTGGTCCGCCGTGCGACGACATGAAGCGCGTCGGGATTCGCACATTGCCCATGCCCCTTGGTGCCGCCGTCGGGGTACAAAAAAGATGCCAACCCGACAGCGAACGCCGGAACACTGAGGATCTCATCGCCCTGCGCCGAACGACCGCCGATGGCACGGATGTCGATTCCGAGCCCTGCTCCTCGCAGGACGTGATGGCGTCGGTCTGTAAGGCACTCGGAGTCTCGTTGGAAACAAAGTTCACCAGCCGCAACGGACGGCCGATGATAATCGCCAACAGCGGCAAGGTCATTCCCGAGTAGTTCGCATAGCGCCGACTCAACGGTCGGACGCAGGCCGAAGAGCGTGACGCTCGTGCTCCTCGGTCAAGGCTCGGACGATCCGCGCGAACACGTCGTCCCAATCGCCAAGCGTGCGTTGCCGGAACAGTCGCGCGCTAGGATACCAGGGAGAATCGTCCCGGTCGACGAACCACCGCCAATCCGCGATCTTCGACAGCGCGATCCACACCGGAACGCCCAGCGCGCCGGCCAAATGCGCCGGAGCTGAGTCGCAGGCGATCACCAGATTGAGATGCTGCATCACGGCCGCGGTCTCGTGAAAGTTGGTCAGTTCGTGGGCCAGATTCGTAACCGAGTCGGCGCCAAATCGATCCTCAACTTGCGATCGCTCGACCCCCTTTTGCAGATTGATCCACTCGACGCCGGGCACTTCGGCCAGTCGGGCGAGCACGGTCAACGGAATCGAGCGGAAGTGGTCGGCAACGTGCCGCGGGTTACCCTGCCAATGCACGCCCACCCGAAACGGGCTGCCGCCTTTCAAGCGGTCCTTCCACTTCCGCACGCGTTCGGGCTCGGCGGACAAGTAAGGAATTGCGCCCGGCAGCGATTCAAGCGTGGTATGGAAGATGCCCGGCAGACTCAAAAGCGGCACCTCCAATTCGAAGTCTGGCAATTCGCCGCCGGCAGCCAGCACGTTTTGAAACCCGGAGACCTCGACAAGCTCGACCAATGCGTCCGGGACTCCCAACAGCACCTGGCCGCCACAGCGACCGGCACGCGACACATAGCGGAGCATCTGCAGCGTGTCCCCCAAACCCTGTTCGGCGTGGACCAACAACGTGCGGCCGGCCAGCGGCTCGCCCTGCCAAACGGGTCGGCCAAACGAGCGCTTGGGAATGGCGGCACACCGCAGCCGCCAGGCGAATTCCGGCCATCCTTCGGCCAGTCGTCCCTGGCTCAAGTGCAGCAACCCCAAGTTGTAGTGTGCTTCCGGATGGTCCGGCTGGACCTGCAAGGCGCGCTGGAAGCATTGCAGCGCCTCGGACCCCTCCCCCAACTGTCGCAATGCGTCGCCCAAGCTGGAAAGGACACCCCCGTCGTCTGGGTTGGCCGCCAGCGCGCGGCGGTAACACGCGACCGCTTCGTTCGGCTTCCCCAACACTTGGAAGATGGTTCCCAGATTGCAGTGGGCTTCCACATTCTGGGGTTGGATTCGGATGGCATGCTGATAGGCCGACATGGCCGCCTCGGGCTGACCCAAATGGTGATGTGCAAGCCCAACGTGAAAGTGCGCACGAGCGTCTTCGGCATCGCACGCGACCGCTCGCTGGCAGCAGTCCAACGCGGCACCCCATTCTCCGCGCGACTGGTGAATGATGCCCAGGCTCCGGTGGGCTTCGCCAAGGTCAGGCTTGGCAGCGACGGCTCTCTGGAAATGCCCGACAGCCTCGTCCGTTCGACCCTGTGCCAACAGAATTTTGCCCAGGCTGTGCTCCGCGTCGTACAGATCGGGCTTGATCGACAGCGCGCTTTCGAGACTGGCAGCCGCGTCGTCCAGCCGACCCTGCGCTTCATGGACTGCCGCCAGATTCGTGTGAAACACGGCCTGACGCCCGTCGTTGCGTATCGCGCGGCGGATGAGGTCTTCGGCCTCTTTCAACTTGCCGGATTGAAACGCCACCAGGCCCAACAGATGCAAGGCCGACGCGTGATCCGGGTTCGTGCCGAGAATCTCGCGATAGGCCCGCTCCGCCTCGGCAAGTCGACCCGCTTGATGATCCGCAAGCGCCCGTTTGATGGCATCGCCGGTCTTGGCCATGGTATCTAATCGATTCCGTGTTGGGTCGAATGTCGTGAGCGCCGGGTGCTTCGCCGATGGCACGGAGATACGAACCTCCCGCGCTCGAAAACTTGACTGTCGAATTAACAGCCGCGCGAGCGCCCACGCAGTCCAGCCAACGCAGTCATCCGTATCTGCCTATTGAAGACTTACCGCCGTGCGGCCTGAGGCCAGCCGGATTATCGATACGACGATCGAGTGGCGGGCTCTCGGTCCGCGCTCGCTCTGAGAATTGGCACTTCCGCGGCGACAAATCCGCCGCTTGCAGACCTCCCCCCAGTGTCGATCCTCCGAGAATCGTTGTACACGCGGGCCGGCGCCCGCCAAATTCGCGTTGGCAATCTATTTGTACAGGGCGGGCACCTGCCAATCGTAACGCTCAAGCGCGCGGCGTAACGACGTGCCGCTGCCAATAGGGCGATCGGCGCGCTGGCGATCCGTACCAACGGTCGACGCAGCATGCCTCAAGCGCGAAAATCACGCGTCGGTTCGTCTTGCGAACCGCAGTGTGTCCTCGCTGCTGCCTCGAAACCCCGGAAATCAATCAACTGCCACCCCGCCAATCGGCGTAGTAAACAATCGCTGGACCGCTACAGCGTCTGGAGGTCCGACGTCAGATACGCATTGGTCGTGATCTGCGTCTGGTTGCCGTAAACGTCATAGGTGTAGGCGTACACGGCGGTGCCGAGGACGGTCCCTCGTGGATGGTGCGGTACACATTCAGGCCAGGGTTTCGACGCCCGAGTCCTCTATTCTCAAACTTCATCCGCTTCCCATGGCAACGAGACGCCATGAAAGTTCAAAATCGCTGGATCGTAGTGCAGCATTTTCTGTTTGTCAAACCACGAGGAAGCTTCCGGGTCGTCTTGTGCGGGATCAGTAGCCATGAGTGCGAGCTCATCCTCGATCAACAAAATTATGAATCGCGCTAGATCGGAGGCAACTATGTATCTTGGCACATCCTTGTCCGTCACCGCCTCGACAAAAACTACAGGAAATCCTTCACCAAATTCACCTTGTGTTGGAATGACGTAGTAGTTCCCACATCCATCACTTGCCACCGGGATCCATTTTTTGACGCGCCACGTCGGGAAGATTTCAAGGATCTTTCCCATGCTCAGTGGCGCGTCCAATGGATAGGCACCGAACGCCGGTACAGTACCAATAAATGCGCCATTCGAGAACTTAAGCCAATCTCTAAGGTCGTCCGGCAAGGGTGTGTGTAGATAGTCCTCGAGTACAGAGACCTCTGCGTCACTTAGACCTTCAGGGCGAGGGGGATCGCCGGGTTGTTCAAGCCGAGCGAGCAATGCGTCGATTCTGTCAACGTCAATCATTTCGTCCTCTCTATTCGAGAAAATGCATCAGATGCTGGAATTGGTTTTCGATGAAGAGCGTCTGTTGGAGAACCTCGGCTTGGGACGGCGTTCGCCCATCAAGGTTAGTCCGAAACGCCGTCCATGCGTTGCTGACCAAATCATGATCGTCTTTAAGCATTCCGACTAGGTTTGCTGCTCTGTTCGGACGAATTAAAGGGGACGGGGAGGCTCTGAAGAAAACTCCCCTGCTGGCTTAACCCGCTAGCTCGGTCGCGTGCGTA
>CALFYT010000113.1 GCA_937952415.1 uncultured Planctomycetaceae bacterium | reverse complement strand
TCAGACCTTGCCCAGCAAGCAGAAGCCCAACGTGCTGCCGCAAGTGCGTCGGCCTGCGACCAAGCGTCCGACACGTCGCTAAGCAAAGCACGCGGATCGAACCGCACGTCGTGCACGGCAAAGTGGTTGCCTACGACCACGCTTCGGTCAGGAACCGCACCCAATTGCCGTGCATGATGCGGCCGACGTCGTCGTTGGTGTAGCCGCGATCGGCCAGCAGGTCGGCGACGCGCGCCAAGTCGGCGATCGTGTCGAGATCCGCAGGCGACTGCTCGCGCCCAAAGCCGCCGTCCAAGTCGGTGCCGATGCCCGAGTGGTTGGCATTGCCGGCCAGTTGGCAGACGTGGTCGATATGGTCTACCAGGTGCGCCAGCGTGACGCCGGCGTCGGCGGGCGTCGTCTCGCCGCGCACCCAGCCGGGGACCAGCATCCAAGCATCGAGCGCCCCGCCGATGACCGCGCCGCGCTGGATCAACTGCTTGAGCTGCTCGTCGGAGAACTGGCGCTGATCGGGCACCAGCGCGCGACAATTCGAGTGGCTGGCCCAAACCGGCCCGCCGAAGTGATCGAGTGCTTCGACAAAACTTTCGTCGGACAGGTGCGTGGCGTCGAGGATGATTCCGAGCCGCTCCATCTCGGCCAACAACTCGCGGCCCGGCTGACCGATCCCGCCGGTGACGTGGGTGCCCTGGGCATAGGTTCCCGGCCCGTAGTGCGCCGGACCGATGGCCCGCAGGCCCTGATCGTAGGCCCGCTCGAGATGTTTCGGCGAGAGGATCGAGTCGGCGCCTTCCAGGCTGAGAATGTATCCGATCGGCGCGTTGTCCGGCGGGTCTTTCCAGAGCTGCACGTGTTGTTGCAACGACGGCGCATCGCAAATTGCGACCATTTCGCCGGCTTCTTCCATCGCACGGTACCAGGCCAGTTGGCCCTGCGTGCGGGCCCAGGCGATTTCCGGGCTGTACGCGCCGGGTAGTTTGTTGCTGGGTTTGACATAGCGCGCGATCAACGTCGCCACGCACAATCCGACGCCGCCGCGCCGCATTTCCACCAGCGACACCGTGTTGCGCCCGCGATCCGGTTTGTCGGTTCGGTCCTTTTCGCGAGCCCGGATTTCATCGATCGGACGCGTCAGGTCGCGATTCCATTCTAGGGCATTCATGCTCAAGTCGAGGTGCGCGTCAAAGATCAACATGCGTCGTTTCCGTGCTTGTTCAATCGCGTGAATTGCCGGCCGACATGCGACCGGCTAGTTTGATGGCGTCATGCTACTGTCGGCGACGGCGCACCGCAAACGTGCGGCCGGCGTAGGCCGCGCCGTCGCCTTCCGCATCCCTTCGAACTTGCAAGACCCACCGCGTGTCACACTCCGACTTCGAGCACGGAACACCCCAGCACGGCGCGGCAGCGCCGCCGGATGGCGCGCACGGCGAGCGACCGACTCGCGCGCGCTACGGCGTGCTCGGCTTTTCGGTGGCGATGGCGGTGATTCTGTACCTGGATCGGATGGCGATCTCCGTGCCGTTGTTGGAGATTGCCGACGATTTGAGTCTGTCCGAGATTCAGGTCGGCGACGCGGTCGCGGTGTTCTACTTTGTGTACGCCGTGTTTCAGGTGCCGGCCGGATTGCTGGGCGATCGCTGGGGCGGACGCCGCGCGCTGACGCTGTACGTCTGTGTCTGGTCGGCCGCGATGGCCGGCTTGGGCTTGGCCACGGGATTGGCGTCTCTGATGGTGATGCGGGTGTTGCTGGGCATGGGGCAGGCCGGGGCGTATGCCACGACCGCCAGTTTTCTGCGCCGCTGGTTTCCGTTGGCGCGGCGCGGATTCGCTAATAGCGCGGTTTCGTTGGGTGGGCGAGCCGGGGGAGCCGTGGCGCCGGCGCTAACGCCCGTGTTGATGGCGGTGGCCGGAGCGTGGTTGATCGGCGTGGATCGCTGGCGGCCGGTGTTCTTGGCGTACGCGGCGGTAGGCTTCGTCTGGTCAATCGTGTTTTGGTTTTGGTTTCGCGACGTGCCGCGGCAACACCGGCGCGCCAATGCGGCCGAGATTGCATTGGTGGCCGAAGGTGAACCGGCCGGCGACTCGGATCAACTGGCCGGCGGGCGGATTCCGGTGCGCGCGATGTTGGCCAGTCGCAGCCTGTGGTTGATGTCTCTGATGGCGTTTTGCGTCAACGTCGGCTGGATCTTTCTGGCCACCTGGCTGCCGACGTACTTGATCAAGGTGCACGGCGCGACGGACCAGCAGGCCGGTTTCTATACGAGCCTGACCGCGTTCGCCGGGATGGCCGGCTGTCTGGCCGGGGGCGTGGCCACCGACTATTTCGTGCGGCGTATCGGCTTGCAATGGGCCCGGCGCGTTTGCGGCATGACAGCCTATGGTGGCGCGGCGCTGAGCCTGGTCGGTTGTTGGATCTTGAACGACGCGACGGCGATCGGCGTGCTGCTGGTCGCGTCTTCGTTCTTGGGCGACTTTGCGATTGGTTCGGTTTGGGCGTCGTGTCAGGATGTTGGCGGTCGTTATGCCGGCACGGTTTTGGGGTTTGCTAACATGTGCGGCAACCTTGGCGCGGCGTGCGCTGCGTCGTTCATCGGACGGCTCGTTTTGCAATTCGATTGGCCGGCCGTGTTTGCGATGGCGGGCGCCGCGTACACCGTGGCGACGCTGGCGTGGTTGGGCGTTGACGTGCGCGCCCGAATCGACCGGCAGGACGAAGTCGCCGTGTCGAACGAATCGCCGCAAGCCGCCGGCTAATTGAACCGTTCGGCGCGCTGGCGTACACTGTTGGACGAGGTGTTTTGCCGCGGTTTTCCCGAACCAAGTGCCGCTCGAGCGCGCCATAGCGCGGGCGATCCGAGACGCGACGATGTCAGTACTTTCCCATCGGGTGCACATGCTTGGCCGCCAACGGACGCGGGCGCTGTGTGCCGCGCTGCTCGTGGTGACCGTCGTTGTCGGTTGCAGTTCGCTTGCAAATGCCGACGATGCGACCGCGCCAACTTCGGCGGGAGTGTCCGGTGAGCTTTGGTCGGTACAGCCAGTCGAGCGGCCCGACGTGCCGGCGGTGAACAACGCGGCTTGGTGCCGCACGGCGGTCGATCGATTCATCTTGGCGCCGTTGGAAGCGCGGCGCTGGACACCTGCCGAACCGGCGTCGCGCCAGCGTCTGATCCGCCGAGCGTACTTCGATCTTTGGGGCTTGCCGCCGTCGCCCGAGGCGGTGGCGCGGTTTGTGTCGGACAATAGCGCTGACGCTTACGAGCGGCTGATCGATCGTTTGCTGGCCAGTCCTCACTACGGAGAGCGTTGGGCCCGGCACTGGCTCGACCTGGTGCGGTTTGCCGAGACGAACGGCTACGAGCGTGACGCGTTGAAGACGGGCGCGTGGCGCTATCGCGATTGGGTCATCGACGCGCTGAACAGCGACAAGCCGTACGATCGGTTCGTGATCGAACAACTGGCCGGCGACGAATTGCCCGAGGCCGACGACCGGACCCGCATCGCGACCGGTTTTTTGCGGGTCGGCACCTTCGACGACGAACCGAACGACAAGCTGAAGTACAAGTACGAGCAGCTCGACGACCTGATGCACGCGACGAGCACGGCATTCTTGGCCGTGACGCTCAAGTGTGCCCGGTGCCACGATCACAAGTTCGACGCGATTCCGCAGGCCGACTACTACGCGATGCTGAACTTCTTCATTGGCGGCAAGCCGGTCGAAGGAGAATTGCTGGCGTTCGCCGAAACGGGTCCCTCACCGCCGGACGTGCAGTTGCTCAACGGGGGCGATCCGAATCGTCCGGGCCAGACGGTCGAACCGGCCTTTTTGACGATGTTGCCCGCGGTGCATCGCTCGGTGGTGCCGCCGCCGTCCGATGCGAAGACCAGCGGGCGACGGTTGCAGTTGGCGCGGTGGATCGCCGATCCGGATAACCCGTTGACGGCCCGAGTGCTGGTCAATCGACTGTGGCAGCATCATTTCGGCGAAGGACTGTCGCGCACGCCGGACAACTTCGGCGTGTTGGGCGCCGCGCCAACCCATCCGAAGCTGCTCGACTGGCTGGCCTGTGAATTGGTCGAGGGCGGGTGGCGAATTAAGCGCATCCACAAACTGATCATGCTCTCGGCGGCGTACCGGATGGACTCGACGCACGAGCGCGAAGCCGACTACGCGAGCGTTGACTTTGGCAACGAGCTTTGGTGGCGGCGTAACCGTCAGCGACTCCAGGCCGAACCGCTGCGCGACGCGATGCTCGCCGTCGCCGGACAATTGAACCTGAAGGCGGGTGGGCCGAGCTTCTATCCCCCGGCGACCAAGGAAGCGCTCGAGGGCCTGTCGAAGAAGACCGAGGCGTGGGGGACGTCTCCGCCTGACGAACAGCGCCGCCGCAGCATCTACATGATGACCAAGCGCTCGCTGCTGTTGCCGCTGATGACGACGTTCGACTTTGCCGACACGACGCAGCCGTGCAGCCAGCGCAATGTGTCGACCGTCGCTCCGCAAGCCTTGGCGCTGTTGAACAACGAGTTTGTTCACGCGCAAAGCCGGGCGCTGGCTGCCCGTGTGCTCGAAGAAGCGGGCGACGATCCGCTGGATCAGATTGAGCGTGTCTGGTGGTTGGCTCTGTCGCGCAGTCCGAGCGACGACGAACGAGCGACAGCGCAATCGCACTTGACGGCCCAAGCCAGCCACTTTGGCAGCCGCGCGGTGGACGAGGGCCGGGAGCATACGCCGGCCGACGTGCGGTTCGAGGCGCTGGCGTCGCTGTGTCACGTGCTGCTGAACACCAACGAGTTCATCTATGTCGATTGACCGCCCACAGGTTCGATCTTCGCACAATGGTGCCCAGCGCGGCGCGCCGGCCGCGAGCCGTTTTCCGTGCGGCAAGACGCGGCGCGAGTTCGTGTGGGAGATGGGCGCCGGCTTTGTCGGGTTGGCGCTGGCAAGTCTGCTGGATGCCGACGGTTTCTTTGATCGGCACGCGCGCGGCGCGACCGTCACGAGCAACAGCCCGATGGCTCCTCGCGCGCCGCACTTCGCCGGCAAGGCCACTAGTTGCATTTTTCTGATGATGAACGGCGGGCCAAGCCACGTCGACACGTTCGACTACAAGCCGAGCTTGGCCAAGTATGCCGGAGAGTCGCTGCCGCCGGACAAGACGTTCACCAACTCGGGCAATCGGAAGATGGGTTTTCTGACGCCGGCGTGGCGCCCGTTTCGGCCCGGCGGGCAGAGCGGACTGATGATCTCGGACTACTTTCCGCGCGTCCGCGAGCACGCTGACAAGTTGGCGCTGATCCGATCGTGTCACACCGATAGCCATGCCCACGGTTCGGCGCTGGTGGCGATGAACACCGGCAGCACGTTTATCGGCCGGCCGTCACTTGGCAGTTGGTGCGTATACGGCTTGGGCACCGGCAACCAATCGCTGCCCGGCTACGTGGCAATCATGGACAAACGGGGCGGGCCGATCAGCGGACAGCCGAATTGGGCCAGCGGGTTCATGCCGGCCAGCTACCAGGGAACTTTGTTTCGACCGGTGGGCGAACCGGTGCTCGACTTGCGCGGGCCGTTGGACGCGAAAGCGCAGCGCACGCAACTCGACCTGTTGGCCAGACTGAACGAGCAGCATCTGGCAAGCCGGCCCGGCGGCTCGGAGTTGGCCGCACGGGTCGAGAGCTACGAATTGGCGTACCGGATGCAGTCCGAAGCGCCGGAAGCGGTGGACCTGGCTAACGAAGACGCCAAGACGCTGGCGATGTACGGTGTGGGCAGCGAGCCGACCGACGAATTCGGCCGCAATTGTTTGGTCGCGCGGCGACTGGTCGAACGGGGTGTGCGTTTCGTGCAGCTCTATTCCGGCGGCGGCCACTTGGAAGATACCTGGGACGCGCACGAGAGTGTCGAAAAGAATCACGGAAAGCACGGGTCCGAAGTGGATCAACCGATCGCCGCGCTGCTGACCGATTTGGAACGGCGCGGGCTGCTCGACAGCACGCTGGTGTTGTGGGGCGGCGAGTTCGGGCGGATGCCGTTTGCCGAAGGCGAAGGCGCACCGGGACGCAATCACAATCCATACGGCTTTACGATGTGGATGGCCGGCGGCGGCGTGAAGGGCGGGGTCTCGTACGGCGAAACCGACGAGTTTGGCTTTGCCGCGGCGGTCGATCCCGTGCATCTCCACGATCTGCACGCCACGGTCCTGGCACTGATGGGCATGGACCACGAGAAGCTGACGTATTTTCATCAGGGACGAGAGGAGCGGCTGACCGACGTTTTCGGAAACGTCATTGAGAAGATTATCGCCTGACGGCACGGAGAGGCGGCGACAGTTCCCAATCCAAACGAGCGGGGTGTCGCGATGAGGCTTCCAGCGGTTGCGGGTAGGGCGCGCGTCGCCGGCGCTGCGTGCTTGGTGATGTGGTCTGCCGTGACGGTCGGTTCGGCTGCGGATCCGGATGCGAAAACAAACCAGCCGACCGGTCCGCCGGCGTTTTCCAGTTTGTCCGCGCCGCGGGTCGACGACGACGCGCCGCCGCTGGAGCGGGTCATCAAGTCGAAGGCCGAATGGCGGAAAGTGCTGACTCGCCGGCAGTTCAACGTGACGCGGATGAAGGACACCGAAAAGGCGTTCTCCGGCAAATACCTGCACCATAAACGGCAGGGCGTTTTTCACTGTGTGTGCTGCGGCTGGGAACTGTTCGACGCGCGCACCAAGTACGAATCGAACACCGGGTGGCCGGCGTTCACGCAGCCGTTTGACGGCCAACGCGTGCTGTTTCAGCCCGATACGAGCGGCGGGCAAATGCGGACCGAGGTGCTCTGCGCGCGGTGCGACGCGCACTTGGGCCACGTGTTTGGCGATGGGCCAAAGCCGACCGGTCTGCGGTACTGCATCAATTCGGCCGCGTTGCGATTCGTTGACGCCGCCGGCCAAGAGGCCGACTGATCCACCGGATCGAGCACGGCGCGCACGGCTCGGCCGATTCCGACGGCAGGGGCCAAGTCGGCACGTGATTCTCGACCGCACGCCTTGCGAATCACGGCGCGGCGGTGCTTTTTCTTTACAGGCCCATCGGGCACGGCCATACTACCAGCCCGGCCTGCGCCCTCCGGCGACGGGCCCAACGTCGACTCAAACGCAGTGGGAGACCCATGATGAACGCGACCCGGCTGACGACGCTTGCCGCGCTGTGCCTGCTGGGCACGATCGGACTGGCCGACGATAGCCAGGACGAGGCGAAGCAACGCGCGAAAAAGAACCTGGAGCGTTGGCAGGGTACGTTCGAGCTGGTGTTGATGATCGACGATGGAAAGCAGACGACGGGCGAGTCGCTGAAGTCGCGCAAACTGACCGTCGAGGGCAACAAGTATCACTTCCAAAACGGCGACTTTAACGAACATGGGTCGTACCGGTTCGACCTTGCACAGGATCCAAAGCACTTGGACATCGTAGTGGGCGATGGGGCCGACAAAGGCAAGGTCTACCTGGCCGTGTTCGACGCGACGGACGAGCAGGTTCGAATCTGTTTCGAGAAGAAGAACGCACGGCGGCCGGCGAAAATGAGCGGAGGCAAGGGTTCGGGCGCGGTGCTGGAAGTTTGGAAAAAGGTCGCACCGTGACATGTCGTCGAGGGCGCGCGGCGGGGCGGCAATTCACTTTTAAATCAAGCGAGGAGTAGCGAGTATGAGTTTTTCGATTCGTGTGATTCGGTGCGCGCTGGCGATGGTGGGATTGACCCTGCTGGGCTCATCGTTGTCGACGGCCGCGGAAAAGAGCAGCGACTTTGCCGCCTCGACGATCGACCTGGGCGTGGTGGTCAGCGATCTGGACGCGTCGGCCAAGTTCTACAAGGACGTGATCGGGTTCACCGAAGCCCCCAGCTTTTCGGTGCCGGCCGACTTTTGCGCCGATGCCGGATTGACCGACTCGAAACAGCTCGACATTCGCGTGTTTGTGCTGGGCGACAGCGCGTCGGCCACGAAGCTCAAGCTGATGGAGCTGCCCAACGTGGCCAGCAAGAAGAGCGACAATCGATTCATTCATTCGCAGTTGGGGTACAGCTACCTCACGATCTACGTGGCCGATTCCAGCGCGGTGCAAGCGCGGCTGAAGCAGGCCGGCGTGCGACCGTTGGCAAAAGGACCGGTGCCGCTGCCGGCCGGTTTGCCGGAGGGAATGTCGTTGACCGTCGTGCGCGACCCCGACGGCAACCTGATCGAGCTAATCGGTCCGACGGCTTCTGGAAACTGATTGCCTGGCCGGCGAGAGCTCAACGCGTCGTTGGTCGCGTGCTTGCGCCCCGGGTGTGTGGCCACGGCAGTTCCGCGGTGGCTTCGGCCGTTTTGCCTTTGGGTCGTGCTTGGCCTATGATCGATTGGAGTTGTCGGCCAGACGAGCGGACCACCAATCGGAGGCGTTTTGGATGACGCGGAAACGGGCATGGGCGATTGTGGCGGGTGTTGTAGCGCTGTGCGCCCCGCACGTGGTGGCCCAGGATGCGGCGAAGGATCCGTCGCCGGATGCCGCGGCCCAGGAGAGTCCGGCGGCTGAAGAGCCTTCGATCGCGGAATTGACCGAACGAATCGGTCGGTCGGTGGTCACGATCACCTCGTCGAACCGCGACGGCGCGGGCGACAACGTGGGCACCGGATTCGTGATTTCGTCCGATGGGCTGATTGCGACCAATCACCACGTCATCGGCGAAGGCCGGCAAGTGCGGATCCAGTTTGCCGACGGGCGAAAGTTTGACGCCACGGCGGTCCATGCCTCGGATCGCGAGCTGGATTTGGCCGTGCTCAAGATTGCCGGCGAGGATTTGCCGGCGCTCGAATTGGGCGACGCCGAAGAAGTCCGACAAGGCCAAAGCGTGGTCGCGCTCGGGAATCCGGCCGGATTGAAGCACAGTGTCGTATCGGGCGTCGTGTCGGCCGTGCGCGAGATCGACGGACGGTCGATGATCCAAGTTGCCATTCCGATCGAGCCGGGCAACAGCGGCGGACCCTTGGTCGACCGGCAGGGACGTGTGTTGGGTGTGCTGACGATGAAGTCGCTGGTGACTCCCAACCTGGGATTTGCCGTGTCGATCAACTTGCTCAAGCTGCTGCTGGAAAAGCCGAACCCGATTCCGATGTCGCGGTGGTTGACGATTGGGGCATTGGACCCGCGCGAGTGGAAGCCGATTCTCGGCGCGCGTTGGCGTCAGCGGGCCGGACGGATTCGCGTGACGGAGCCAGGGCGGGGATTCGGAGGGCGATCGCTTTGCTTGTGGCAGATGGACGTTCCCGAGTTTCCGGTGGAGGTTGCCGTTGCGGTGCGGCTGGACGACGAGTCGGGCGCGGCGGGGCTGGCCTTTTGCTCCGACGGTGGGCAACGGCACTTCGCCTTCTATCCCAGCGGCGGACATCTGCGTTTGACGCGATTCGAGGGGCCCGACATCCGAACCTGGACCATCTTGTTCGACAGCCTTAGCGAACACTACCTGCCTGGCGATTGGAACACGCTGCGCGTGCGGCTCGAGGACGGACTGGTCTCGTGCTTTGTAAACGACGAGCAGGTCGTCCAGATGCCGGATCGAAAGCTGTCGGGCGGCCAGGTCGGGCTGGTCAAGTTTCGCAATACGGGGGCCCAGTTCAAGAAATTTCGCTTGGGGCGCGAGTTGCCGCCAAGCACCGTGCCGCCGGAAGAAATCGAGCGGATTGTGAAGCTGGTCGAAGACTTGCCCGAGGCGGGGCCGTTGGACCGAGCGATGGTCGCATCGTTGTCGACCGACTCGGCCAGCGCGACGCGCGTGTTGCGTGATCGGGCCGCGGAGCTGGATCGGCGCGCCAGCCGGTTGCGCGAGTTGGCCGACGCGACGCACGAGCGCCGCGTGATCGCCGATTTGACTGAAGCGCTCAGTGCGCCCGAGGAGCAGATTGACCTGTTTCGGGCCGGGCTGCTGGTGGCGAAGCTCGACAACGAGGAAGTCGACGTTGACGCCTACGTGGCCGAACTGACACGCATGACCGACGAACTGCGCGGCATGTTGCCGAAGGATCCGGACGACAAGGCGAAACTAGACACGCTGAAGAAGTACCTGTTCGCCGAAAACGGTTTTCACGGCAGCCGCGGCGAGTACTACAACCGGGCCAACAGCTATCTGAACGAAGTGCTCGACGATCGCGAAGGCCTGCCGATCACGCTGTCGGTCGTGTACCTCGAACTGGGACGGCGCATCGGGTTGAAGCTCGAGGGCGTCGGGTTGCCCGGACATTTCGTCGTGCGATACGTGCCCGAGGAAGGGGAGGGGACGCTGTTCGACGTGTTCGACGGAGCCGTTGAGGTTTCGCGCGAGGAGGCAAATCGCCGCGTGAAGGCGGCCACCGAGCGCGAATTGACCGATGACGACTTGCGCGCGACGAGCAAGCGGGCGATCATCGCCCGGATGTTGCACAACCTGCTCGGCGTAGCCGGACCGGAGCCGGACAAGTTGCTCCGCTATCTCAACGCGATTCTGGCCGTCGAACCGGAAAGTCCGCAGCATCGCTGGTTACGGGCGATCGTGCGTTATCGCCTGGAAGACCGGGCCGGCGCTACCGAAGACGTGGATTGGCTCGTGGCGAACAAGCCGGCCGGGATCGACTTGGTGCGCGTGCTGGCGCTACAGCGTTCGCTGCGCCAGGCGGCCGAAGAAGGGCAGTAGCGCGCGGCCGCTCCACGCAAGTTGACCGCTGCGCGATCGTCTTTGTGGGGCTGGCCGGCAAGCTACTCGGCAGCCATCATTTCCAAAAATCCCTTGAATGTCGCAGCGGTGATCGCGACGTCTTCCTCGTTGTGCACCGCAGAGACCACGCCGCCCGGCCAGGGGAAGATGTCGGCGCCGCCCAGGATCATGCCGCAACGGAGGCGGTGAATGGTTTCCGGCGGCGCGGAGCCCTTGAGCTGATCGCTATCGAGACGTCCGGCGTTGATGTCAGCTTGCGACACGTCGAGCTGTTGTGGGTTAGCGAAGAAATGGAACCCGGAATGTTCGCCATATACGACCCACGGCGAGCCGACTTCGGCAATGACCTGGTTGAGCCGCGTGCGCAGTTGCGCGGCGGCGTGGTTGGCTCGTTCGATCACGCCTCCGGCGGCAATCTGTCGCAACGTGGCCAAACCGGCGGCGGCGGTGATCGGATTGGCGTTAAACGTTCCCTGGTGCGGCACGCGATGCTCGAGGTTCCACCGCCGATCGTCGCGCATGGTGAGCGTGTCCATCACGTCGCGCCGACCGGCGACCGCGCCGCCGGGAAATCCGCCGGCAATGATTTTGGCAAACGTACACAAGTCGGGCGTCACGCCCAGATGCTCCTGTGCTCCGCCCGGCGCGACGCGAAAACCGGTGATCACTTCGTCGAAGATTAGCAGCACGTTTTTCTTGGCGGTCAGCTCGCGCACCTTCGCGGCGAAATCGGCCACCAGCGGCACGATGCCAAACGTGGCACCCGTCGGCTCCATGATCACAGCCGCAACGTCGTCGTTGTCGTCGAGCAGCGTGCCGAGCGCGTCCAGGTCGTTCACCGGACAGACCAGAGCGTTGCCGGCCACTTCGCGCAGGACGCCGGGCGGGGCCGAACCGTCGAAGTGCGACGTAGCGGCGAATGCCACCTGATCGTGCCAGCCGTGAAAATGGCCGACGAAGCGGATGATCTTGGGCTTTTCCGTGTACGCCCGAGCCAGGCGGATGGCCAGCAGAGTCGATTCGGTGCCCGAGCCGGTGAAGCGCACCTTTTCGGCACAGGGGACCATTTGGGTCACTTGCTCGGCCCACTGCACTTCGATTTCGTGGCCCGCGCCAAAGTGGGTTCCCTGGTCGAGCTGCGCGCGCACCGCGTCGGCAACCACCGGATCGTTGTGTCCCAACAACAGCGCCCCGTGCCCGCCGATATAGTCAACGTACGGATTCTCGTCGACGTCCCACTTGCGCGAGCCGGCGCCATGCGCGATGTACAGCGGATAGGGCTGCAAGTAGCGCGTGTCGTGGGTGACGCCGCCGGGCAGCACCTTCACGGCCCGTTCGTAAAGCGCCCGCGAGCCGGGTGTCTTTTGCGTATAGCGATCGAAGATGGTGCTGGTCTTGAGCATCGGGCCGAATCCGAAGTGAACGAGCGGGCACGAAAGGCGCAGGCCATTAGACCAATATACCGCGAATCACGTTGCCGGCCACTATGGTCAGCCGCTCTTCGCGTCCGTTGTGCATCCAGGTGAGCTTTTCGTGATCAAGCCCCAACAGGTGCAGAATGGTGGCGTGAATGTCGTTCACATGCGCCCGATCTTCGACGGCGTAGAGCCCCAGTTCGTCGGTGGCTCCGTAGGTGACGCCGCCGCGCACGCCGCCGCCGGCCATCCAGATGCTGAAGCCGTACGGATTATGATCGCGGCCGTCGCCGCTTTCGCTCATTGGCGTGCGGCCAAACTCGCCGCCCCAGACGACCAGCGTGCTGTCGAGCAGTCCGCGCCGCTTGAGATCCTTGATCAGTCCGGCAATCGGCCGGTCGGACTCGCGACAGCACTTGGAATGATTGCCTTCGACGTTGGAATGGGCATCCCACTTGCTGCCCGATCCCATGTAGAGTTGCACGCAGCGCACACCGCGCTCGACGAGCCGGCGGGCCAAGAGACAGTTGCGCCCGTTGGCGGCTGTTTCTTTCTGGTCCAGACCGTAAAGCGCACGGGTCTCGGCGGATTCCTCCGACAAATCGGTGACGGCCGGCGCGGCGGCCTGCATCCGAAACGCCAACTCGTAGCTGGCGATGCGGGCTTCCAGCTCCGCGTCGTGCGGGCGCTGGTTCAGATGCCGGCGATTGAGCCGCTGGATCAGGTCGAGCTTGCCGCGCTGCCGCAAGCCCGGCGCTCCGTCGGTGGGCGCGACGTGAAGGATCGGCACTTTGCCGTCGCGAAACTTCGTGCCTTGATACGCGGCCGGCATGAATCCCGTACCCCAGTTGCGCGTTCCGCCGGGCGGGTTCGAGCCGTTATCGGTCAGCACGACGTAGCCCGGCAGGTTGTCGCAGACGCTGCCAAGTCCATACAGGCACCACGCCCCCCACGACGGCCGCCCGCCGAGAATGCTGCCGGTGTTCATCTGGCAGACGCTGCCCACGTGGTTCAGCCCGTCGGCATGGCAACTGCGCACCAGCGCGAGGTCGTCGACGCAGGTGGCGATTTCCGGGTACCAGTCGCTGACCCACATGCCCGACTGGCCGTGTTGGGCAAACGTGCGCTTGCAGGCCAACAGGGGCGTGTGCGCCGTGCGGCCCATGGCGGTGATCGGTCGCTCGAAGCTGTCGGGCAATGGTTTGCCGGCCAGGCGGTTTAACTCCGGCTTCGGATCGAACAGATCGATGTGGCTGGGTCCGCCGTCCAGAAAGCACCAGATCACGCTCTTGGCTGTGGCCGGTAGCCGTGGCGTAGCCGGACGTCCGACCGTGGGCGTTTCTTCGCCGGTTGGGCCCGCGGCACGCGATTCGGAAGCCATCGTAGCCAGGGCAATCGAGCCGAAACCGGCGCCAGCGCGTGCGAGAAAATCGCGCCGCGAGCGGGCGGGCTCAAAGTGCGGCGTGACGGCCGCTCGGATTTCATCGTGATTCGGCATGAAAGGGTGTCGCTCGCCGCGCCGGGCGGAGGCCGGCTAGTCGACGTAGAGGAACTCGTTGGAGTTGAGGATCGCGTGGCAGAAATCGACGTAAGCCGCGGCCAGCGCCGGCGGGAGCCTCTTGGGCATTGGCTCGGGCAGCGAACCATTTGCCGTAGCGTCGCCGGCCTGCTTGATGATGGCTGTTTGCGAGGAAACGAACTGCCGCGCGACTTGAAGTTCTTTGACGTTGGCGGGGCGTGCGTAGGCTTCGGCAAACGCGGCGCGGGCGAACGTCTCCAGGTCTGAGCGGTGTTCGGCCAGCAGTCGGCCGCTCCAGCGCCGTGCCTGCTCCAGCGCGAACGATCCGTTCAGCATTGCCAGGGCCTGCGGCGCCGTGGTGGTGCGCGGGCGGCTGGGGCAACTGTTGTGCATGTCCGGCATGTCGAACACGTCGAGCAACGGGTAGCGGAGGTTGCGCTTGGCAAACACGTAGATCGAGCGGCGATTGCGGTTCGCTTCGTCCGCGTCTGGTTTCCAGGCGTAGCGCGAGTCAAGATCGCTTGGCAGATCGGGTCGCGCGCTGCGGCCGAACATTCGCCGGTTGAGTTGCCCGGAGAGTTGCAGCATGACGTCGCGCACGGCTTCGCCCTCCAGGCGGCGGCGATTGGCGCGCCACAGCAGGTGGTTGTCCGGATCGCGCTGATTTGCCAGTGCCGCGCGCTTGTCCGCCATGTCTACTCGGGCCGATTGGCGATACGTCGCCGACGTGACCATCAGCCGGTGCATCGCTTTGATGCTCCAACCGCGGTCGACGAACTCGACCGCCAGCCAGTCGAGCAGATCCGGGTGCGTGGGCGGTTGGCCCATTGCGCCAAAGTCGTTCGGCGTGGCGACGATGCCCGTGCCGAAATGGTGTTGCCAGAGGCGATTAACCATCACACGGGCGGTGAGCGGATGATCGGCGCGGCACAGCCATTCGGCCAGGGCGGCACGTCGACCAGACGTGGTGCTGCCGGGCGGCGGAACGATGCTCGGCTCACTTTCGCCCAGAAACGCGGGAAAGCCTGGCTGTACGGCGTCGCGCACGTTGCGATGGTCGCCCGCGCCCAGCACGTGGGTCGTCGGCGGATCGCCGGCTGCGTCGGAAACGGTCATGGCCACCGGCAGCGGCTCGGGCTTGAGGTGATCGAAGTCGGCCAGTTGTTTTTTGAGCGACTCGTAGCGCGCCTTGTCCTCGCCTTTGAGTTGCTTCGCCAGGCCGGCGAGCTTGGGGCGGATGTAGCGCATCATCTGATAGGCGAGTTGCTGCTCGAGCGCGGTGCGCTCTTCGGGTGGTTTGCGCACGGCGTCGCGCAGGCGCGGCTCGAACTTGCGCAGCCCGTCGGTCATCGCCGCTTTATGCCTGCCCGCGATCAGCTCGTCCATTTCCGCGCGAATGTCGCGCGTCGCTTCGTTCCAGGCAGCCAGACGGCGCTTGTAGCGGCGCATTTGGTCGGCTCCGGCCAGCGGGCGATCGTCGCGCGGGAGCATCGTGGCGAAGAACGCCTGCAGGCGGTAGTAGTCGACCTGCGAGATCGGATCGAACTTGTGATCGTGGCACTGCGCGCAGCCGACCGTCAGGCCCAGGAAGGTCAAGCCGGTGGTTTCGGTCAGGTCGTTGTGAATCTCCTGGCGCCGCTGCTCGACGTTGGCCGCGTTCGATTCATCGGGATAGAGCCGGTTCAACCCGGCAGCGACCAGTGCCCGGGGATCGTCCGGCGCGAGCTCGTCTCCGGCCAGTTGCTCGCGAACGAACTGATCGTACGGCACGTCGTCGTTGAGCGCGCGAATTACGTAGTCGCGATAGCGATAGGCCTCAGGCCGCAGTTCGTCCGCCTTGAAGCCGTCGGTCTCGGCGTAGCGCACCACGTCGAGCCAGTGCTGGGCCCAGCGCTCGCCGTAGTGGGGCGATTCGAGCAGCCGGTCGACCACTTTCTCGTACGCATCGCGTGAATTGTCGGCCAGAAACGCGAGCTGTTCGGCCAGCGTCGGAGCCAGGCCGGTCAGGTCCAGCGTGACGCGCCGCAACAGCGTCAGCCGATCGGCCGGCGGGCCGGGGCGAAGTCCGTGCTCGGCCAGCGCGTGGGCGATGAACGCGTCGATTGGGTTGGCGCTGGCGGCCTCGGGCGCGACGGGCACGTCGGGCCGCACGGGTGAGTTAAACGGCCACGGCCCGTCGTTGAACGCGTCGGACCGGTCGCCTGCGGTTAGCGACGTGGCCGAAAGCGAGAGAACCACCGCCGCGATTGCCGCCAGCGCGACACGTGGGTCGCGAGTCGTTCTGCCGAGCGGAGCGTTGCGCATCTCGGTAGGAGTCCGCGGATGCGCCGGCGCGCCCGGCGGCGCGCCAAGGGTAGGTGAGCCGATCATGCCGACCGGTACAGCCCGTCATGATAGCCGCGACGCGGGGAATCGGCAACTTCGCGGGGGCGGGTTGTGGTGTCGTTCGCGAGCCGTCTAGGGAAAACCTACTCCGTGATAGTTCGGAGACGGCGAACGGAATCGATGAGCGCCGATACGCTTACCGCTAGAAGCAATGCCACGGTGACGCCAATACCCCGAGTAACCATCGCCATGATGCCGCATAGCAAGCACAGGAGACCCGTGACGATGCCCCCCCGCGCAACAAACCGTTTCGATCCGGGAGAGAATTGGTCCCACATCATGCCCACCATTCTAGCAGCGTTTTACGAGAACGGAGAGGTACGCGATATCGAACGGGTCGCCGGCGGACAGCCATCGCCTGCCACGCTCCCCTACCCCGGCCGATCAGCCAGCGGGCGATGTCGTTTGGCTTCCGTGCGGCCGCGCGATGCCGACGGCGTAAGCGGGCCTTCGGCCAGCGTTTGCACGTCGACCATCTGCCGGTAGGCTCCGTCCTGATCGAGCAGCTCGTGATGCGCGCCGACCTGCACGATACGCCCGCCGTCGAGCACGACGATCCGGTCGGCATGGATGATCGTGCTGAGCCGATGCGCGATGACGAACGACGTCCGCCCGCGCATCAACGTGACCAGGCTTTGTTGGATGAGCCGTTCGCTTTCGCTGTCGAGGTTGCTGGTGGCTTCGTCGAGGATCAGAATGCGCGGATCGGCCAGCAGCGCCCGAGCGATGGCGATCCGTTGGCGCTGTCCGCCGCTGAGTCGGATGCCCCGTTCGCCGATGATCGTGTCGTAGCCGTCGTCCAGCGTCTCGATGAACTCGTGGGCGTTGGCGGCTTCGGCGGCGCGTTGGATGTCGGCCGCCGTGGCGTGGCGCACGGCATAGCCAATGTTGTCAGCCAGCGTGCCGTCGAACAAAAACACGTCCTGCTCGACGATGCCCAGCAATCGGCGGTAGCTCTCGACGTCGATGTCGCGCAGGTCGATGCCGTCCAGTTCGATGCTGCCGCTGGTGGGATCGTAGAACCGGGCGATCAGGTTCGTGAGCGTGGTCTTGCCGGCGCCGCTGCGGCCGACCAGGGCGATCAACTCGCCGGCTTGCACGTCGAGGTTGATGTCTTCGAGGACCAGTTCGCTGGCGGTTGGGTAGCGGAAGCTGACGTTGGATAGCCGGATGTTGCCGCGGACGTCGTTCTTCTTGATGAGCAACTCGCCGTGCGAGTTGTCCATTTCCAACGGTTCGGCCAACAGGTCCAGGATGCGATCCAGCCCCGAAAGGCTGCTCTGGAACGCGGCCGCGCTATTGGCCAACACGGCCAACGGGCCCAAGAGCATCGCCAAGTAGAACAAAAACATCATCAGGTCGCCCAGCGAGAGCTGGCCTTCGAGCACGCGCCACCCGCCGTAGAGCAACAGCGCGGCGGAGGCGAGCGGGATGAGGATCTCCCATACGATCTCGATGAGGCGGGCCCACCACCAAACGTGCAATTGTTGGCGGGCCATGAAATGGTTGTTGCGGGTGAAGCGGGCCGCTTCGCTTCGTTGGCGGCCGAACGCGCGGACGACGCGCATGCCGGCGAATGATTCGGTGGCCGTGCTGTCGATGTCCTGGCGTTGCAGGCGAATGTCGCGATACAGGGGCCGAATCCGCCCAATCCAAGTGCGATGCGTCAGCGCGACAATCGGCAGCAGCACGAGCGAGCCGAGCAGCAGCCGCCAATCGATGGCGGCCAGAATCACCAGGCTGCCGATGAGTTGGATCACGGCGCGCCAAGGATTGTAGAGCATGCTGAAGATCAATTCGGCCACGGCGCCGGCGTCTTCGCGCAAGATGCTGGCCACGCCGCCGCTCTTGATTTGATGCACGCGATGCAGCGGCAAGCGCACGGCGTGTTCGAACGCCAGCTTGCGCGTGGAGACTTGAACCTTGTTCACCGTGCGAGTGGCATACCACCGACCCCACAGGCGCAGCGCCGCCTCGGTGATCGAGATCACGACCACCGCCAGAGCCAGCCACCACAACAGTTGCCAACGGCTGTCGGGCTCGGGGATGAAGTGGGCCCGGGCCCCGGCCGGGTGCTTGGCGCCCGGGACGTTGCCGGTCGTGGCCTTGGTGGCCGCCGGCGGGACCAGCGAAAGCACGGTGGCAACCGAGAGCGTCGCCAGCGAAAAGACCACCGGCAAGCGATGGCCACGGAGCAGCTTCCAGAACTCGGCGAACAAACGCCAGAACGAGCGCGGGCGCTCGCGCGATGGGCGATGGCGATCGCGCGGGTCGGGTTTGCCATTGCGGCGGTTTTCGGCCAGCCGGCGTCGATACTCGGCAAAGCGAAGCCGGCTGCGCTGGTGAACCATGGTGCTTGTTTCCGCGGTTGCGTCGGGTCGGTTGCGTCGGTCCTTCCATTCTAGGCAGTCAGGCTCCGGCCGCCCATGCGCTGTGGTGCCGATTGAAACCATTCATATGGTCGCTTGAGCCGTGAATTGCTATTCTGGGGGCCGAACCCGGGTACGGACTTTCGGCGTTGCTGCCCACCTTCCCATCCATTCCCTTCGGCGAAGAGTCTCTCCATGGCACGTTCTAAATACCGCACGACGCCAGTAGCAACCGACCGCATGCCGCCGGGCGTCGGTTATATCGTGGGCAACGAGGCGGCCGAGCGGTTTAGCTTTTACGGCATGCGGGCGATCTTGATCGTCTTCATGACCAGACATTTGTTGGATCGCTCGGGCAACCTCGAGGTGATGGGGGACGAGGAGGCCAAATACTGGTACCACCTGTTTTTGTCCAGCGTCTATTTTTTTCCTACACTCGGCGCGCTATTGTCGGACGCCGTGCTGGGGAAGTACCGGACGATCATTTACCTCTCGCTGGTCTATTGCGCGGGACACGCCGCGCTCGCGCTCGATGAAACGCGGGTGGGACTTGCCATCGGACTGACATTGATCGCGATTGGCTCGGGCGGCATCAAGCCGTGCGTCTCGGCCAACGTCGGCGATCAATTCGGATCGCTAAACAAGCACTTGCTGGAGAAGGTTTACTCCTGGTTCTACTTCTCCATCAACTTCGGCGCGTTCTTCTCCACGCTCCTGACCCCGTGGTTGTTGATCCACTATGGGTCGAGTTGGGCATTCGGCGTGCCGGGAATCTTCATGGGATTGGCCACGATTGTGTTCTGGCTGGGGCGGAACAAGTTCGTCCACGTACCGCCCGGCGGGCTCGGATTCTTGCGCGAGGCGTTCAGCCGCGAGGGACTCACCGTGCTCGGAAAATTGATCCTGGTCTACGCGTTCGTGGCGTTCTTTTGGGCGCTCTACGATCAGACCGGGTCGGCGTGGATCTTGCAGGCGGAAAACATGGACCGCAACTTGTTCGGCACCGAGATCTCCGCCGCGCAAACGCACGCCGCCAATCCGATCATGATCCTTACATTTATCCCGATCTTTTCTTACGTGATCTATCCGGCTATCAATCGAGTTTTCAAGCTCACGTACTTGCGCAAGATCGGGATTGGTTTGTTCCTCACCGCCGCGGCGTTTTGTTTGTCGGCCGTCATCGAGCAGTGGATCTCGCAGGGCCAACGACCGCACATCGCGTGGCAGTTTCTGGCCTATGCGGTGATCACGGCCGCGGAAGTGATGGTCTCGATCACCGGCCTGGAGTTTTCATACACGCAAGCTCCGCCACGGTTGAAGTCCGTCGTCATGTCGTTGTGGCTGCTGAGCGTTTCGGCGGGCAACGGCATCACGGCATTGATCAACCTGTTCATTCAAGATGAAGCAGGGGAGTCGCGGCTGACTGGTCCGGACTACTACTGGATGTTCGCGGCCATGATGGGCGTGGTCGGCGTGCTGTTCGTGTTCGTAGCGATGTTCTACCGCGAACGCACTTACACGCAGGACGATGCGGAGCTCGAGGCCGAGGCTTCGGCCGAAGGCACCGCCGAAGCGAACTAGCCCGGACTACGCCAATACCGGCTCGGGTTCGGCTTCCAGTTCCGGTGCCGTGTGTTCGATGACGCGCATCGACTTCCAGCGCCCTTGTTGGAAGCGGGCCATAAACCCGACGGCCGACATGAACAAAAACACCGCGACGGCATACCAGGCATAGACGAATCCCTCTCGCCCGTACTGCGCAGCGACGAACGTCGGCAGCACGAGGAACACGATCCCCAGGCTGACCGAGAGCAGCATGGCAAACCGCGTGTCGCCGGCGCCGCGAATTGCGGCGCTGAAGATGACCGCGGCGGCGTCGAACAGCGAGTAGACGGCCATCAGCTTGAGCAGGAACAACACGAGCTGCTCAACGCCCGGCTGGCTTTCGGTGATGCCATACGGCTTGAGAATGACGTGCGGTGCAAAGAGGTAGACCGCGGCCAGCACGACCGTATAGATCATCGCGACGCCAAACGCGAGCCAGGTGGTGCGCACCGCAAGATGCGGGCGGGCCTCGCCGATGCGCTGGCCGACCAGCGCGGTCACGGCGATGCCCATGCCCATCATCGGAATGAACGCCAACGAATTGAGATTGAACGCCAGTCCGGTGGCCGAGAGCTCGTCCTTGCCCAACCGGCCGACCAACTGGATGAACGTGCTCCAACAGGCAATGTCCAAGAACTGTTGCACGCCGCTGGGCAGGCCGAACCGGATCAGCCGGCCGAACAGCTCACGGTCGAAACGGCGACCCGACCAAAGGCAGTACGGCGAGCGCCGCTGCGTGAGCGCCATGTGTCCCACATACATCAGGGCGATGGCCGAGAACGATATCGCCGTGGCGATGGCCGCGCCGTCGATGCCCATGCGCGGAAAGCCGCCGTAACCGAAGATCAACAGGTAGTCGAGCACGATGTTGATCAGCGTGCCGAGCATGTTGACGACCATGATCGTGGTCGTGTGCCCGCGACCGCTGTAGAAGCAGGATAGGGTATGCGCCAGCAGTAGGGGCACCGAGCCGAGGCTCATGATCGTGTAATAGCGCACTTCAAGCGGCTGGACCGATTCGTGATGTCCGATCCAGGAAAAGACCGCCGGAGCGAACGGCACCGCGGCCAACATCAGGATGGCGCCGATAAACGACAGGTAGATCGCTTGCCACAAGACGGGGCCCACACGACTTTCGTCGCGGGCTCCGACATACTGCCCGATGAACGCGTTCGCGTACGAGACCGTGCCGATGGCCAGCGCGGCGAGGTTCCAGTGCAGGACGCCGGCGGGCAGTGACGCGGCCATCGATTCGACCGAGTGCCAACTCAGGAAGATCCGGTCGACGACGTGCATCAGCGCCGTGGCGCTGTAGCTGATCACCAGCGGTATGGAAACGCGCAGCAGCTCATTCAGACTGCCGGCCCGGTCGCGCGCACCTTCGACGTTGGTTGTTTGGGTTTGCATGGTTGTCTACTGTTGACCCGCAGCCGGCGTGGCAGGTTCGCCCCAATCATAGTCGGGCGGCGCAGGAGCGAAAGTCTCCCAGCGCGTAATCCGTCGGAGCGGTGCGCACCGCGGCGACGATTGCCTGAAGGTCGTGCCAGGGCACGGATTGCGCAGGGCGATTCGTACGGTTATCCCGCCGGTGCTAGCGTGGCAGCGGGCCAAACGGCCTTGTCGCCGGCCGTTTCGTTCGATACAGAGGCCGCTCGTTCTCCCGTCACTTGCGCAGTTCTGCTCGAATTCTCATCGCTTTTCCGGAGTCGCCGGACGTTGTCCGGCGATCAACCATGACGCCACTTCGCATTTCTTGCGTGCTTGGATTGTTCGTTTTCTCGGCGGCCATCGTGGCCCGGGCCGAAGAGCCCGCCCCGAAACCGGTTCCGCCAGCGCCGGTCGACGGCGGCGGCGTGATGGGGCTGACGTTGCAGACCCAGTTGGAAAAAGGGTTGCGGGCCAGGCGGCCGGTCGAGTTCGCCTACATCGACGAAATCATCAAACTCGTCGAGGAGGGCAAACTGCCGCGATTGCTGGTTACCACCACGTATCAATGGGCCCAGCGCCAGCCGTCGCGCAGGCTGCAGTACTTTCAATTTGCCCTGCAGGCCCGGGTGCGGCGACAACGGCTCAACGTCGTCTTGCCGAACCTGCGCGACCAGGCCGTGGGCATCAGCAACAACGGCGGCGAGCACGGTGTGAACACCGGGCCGTAAACGCGACGGACCGGACGCGACGTGGGTCCGGCGCTGCGCACGAAGAAGTTTCAAATCGCGCGACCTCGGATGACTGTCGCGAGAGCAACTGCCGCGACCCACGCGACAAAAGCACGGGACGCGAACTCGGTGGGCGCATAGGTCGGACCTTTGGTCCTTACGACGGATAGGGATTCGTTCTCCTGTCGACCTGGGACTGCGCCCCAGGCTGGTATAGGTTGGGCCGTTGGCCCAACATGCCGGTAACCACCACGAGCCTGCATTGCGGGCCGATCACAACCCTCCGCGTCATCCACCCCGACCCAGCACTACCATCGTGGCTCATCACGGCTGGGCGCCGCGCCAAGCACCGAAGGTGCGCTTCATACCAGCCAGGGGAACCGCCCCTGGCAAGCGTGTCCGACTTCAGTCCGCAGGGCTGAAGGCCCGATCCATTACCGCCGTGGATGGCGCGCGTAGAGAAGTTTCTCCGCCAGAGCCCTACCGCGACGCCATGTCCTCGTCGAGCGTTTTGAGAATGTGGTTGCGCACCGGCGCGACCAGATTCGTCTTGCTGATCTGATACGGCGGATTGGACAGGGCCGAAAGCGTTTTGGCGCGTTCCATGGCGGCGTCCATCAGCCGCTCGGCGTCGACCGCTTCGTCAAGGAATCCGGCCGGCACGGCACTATCAGGATCGTAGAGCGTGGCATGCAGCGCGCTGGGGATCAGGCTCGCGGTGGGCAGGCGGTAGCGGGCCAACTCGACGGCGAAGATCGGCAGCGCCAGCCCGTCGCGCACTTCGTTCATACCGATTTTGAACGGACCCCGGGCGCCCAACCGGTAATCCATGGTCATCAGGAACAGCGCACCCATCGCCACGCAGTGTCCTGTGGCCGCGCCGACGACGGGTCGCGGAAACTGCATCACGTCCATCGCCATTCGCACGGTTGAGGTGACCATTTGGGTGATCAGCTTCCGATCACCGGTGGCGATGGTCTTCAGATCGAAGCCGGCGGAGAAAACGCCCGGCCGTCCGGTGACAACCACGGCGCCGACTTCCGGATCGAGTTTGTCGAAGCAGGCCTGTAGCTCGGTGGCCATGGCGGGCGAAAAGACGTTTACCTTGCCGTCGTCCAACGTTACGACGGCGATATTGTCTTCGCGCCGAACCGTGATCAGGTTGTCAGCCATTGTCGACTCCTTGCTGCGGTGCCGCGCGGCGCGCTAGGGACGCTTACCGCTTGGCATTTGGCCTTTGAATGGAAGGATGTCCGGCACGACGTATACGTCGGTCGTGAATTTGAACGGATACTCGTGTCCGGTCGCGTACACCAGCTCGACGAAGAAGGCCGTGAAGCCCTTGGGCGGTTTGGCGACTTCGGCCAGATACGTTCCGTCGGACTGTGGCTCGAGCGACGACTTGGTATAGGCCTTGCCAATCGTATCGACGCGGAAGTCGCGGGCCTCGGGGTTGGTGGCTTGCCAAAGATTGACCGCTTGCGGCTTGTCCTCGGGCATGACCAGAACGGCGCCGTCGCTTTGCCGCTGCCAAGTGATCTTGGGCCGCGGCGCGTCTTCGAGCACCGACAGGTAGAACGACGCGATGCTTTGGCGGGCGTCGCTGCCAGCCAGATTGTGCTTCACGTTTTCGACGTAGCGAAGCCACTTCGGATCGGACAGCTCGGAAAAATACATCTGCGAATTGTCGGGCAGGAAGAACTGATCGCCAGAGGCATTGATCACGTACTTGGGGATTTTCAGTCGCTCTCGATCGCGGTAGTTGTACGGATCTTCGATGCCCAAGATCTCGCGGTACTCGGGCGAGCCGACTTTGTCCGGAAACAGGCCATGGCGAACGTAGTCTTTCAGCGCCGGCGAGAAGAAGCCGTAGGCCTCGTAGTGGTGGCGGGTGATTTCCTCGGAGTTCAGCGCATCAATCACGATGGGGATGATCGCCTTGACGCGCGGGTCGACGACGCCGACTAGCCACGTGGTCCAGCCGCGTTTCGATCCGCCGGCGACCACGAACTCGTCAAGCTCCCAATTGCCGCCTTCGTCACTGGCAAAGAACTCTTGCATGCAGTCCATCGCGCGGACGCCGCTTTTGACCATGGCCAATCGCACCAGCCAGGTCGGATCGCGTGTCGCAATGTACTTAACCCGTGTGTAGGCGATGATGTTGTCCTCGTAGCGCTCTTCGTCGGTCGAGTCGCTAAAGATGAGCGGCTGGTTGGGCACGGTGCCGAGTTCGGCCACGATCGAGCCGGTGTACTTGGCCAGGCCGATTGTCCGCTCGGTGGAATCGGTGGGCATCTTGTCGCGGTTGCTGCCGCCACCGATGTAGAGAAACCCTGTGTGATGTTTCAGGTTGTCTGGCTTGACGATGGTGAGCCAGTGTTTCCAGAGCGGCCGGTCGACGTCCTGCTCGCTGCGCCAGCGCTGCGACGTAAGGTCGATTACATAGGTTGTGTAGCCGTCGCCTTTCGACGTGTGCGCCAACTTCCAGGCATATGCCGGATCCGGCTTGGCAATGTAGCGGTCCAGCGCCGTTTCTTCGGCAACCAGCGGCGGCACCGCCAACCAGGCCGTGACAAGGAACAGACAAACGGGCAGCAGCCAGTCGAGGCGACGTTGCATGGTAAGAATCTCCGTCGAGTGCGAGACGCGATGCGGCGGCAAGCGGACAATGCGATGCTGTGGCGAATTTTAGTGGTCCGGCGGCGCGGTCGCAACGAATTGGCCGGCGGCGGCCGATTCGCCCCTCGCAACGGCACGCACTAGCTGGCCAGTTCGAGGTAGCGCTTGGGAATCTTGACCGCTATGGTGCCGATGCCGTAGTAGCCGATCGAAATCCGGGCTACGTGCGTTAACAGGTCGTAGGCGCGCCACCGGTTCCAGCCGTGATCGGCCTCGAGCCACAGAATCAAGTCGGCAAAGGCGCGCGCCACGGAGCGCTCCATCGGCGCGCCGCTGGCCACGGTCATGATTTCGCTCGGTGATTCGATCCGCGGACCGGGCAGAGACTGGTTCTTGACCACACGGACCGTGATCGTGCTGGTGGCGGCCATTTCCAACCCGCTGGCTGTCAGTTCGCCGTGCCCCATCGCGGCATGAGCATCTCCCAACGAGAGGTATCCGCCTTTCACATACACCGGCAAGCTGATCGTGTTGCCGGGACAAACTTCGACCAGGTCCATGTTGCCGCCGTGCGGTCCGGCCGGCACGGTGGTGGGCACGCCCCAGGAGGGCGCCGTGCCGATGCAGCCGAGCATCGGCTCGTACGGGATGGTGAGCTTTTCGCTCCAATGGATCTGGCCGTCGCGAATCGGGCAGACGTGGGTTCCGTGCGGGCAATCGTTGCCGAGCCACTGCGCCAGTTGCGCTGCGTCGCCAGTGCGCGTGACGCACTGGCCGTGCAGCGGCTCGATCGACTCGATGGTAATAGCCAGCGCGTCGCCCGGATCCGCTCCTTCGACAAAGATCGGTCCGGTTTGCGGATTGCTAAACGGCATTGTGGTCTTGTCGCGCCGGTCGTCGTTGGTGCGGATCTGGCCGGAGAAGGCGTCTTCGCTTTCGACGACGACGGTCTCGCCGGAGCGGATGGTCAGGCGCGGTTTGACGTGCCGGCTATATTCGTAGTAGAGCGGACCGAGCGGTAAGCGTTGCATGGCGGGTGGATCCTGGGACCGAGTTGGCGCTCTGGCGCGGCAAGGCGCCGTGTCGCGGCGCTTGGGCGTTCGGCGCGACAAACGGCCGGTGCCTCGGCCGCGCGCGGTTGATCTGCGGCGGTTTGCAACCGGTCCGGTCATCGTAACGCGACGCGTAGGACAACGCGAGTCGCGAAACGCTTCGCACACGCCGACCAACGTCAGGCAAAGTGCGCAAGTTGCTTGAGTCGGTGATTGACGGCGATCGTTCCGGCGCTTCGTTTGCGAATCGCCAAAATCTTCGGGCACCGGCGGGTGCCCAGCGCTCCGACCGGGCCGTGGCACCGCGGTGGTGGCGCTGATATGCTGTTACCGTCGGGCAGATGGTCCGGCACAAGGGATTTGGGCCGCGACGTCGCGTCCGAGCTCCCGGTGGCAACCCTGATTCTTCCCTGGAGCAAGAACCATGACGACGTCCCGATTCTCACGCCGACCTCTGGCGCGGTCCGTGGCAATTCTGGCTGCCTGTTCGGCCGTGTTTCTGGCGGCCTTGTTGGCAAACCATCGTGCGCTGCCGGCTGCCGAGGACAGTGTCGACCCTGAAGCGCAGAAAGTGATCGACCAGTTCAGCAAGTTCTACCGCGCGCTTGAGGGTTTTCGCGTCACGGTGAACATCGACCTTGCGGTCGAGCGGCAGGGCCAGAAGCAAACGATCAAGTTCGAGCAGAAACTGGCCGGCGAGCGGCCGAACAAGTTTTCGTACTTGTACGAGGGGGCCGGTGGCGGCGCCACCATTCGGTCGGACGGCGAGCAACTCTATGTGTACATCAAGGGGTTCAAATCGTACGCCGCCGAGGAAGCGCCCAAGGCGATCGACCAGTTGTTCACCAATCCGGTGATCCTGGGTGTCTTGTCGATGGGCAACTCCGCGCCGGTGACGATGTCGGTGTTCAGCCAAGACCCAGGCAAGACATTGATTAGTACGGCCGAGTCGATCACGTACGCCGGCAAGGAGAACGTGGACGACGTGGAGTGTCACGTGCTGTCAGCCGTGGGCACGCAGATGGACTGGAAGCTTTGGATCGACGCGGGCGACAAGCCGCTGGTGCGCCGCTTTGTGCCCGACCTGGCGAAGGCGTTTGAAAAGATGGCCGCGCAGGGTGGCGAGAATCCGCTGGCCGGCATCAAGGCGACGAACACCGTCAGCTACAACGATTGGGACCTCGATCCCAAATTCGAGGCGGATGCGTTCGCATTCAACGTACCCGACGGCGTGGAAAAGGCCGACTCACTCATGGAGATGATCACCGGCGGAGCCGCCGGGCGCAGTGCCCCGTCGCCGCACGCCTTGTTGGGCAAGCCGGCGCCGGCGATCGATCTGGAGTTGCTCGACGGCGGACAACTCGACTTGGCCAGCTACAAAGACAAGAACGTCGTGATCCTGGACTTCTGGGCCACGTGGTGCGGTCCATGTGTGCGCGCGATGCCGATCATCGACAAGGTCGCGTCGAAGTACAAGGACCAGGGCGTGTTGTTGTTTGCCGTCAACATTCAGGAATCGCCCGACGAGATTCACGAGTTTTTGAAAAACGCTGACTTGGACGTGAACGTGGCACTGGACAAGGACGGCGACGTGGCGCGCGCCTACATGGCCAATGCGATCCCGCAGACCGTGCTGGTCGGTAAAGACGGCACGGTGCAGGTCGTGAAGGTCGGCGTTTCGGCGGATCTGCAAGAATCATTAAGCGGTGCGCTTGAGTCGCTGTTGGCCGGCAAAGACCTGGCTGCAGAAACTCTGGCCGAGCAGGAACCGTCGGCGGACGAATCGCCAGAGGCCGACGCGAAGCCCGAATCCGCCAAGAAGCCGGCTGAAAAAGCGGCAAAGGAGTGAGACGGCTGATGCGGGTGCGATGGGTCTTGGCCGCTTGGGCCACGGTGGTGACGATTGTCGCGGGCAGTCCGACGAACCGGCTGGCGCGGGCCGACGAAGCGACGCTGGCGACGCTGCGCGTGCCGCCGGGCTATACCGTCGAACTGGTCGCCGCAGCACCGCTGGTCCAACATCCCGTGATGGCCGGGTTCGACGATCGCGGGCGGTTGTTTGTCGCCGACAACGCGGGCCTGAATCTGCCGGCCGACGAGTTGCTCGAAAAGAAGCCCAACATGATCCGCATGTTGGAGGACACGGACGGCGACGGGCGCTTCGACCGCAGCACGCTGTTTGCGGATCGGATGACCTTTCCCCAGGGTGCGGCCTGGTATCGCGGCGCGCTGTATGTGGCGAGTCCGCCTTCGATTTGGCGATTGGAAGACACCGACGATGACGGCGTGGCTGACAAGCGCGACGCATTGGTCGGTAAGTTCGGCTTTACCGGCAACGCCGCCGACATCCACGGATGCTTCATCACGCCGACCGGCCGGATCGCCTGGTGCGATGGGCGACACGGCCACGAATTTCACGACGACGCCGGCAAGACCACGAGCAAGGGGCTGGCGGCGCGCGTCTTTTCTTGCCGACCAGACGGCAGCGACGTAGAAGTCTTCTGCGGCGGCGGGATGGACAATCCGGTCGAACTGGCCTTTACGTCGGCCGGTGACAAGATCGGCTCGATGACGTTTTACAATCCGGACAGCGCCCGGCACGACGCGCTCGTTCATTTTGTCTACGGCGGGGTGTATCCCAAAAAGCATCCCTGCACCAGCGAGTTCAAGCGGACCGGACCGTTGATGCCGGCGCTGACGCGGTTTGGCGTGACCGCGCCCTCGGGATTGATGTGCTACCAGGGAACGGCGTGGGGCGAGGAGTTCCGCGACAATCTATTTTCGACACAGTTCAACACGCACAAGGTCATGCGCCACGTGCTAACGCCGCGGGGCGCGACCTACGAGTGTGCCGACGAGGACTTCCTGACTTCGGATAGTGCCGACTTTCATCCGACCGACGTGTTGCAGGACGCCGACGGGAGTTTGCTGGTCGTCGACACGGGCGGATGGTTTCGGATCGGCTGTCCCACCTCGCAAATCGCGAAACCGGAAGTTGGCGGGGCGATCTATCGCATTCGCCGAATCGACGCGAAGCCGCCTGCCGATCCGCGCGGGCTGGCGATGGATTGGGACCGCATCTCCGACACTGAAATGGCCGATCAACTGGGCGATCCGCGACCGGCCGTGGTCGAACGGACAATCGAGGTGCTTGCCGAGCGGGGTGACGCCGCGATGGGTGCGCTCGCCACGGCGCTATTCGAGAACCCGGACTATCACGCGCGGCAGCATGCGGTGTGGGCCTTGGCCCGCAACGGTTCGGAAAACGCACGGATGTTGCTGCGTCAGGTGTTGTCCGACGACGACGCGCCGGCACGTCAGGCGGCGGCGCACGCGTGCGGCGTGTTGCGAGACGCCGAGAGTCTACCGATCCTGCTGGACCTGGTTGCGCAGGACGAGCCGGCCGTGCGCCGCGAGGCCGCCACGGCGCTGGGACGCTTGGGCGATGCCCAGGCGGTGAGCGTATTGCTTGCCGAGCTGGAAAAACCGGCCGACCGTTTCCTGGAGCACGCGCTTGTTTACGCGTTGATCGAGATCAATGATCGCGACGCGACGATCGAAGGGCTGTCTCATCAGTCGCCCTCGGCGCGCCGCGGCGCGCTCGTGGCCCTGGATCAGATGGACGATGGGCAACTGACGCGCGACGAGGTTGCGCCGCTATTGCGAACGAGTGATCCGGCGCTGTTGGAGGCGATTGTCGGCGTGCTGGCCGGGAATCCGGATTGGGCCGACGAAATTGTCAGCGTCGCCGGACAGTGGCTGGCGCAGCCGTCTCCGTCGGACGACGAACTGGCCACGGCCCGGGGCGCCATTGCGGCGCTGGGTCAACGGCCCGCCGTGCAAGAGCTGGTGGCCGGTGCGCTTTCAGAGCGGGCAACGGCCAAGCAGGTCCGGCTGATGCTGCTGGAAGTGATTGCCACGATCGATAACGAACAGCCGCCGGACGTTTACCGCAAAGCGGTGCTGGCAAGTCTGGCGTCGGATGATCGGCAGGTTGTGCGGCAAGCAGTTTTGACGGCGGCCGCGCTGGGCGCTGCACCGTTTTCCGACCGATTGCTCGAACTCGGGTCCGAGGCGGCGCGATCAGCGGCAGTGCGGTTGGCCGCGTTTCAAGCTGCCAGCGTCAGCGGACCCGACTTGGACGACGCGGCGTGCGCGTTCTTGATCGACCAATTGAGCGGCGCCGAATCGTTGGCCGATCGCCTGGCGGCTGCCGAAGCACTGGGCCAGAGTCGATTGCCCGCTCGACAGATGGGCCGGCTGGTGGAGTTGATTGCCCAGTGCGGGCCGTTGGAACTTGTCTGGTTGTTGCAGGCGTTCGAGCGGCAACCGAGCGAGCCGGTGGGGCTGGCCCTGGTGTCGGCGCTCGAGAAGGCGCCGGCGCTGGCAAGCGTTCCGGCCGATCGATTGCGGCAAGTGTTCGACGCGTATCCGGCTGCCGTGCAGATCGCGGCACGTCCGTTGTTAGCGCGAACGTCGTTGGACGATTCCGATCGTGCCGCGAAGCTGGACGCGCTCGAAACTTCACTGGGCCATGGTGACGTGGCCCTGGGCGAGGACGTTTTCTTTGGCCGCCGCGCGGCGTGTTCTGCGTGTCATCGGGTGGGTCCGCGAGGGGAGCGCATCGGGCCTGATCTGTCGAAGATTGGCGAAGCCCGCAAGCGGCGCGATTTGTTGGAGGCAGTTCTGTTCCCCAGTGCAAGCTTCGCACGGGGCTACGAGAGCCTGAACGTCGTCACGACCGACGGCAAGGTTCATTCGGGGTTGCTTGGCCGCGAAACGGCATCGGCCATGTACTTGCGCACGGCCCAGCGGGAGGAAATCCGCGTGGCGCGTGACGCGATCGACGAAATTACGCCCAGCAAGACGTCGATCATGCCCGAGGGCCTGGAAAAAACGATCAGCCAGCGTGAGCTGCGCGACCTGGTCGCTTACTTGCAGTCGCTTAAGTGAGCGGAACCGGTCGTGGCCGCCGGCCGATTAGCTCGGCAGGACGGTGACGTTTTCCAGCACGTCGTGCTTCGACGCGCCGTCGAGTTGGTCAAGCTCCCAGGTGACGACCCAGCGGCGCCAGGTGATGGGGGTGGCCGCAAAGACCCACTGGCGCCGATGCTCGGCGAAGCTGCCAAATGGAGTGTCGTCGGTCGGGTGCCGCGGGCTCGCGCCGGGCCAATTTGCCAGCGCGTACGATCGCTGAAACCGGTTGTCGCCGCTCCAGACCACCAACGCGTCATTGGTGATGTCGTATCCGCGCGAGCCGGGTTCGAGCTGTGATTCGATCTGTTCGCGCACCAGCGTGGCGCCGGCCATCTTGTAGAATCCGGCAAGCACGCTGGCAAACGTGTGGCGGCGTTGGGCGCTGAGCGTGTCGATCCAGCCGCGGCGATGCACCGAGGCGACGAGCCAACCCTTTTCTTCCTCGAACGCTAGCCACAGGCTGTCCTCGGCCAAATCGGGGAAGTAGAGCTCGATCAGGATCCGGTTGCAGGCGAGCCGGACTTCGCCGGTCGTGGTCGAGCGGTCGTCCCAACTGCGACTTTCGTGCAACACCTCGACCAGCTCGCGGTCGACGAACTTGCGGACCTCTTCGCTGACGTCTCGCAGGCTGTCGATGTACTTGGTACAGGCTTTCGAGTTGTCGGTGTAGATTGCTTTGCGATTCGCACGGCGGAGCCTGGCGAACAATTTGGGAATAGTGCCGGAACGGAACCCGATCCGTAACAGTTGCACCATGGTTTCGCCGTGTTGCCCGATCGGCACCGGGTTCAAGTTGGGCGGCCGGTTCGCCTCGTACAGTCGCCAGTTTTCCTTTAGCTCCCAGACCAAAAACCCGAACACGCCGGGCAGAAGGAAGATGACCGGTCCGGCGATCAGCGACGCCCACGCCTGGCCGAGCGGGCCTTCCAATGCGTTTTTCAGGGGGAACAACAGGGGGAGCAGAATCTTGTGCGAGACGGTGACGACCGGGAAGTGCTTGATCGGGTTGACCTGCGGTTCCACCAACAGCGTGACACAAAAGCGGATGAAGTAGTTGACGAAAAACCACACGGAGCCGAGCACGGCCTTGACCACCGTCGCCGCCCGGCGCTCTCCGGCCCGAAACCGGAGCCACTCGTCGACCGTGTAGAGGAAGCGTTCGATCGTCGCCAGAATGCGATTGAACAGATCCATGATGAAGCGGAACAGGGCGGCAAACACGTGGATCCGAATGCGGTGCCAGGTTTGCACGATCCAGTCGGTGACCATTTCGTCGACGTTGCGGCCGATCGGCGAATTGAGCAACAGATTGACGACCAGAAAAAAGCCGAGCGCCGTAAACAGACTTACTTCGGCGTCGGAGACAAGCGCCACGAGCATGCCGGCAAAGACCGACACGACCAGCGGCTTGAACAAGTACCGCACAAAGGCCCGAAACTGCCAGCTCTTGATGATCCGCGCAATGGCCGGCAGCCGGATCAACCAGGAGGGCAGGTCGACGAACACGCGGCGGCAAACCTGGCCGATGCGCACCAGCGCATCGAGACAGATCGCGCGAAACCGCTGGTTGTACATCAGCCCCAACAGAAACGTGCCCACCAGAATGACGGCGGGCAACGTCGCCAGATGAACCTGCGTCTGGTGGTCGCTCGAGTATTCCACGACCAGGTTGGCCAGGTGCTGCAGGCCCTCCAGGGCGATGTATGCTCCGCCAAACGGCAGCGCGACGTAGCGCGTCAGCATCCGTCCCAGCGGAGTACCGAATGCCAGCGAACTGAGGCGCTGCGGCCAGCGCAAGTAGACTTCGCCCGCGTGGTAAACGCCGTCCAGTCGGGCCGCGATACGGCGGTCGGCCTGGAGCAATTGATCGCCGACGACGAACTGCCGGGCGCTGGCCAAATCGGGCAGCTTAAGATTGTTGCGCGACAGGGCGTCGCGCAAGTCGCTCATCGTCAAGTAACCCCGTTTCACGATGCGGTCCAGGACCTCGTCGACGAGCTTGCCGCGGGCGACCCGTTCGGGAGGATTCTGGGGGAGGAGTTTCACGCGATCCAGAGCGCGCTCGATCAACGGCTTGAACCGTGACCGTAAGTGCCCTTCGGAGCGATGCACGGCCGACTGCAACAGCGAGGCCAGTTGCGTGCGCGCCATGGGCGACAGCCGCACGGAGCGGACGCGCCGTGACGCGCTGCGCAGATGCTTCGTGACCAGCACGTCGCGCTGGCCGGGCAAAAACCGCTTCAAGCTCTTGCTGCCCAGCGACATCGCCCAACCGATGACGTCCAGCGTATAGATCCCGCGCTCGTGGTCCACGCACACTTTTTGCAGGTCGTACAGCAGGCGGGCTTCGGGTGTCCAGATGCCGCGCGCCGTCTGCTCGATCAGCCCGTTGAGCGCGCGGGTCCACTCGGCGGCTTCGCTATGGCCGAATTTGAGCGCTTTTTGCAAGCGGCGCGCCAGCCGGGCCAGTTCGGCACGGGCACTTTCGCGCGATTGCAGCGCGACCTCCGGACCGGCATGATGCGCAGCGCGGGTCCGCAGGATGGCTGCCCGCATCAGATTGCCCACGCGCCGCGCCCGATCGGCCCGAGACAACAGCGCGCTGGCCGTGCGGTCCGAACGACGCCCGGCGACGGTCTGGCGCGGGCCGGCGTGGACTTCGTGAACCGGGTCGACAAACGTCAGGGGCTCGTTGTGCGACGCGTCTTCGCGCCAGTTGGGCATGGGCGCGCCGGGCAGGCGCGTGGCCATCAGCGTCTCCCAACTGTTGAAATCGCGGTTCAAAACGTCGTGGACGTAGTACGGATCCTCGATCGCCGGAAAGTAGCTCGGCAGCGTGCTCGGCGCGAAGTACCGCAGCTCGAGATACACGGCCGCGAATTCGACGTACGTCGAGACGTCGTCCTTTGGCGGCAAGAGGTACTCTTCCTGTCGCAAGACGAGCCGAACCTCGTCGAACTCGGTTTTGCCAATCGCCGCGATGCGGTTGGCAACTTCGTTCGGGCCCAGTTTGCCGGCGGCAATCAGCCGCTCGAAGGCCAGATGGACCCGAGCGTGAAACAACTGTCGCCAGAATTTCGTCAACGCCGTTTCGGGCGGCAGCTCGTCGAGCGCTTCGGTGTTGGGCCGGCCGATGAGAATCACCGTGTCCGGCAGCTCGGCCGACGGCATGACGTCGAGCTCGGAGCGATCCACGATCTCGAGCAAACGCTGCCGGCTGATCACGTATGTCTTGCGATGCGGAACACGCAGGCCAATGCCGCCAATGTCGGCATCGATCTTGATCACCCGGCGCAGGATGCGCGGAGACACCAACAGCGCCGCCGGATCCGCCATCCGAATGGCATCGTCCAACTCGGCCGCCGTCAGTCCGGGTAGCCGTTCTTCGCTCGACGTCTTCTGGACCACGGGGGGCATGCTGCGTGCGTCCCTGGGGACAAGCCTTGTCGCGTTGCGAGCCGCGGGGCGACCAAGATTGATCCGCCGCCGGTCGCTGCGATTTCCATCCGTATTCTACCGCAACGCCGCCTGACAACGAGAGACGACTTCCGCCCCGCACGCCGCTATGCGGGCTCGGTTCGCTCCGTGCTCATCCACTTCAAAACGTGCAAGAGCATCGCCAGGACACCGATGGCGGCCAACACGGTCTTGACCTGTTGGCCCAGGGTCTCACCGGCAATGTCGGTCCAGCCGATCACCTGCGGCGGCTGCGGCTCGGCCCGCGTGCTGGCCACCGGAGGTTTTGCCGCGCTGAAGTCGGTCGCCGGCGAGTCGCTGGAAACCGTGGTCATCGTGCGGCCCGTGTGAACACTGGGCGGCAGTGCGGGCGTGGATGGCGGCATCGACTGGGGTGTCGATCGTGAAGACTCCGCGACCAGGGCCGGCGCGGCCGTTCGGGCGAATGGATCGGCGTCGTCGGTCCCACCGGCAGACCCGGGACGCGGCGCGACTGGGATCAACGGTTTGCTGGCGATCAGTTCGCCGTTGCCGGCAGTGCTGGGCTCGATGCTGGCCAGGAACCAACGGACGCGACCGCAGTAGCTGCCCGAGGTGCGCCCGTCCCCTTCGCCGAACAGAACGCCGGCCAGTTCGCCCCGTTCGTTGAAGATCGGCCCGCCCGAATCGCCCTGGCGCGCCGACACGGCCACTTCGACCATCTCGAACGGAAACCGCAATCCGGGGGCAACGTATTGCGTACACTGCCCGGTGGCCGCCCGATACTCGCCCGAACCGTAGCCGGCAATAGTCAGCAGCTCGCCGGGGTGCGGAGCGCGCGTGGCCAGCGGCACCGGTTCGACATTCGGTTTGCGGATCGACAGGATGGCCAGGTCCCAATCGCGGTCAACTTTTTGGATCGTGGCGGGCGAGTAGAAGCCGTCGGGAAAGTGGACCGAGATCTGGCCGGTGGCTTCGTTGACGACGTGCCAATTGGTGATCACCAGCCCATGGTTGTGGCCGACGTAAACCAGCGTGCCGGAGCCGAACGACATGCTGTTGTGTCCGGGGGCGACGATCCGCACGACGGCCGGATGGATTTGCGACGGCGAGCGCGACGGTCCGCGGAGCATGGTGTTGAGCGGTTGCGACGTGGTCGGCGGCGGCGCGTACGCATCGTGGTACTGCGGCCAGGGAGCGGCGGCGGATCGAGTGAGTGCACTCGATGCCATCAGCAAGACAACGGCAATGGCCGGCAGTCGTTTCACAGATTGGGTTCCGTGGGCCGGAAGGGGTGCGCGGCGTGTGGCGGCTTGTGGTGCGGCATTCGTTGTTGCGGCGCGGCGTGCGGCGGCTTGTTGTGCGGCAGTTTGGTTGGCCTCTTTAGGCGGCAATCGGTCGGCCGCCGCGCAGATCTTCGTCCCGTTCGGGAAAGTCTTGGCCGCCGTTGTAGCAGTGCTTCAACCGTTTCAGTTCCGTACGGAGCGCGCTCTCGGCCAGCTTGGTCAGCGTCAGGCGTTCCGGATAGCCGGCCAGGTGGACGGCGGCGTTGCGGGCCTGGTTCAAAACGTCGGCCGACAGGTAGAGCGTGGCCCGAACCTTTGGACCTTCGGCGGCTGGGCGACGGCGGGGCGAGGATGGCATGACGGTCGTTTCCTGCGTTTCGTGGATGCTCGTTGTTGGTCGTCGCGGCGCGATCCGTTGACGGCGGAGCGCGACCTACATTTCGTCATCGGACGTTTGCGCACGTTTCATCAAACGTCAGACGTTTGCCGTCAGAGTTTGCCTGAGCGGAAGGGTCGATGGCACAGGGAAGATGGGGACGGGGTTTTTTTTCGCCAACGACAAAAGCAAACGCCGCACCAGCGTCGCCATTCTGTTCCCCAACGAGGCCCTGCCGTTGCGGTTGGTCACCACTATCCTGCAAGCAACCAGCGAAGACTGGGACACCGCAACGATCTACCTCAACCTGAAAACCCGCGAACCCGCTCCCGCAAACCCAGCGGAGTTCCTACAGAAAAACGGTCGCTCTATCGAATTCGTCTCGGGATTCACGAATCGTATCCCCTGACGTTCAGTAGAAAATCAGGCTCTAAGCGTGCATCTTCATCGGTCGAATGAAGTACTGAAATGTCTCCGGTGGTCTCAAAAACCACGGCTACCACTTGGTCGTAGTTCAGTGCGTTTGCTTCTCGCAACTTGCCGTAGAGGTCGTTTCTGGTGACGTTGGCACGTGCCAAATTTTCGTCCAATATGTTGGCGCCCCGCATAAGCAGCAGCGGCTCGTTGTCAACGAACTTGGACACGGCCGGCGAGAATCGCCTGGCCCATGCAACAAACCACTGTCCGGCGAACAATAGCGCGATGCACAATATGCCCGCTGCCAGTGAAGGTTGGCCAGTGGCGATCGTTGAAGCGAACAGGGACCCGACTGCCACGGTCATCGCGAAGTCGGCGGCCGACATCTTCGAAAAGCTCCGGAGGCCACAGACACGCGTAAAGGCTAGGATGGAAACGTATGTCGCTGCGACAGCTAGCAGGATTCTCAATGCTTCTGACGCAGTTAGGGCTAGCAGCGGCGAGTCCATCAGCATCCTTCTTCGCAGTCACCTGTCGTTAAACAGGAGTCCGCCCCCCGGTCGCACCGAACACTTCCCCAGTGACATAACTTGCCGAGGGGGAAGCCAGCCAGACATAGAGCGGCGCCAGTTCGGCGGGCTGGGCGGCCCGGCCAAAAACCGTGTTGGCACCGAACTGACGTACCTTTTCCTGTCGGAGCGAACCGGGAATCAGCGGCGTCCAGACGGGTCCGGGGGCTACGGCGTTTACTCGGATTCCTCGATCAATCGCAAGCTTGGCCAGCCCCTTCGTCATGCCGATCAAGGCCGATTTCGTAACGGCGTAGGGGAGCAATTCCGGGGAGGGATCGTACCCCTGGATCGACACTGTGTTGATAATGCTGCCCCCGCAGGTCAGCTTGGGAAGTGCGTCTCGCGACAACCAGAAAGGGGCGTACACATTGGTCTTAAGAATCCGGTCAAACAAAGCCGTGGAGAAGTCGTCGAGGTCGTCCCGCGTCAACTGGAACGCTGCGTTGTTGACTAAGATGTCGAGTTTGCCGAAGTGCCGTAGTGCATCGCCGATCAAGTTCTCGCAGGTTTGCTCATCGGTCAGATCACCGGCAATGCATAGAGCTTGGCCGCCGGCTGCTTCTACCAGCTTGCGAGATTCCTCGGCGTCCGAGTCTTCGGACAGATAACCGATGACAACGTTCGCCCCCTCACGAGCGTAAGCCAGCGCGACTGCCCGGCCGATACCGCTGTCGCCTCCCGTGACAACGGCGGTAAGGCCTTTCAGGAGCCCAGACCCCACGTACGAATCCTCACCATGATTCGGACGCGGGTCCATATCGCCTGTACGACCGGGCATGTCAAGAAGTTCTTGCTGGTCGTAGGGCGGCTGAGGAAACCGTGTACGCGGATCGACAAGCGATGGTTCATTTGACATCGTAAACCTTTCTCTGACAGTTATGTTCTCAGATCGTGTGGAGCGTTGTGGCTCGGACTTGCCGTCACTCGCTGGCGGTACCAAGCGCCGTAGGGCGAGTTGAGCACCTTATTCCTGGTCCAGCCAGGTTGCCCGTCGTCCCACCACACTGGTCCCCGTTCGCCCAACTGGAGTTTCGCCGCATGGACGCGCTGGCGAGCGATTCGAAGTGCCTCGGTATCTGACGCTGCCGCCCTCACTGCCCGACGTGCCGCCATCAGCTCGCTGACCAATGCGCTCCGCTTCTGCAACGATAACGCGGGATTGGTCGCCCGCCATAGAACGCCGTCGACGACGATGTAGCGACCGTCCGGGGTGTGCAGCGTCCCTTGCTGTTGGGTCAGGTTATCCATGACGCAGGTTCCAGTTCACTCCCTAGTTTCAGCACGTCTCCTGCCTCGTCAGTATCAATGTCGTAGGCAAGCTCCTCCGCCGAGTCGTCTGGAGTGATTTCACCGCTCTGAATCTTGCGGGTAACTTTACTTGGCGAAGCGACTTTTCACGCGGCCATCTCCGAAACCGCTGCCCCAGTTCCATTTCACTTGGTCGCCTGCCTTGTAGGTGTTCGACACCTTGCTTCTCCCGTGGGTATGTCGACGCCGGCCGCAATCAGGCGGCGCGGGCGGAACAACACTTCAGCACTTCAACAAGACACGGGAGCAAAAGTCATGCCATCCGGGTCGCCCCCGCGTCTGCTGGGACTACTGAATCCACAATTGCGCGAGGGGCTCGAGGCGAGGAATCGATGGGTCCTGGCAAAACCGGCCGGGGGCGGCGACGACAGGCGGCAATCGGCTGTGAATCGCCAATTGCACTCACGCGCCCAGGGTCTCGGGGCGCAGTCAAAAAGGGAGAACGGGGACCTTTTTTGTTTCGTTTTTGCGGGGGCGCGGTCGAGAGCCGCGGATTGAAGTGCAAAGCCTGTCGCGACATCCGCGCAACGAAAACCGGGCCGGCGGCAGGGCCACCAGCCCGGTTTGGGTTGATTCGGTACTCGACGATTGCTGTCCGCGGCGGTCCGTTGCCGCATCAACAGCGCGTGATCGATCGCTTTCACGTTGGCCGGTGGCCGTCCGTGTTGGCGTCAGGCCGCGCCGCCGTTTAATCGAGCAAGCCGCCACTCAGCCGATAAGCCTATCGTTCGACCATTTAGCAGGCCGCTCGCCCGAACTACTTGCTCGCCAGCGGCGTGCTGACGTGGCCGATGGCCGTGATCTCGGCGGTCGAGCGGTCGCCCAGGTCGGTGACGATCGTGATCGTGCGGTTGATCTTGCCGATCGTCTCACCCGCCTCGAACGTGACCGGGATTAGGTGGACCGGCTTGGCCTGCTGGTCGGCCGGCACGCTGAACGAAAACGCCTCGTCGTCGCACTGCACGTCGAGAATCGTAAACGGCTTCGTGCCACGCACCACGATCTGCCGGGTCACTTTCTGGCCCGGAGTCACCGTGCCCAGCATCAGGGCGGCGGGGCTGACGGTCAGCGGGGCCACGATGCGGCCCTCGACGATCACCGGAAACTCAACCCGGCGGTCGTTCGTCGTCACCATCAGCTCGTCGTGCACGTAGCCGGCCGGAGCGTCGCCAGACAATTCGACGTCCAGATCATAAATCACGTGGCCATACGTCCGCGAGGCTTCCTTGAGCGTCGGCTTGATGTACGGCAGGTTCGACGAGACGCCGGTCAATTGCCAATCGTCTCGCCCGTAGTGTTCGATCTTGATCGACTGTTGGGCCGTGTCGCCTTCGGCCACCGAGCCGAGGTTGACCTGGCCCGGCTCAAGCACGACGTCGGTGCGGATATAGCCTTTGACGTTTAGCTCGACTTCGGCCCATTGCGGCTGGTCGATCGTCACAGTCAGCCGGGCGCTGCGTTGTCCGCTGAAGGCCCGGGTGTTGAATGCGGCGATGATCGCGCCCTGCTCGTGCGTCTTGAGCGTGTCTTTGACGACCCGCGGCTCGGTACAGCCGCAACTGGTGCGCACGCCGGCGATGTGGATGTCTTGTTGGTAGGGGTTGGTGATCACGAACGCGTGTTCGACCTTCGACGAGCGGGGGACGGCGCCGAAGTCGACGCTGCGCTCGGTGAACATTTTCTCCGCCCATTGCTGAGCCGAGGCGGTGGCCGCGACCAGGCAAGCAGTGGTGGCGATGGTGAAGCGAAGCATGACCGACCTCACGGTATGTAATGGTAGGAACGGCGCCTGTGGGAGGCAACGCGTTGGGCAACAAGCGCGGCCCGCGCGGTGAGCGGCGTGGCGGGCCCGGTGGGTTCGATACGGCAACCTGTTGCAAAATGGAGACATAATCGAACATACCTGTCAGTAAAGCGAAGTCAAATTTGAACGTCGTGCGTGTCGGGCAAACTTTGCACGCTCGGAAAGAACGCCGGATCAGCGAAGGGTTTCGCGTGTCCTATCCGGCACAGGTGGCACAGCCGATTAGTGCGCAGAGAAAATGCATCCGATTGGCGGCGGCCGTCGGTTTTGACTCAAGTCCGTCGGACGGGTTGTGCGAGGCATGGGAAGACCGTGGCGGAACGCGATTCGCCCCGTGCGACAGCCGCGCTGGATGGCTGGACCATCGTCCGTCGAGTGTGCTGAACGATCCAACGCGCAAAGGAGCCGGCGGGGCGAGCGCCGGGGCGACCGAACCGGCGGCTGCGGTTGGCCGTTTGGGAAACAGGTTGTTCGCGCCGCGACCAGCGCGTGATCGGTGCCATCAATGGCTGGTGGTCGTTTTCGGCGGGGTTTTCATCGCGATCGCGCTTAAGCTGGCATGCGTTAATGTGATCGAGAAATCCTTAGATGAATTCCCTCGTTACCGTGATTCGCACGGCACGCCACCACCCATACGACCTCCTTCGATCGACTTGAACGGCACGTCGTTTGCATCGCCTTTTTGTCGACGTTTTTGAGGCGGCAGTTTATCCCAGCGCACATGGAGCGTCGGCACCAAACCAGGCGGCGTGGCAGTGGCAGCAGGTCGGCTCCGCATCCGTCGCAGCCAACTTTCGTTCGAACCGAAGGAGGAACACACATGATTAGGCTCGCTTCTCTCACCACAGTTGCCGCGTTTTTGGCATGCGCGGCTTTGACCAGCGAAGCAGGGGCGCAGCAAGCAAACCTTCCCGGCATCATCGGCGGCGCGGTCGAAGGCGATCTCGGGGGCGCGGCAGGTGCGGCCATGGGGTACGACTACCAGGGCCGCTCTGGCTACTATCCGGGACAACGCGGCAACCCGTACGGTAACCGTTTTGACAACCGCTTCGATGGCCGGTACTACAACGGCAACGATGGCCGCTTCTATAACAATAACGATTATGGGTGGCGTGACTCGCGGTATCCCGGCTATCGCGACGACTACCGGACGTACTATCGTGGCTCGAATCAGTATTACGATACCGTTGACCGCAACCCGCCGGCCGATGCTGAGCCCTATCGCGCCGCTGTCGTCAATCCTGAGGACAACCAGGCCACGCTTCACTTTTCGGTCAATGGCCAACACCAGCGGCTAAGGCCCGGCGAGCAGATGGAGTTTACCGGCCGCATGCCCCGAACCATTCGCTTTGACCGTGGCAATGGACAGGACGTGGCCCGTTACCAACTGGCTGACGGCCAATATAGTTTCGCTGCCACCAAGAACGGTTGGGAACTATACCGCCGTCCTTGGGATCAAGTGTCAGCCTCCGAGACCGAATCGGCGGACAATCCTCTAACCGAGGTGAACCCGCAACCTAGCGCAACGACGCAACCGATCGCCGATCCCCAGCCGGCCGACAACCCGTCGGTTCCGGCCGAGGCGATCCAGGACGACGCGAACGATCTTGGAGTGCCTCGCCCGAGCGAGCCGTAGCTCGGCGTTCTTTCCAACCTGTCGTACGCGCGACGCAGTCGATCTCTTGCGGATCGGCTGCGTCGATCATTTTGGCATCCAGCTCGTCGGCGGATCCAGCGGACACGGATATCTTCGATAGTCGAGACCCGAAAGTCTCCGCGACATTCAGACGAATGCCTCAGGCGGTCCGCTTTTTGATTCACCGCCTGCGCGTCTTGTGCGGCGGGCCGTTCCTTCTAGCCGTTCCTCGTCTCCAGCACGAAGATTACGGCCGTGAACACGTTCAGCGCTTCGGGCGGTGGCCGTCCGAGTTCGGGGGGCGGACGCTACGCGGACGATTATCATACGAGCCCGTTTCGCATTGCGTCCGGTCGCAAATTGCACGACACCGATGTTGTTCCGTGAAGCGTTTTGTCGCTTGGACAAAAGGTGTTGGAACAACCATTCGTCCCGACAACCGATTGTTGCACGATTGGGCTGTTCGCGGCAGAATACGGTTGGACTTCGCTCGCGAATTCCGCACGTCTCTTCGGTTCTCGAAAACTGGAACAGTCTCGTCTCCTGCGGATGGTGCCGCCTGGCCCTGGCGTTTCATTATAGCGCGACAAGCCCTAGCGTGTAGGAGGTGATCGATGAACGGTCCGCAACCGGGCGCCCATGCGCGCCAAGCTGATTCGGCCCTGCTGGCGAGCGAGAAACAGAACTACGCGCCGGCCACGGCCAGCGATTTCGCGATTCGCTGCGGCCGGTTCCTCTACACGCACAACCCCTTCTACATCGCCAGCGCCTGGTTGGTGTTCTCTGGCTTGCGCGCTTCATTTCCGGTAGGAAGCGGCCAGTTCGACGCTTGGGCATTAACGCTTTGTTTGATGGGGTACACGTTGTTGCTGGCGCTGACCGCGCTGCTGGTGATTCGTCTCGGCAGAGTATGGGACGACGCGCGGAGCATCTTGATCATGGTCGTCCTCATGTTCCTTGGGATCTCCGTCACGTTCGACGGGCGGTTGGCGAACCGGCCGGACGAAACGGCCTGGTACTACGTTTTTGGCTGGATTTTCGCGGCCGGAGTCAGTGAAATCTTGCTGCACTCGGTGCGGCTTCGGCTCGGGTTGTTGTATCGCGTGCCGTTCCATATGCTGCTCGCACTGCAATTCCTCTATCCGCTCGTGCTCGCGCCGCGTCTGGTCACGCCTCACGACCCTGTCTTGGGATGGCAGCTACTCGGATTCGCGTCGGTCGGGGCCGTGATTTTCCTTTGCCTGATTCCGGCTGTGCGCCGCGGTCCCGCGTATGTAGCGGGCAACGGCAGCCCCTGGCAATGGCCCTTGTATCCGTGGGTGCTGTTCGGAACGCTCGTTTTTTGCGTTTCGCTTCGAGCCTACTACCTTTGTCGATCGCTGCACTTTGTCGGCGCAGAGAACAGCATTTTTGGGCTGTACTTCTTGGTGCCTCTCGGATGGGCCCTGTGTGTGTTGCTGCTCGAAGGAGGACTCGCTGCCGGCTCGCGACGGGGCGTCGGTCGAGCGTTGTTCCTTGCGCCGCTGTTGGTCTTGATGACATTTTTCGGGCCCATTGCCGACCCCGTGTATCAGCGATTCTTGGTCCAATTCGAAGCAACGCTTGGGGCTTCGCCTACCGTTGCAACACTGTGGATGGTGACTGGATTCTACCTGTTCGCTTCGGTTCGTGGAGTTGCCGTGGCGCGATATCCCATGGCCATCACGCTGGTCGGCCTTGCGCTGATCGGCGCGCGATTTGACTGGACGCGCGTCGACCCCGTGCCGTTGGCAATGGCCGGCGCTTGGCTGATCCTGGCAGGCATGCGGTTTCGGCTTTCGGTCGACGTGGTCGCCGGTTTGTGCACCGCCTGGGCGTCCGTAGCGGTAGCCGGACACGGCACGTGGTTCCATGACGTGCGGGCGCTACTCCCGATTCATCTGTTGCTTTTGCTGCTGCTCGCAGCCGGCTATTGGTACCGGGATCGGACGGGTGGCTACGTACGGAAAGCCGCAGTCGTGCTGGCGGTTTTGCTCGCTTCGAATGCAGCATGGGCCGAGGCGCCAATCGGCGGTGACGTACCCGGTTGGGCACGGATGCTATATCCCTTCGCCATGACTTTGGTGATCGCCGCGTACAGCCGGGTGACGGGTGATGCCTGGTTATACACGGGTGCGGTCGCCTCGGCTGTGGTGGGAAGCGCTGTCTATCTCGGTCGGATGTACACGCTCTTGCAACATCGGGTCGCAGGACTCAACGAGTTGACTTGGGGGCTGTTGTTCTTCCTGGTCGCTGCCGTCGTGAGCACGCTCAAATCGGGACTATGGCCGAGTTGGACGCGCCTGACGTCGCATTGGCGCCGTTGAACTCTTCGGATCTCTCGCGCACCAGCCAGCACTCCGAGAAAAATCGGACGGCGGGCGGCGTGCTTGCTTCGGTGTCGGTGCTCGCGACAATGGACCGATGCCGAGCGTCGGCGGATCCGGCGGAATTGCCGGTGGCTCCGAGTACTGGGAAGACCGCGCGGCGACGACTGAAACGCTTGCCATGCTCCCCGTCGCACTTGACTGAGGGCGAACCATGAAGACCCGTTCGATCGTGTCGCTCGCAATTGTGGCGCTTGCTGCGTCTGCCGCGGCGACGACTGTCTTGGCCGACGAGGTGCAACCGGACGGCAAACCGACCGGCATGACCCTGCGACTGGAGCTGTTCGTTGCCGACATGCAGAAGTCGATCGACTTCTACACGGGCGTGTTGGGGTTCGAACGAATGCGCGGCGGGCCGACGTACGTGCCGGTCCGGTCGGGTTCCGTCGTCATCGGCCTGGGCCCGGTGGCCAACCTGCCCAAGCCGCACCACTTTCGACCCGAAGTCCAACAGGAGCGCCGCGGGTTGGGGACGGAAATCGTCCTGGAAGTCGACGACGTGCAAGCCTTCTACTTACAGGTCAAGCAAAGCGGCAAGGCGCGGATTCTGTCGCCGCTGCGCAAACGGCCGTGGGGATTGACCGACTTTCGAATCGCCGATCCCGACGGCTACTACCTGCGAGTCACGTCGCGATGACGCCTGCGCCGTCGGTCCGAGATCTGGGAATCGCCGGCATTGGGATCTGGCGGACTTCTGAGGATCTAACTACGAACTTGCCCGAGCGCCGCGGTCGATCAGTTCCTCGGGCGCGTCGCCCAGGATCCGATCGAGGATGGGCTGCAAGCGTTTGCGATGGGCTTCGCCTTCCGGACCCGTCACAGGGCTCTTCTCCAGCCAATCGTTCGGCACGTTGTACAAGGAACCGTCGGCGTACAGCTTCCAGTTGGCGTCGCGCACGAAGCACCGGTAGGGCGCCGTGCCGGGGCCGCTCTTGGAATACGACTGAAACATCCACCCGCGCGCATTGGATGAATCGCCCTGCATCAGCGGCAGCAGGCTTTGGCCGTCGTGGGCGGTGGGCAACGTCGATCCAGTCACCTCGGCAACCGTCGGCAGCACGTCGGCGAACCCGATCGGCGAGTCCACGATTGTGCCGGGCTTGATCGTGCCCGGCCAATTGGCGACAAACGCGACACGGTTGCCCGCGTCTTGCATCGTGCCCTTGCCGCCACGAATCTCGCCCCGCGGCGGAAAGGGCGACGTCAGGCTTCGATTGGTTCCGTTGTCGCCGGTCACCAGGATCAGCGTCTCGTCCCGGATTCCTGCTTCGTCGAGCTTGGCGACGACCTTGCCGACCATCTTGTCCATGTACGCGACCATGTCGCGGAAGTGCTCGATCGGCCGGCGGCTCCTGTCGGTCGTTTCCCAGTCGTCGCTGTCGGGCGTCGGCACGAACGGCGAATGCGTCAGAATCATCGGGTAGTAGATCAGAAACGGTTCGTCCTTCTTGCGTTCGATGAAGTCGCAGATGAAGTCCGACACCAGGTCCGGACCGTACTTGTCGGTTGTGGCCGGCACGCGTTTGCCGTTTTCGTAAAGCGTGGGCGACTTGTAGCGCGGGCCCTTGTTTCGCAGCTCTCGCGGAATGTTCGATCGTTTCTGTTTGGCATGCGCGGAGGCGAAGTGCCACAGGCAGTATTCGTCGAAGCCGGCTTTGTGCGGGCCCTGCAAGTCGCCGGGCGAAAGCTGCCACTTACCGGCAATCGCGGTCGCATAGCCGGCCGACTTGACTATCGTGGCGAACGTCGGCTCGCGGAGATCCAGTTCGCCGAAGCGGGTGTAGTTTCGGAAGTTGTAACAGCCGGTCATGATCCGCACGCGCGACGGCGTACAAATCGGTTGCGAATAGGCTTGCGTGAACTCGGCGCCGGTTTTGGCCAGCCGGTCGATGTTGGGCGTTGCGTAGAACTCGCTGCCTTTGTGGCTGTAGCACTCAAACCCGATGTCGTCGGCCATGACGATGATCACGTTGGGCTTCTCTCGCGCGTGCGCGTCGGCAGTAGTCAACAGCGCGATTGCCAGGAAGGCCCAGGTGAAGATTGCAGTTCGGGTTGCCATAACGTCCTCTATGGTCGGCCGCGGCGGGATGCGTTGCGCTGCGGACCGACGGAGAAATGCTTCGTGTGGATGCTGTACGCCGGTCGCGCGCCCTCGCCGCCCTGTGCCATAGATTGTACCGGACTGGTCGTTCGGGGTAACGTGCCCGATTGAAGAGTTTTCCGCGGCGGGACAGCGAACGGCGAAAGGTGCATTGGCCTGCGGCTGCCGGTGGGAAGGGACAGATCGACACGAGTCGTTGCCCGGATACAGTACGCGCGGGATGCGAGGCGGGATTGCGAAGATCGACTGCGGTCTGCCCGTCGAGGTTGGACTAGGCCTTGCCAAACCGCTATGGTCTTCCATGTGGGGCATAGTTGGAGAAATGTCAAGTGATCGCACCACGCACGCGTTCGGACGACGGTCAAGCACCACAAGAAACGAGCAAGAATCCTATGAACCGGCGCAGCGTACCGGGAGTTTTTCTAACGGCACTGTTGTTGTCTTCTGGATGTGATACCGACCCCGGAGATACGAGCGAGATGGTGGATTCCGACGATAGGCGAGCACAAACGGAACAGTTTTATATATCGACTGCAACGGAGAGTGCACAGAGAGCGGCAATTCTCCCAACCAAGGGAAGCGAAGACAAATTTGCGCTTCTCGGCAAGATCGAAGCGCGTGCCGAGGTACAACACGTGCTAGATGAGTATCTTCCCAATCCGGCGGTCGAGTGGGTGGTCCATGCGAAGGTTCAACAGCCTCTCGATTCAAAGTCAGTCAAAGCGAAATTCGGACGGGAATGGCGAGAAGAATATGGCGCGCTTACACTCTTTGGTCGCGATGTGGCGACGGGCCGTTGGACGTATCTAATATCGAGCGATGGCCCGAAAAAAGTCGACGGGCTGCAGTTTGCTTGGAACTACCACGAATCCTGGTCCGAGGATGCAGTGATCGACCCGCCGGAGTTGTATGACGCCAGGATCGAGGCGATCAAAACAGCGATGGCTTCCCTTACTCCGGCAACGGTTCACTCCGACGTTGCGTCCCAGGATGCCTATGCCAGGGCGAAGCGCCTCAGTCAGATAAATGAGCAGTTTGACCGTCATGTCATAGTCAGCTTGGTTGCTCCGCGCGGAAAGCGGTTTGCGGGGCGAGAGGTCTGGGACGTCATGCTTTGCCTTGGCCTTCGCTGGGGCGACATGGATTGTTTTCACTGGGACAACGAAACGGGCGTCGGAGGCGATTATCACTTCGACGTGTGGACGTCAACCGCGCCTGGCTACTTCCTACCCGAAGAGGTTGCGGCGGGCCTTGTGGAAGTTGAGGACCTGGTGTTCAGTTACTCGATCCCTCGGAGTGCCGCCCCCGCAGATGTTTTCCAGCGCATGATGCGAGCGGTAAAGTATGCACAAGAACGATTGGGTGGGACCATTCAGGGCGAAGACGAACAACCGCTAGACGAAGATGCCGTGGCGGAAGAGATCGAGTCGATCGCCGAACAGCTCACTCAACTCGGGTTCGCTCCAGGTAGCAATAACGCGCTTCGACAGTTCTGAATTAAGGCTTGAAACGATTCCCGTTCTTTCGAGTAAGACGCCAAGTTGGAGGCAACGCTCAAGCGCGAAACGGCGAACGCGTTCTCGGCGAAAGCTTCCTGGAAACAGACTCGACAAGACGGTACAGACCTTCCCGCCATGAACGACGAGGCCACACAACGCTCACTGCCCGGCAAGGTGATGTGGGCCGGCGTCGGCATGGTCGTCGGCACGGCCGTTGCCTTCGCCTTGGTGGTCGCGGTGGAGCTGTTAAGTGCCGTCGTGCATCCGTTTCCCGAAGACTTTGGCGGCACGCAGGAGGAAGTGTGCGCGCACGTCGAGCGTTATCCGACCTGGGTATTGGCCGCTGTGATCCCGATATGGGGTTTCACCGCTTATGTCGGCACGTGGACGGCCAGGCGGATCGGCGGCATTGCGGCCGGCCTGATCGTCGCGCTTCTGCTGATGGCCAGCCTCATCGTCAACCTCTCGATGCTGCCGTATCCGATCTGGTTCAAGGCGGGCACCTCGATCGGCTGCATCGTCGCGATCGGACTGGCAATGGGACGGTTCGCACGTCGGCCGGCCGACAAGGCGATCGACTAGCGCCAGTGCGAATCTTCGGTCGATGCGTCCGCGAGACGCGAGCAGCGCAACCGTGGCCGTGAAACCGAATCTCTCCGAAGACGCTCAGCCAACTTTTTCGATCTGGCAATGCGTCCGCTTATGGATGGGGCAGCCTGAGATCGGGTCGCGATCCGAGACGTCGGTGATCTCGTTCATATTCACGCCGATTCGGTTTGGCGAGTCGGCCGTTTCACCCGGGGGGATCATACCGAATCCGTTGGGGATCCACGCATGACCTTCGCGAAGGTTACGGTCGACGTCCGCGTCGAGCTCGACAAAGCCGCGTCGCGTGCGCAGCTTGACCCGATCGCCGGTGGAAATGGAGTGTCGCGTGGCGTCGGGTTCCGAAAGGTGAAGCGCGCAATGCGGTCCACGTCCCTTCCTCCAAGACGGGTCGCGCTGGATCGTGTTTGCGGTCCAGTTGGTGCGACACCCGGCGGACAGAATAATCGGAAACTCGCCGACGTCGGGCGGCGGTGTGTCGATCGCCCGCCGCACCTCGGGAAGGATCCGTTCGGGCGCGAGGCGTACTTTCTTGTCGGCAAACAGCGTGTGATCGGCGAGATTTGTCTCCTGGTTGAACCGGGCAATCTCGACGCCCTCGGGATGTTCGAGGATGCGCTTGAACAACTCCATCGCAATCACCATCGGATCGGTATCGGCCCACTCCGGGCCCAAGGCGCGGATCACGTCGGCCGGGCGCTGCATGACGTTGGTGTGGCATACCAACCAGACGGAGGTCAAAGCAGGGTCCCGAAGTTGCGATCCGATCAGGCGGTACGTCCAGGGGATCGAAAACCCGAAGTTGCTTCCGGCCGCGCCGATGAGCGTCATTAGGTAGCCTCCGTTGCGCTGCGGCGAGGCTTCTGCCGCCGCGATCTGGACAAGTTCGGCCGGCGGCTCCGGCGTGAGTCCCATTTCGTCGAGAAGCCGCATGTAGATTTCACATTCTTGCCGTGTGTCGCCGCGCCGCGGAACGACCGGCGGTCGCAATTGTGCGAAGACACGCGGAAACCCTCGCGCGAACAGCGACCATTCCCATTTCTCGTAGCCCGTGGGAACGGGAAGCACATAATCGGCGTCCCACGCGGTCTCGGTCATCGCCGGGTCGATTACCACCATCAGGTCGAGCTGCTTGCGGGCCTCCTTCCACTTCTGCGTGTCGGAATAGGACAGGTATGGGTTCGAGCCTTCGACGATCATCGCCCGCATCCGATCCGGGTGGTCGACCATAATCTCCTCGGGCACCAGGCTCGGCGAGAACATACCCATCGGCACTAGCGCGGCAATCGATTCAATACCGGACGCCACGGCGCGGGCCGGCTCGACTTTCTCCAGCGGGTGATACGTCGGCGGGGTCGGTCCGCTGGTGAAGATGTTGCCACCGATGCGCCCGGCGTTGTCCGTGAGCACGCACAGCAGATGGATCAGATATGAAATCAAGGTCGAAAACGGAGCTTGCTCCACACCCAGGTCGTAGAGAATGCTTGCCCGCTCGGCGGTGGCGAACGCTTCGGCAACTTGTTCGATCTGGTCGACCGTTAGCCCGCACCGCGTGGCCATCTCGGATACGGAAACGGCGGAGACTGCGTCGCGGAGCTCGTCCAGACCGATCGATTGTTCCTTGAGAAACTCGTGAGCGATCCAGTCGCGATCAAGAATGATCTTGGTGAGAGCCAGCAGCAGGTAGGCATCGCTTCCCGGCTTCAGTCGCACGTGCCGGTCGGCGACTTTCGTGGTTTCCGTCACCCGGGGATCGACGACAATGACCTGCACGCCGTCGTCTTTGGCAAGCTTGCGGAAAGTTTCGGTGGCGTTGTGCCCGCGATTGCTCACCTTGGGGTTGGTTCCCATGACAATCAAGCAGTCGGAGCTATCCACGTCGGGATGAAAGACGACTTCCGGTGGCGCGTCGAACATCCATTCTCGAATCAGGTGGTGCTGATGCTTCTCTTGCGCATACGCATTGAATAGTCGACGCGACCCCACGGCTTGCAGAAAACTGAGCGCGTAGACCACGTCCAGATGATTTCCCTGGCCTCCCATGCCGACCAGGCCAATCGCATTGCCCCCGTGCTCGCCGCGAATGTGCGCAAGCTTCTGGCCGATTTCGCGCAGCGCGTCGTCCCAGCTCACTTGCTCGAATTTGCCGTCAGCCGTGCGGCGCAAAGGATGCAACACGCGCTGATCGTGGTCGACATAGTGTGGAATCGTGACGCCCTTGTTACAGATGTAGCCCTCGGTGATCGGATTGGAGTGATCCCCTCGGACCTTGTCGATCTTGCCGTCGCGAATATCCACCCGAAGGCCGCAGTTGTGGCTACAGAGCACGCAGATGGTTGCCAGGTCGGTCGCGTTTTGGGCAACTTCGAAGCTATCCGTGGTGGTGGTCGTGGCCATACCGGGCCTCCATCAAAAGTTGGTGTGCCGTAGAGTCGAGCATCAATCGCTACTATTCATCGCGAATTTACAGGTGATCGCAGGCCTCTCGGCACGCAGCCAGAATGCGTTGCGAGAGCTCCTCGTCGTCGACCGCGCGCGACAACATCAGACCGCCGACAGCCATCGCCATCAGACTCCAGGCCCGCTCGTCTGACGAAAGCTGATCGTCGTCGGGCAGCTTCTCCGCCATGCGTCCGACAATTCGCGTCACGAATCGGGTATACGCCGACCGAACGTCGTCGTTGGCGCGAGCCACTTCGGCCGACAGACACGGCAGGATGCAACCAACCGCCGGATTGTCGCGATGCTCCGCACTGAGATACCGGTTCGTCACGTTTCGCCGGTAATCCTCTGGTGAGACGTCGTCCGACGCGATCGACTCGACCGCTTCGCTAACGGTCGAATCGACCACCTCGCGAAACAACGCCTCCTTCGAATCGAAGTGGTTGTAGAACCCGCCGACGGTCAGCCCGACCGATTGCATGAGCTGGTCAATTCCCGTGTTGCGGTATCCGGTGGCGCGAAAGAGCTGGCCGGCGGCGGCCAGAATCTGCTCGTGAGTCCGCTGCTTTTGAAGCTGCATGCGGTTCATTTCGGGGCCCTTGGAGTCGCTGTCGTTGTTGCCGTAAGTTCAACAGAAAAAGAACTTATGGCGATCGGTTTCGGACCATTCTCTCGGTATTGTGATCGTAATATAACGACTGTAATATGACCTTGCAAGACGGCGGTAACAAGTCTTTTGGCGACTGGACGGCCAGGAGCTGGGGCAGGGCTATCGGCGCGCATTGCGGCCGGCCTGATCGTCGGGCTGCTATTGGTCGCTAGTGTCGTGCTCAATATTTCCATGCTGCCGTATCCGATCTGGTTCAATGTCGGCAGCGTGGTCGCCATCGTCTTTGCCTTGGAACTTGGACTTGGGCCTCGGGCGCGCAGGCCGGCCAGCGACACGGCCGGCTGATGCGCAATCGGTTTGGCTGGCCGTCCGGACCGCGCGCTGACTACTCGGCGGTACGATAGTCGTGGCGCCGGGCATTTCTTGTTTGACGCCCCATTGCCCGCGCGATATCATTCTACCAAATGGTAGAATCAAATCTACAGCTCGACCTGCTCTTTGGGGCCCTCTCGGACGGCACGCGACGCGGGATCCTCCAGCGCGTGGCCAAATCGGAAATGAGCATCGGCCAGATCGCGCGCCACTTTGATTTGACCTACGGGGCCATTTCAAAGCACGTCAAGGTGCTCGAACGGGCCAACCTGGTCACGAAACGTCGGCGCGGCAAGGAGCAAGTCGTCTTGATTGTCCCAAAGTCGATCGGCGTCGCGCGGAAGCACATCGAGCGCTACGCCAAACTCTGGGCGGACCGGTTCGACAACCTGGAGTCTCTTTTGAGAGAGGACACGAATTCATGAGCGAGACGCAGTTCACCGTGGGCAACGACAAGAAGACCCTGATCGTCGAGCGAACCTTTAATGCCCCGAAGTCCAAGGTCTGGAAAGCCTACACCACGAGGGAAATGCTCGCACAATGGTGGGGACCGCGTGGATGGGAAACGATCATCAAGCACCTGGAATTCAAGGACGGTGGTTCCTGGCACTATGGCATGAAATGCGTGGACGAGAACCAGAAAGAGTGGTTTGGAATGACGAGTTGGGGCAAGTTCACCTACGCAAACATCCGGCCCGAAGAGTCCTTCGAGTACACGGACATTTTCTGCGATGAGCAGGGCGATCCGATCCCGAACATGCCCAGCTCGCATTCCGAGTTGACGCTTGTAGAGCACGACGGAAAAACCACCGTCACGACCAAGGTAACCTACGCGAGCGAAGAAGCGCTGGCGCAAGTCTTGGAGATGGGCATGGAGGAAGGCCTTACGCAGACATTGGACAAGCTGGAGGAAGTGGTTTCGGGGTAGACTTGTCCGGTGGACGCAGATCGCAGGCGACCGGATCTGGGCGGCGGCACGCCCAGCGCGGTCGTGCCGGGAGCCGCGCCGCCAACCTGCACCGCGTATCGCCTCGTGCCTACCATATCGAAGAAGTAGCGTCCGCGCGCAAGCGTCGGTCAAGCTGGGCATCCCATCAGCACCGAAAAGGCCGCTAACACGCTCGGGATGGATGCCGGGCACGCAGATGATCGCGGCCGCCAGATCGCAAACAACGAGAATTCGCACGCTCAGGTTCTCGGAATCGTAGGCTCAACAAAATGCCAACCGTCATCGTCGGTGAGTTGCTCACGATTCTTGCGTCGGGCTTGGTGGCGAGTCTCGTCTGCCGTCGCCTCGGAGTTTCGGTGCTGGTGGGCTATTTGTTGGTCGGCGCCGTCATTGGCAGGGGTGGACTGGGATGGGTAGATCAAGATCGACACGAGATTGAGTATCTCGCCGAAGCAGGCGTGTTCTTGCTGCTCTTTGCGATCGGCTTGGAGTTTTCGCTCGGAGAGCTGGCGCGACTGGGGCGCAACCTGCTCATCGGCGGGAGCGTGCAGATGCTGCTGTTTGCCGCACCGGCCGGCGCCGTGCTGCTTGCGAGCGGTTTCAGTTGGCAGGCGTCGGTGCTGCTTGCCGCGGCGTTGGCCTTTAGTTCGACGGTCTTGGTCTTCAAGGTCCTGTCCGAATGGGGGCATTCCAGTTCGCCGCATGGACGCCGTGCGATCGGCATTCTGTTGTTTCAAGATGCGGCGCTCGTTCCGTTGCTGCTGCTGATTCCCCTGCTGACCGATGCCGGACCAGCGGCCGGCGCGGTCGACTATCTGATCTTAGCGCTGGTTTCCATCGGTTTCATCCTCGCGGTGGTTTTGGTCCAGCGGCTGTTGGCAACCGTTGTTATTCCGCGATTGGCGGGATACCGTAGCCCGGAACTCGTGGTCCTATTTACGATCGTTGCTTTGGGCGCGATCACGCTGTCCGCCTATTCGATTGGGTTGCCGCCGGCCGTGGGTGCCTTTGCCGGCGGGCTTGTCTTCAGCGGCAATCGGTGGACCCACCAGATCGATGCGCTCTTGCTTCCGTTTCGCGAGACGTTCTCGGCCGTGTTCTTTGTCAGCCTCGGCATGCTGTTCGATCCGCAGTTGCTGTGGAGCGAGCCGCTGCTGCTGGTTGGCACTCTGGCGGGATTGATCATCGTCAAGGCGGCAGCGGCAACAATCGCGCTGCTGCTGACCGGACTCTCGTGGCGCGGAGCCGCCGGGATGGGAATCGGCCTTGCGCACGTGGGTGAATTTGCGTTCGTGCTGATGCTACTCGGCTGGGAGGCGGAGATCATCAGCCAGTCGGCGTATCAGTGGATGATCACGTTGGCCATTGGTTCCTTGATCCTGACGCCGCTGCTGCTCAAGAAAGGTCTCCGCTGGGCACAGACGGCTGATGCGGCTGACGACGCCAGCCACGTGGTCGGGAGCCACGTGTTCGATGGCACGGAGGCGATCGTTGTTGGAGCTGGTCCGATTGGCCGACAGGTCGCTTCGCAACTGGAGACGATCGGCAGGGACGTTTGTCTGATTGACCTGAGCCCGATCAATCTGCACCGTTTTGCATCGGAGGGCTTTCGCACGGTCGCCGGTGACGCGACGGACGCTTCGACACTCAATCGCGCCAACGCGCCGAATGCGTCGCTGGCGGTCGTTTGCGTTCCGGATGACACCGTTGCGATCAGAATTGTCCGCGCGATTCGCGAGCAGAATCCCACGTGCTTCCTGCTGGTCCGCTGCCGTTACCAAGACACGGCGCCAAAGCTAAGCAAGGCGGGCGCGAACCGAACCATCAGCGAAGAAGCCGAAGTGGGCAATGTGCTGCTGCGAGCTTTGGCGGATCGCTGAGACGAGTTGTCACGCCGCGACCCTGTTGCCGCACGAAGTCCGCAGACGATATCCTAAACTTTCGCGACACTTTCTGCCTCCCATCGATGGCTGCGTGCGATGGCGTGATGCCATGACCCGGGAGTGTCCACAATACGTTGAGATGGCCCAAGGGCCGACCAACCCGCGTGAATTCGTTTCGACCCGGTCTGCCGCGCGGGACGAATGCACGGCGCGATCTATAATGTTGCGACGATTTTCAGGAAAGACTCGATCCTGACATTGAGGAGAACAGCGATGTCACGCGATGCCTTGTGCCGCTTCGTCGTGGCGGCGACGATCACCGGGAGTCTGTGGGCAGTGTCCGGTTGGAGATCCGCCACCGCGGCCGATGACCCAAAGTCCGCGGCCCCGACGTCTTCCGTATCCGAGCAAGATCCCAAGTATCCGGCAGGCTACATCAACGAAGGTCCTCTGCCGGAAGGATTTCCGCCGCCAGGCGAAGTGGGCAAGGTTGTTGAAAAGACGTATCCGCTCTGCCGCACGTTTTCTGCCGAGGGAAACAACGCGTTCATGCGCTGCTTCGCCTACTTGTCCAAGCAGCAGCATGAAATGACCGCGCCGGTGATCATGGAATACAAGCCGCCGGGCGAGAACAACGATGCAAAACCGGGCGGCGACGTGAACTTCGCGGATGTCGGGCGGATGCACTTTGTGCTGGGCGACCTTTCACTCGATGAGCCCAAACAAGATGGTCCTGTGCTGGTGGCGGACATGGCCAAGATGCGGGTCCTGAGTATTGCGGTGCTGGGGGAAATGTTGCCGCGACAACGCGAAAACGCAGAGCAAAAGCTCGACGCCGAGCTCGCCAAACGCAAGGACGTCGCCGCCGCCGGTCCCAAGCGCGTGCTCGGCTACAACAGCCCAATGGTGCCAAAAGACAAGAGGCTCTGGGAAGTGCAGGTCCCAATCGAAGATCGGAACGGGGACGGCGCGGAATAGAGCTGGCTGTTGCTACCACTTGTTGTCGTCCGGGCCGTACGCTCACGCCCTTTGTCACCGCGGATGCCGTCGGACGGGTAACACGGCGCGCCAGGCGCCGCCACATGATGTCTAAAACCTCCGCATGCCCCGCACGATTGCCATTGGCGACATCCACGGCTGCTCGGTTGCACTTGGTTCAATCCTTCAGGCAATCGACCCACAGCCTGACGACACGATCGTCTGCCTGGGCGACTACATCGACAAGGGCTTTGATTCCGAGGGCGTGATCGACCGGCTGATCGATTTGATGGCGCAATGCCGTGTCGTGCCGTTGCTCGGCAATCACGACGAACTGATGCTGCGGGCCAGAGACAGCAAGGCCGCACTGCGAAGGTGGCTGGATCTTGGCGGGAAGGCGGCGCTGGAGTCCTATGGCCCGTCGTGCCAGATCAGCCTCGTGCCCGACGTGCATTTCCAATTCCTGGAATCGTGTCGGACCTGGTTCGAGACCGAAAGGCATTTCTTCGTGCATGCCAACTACGATCCAAGGTTTCCTCTCGATGAGCAGGATGAGCACGCGTTGCGGTGGACATCGCTGCGAGACTATGTCCCGGGGCCCCATGTTTCCGGTAAGATCGCCGTGGTTGGCCACACGCCCCAGCCCGAAGTTCTCGACCTTGGGCACCTCGTTTGCCTCGACACGGGTTGCGCCTACGATGGGATATTGACGGCGATGGAGGTGGAAACAGGGCGCACATGGCAGGCTAACGAGCCGTGAGGCTTTCGAGTCTGTTTAGCAGTGTGGCGCTAGTGAGGCTGCATACTCTGCCCAGCGCGATTGAGGCGCCGCGGTATCTGGAATTTCGTACACGATGGTGGCGGTCTATCGGCCGATTTGAGCACCGATCGGCCAGCGGAGTTGGGGGTGCGAATAGCCATGGCCTCAATCCGGCGGCGCTGCAATGTGGGTCTTTTTGGCACACATCCAGAGGGTTTGCGAGGATGTATTCCGTACACTGTCATCTAAGCCGGTCGTCGGAGATAAGTGAAGAGATGTCGCTATTCGACTCGCGTAAGAATCGCGGTCCGCAACCTAGGCACGCGATTTGCTCTCCTAGAAATAGTTCAAGCACCTGTTGGCAAAATTTGGGGACCAGATCTTAACAACAGTTGGGAGACTAATGATGGGCGAGAAAATGAAGATCAATGACGAAGTGACGGTCGGACCGCAACCTACGGAAGATGAACTCCGACAACTCAGCGAGTCGGGATTCAAAGCGGTCTTAAACTTTCGTACCGAGGGCGAGGACGAGCAACCTCTCTCACCGGATGCCGAGGGCGACGTCGTCGAGGCGGAAGGTATGGAGTATTTGCACATCCCGGTGTCGATGGAGGCGATGGGTCCGGAATTGGTGGATCGGTTTCGTGAGAAATATGCCGATCTTGCCAAGCCGGTTTTCGCACATTGTAAAAGCGGCAAGCGTGCCGGGGCCCTGGTCATGATGCACGTCGCGGTCGAGCAAGGCATGAGCGGTGATCAGACGCTCAAGAAAGCCGAGCAAATGGGGTTCGAGTGTGATCAGCCCCAGTTGGAGCAGTTTGTTCGCCAGTACGTCGACTCGCACGCTAAATCTCAGTGAGCGACGTTCGTGCTAACCGTGTCCAAGCAGGGTCGCGGGATGGATTTCGATGACGATAGGCACGATCATTTCGTTGGCCCTAGCGCTACTGATCGGCTTGACACTCGGCGCGCTGGGCGGTGGCGGGTCCATCCTGACGCTGCCGGTGTTCGTTTTCGTGGCCGGTGTTCCGGCGCAAGAGGCGGTGGCCATGTCGATGATTGTTGTCGGCACAACGAGTCTTTTGGGTGCGGGACTGCATTGGCAGCGGGGAAATCTTCACGCGAATGCAACGCTGCTGTTTGCGGCCACCGGAGTGATTGGGGCGTACGCCGGATCGTTTTTGACCTCGATGGTTACGCAACAAACGCTACTGGGAATCTTTGCAATCCTGATGCTCGTCACTGGAGTTGCCATGATTCGCCGGAAGCCGGGGAGCGAGCAGTCCGGGCGGTGTCGATTCGGGCCGTGTTTGTTGATTGGCGGCGGCGTGGGCGTGCTGACTGGTTTTTTGGGCGTGGGTGGCGGATTTCTGATCGTCCCAGCACTCATATTGCTGGCAGGGATCGACGCTAAAAGCGCGGTCGGCTCTTCGCTTGCGATCATCGCCGTTAACTCCGTCGGCGGTTCCATCGGGCAGTTGCAACAGGTTTCCGTAGACTGGCAACTCACGTCGATGTTTGTCGCTCTGGCCGCGGTCGGAATGTTCGCTGGATTGCGTGTGGTTCGGAAAGTTCAAAGTGAGTCGTTGACGAGAGCTTTTGGTTGGTTTGTCGTTATCCTTGCGCTGGTGATTGGCGGTCTGGCCGCGACGGGCGTTCGCTCAACGGCGATAAGCTGAAGGAAATTGCTATGAAATTTCACCAACGATTCGTACCCGGTTTGGCAATCGCTTCCTACATCGTCGGGGATGAAAAGAGCGGCGATGCTGCGGTGATCGACCCGACGCGAGATGTGGACGACTTTGTTGCCTATGCCAAAGACAACGATCTGCACATAAAGCACATCATCGAAACCCATGTACATGCCGACTTTGTTTGCGGGTCGCGCGAGTTAAAGGCGCGACTCGGCGACGAACCAATTATTCACTGCTCCGGTTATGGCGGCGATGATTGGACACAGCCTTACGCCGACGCTTACGTTAAAGAAAGTGACGAAATAAGCATGGGTGATGTCAGGTTTGGATTTCAACACTTTCCAGGCCACACACCCGAGCATATCGCGATCAATCTTTTTGACACTTCCCGCAGCGGCGAAACTCCTTGGGTGATGTTTAGCGGCGACTTTCTGTTCGTCGGTGACGTCGGTCGTCCGGACCTATTGGGCGAAGAGCAGAAAAAGGAACTCGCACAACAACTTTACGAAAGCGTCTTCCGGCGGTTAGATGAACTACCCGACATCACCGAAATATATCCTGCACATGGTGCAGGCTCCTTGTGCGGAAAAGCGATTGGTTCGCGGCAATCCTCCACAATTGGCTATGAACGCCGATTTAATCCGTCACTCCAGGAAAAGCCAGAAGAAGAGTGGGTACGTGAGTTACTCGACCAGATGCCGCTTTCGCCCCCGTACTTCAAGCGTATGAAGAAGGTCAATAAGGAAGGTCCCGCGATTATCGGTTCGGAGCTTCCTGGGCAGAAGCGTTGGGGAGCAAAACACGTGCACGAACGGGTCTGTGACGAGTGCCTGATTTTGGACGTGCGGTCGAAGGAATCATTCGCCGCAGCGCACATTCCCAATGCTATCAACATTCCTTTTGGAAATAACCTGCCGACATGGGCAGGCTGGGTACTGCCCTATGACCGACCAATCCTGCTAATTGCCGAACAACCGTCTCAGGTCGACATTGTGGTTGCGCACTTGCTGCGAGTCGGTTTCGACGACGTTCAAGGGTATCTAGATGGAGGGATCGGTTCGTGGGAGACTTCCGGTTATCCCTTGTCGAGGCTGAAAACGATTTCGGTCCATGAGCTTGACCGGAAGCGGAAGTCGGAAGAAAAGCTGACGATCCTTGATGTCCGCACCGAGAAAGAATGGAACTCCGGTCACATCGATGGGGCAATTCACGTTCACGGTGGTACACTGCAAGACCGAGTGGACGACGTGCCAAAGGATAAACCCGTAGCGTTGGTCTGCGGCTCGGGATACCGAGCCTCGATCGCCTCGTCTTTTCTAAAGCGGGAGGGTTTTGATGACGTCACCAACGTGATTGGGGGGATGTCAGCCTGGAGTGCCGCCGGCCTGCCTATGGCAAAGTAGCCCACACGAAGCAATGACTGAACAGACAAGTTTCGTCGTCGTTTTGATTGCTTGAGAAATGAACGACGACGTTATGCCAATTCAACAAAGCGTGGCAGCGGGGTGATTACCCGGCTTCCTCAGCTTGAAAGTCGCTGGTGATAACTCGGGTCCGGACAGAAAGAGCAGAGGTGGCGAGAATCGAACGCGCCAGCCGGACAACGTCGCTACGGACTCGCCGCGCTGACTCTTGCAAGGACTGTGCGTGGTCGACTGCGAGTGGTCCGCATTGTTAAGTGATGTCGGCCAATCACGTAGAATCGCACTCGTGTTTGCGAGATTTTGCGGGCCGGGACTCATTTCTCAAAAGTGTCCGCGCCGCGGTGGAAGCTACGGCCGTATCACCGCGGCAGCCGCGTCGAGCAGCGCGCATTCCAGCCGTCGTGATCCGCGACTGCGAATCCTTGTGTCCGAAGGGCCGTCGCACGATAAACTGCTACCGACCGTTGCCCGGTTGTTTTGGCCTCGGGCTTGGGCGGTTGCTAGCGGCTGAAACAGGTTGCCGATTTTCCGGCACAAGTCGAGCAGGAATGGGAAGGTAGCTAAGTGCGGTTAGTCGCTCTGCTATCCGAGTTGCAACGAAACACCAGTGCAGGCACGAAAATGAAACCGGCCGCAGTCAGCACACCGTCAAACACGGAAGTGGAAGTGCAACGTCGCTTCGATGCCGAGCCGAACCTTGTTTGGCGCGTATACGGAACCGGAGTTCGTGAAACGTTGGATGCTCGGCCCTCCGGGTTGGTCGATGCCGGTTTGCGAAATGGACCTTCGAGTCGGCGGCGCATACCGGTGGCGATGGCGCAGCGACGAAGACGGCAAAGAGTTTGGGTTTGTGGGAGAGTACCGGGAAGTCGTGGTCCACTCGCGAATCGTACACACCCAAATCTACGACCCGGGCGACATCGGCGGCTCGATGGGCGACGAGTCACTTGTCACTGTTACTCTCGTCGGGAGCGACGGCGGCACAGACGTGTCGACGACGATCAAGTTTGCCTCGCAGAACGACCGTGACGCAGCGCTTTCGACCGGCATGACGGACGGGATGGAGATGAGCTACCAGCAGCTCGACGCCGTACTGAAATAGCTGAGTGGGTGTAGAGCGTTGAGCCTGTTGGTGCCCCGGCGGGAATGGGACGCGCGGCTCAGCAAACGCAACCGGCGCACCTGACAAGCAGTTGCGAGATGACCGGCAAGCCCTGGTTGCATGTTTGCTGAACCGCTATGTGGCTCGATGGGGGCGCGAGGCGAAGAATGGTCAACTCATGCTCAACCGGTGGCTCTCCAACACGGCGCTATGCTGCGAAACTGAAGCAATGCACCTCGTATTTTACCGTTCTTGCCTGGCGCCCCGCCTTGGCCGAGAGGCGATACGACCCCTTGAACGACAACGAGTTGGTCGCCGTAGGTCGTGTCTGCGGAATCCATGTCAGCCAGCGAGTTGACGCCGGGTGGTTTGTACGAGGCTGGCATGTGGTTCCTGCCGGCGGCACGGTTCGAAACGATCGCTCATTGCGGCCATCGGTCCCCCTGCGAGCAGCCGGAGCGCGTCGGCAATCTAAGGCGAGTTATGTTTGAAAAACTGAGCGCCAACGGCCGTTCTCGCAGGGGGAATCGCCCTCGGTCATCACGTGCGCACCGGCGCTGATCTGCTTGGCGCCACACCAGGACACAGAGGTCATTGCCATTTTCATACTAAGCCATGTTGCCTGATTATAGTTGGACGTCATCAATCACTTGGCCTGATCACGTGTACGTCGCCGAAAGATTATGCAGAAGCCCGCTGGGTGGCGGACCGCTGGCGGCTCGATTACAAACACCACAGGCTGTCCCACTGAGCAGATCAAGAACTTAGTGCGAATGGCGAGTGTTTGTTTCGGCAATCCAGGCCCTCAACAACTCATTGGCGGGGGCCATTGGCGCGCAGAAGTCTCGATCGTGAATTCAACTTGGAAACCGTTGGACCCGAAATGAGTGAATCGGAATCATCAGGGCAGTATCGAGAAAACAGCCTCACGTTGACCGGTTCGGTAGCCATGGGCACCGGCGTGATGATCGGCGCTGGCATTTTCGTCTTGACCGGTCAAGTCGCAGAACAGGCGGGCGGTCTGTTTCCGCTGGCGTTTCTTGCTGCCGCAATTGTTGCCGGTTTCAGCGCCTATAGCTATGTGAAAATGGCCGAGCAATATCCGTCGGCGGGCGGCATTGCCATGTTCTTGATGAAAGCCTACGGCAAGGGCACGGTGACGGCCGGGATGGCGCTTTTGATGTACTTCTCGATGGTCATCAACGAGAGCCTTGTCGCCCGGACCTTCGGAACGTATACGCTGCAGCTATTTGACGCCGAGGACAATCAATTCCTTGTGCCTATTTTGGGCGTCGTTCTGCTTGTGGCTACGTTTATCGTAAACATCCTCGGCAGCAAGTTTATCGGCACATTTTCGACGGTAACCGCGATCATCAAAATCGCCGGAATTGTCCTCTTCGCAACCGCCGGTCTTTGGGTCTCGGGCCTGACCTTCGAAAGCATCGGAGTGACCCAGCGGACATCACCAGACAGCTTCCTTTCGGCAACGGCGCTAGCGTTGCTGGCCTACAAGGGCTTCACGACGATCACCAACAGCGGCTCGGAAATCAAAGAGCCGAAAAAGAACATTGGCAGGTCAATTATCATCTCGCTGTCAATCTGTCTGGTCGCCTATTTGCTGGTGGGTTTTGCTGTCGCCGGAAACCTTTCGATATCCGAGATCATCAAACATCGCGACTACGCGCTGGCCGAAGCGGCTCGCCCTGCGTTTGGGCAATGGGGAATCTATCTCACCGTTGGTTTGGCGATAGTAGCCACGATCTCGGGACTGATTGCCAGCACGTTTGCTGTTTCGCGAATGCTGGCCATGCTGAGCGAAATGAAACTGGTGCCGCATAAGCATTTAGGCATGCCAGGCGACATCCAGAAGCACACTCTGGTTTATACCGTGGTCTTCGCGATCATGCTAACGATTCTGTTCGATCTATCACGCATCGCGTCACTCGGCGCTATTTTCTACATCGTGATGGACATCGCGGTGCATTGGGGCGTGCTTCGTCGTGTCCGACAGCACGTCAAGGCGAACCGGTGGGTTCCAATAACGGCCATCGTGCTCGACGTAGTTGTTCTCGGAGCATTTCTGTGGATGAAGGCCACCAGCGACGTCCTCGTCTTAATGGTCGCCGGGGCGGGAATGATATTCATCTTTGCTGGTGAGCGTTGGTTCCTGGCGTGGAAAGTGGACGACGAGTAGGTGGAGTCAGAGAATGCCCAGGAGGGCGTGATGAGTGACCGGTGAAACAATGGATCTTCACCGGAACCTGTAAAGTCCCCTGCGTCGCGGCTCTTTGCGGCAGCAATTCACTTCTAGCTGCTGGCATGCTCACCGTTTCCTGGTCCATGCGGTATGCAACGGATTTCGATATCTTGCACTTTGGAAGCAGGGCAGGGAAGCCATGAAACGGAGTGAACATGCTCCGCAAACTCGCTCAGAAATGAACGGCTATGGACATCGATCCTGCACTGCGATGGCTCCTTGCGATCACCACGGTCTTGTACGTCATCGCGATGTACATCATCGGCTACTTCGCCCAGCGCAGAATTCAAGGCACGGAAGACTTTCTCGTGGCAGGGCGAAAGTTGCCGCTCTCGCTGGCCTGGATGACGCTTCTGGCTACGTGGTTTGGCGCCGGAACACTGCTCGCTGCGGCTGACGAAGTCCGTCGCGAGGGGCTGCAAGCTGCCGCCTTGGATCCATTCGGAGCCGGCACGTGCCTTTTGCTGGCGGGGCTGTTCTTTGCGGGACCGCTCTGGCGAATGAAGTTGCTTACCGTACCAGATTTCTTTCGGCGGAAGTTTGGCGTCACGGCGGAGTTGATTGCGTCCTGCATTATGGTCCCCAGCTACTTCGGCTGGATCGCGGCTCAGTTCGTCGCGCTTGCCGGCGTGCTTGACCTGTTCTTCGGTATCGACCCGATCTACGGACTCACGTTGGTGGCGATTGTCGGCACCGGTTACACGCTGATGGGCGGGATGTGGTCGGTAACGCTTACCGATGCGGTGCAAATCACACTGGTTCTAGTTGGCCTACTCGTGCTCCTGTTTGTAACGTTTTGGGAACTGGGCGGAGGCAGTCTTGGGGCGGGTTTCTCGCGACTGCATCGCGACACGGATGCGGCCATGTTGCGACCGTTCCCGGCGGATAGTCTTGCCGAGTTTTTGGGATGGATGGGAGTCTTTCTCACCGGTGCACTCGGAAACCTGCCAGGACAGGATTTGATGCAACGTGTCTTCGCTGCCAGGAGTGAGAGCACGGCCCGGTGGGCTTGCATCCTTGCCGGGATCGCCTATCTCACGTTTGGGTTGATCCCGGTGTTGTTGGCGCTGGCAGGGAATCTGCTGTTTCCCGACGATGTGACGTCCGAGATTCTGCCGGCGCTGGCCCATGGTTTTTTGCACCCGGTCGTCGCGGTGATCTTTTTGGTGTCTCTCTTGTCAGCCGTGCTGTCGACCATTGACAGCGCCATCTTGTCGCCGGCGAGCGTACTGTCCGAAAACGTGCTGGCGAAATTCTCGGGCAAGGATTCGCTCGCTTTGAATCGCTTCTCGGTATTAGCGGTCGCCTTGTGCAGTCTCGCTCTAGCCTATGCGGGGACCAGTGCCTACGCATTGTTGGAAGCCGCTTACGCGTTGACACTCGTGGGACTTTTCGTGCCGTTGACTATCGGAATCTATAGCCAACCACAAGGTGGCCGCGCCGCCATCGCCAGCATGCTCACCGGAGCGGGAGTATGGGCGATTCACCTTGCGTTTCAATGGGAATACTTCCTTGCGCCCTTGCCGTTGTTTGCGAACTGGAACATCCCACTTTCGCTTGCCGCCACGGTCTGTTCGGTGTTGGGATATTTTCTCTTCGATCCACCTTGGAGAATCTCTTGGAAATCGGCGGCGCGGGGCGAAGAGTCGTCAATTGGCGCTTAACCGGTGGCTCTGCAAGTCGGCACCATTCCGCGAAACGGAGGCAATGCACTTCGCATATGCCGTTCGCTCCTGGCCATCCGCCGTGGCCGAGAGGCGATACGACCCCTTGAAACGGCAACGAGTTGGTTGCCGTATTAAGTTTCCGCGGTATCCGTGTCAGCCGGCGAGTCGATGCCTGGCGGTTGATACGAGGCTGGCATGCAGTTCCTTCGGAGGGCGGTCGAGATCGGTGAACCATTAGATACCGGGAACTGGCTCGCCACCCTGCGTACGTGTCGAGGGCTGCCGTTGAGGACGCTCAATCATACCGTGGGCACCCGTCATGAACTCCTAGGCGTCAATGCCATCGACGGTCCAAGGCTGAGTTTGATCCTCATCAACAACGAGGTTCTTGGCCAGCGGAAGCTGGTGGGAGCGACTCTCCAGGAAATGCATGAAGTAACCCGCGGTGTTGGGCAACAGGATGAGGTCTTCCCGGCGAACACCGTTCGGAAAGCGCAGCTTCCTCTGCAAGATGAGTTCGCTTTCGGTGCAGTACGCTCCGACCAAGAACCCCGTGACCTCGCTGTCGTCGGCTGCAGCAGAGCGATCCGCCCGAACCAGGATCGGGTCGACCAGAAAGTCGTCGCTGGATGTACGACATTGAGTCCGGTTCATGGCGAGTCCCACGTAGTGATGACCTGTATGGTGCCGCTTTACGAACTCGACTCTGGCGATGGTGAGTCCGCAGCCATCGAGTACGCTCCGCCCTGGTTCACAGCGGAGCTGAACATCCCGACTGCGAACTTGTTTGCTGATGGTGCCGTGTGAGTCTGGCTTGGCATCGAGGATCTTCGCCAGCCACTCTTCCCGAATCGGATTCTGGTAGTAGGGGTAGACGTTTGGTCGACCCACCACCTGACCGTCGATGCATGCCAACCCGAGACCATGGCCACGGTGCGTTAGTGCCGGACCCGCTCCTAGCAGCGACTTTCGGTGAGACTGCCAAAACGCGTCCCATTGTTCGGACGATTCAAGGTAACTCATCGGCAGTCCGCCACCGATATCCAGGAACTTCGGGCGAAAGCCGGTTTCGCGGAACTGGTCGAGAATCTCGAGTGATTGAGTGATGGCCGACACTCTTTGCTCGGGACAGTAGCCATCGAGGTGAAAGTGAACACCTTCGATCGAGTTCACCCTGGCACGATACCGCGGCAACGTATCACGCGCTAGTCGACCAGCCTCGTCCACGTCGAATCCGAACCGGGTGTGTAGTTTCGTGCCGTTGTGGACGAATCCGCCAAAACGAAGTGCCAGCTTCGCGTCCAGGCCCAGTCGCTCGCTCAAGTCCATCACCTGATGGAGTTCGTCGTCGTTGTCGACAGCAACGACGATCTGATGGCGGAGGCAAGCCGTTAGAAGCGGCTCCGATTTGATCGCGGCGGTGCAAATGATTCGCTCAGGCGGAATCTGTCGATCAGTCACTTGCGTGAGCTCTTCGAAGCTGGCGACGTCGATACCCGCACCGATGTCGTTGGCAGCATCAACGAAGGCCAGGCACTTGTTCGCTTTCCGAGCGAAATACACTTCGAAGTCAAGTTCTCTGCGTGACGCAGCCTCACGCAGCGCGTGAATATGGACCTTCAGTGTGTCGGGATGAATAAGATTCAGCGGTGATCCGTGACGCTTAACGCTTTCCTGTAGTTTCTCAGACCTGCGCTCAACGAGCTCGATCATCCACGGCTGCAGGCGTGCGGTCAGCGGCATCGCTCCAACGCAATCTGCACGGCGTGTCACAAGCTGCTCGGTATCTGACATTGAGGTTCGTGAACTCATTCGGACTGCGCGGCGACCGTGGCGATTCGGGCCGCGACTTTCTCCGCCCATTTGCTTGGCTGCTCGTGCAGCACCCGGCTTAAGGTGTCGTTGCCGAGGATGCAACCTTCGGTGGGCCTGCCGAGAATCGAAAGGCCGACCACGCCGCCGCCCGCCGGTGACAAAGGCGTTCCCGCCGCATCGACCTCAATTCCCCGAGTGTCGTGGAGTTGCGCGATGACGCCTCGATCGAGGAGCCTGGTGAGCGGCCCATTCGTGTCAAAGTCGGTTGGATTCGGCATGACGGCGTTGATCACGACATCTGGTTCGATGCTTAATCGTCCACTGTTGAGTCGCAGGGAGTTTGGTTCAGTGATATTTAGCCGGGCCGTAAGCAGACGGAAATCCAAGTAGCCCGCATCCGCCACGGCAAGCATCCGTCGTATGTTCTCGGCAGGCGGACCAAACGCGACGCGTTCCATCTCGGCTGCGATTCGCTCGAAGTACGGCCACGTTTCGGGCGCCAGCCCTCCGTGGCTGACGCGATCAACAAGCACGGGATAGAGCCGACGCCACGTCTCCCCGAGAGCCCAAGCAAAATCCGGCGGAACCTTGCCCTCGGCCACATCCGCCGAATGTTGCATGATGCGATAGGTATTAGCCCCGCGGGGCGACGATCCAATCCACTGGGAAAACCATTGGACATCGGTCTTGCAGGCGCGACTGCCATGTTCAAAACCTTGATGCCTCCGCACCTGGCCAAGGGCGTTCAGAGCGGTCTGCAAGAATACTGGCCATAGTCGATTCTGAAAAACGCTCGTGTGAATGGGACGAGCGATCGAGCGGAGGTCCGCTCGCCCGGCCTCCCACGTGGCCTCCAAGTGGGCCGGCAGATTCAGCTTGGAGTCGATCGGTTTGGCGAGCATGGGACGTCCGGTCCGCGAGAAAGGAAAAATGCAGCGGGGCTCCTTCCCACTGGGCACATACTTCCAGCCGGTTGAATCAGAAATGAATCGCCCGCCCCGTCCTTCCGTGAGCGCTAAAACGGCATCGATGCAGGTAAGCCCAAATCCTCGAATCGCGACGGTCGTATTGCTCGGGATGCGCTTGCGGCATAGCTGGGCAGCAGCGGGAAAGACGGAAGGCACGACCCGGTCAGAGGGAACTGCCAGATTGCGGGGCGGTCTCCAAGATTCATGCCCAACGGTAACCAGAACTTCGTCAAATAGTCGCGCGCTCTTGTCGGTTCGCACACGCCATCCGTTCTGGCTCGCGTCGATCGAACAGACTCGCTCTCGAAACACATTCACGTCGGCGATGGGATCGAGTCGCTGCAGCACGATCGCCAGACAGTCTTTGAGATACTCGCCTACCAACCGCCGCGGTACGAAGCTCTCAGGTCCGTACGAGACCAAACAGTTTTTGCCAAGGTAATCTACGAGGCTTCGTTCTTCGATGGGGCGCTGCGGCGCGACTGTCCAAGCATCGATGTGCTTGGCGGAGAAATTCATGCGGAGGTAATCGGGTTGTGAGGTGTCGTAGATCGTACCCGCCCCAAGTTCAGGCGCGAGTTCGAAGACACTGATTTCGACGTGCGCTCGAAGGCCGGTCGTCAACAGGCGAGCCGCTAGACGATCCAGGCAGAACAATCCGCGCGGACCGCAGCCAACGACGGCAACACGAAACACGGACGGCTTGTTCGATACGGATGGACGGTTCGGAGCGTTGGCCGTACGTTCGATTGCCTGCATTCCATCAATTCTCGTGGAATGTGTCGGGGGCTGCATGAATCCGCTCGTCCAATTTCGCAGGGTCGAATTGCAGTACGTCTTTGACCCACTGATCGTTAAAAACCGTCTCGAGATAGCGCGTACCGGAATCGTGAAGAATCGCCGCGCACCGTTTTCCCGTCAGAACCGACTCCATGGAACGGACCGCTTCGAGCACGCCACCCGCTGAGCCTCCCACAAGCAACGCTTCGTAGTGAGCGGCCCTTCGGCATCCTACTACGCAGTCGATATCCGACACGCGGCGGACGTAATCGAACCGCTGCCCGCGAGCGAGGATTGGCTCGATTCCCGCCCCGAGCCCGGGAATATGGCGTTTTGCCAATTGCCCGCCGAAAAGAACGCTCCCCGTGGAATCGACGGCCACCACTTCCGTCGATCGCCCTCGACTTCTTAAGTAATCACGGCAACCCAGCGCGGTTCCCGTGGTACTCGTGGCGACGAACAGATAGTCGATCTGGCCTTGCAGGGCTTCATCGAGTTCTCGAATGGTGCCCAGTTCGTAAGCTTTCGGATTGTCGGGATTGGCGTATTGATTGGGCCAGTAGGCCTCGGGGATCTCGTCTAGCAACTCCCTCACTTTCTCCAAACGCGCAGCCAGGAAGCTACCGGCTACGGGCTGTGTCACCAGGACGATCTCGGCCCCGAGGGCCCGCAAGATCGCAAGATTCTGAGGCTGTGCGTGAGGGTCGGCAACGCAAACGAATCGTAGCTGGAGATAGCGACAGGCCTGAGCAAGACCAATACCCATGTTGCCTGACGAAGACTCGATGACGACTGTGTTGTTGTCGATCAGCGCATTGTCCAGAGCATGCCGCAGCATTTGCACGGCGGGTCGATCTTTCGCACTTCCGCCCGGGTTTCCGAATTCGAGCTTTGCGAATAGCTCGACAGCGTCGTTATCGAGATAGCGTGACAGCTTGACGAGCGGCGTGTTCCCAATCGTCGCCAGGATGCCTTCCGCGTATTGGGGGTCGGTCGCTAACTTAGGGGCGGCTACCATCGCTGGGCCGAACGATCGGGCGGCCTCTACTTCCGTTCCGTGCAACATGGGTCGTTCTCCAAGGTAGTCGCAGCCGCGTAGCATGGCTTTAGTTCGTGCCAGGGTGCCCGTGCAATTTCGTGCTCGCGCAATGTCTCGCACACGGGGCGACGAGAGGAGGGCCGTCCGAGCCGATCACGTGCGTATGGGGTTCATCATCTGGCGTGCACACGGCAACCGGCAAGCAACAACTCGCAACATCCATTCGACATCACATGGACTCAGCTTTTTCGAGCATTCCAGCAAATATCGTTCCAATCCGGTCGTTGAACGACTCCTTGGAACACTTCGGCATCAACGGCGCCGCGATGTCGGCCACGACAGACCGCTGCACGGCGTCGTTGATCAGCATAAACAACGCAAGAGTCAGATAACGCAATCGTTAGATTGCGCGAAAGAAGCCCAGGTTGGGCGGCGGGCTTCCAGACCTCGGGCGACAGGGATTCGTCGAACTGAGACCACAGAAGACATCGTCGAGTTTGACTCGCAGTGCATCGATGCCAGACCGTAAGTACGCATTGCCACGCCGGAAGCACACTCTGGCAGGCCAGAATGACACATTGAAGCTGCGCACAACCCGCACCGAGGCGTCCGGCCGCACTGGCGGAGGAGAAGAAGGGTGGGGGGCAAAAAACGCGTCGCTAGGCGGCTTACGAACCAACTTTGCCGCTACGGTGCGCCGCCTCAAATAGGTCATGGATCATCATTAGCTTCTTCATGACCAACGGCGAGATGATTTCCGGGAGGAGGTCGGTCAGGCCCATACTCCGGTTGACTTCATTGAGCGTCAGCCCTGCCCGTTGATAGCTGTCGAGCATCTCATTCAACCCGCCGGTGTTTATGGGTGCGTAGGCCGTCAGCGGATGAGCCGCGAGGGTGTCGAGAACGGAACGCATGTCGAGGTAGAAAGCAAAGGTCTCGGCAAAGTCCTCCCAGGCGTGCGACGCCGCGTATCGGCTGATGTGCCGCTCCTGCCAGTCGTTGGGCGGTCCCTGCTCGTAGTAAGCGGGCATCGCCTCGGCGTAGGTGGGCGAGTTGTGATCGCCGAACACCTCGCGAGACTGTTCCTCTAGCTTCCCCTCGACCTCGCGCATCCAGAAAAAGTGTCCCGACTCGTGCCTCATGTGGCCGATGAGCGTGCGCTGTGGCTCGAAGAATTCCTGGCGGGTTATCTCTCGTTGAACGGGGTCCGCCTCGCTGAGATTGATAGTGATCACGCCATTGCTGTGCCCTGTGACTACCGACTCTTCAGCGGTGTCAGCCAGGAACTTGAAGGTGAGCGGCGGATCGGCTTCGAGCCGCTCGTCCGGGTAGCCGACGATTTGGAAATCGTAAAGGAGCCGACGCTTGGCCTCCTCGAGCCTGCCCCAGCGGACGACATTCGCCGGGTCGGATAAGTCCGGCAAATGCGTTGTCATGCGGCAGCTTCTGCACAACACCGGGCCCGCGTCCTCTGTGGGAACCAGCGCGTTGCAAACCCCGTGCTCAACCCGGTTGCCGCACGGCTGTAGTGGGCGGCGACAATCGGGGTGCTCGCAACGGCAATCCCCGTCTAGCGTGCTGATCTGACGGCAGGCGTCGCACCAACCTGCGGTCCTTCCGCATACCACGCACGAGGTGTTTTGGAAAAAAAGTAATGCGCCGCATGTACAGGCAAAGGTTCGCATGGTTCGATCTTCACGAAAGCAGCAATGGACGATGCGTAGCGTTGATCCGAACAACTCGGCCGCAACGCAGCCACCCAGGCTGGGAACTATGCGGCGACGACCTACGCACGGAAGCGGATGCTTGCGGCAGAATTATGCGCCTGGATCGCTTGAAAGAATAGCGGCCAATTCTCTGGCAACTCCAGCCTGGACGCCAAGAACCCAGAGTACGGCGAGATCGATGACAATCGGCGGGCCATTGAACACCTACCGATACAGGTTCGCGTCACCGGCCGCGAACCCAATCGGATCCTGGCTGAGCCAGCGGCCGAGCGTGGCTACCGGACTGTTCGACACATTGCCAAAGGCGTCGTAGCTGATTTGCGAGGTGACGCTGCGGGGAAACGACGGAGGATGTAGTCCTTGATCCCAGAGACACGGGTTTGGTCGCCTCCGACCGCTCGGTGTATGCGAGCACAATGGGCCGGCGACAGGCAGTGTAGCGCGGCCCGCTGCCAGTGCTGTGCGTAGCGATGCAAGCAGGGAAATCGCCGGGCGAGTCGACGTAGTACGAGCCATCGCAGCAGCGGAGAATGCAAGCCGAAAATTGCTCTTTTCGAGCGCTCGCGACGCTTGCCGCTCCAGAAGAGTGCCCTTCGAGTTCGCTCCTGCCGGTCGGTCGGCTCGGGACACTCGATGCCCTGTGGTTACTCGTAACAAGCCGGTGGATTGCCGAAAGTCAGTCCGGATGACTCCACGGGAGTGATTTGGACGAATCGAGTGGAGGCGGGAGGAGTCGAATGAGCCACCCTGTTCTTGTAAGAATGTTTTAGTCCAACAGTTTACGACCTGGTCAGATGAGTTGTCAGGAAATGGGCTGCGAATTCCAGGGACGCACACGCAGATGCTGGGCATGCGACGCTCGCTCCTGGACAGTCGCTTGCTGCGGGCGCCGCAACGGACGCGCTTTTTCAATCAAGTGAGCTTCGGAAACGTCCAAAAGTAACTCCCAACCAACAGTCTTGGTAATCAACAAGACCGCAAAGCCTTCTAGTTGTCTTCCGTATTGCTTCCCCTGGGCCTGTACTACGTTGGAGCGTGCTTGTACGTACCTAGAGAGTCCATGGTTTGCCCACATGTTCATTGAGGAAAGGTGTTGTCGATGAAAACCTACACCAGTCGCGATCTTCAGACAGACAAGTCCCTTACGGTCATGACTCCCTACGCACTGCCCGAGTTGCTGGATCTGCCATCGATCTCCGATCACAACTTGTTGCGAGACGACGATCAGACTGAGGACGGTGTCGCAGTGACCGCATACGGAGTCGGGCGAGTTTCCGGTGTCATGTACACCGTTCCCGCTCACGGCGAAATCGAGGTAAACTTCAGAATTCGTCTATTGTGCATTACGCCGGAGGATGTTCGGAATCTGTCGAATCTGATCGCATCCATGATCGACGCGTCGCGGCAGGGATATTGGAACGACTACAGCAGAACGCACGTTAGCGGCGGGGCCTCATTCTTCGGGTTCTTCAGTGCTGGGGTCCGTGCGTCTTATACGCGAGTGAAACAAAGAATGGAGTGGTGGGGGCTTAGCGAAGAGAATCAGCGTGTAATCATCGACCGAATGACTCAAATTGCTATGCAGACTAGCGAATTCAACTATCGGGGAACGGTCTACAACCGTGATAACAGTTACTCTGTATCTGGAAATATGTTCTGCATAGTGATGGATGCCACCATAAAACAGGGGCAGTATCAAACACAACAGAGGTCTATCGCGCCTAGGCCACATTTGCGGGGGTCTAACGGCGAAACGCTACCCGCGCTTGGCGACCTATACGAGGTATGAGAACGCTCGTGTTAACGAGGTATCGCCAGCTTGTCGTTGTAGCGCGACTTGGCTCTTTGGCCACGGCTACAATATGCAGTCTTGTTGTGATGCGCCAAGTGCGAGCGGAGGGCACGCCCTCATGCGAAGTCGAAGCATTTGAATATGTGTCGCCAACGCCGGGGGCGGTCCTTCCTTCCTGTGATTGTGTCCCTTTCGTCGCTCGTGCATCCATTCGGACCGACGGCGATTCGAGGAGGCGTCTTGACTTCGTGTTGACCATCAATGGCTGTCGGTTCAGGCCATTCGAAATCACTCTCGTGTCGGCCACACCAGAAGCCGGTTCGTTTCAGGTTAAGGTGACTTGGAACGTCAAGGTGCGGGCCCCCGTTGCAAGGACAGAAGTAGCCCTAAAGCGAATCGACGGTGAAACGCATCCAATCTGCGCAATTCGGAGAGATTTCGATGTCGTTGTGCGGCACGTGTGTCGGTGCCCGAGTTTTGCCGATACTGTAATCCCACGTGTTTGTGCCGGGTGCCAGGTGGGAAATTCTGGCTGTACGCGAACAAATGACAGCCGCCGGAGAAGTCGAATGCGCTGGACTTGCCGAAAACTGATGGGTACTCGTTGTCGAAGGCTCGGCCCGAGAATCGGTTATTGTGCCAACTGAATATGTTGGTTCGTCGTAGCTTTGTAGTCGTCGACTCCGCCTTTGCAATGAGCGCCGTGTGCGGGGACGCAAAACGAGGTCTTGCAACGCTTCCTATGTGCTCGACCGGTTCGAGGAGGAACAGGGCCCCTTCGTCTGCGGACTCGCCGATGCACGTGTGGAGACGTGCTATTTCCGACTCGGCGAGCCGTACTCTTACGACCTCGTACGTAAGTGTTGCTCAGCTCTTTTGCATGCTGCTGGCTGTCCAGTCGCTTTAAAATTCTCCTTAAGTATTCGCCTTCGTCGTCGCGGCACAAATCCACCACATCCGGTATCGCCTTTCGCCGCGATCGCTTTAGCCGTTTCAGCAGCGGCATTATTAGTTCATGGCGAAACGTGTAATCGCGCGGATCGGGCAAGTCGGGAATCCAACCCAGTCCTTGCGGAACGAAAGTGGACACGGCAGAGAACCACCCTTAGCGATGGAATGTCGAGAGTAACACGAGACAACACGCTCGATTGAACCGCGTGTGGCGTGGTGCTGCTACGGAAACAAAAGGGAAGCACAGGCGCAATCGTTCGTGGGTCCATCTCCACGATCCCGTGGCAGAGACTACCCTGTGCCGTTCGAACTGAAAACCGGCCTGACAAATTCCCAGACAACCCCCTCGCCCGTGCCGTCGCCGCGGAAGTGGACGAGTGAGTTGGTCTGCTTGCGGTTGAGGCACTTGATCGTGTCACTCAAACGTCGCTTCGCGTCCTGCTCAGGCTGCGGCGGCAGCGGATCGTCGATCCGGGAGGGCCATCCTTCTTCCTCGAATGCGGCCAGGATGGCCTCCTGATTGGCTGCTGACCATTTGAAGTGCTTCACCGTCGTTCCATTAATGCTAAAGACCCGCCTGTCGGGATCCCATGCCGGCACGACGGTGCCGTTCGTTTCGTCTGCAGGGCGAACGATGAACGGGCGCGTCCCATCGTTGTCCGACTGTCGTTCGGACGACTCGATTGCGGCGAGAACGCCACTAGCTGTAAGAACCATGCAAGTTCGGTCGGTGAAGGTCAGGTCACCTGTAGATTGGAATTGCCGACCATCATGGCCCACGATGGTCACTTCGCTGGCATGTTCGACCAAGTGCTCACGCACCAGGAATCGAAGATCATTCTTCGTGAATCCCAATTCATGGATCTGCTGGATTTCGACAGCGAACTCCCATTGGTCACTATTCGTTTTTTCGGAGTATCTATGCGCATCGAGAAGCAGCGCCATCGCATCACGAAATTTCGCCGGCAGCATGGTCTGCACCGAATCGCTGTTGAATTTTCGGTTCTGCAGACGATTTCGAGACACGGCTCCCCCACTGGGCTGAAACCAAGCCACAGACTGCGCCTCCTACTCAATTCAAGGGAGTCCCTTCTACTCCTTAAATCGGAAAACACACCGAAGAGCCGCCAAAAAAGATCGAGTTGAGGGCATACCTCTGGCACGACCTTCCGGCTTTCTTGACTCTCACTCGGTCGCATGGCGAGTCAGAGCGCCCGACGGTATTTCGCAAGCCATCGGGCCACCCCGGCGATCTGCTCTCGCAGGCGAGCGGGAAGCTCACCGGTGGAGAGCGACTGGTTGAATCCCAGGTACGCCTGAGCGACGGCGGTAGAGTTTGGCCATCGCAGCGATAATGTTCGGCACTTGGCCCATCTTCTTTTCGACCGATCCGAGCAGACTGTCCGTTTTCGAGTCGGCATTGTTGCGGTTGACGGGGTGAATACGGGACCTTGTTCGCTGCTTGTTAGGACAATGAATGAAGGTCGTTGCAGTTCGATGCCGCAAGGCAAGGAATTCTTACTTCGCCGAATCGAGAAGTGCCGAACTGCTACTGGCGGGCGTCCGGAGCGTATTCCCTTGCCGGGCCGCGGCCAGTTGAGTCTCTAGTTCATCTATTCGCAATTGGAGCTGCTCGACGACCGGAGCCACTTCCCGCTGCGGAAACCGCTTGTGGATATGTTGCGGACAGTTGACGTCCCACGCTTCAATCTCGAAGAGGTTGACTCGCTCGACTTTACCGGAGTAATCGAGGTCACGGAGTTTGTTCTCCAGGGCCGCATCTCCCTCGACAACCTTTGCCTTGCCCCACAGCTTGATCCGACGGCTTCGCACGTAGTCCATGAGAAAGATGAATGCTTTGGAGTTTTCCGACAGATTCCCCAGGCTGATGTACTGTTGGTTACCGCCGAAGTCAGCGAAGCCCAATGTTTTCTCGTCGACTACCTTGAGCAAGCCGGGTGCCCCTCCTCGATACTGGACGTACGGTTGGCCAGCGGCACTGGCCGTTCCCAAGTAAAACATATCGAGATCAGCCAGAAACGCTTCAAGTTCGGGCGTTACCATCGTTTGCCAGCTTCCTCGCTTCTCCATCTTTTCGTAGGACGTTCGGGAACCCTTCTCCGATTGGATCGCTTTGACGGCAGCAGTGAAGGCGACGTCGCTTGCGTATGTGGTCATTGGATGTCTCCCCTTGAGACGTGGCTTGCACTGCAAGGTCATGCGACCTCTGGGATTCCGAGGTCGTTGTCCGGACGTGGGCCGGGTGCAGCCCAACGAAACTTGCGTTGGTTCTCGTCGATGGCTACGTCATTGATGCTGGCCTCCCGACGCCGCATCAGACCCTCGTCGTCGAACTCCCAGAGTTCGTTGCCATAGGCTCGAAACCACTGGCCCTTTGCATCGTGGTACTCATACTGGAAGCGAACGGCGATCCGATTCTCGGTGAAGCTCCACAGCGATTTGGTGAGTCGATAATCGAGTTCCGTTTCCCACTTGTGCGTTAGAAACGCTCGAATTTGATCTCGGCCCTGGAGGAACTGACTGCGATTCCGCCATTGCGAGTCTTTGGAGTAGGCGAGTGAGACGCGGTGTGGATCACGACTATTCCACGCGTCCTCAGCGGCACGGACCTTGACCGTGGCAGATTCCAGGGTGAAAGGTGGTCGAATGTCGGACATCGTTATTGCTCCAGTAGTAGTTGTCGTTGACGGAAGGCCGAGGTCATGACTGCTGCGAAACTGCCAGTCGATGCGCCCCACACGAAGTAGGACGATCGGTTAATCGGTAAGTTGGTTGGCAAGAAAGTTCCGGATGAGCTTCGCGATCGTGGCTCCGTCTTCTTCGAGGGCGAAGTGTCCCGTATCAAGCAGATGGAATTCCAGGCGATTGAGATCGCGCTTGTAGGGATAGGCTCCCGCCGCTGGGAAGATGGCGTCGTTCTTGCCCCAGACGATCAGCGTTGGCGGTTGGTGTTTGCGGAGGTAATCCTGCCACTCGGGATACAATGGTGGATTGCTCCCATAGCTGTAGAACAGGGCCAGTTGAATCTCTTGATTGCCGGGGCGGTCCAATAGTGGCTGCACATGGCTCCAGGTGTCCGGGCTGATTGTTTCCAGGTTGCGAACGCCATGCGTGTATTGCCACTTGGTCGCATCCAGCGTCAGAAGGGGCCTCAAATTGCTCTCTTGCTCCTTCGTGCGGTCCTTCCAGTACGCCTTGATCGGCTTCCAGAAGTCGTTGTCGATTCCCTCTTCATAGGCGTTGCCGTTCTGGATGATCAGAGCCTGCACGCGTTCAGGATGCTTGGCAGCCAGCCGAAAGCCGACTGGCGCTCCGTAATCCATCAAATAAACCGAGAACTTATTTAAGCCGACCTTCTCAACAAACTTCTCGATGACGTTCGCCAAGTTGTCGAAAGTGTATTCGAACTCTTCCACTGACGGCATACTGCTGTAGCCGAAGCCGGGATAATCTGGGGCGACAACATGGTATTCGTCCGCCAATGCTGGAATCAGTTCACGAAACATGTGCGAGGAGGTCGGAAACCCGTGCAGCAGCAGAACCGTTGGAGCATCCTTTGGACCGGCTGCTCGGTAGAAGATATCGAGGCCGTCGACCTCGACGGTACGGTAATAGACCTGTCGCGTCGAAGCTGGTTGGTCGTCTGCACGTGCAAACGAGGCGACGGATAGGAGCAGGGCGACAGCGAGCGAAGCAAAATTGGCATTGAGCGGAGTCATCATTCGGTCTCCTAAGCAAAGGGCTAGAGAAAAGTGGATTGGTGTTGTCTTAAAGTGCCGAAAGCCGCTCGGCAGCAACTTTCGCACTCCACAAGTCGCTTGCCAGGAAGCGAAAGTTCGTGATCGCCGCTTCGTAGCCGTCGTAACCGGGAATCTGGGCCGCTGCGGTTGCATCCCCCACGACAGCCACCTCGAAACCTTGTTCCAAGAGTTCTCGGAGATGCGATTCGACGCACAGATTCGCCGACATCCCAGCTAGGATTACTTGATCGATGCCTCGTTTGCGGAGCTGCAGAACCAGGTCGTTCGACTCTGGGCCGTAGATCTTATGTGGACTGGTGACAACGGTCTCGCCGTCGTTGATGAACGGCTTGTACTGCTCCAGCCAATCGGCTCCCGATCCTGCGAAGTTCGTGAGATCGAGTGCATTGGGACGATCAAACATCTTGATGTCATGCATCAGCCGCTCTAACGCCCCTTCGAACTGCCACTTGTGATCCTGGGGGTAGTAGTAGTGCGGGCTGATGAACAACGGCACGTCGTGTTCTTTGGAGGCGGCGAACAAACGACCGATGTTCTCGACCGTGTTGTTGTCGGTTACGTTTTGGCCGACGACCGACCAACTGACCCCTTGAGGGCTCAGAAAGTCGTTCTGTGGATCGGTGACCACGACGGCGACACGACCTTTTCGAAGATTCAAACCGGGACGAGGTATGGCAGCGTCCGGTCTGCGGCCCGAACCGTAAACGATGGTCGGTTGGTCAACATTGGTTGCAGTCGATTGCGACATTTCACTTCTCCCTTAAGAATACAGACAGGTCTGTATATACTGTGGTAAAAAAAGAGAAAGACTACCTCCGCTTCCTCGACGGTTTCGAAACAAGCAACAGGGCAGCACCCCTTGCCACGTCGGCCGGTTTCGATGACTGTTGCATCACGGCGGTTACGATTGCTCCTTCGACCAAGAGCGATATCGCAGGAGTCGCCAGCTTCGCTTGTTTCTCTCCAATGGCTTCGGCAACGATTCCCTTGAGCATTTCATGGAATCGCTCCTTGTGCTGCGCTGAGAATTGCGATCCCTCATGTCCTGCGTCAGCCAACTCGGAGCAAGCGTTGATAAACATGCACCCCCGGAATCCGGGACTCTCAAACCAGTCCTTCAAGGCGGCGAAGAAGGCATCGAGCCGATCCATACCGGCCTTGCTGTGTCGCCCCATCCACTTCGCGAACAATCCGTCGAACTTCTCTTCGCGGTATTTGAGCACCGCGAGAATCAGGTCGTCTTTCGAGGAGAAGTGGTTGTAAAGCGTCATCTTTGCGACTTCCGCCTCGGCAATGATACGGTCGATGCCTACGGCCCGAATTCCCTCGGCGTAGAACAATCGCTCGGCTGTCTCCACGATCCGCTCTCGGGCGTCGGTTTTCTTCGTTCGTGTCTTGCTCATGCCCCAATTATACAGACAGGTCTGTATAAAACAAGAGCCAAAACGAGAAAATCTTGAGCGAATCGAAGAGCATCCCACGCGATTGGCCAAATCTGCCAGGAAATTGGCAGAATCCGTGCCGAAATCCAGCCATCAGAGAGCGTCAATTCGCGACATATGCGGGCATGAAGTGAAAGGACACGGGATGTGACCCGCGTCCGCGGACGATAGTCCTTGCCGCAAACGACTTACAAAACGGACAAAGTGGAGGCGGCGGGAATTGAACCCGCGCCGAAATCTACGGGAAGGGGCCCCGATTCGCAATCAGGCGGCGCAGAAAGCGGCGCAGCGGGTGCCCGGGCTCAAACCGACGCTGGAATTGACTCTGGTTTGGTGGCGGTGATCCAGGCTTGGCCACACCTGCCGGAGGTGATGCGGGCGGGTATTTTGGCGATGGTGCGTGCATCCGAGTGATAAGCGGTCGTCGTTTTCGGCAGTGATCCCGTTATAAGCTGGCGTGGAAGACCACGTAGCGCACCGGCTCAACCCAGGCCCACGAGCGACCGTGAAACTGGTGTCTCAGCTACGTGTGGCCCATCTCGGGTAGTCTTCGTTCCACGCCGCGACGGAAGAACCTGCGCGCGCGGAGTGCAGCTCGTGCCAAAGCCTTGGGCAATCTTCGCCTCATTGGCCCGGCGTGTCTCGCCTGTGCGTGCCGGTGTCTGCCGACGTAAGCGCATTTGGTGGTTAGGTTTAGTTGCCCAGGCAACGCCATTACTTTTCGAAGTACGGCCGAGTGGCACATCGCCTGCTTTACAGACCGCCGACGTTCACGAGGCATTGCTGCAAGCGACGGCGACCATGCAGAATCGATCAAGAAATTTGGCCCTCGCCATTTTTGTGACCGTATTGCTCAAATCCCACGTGCTGCTGGCTCAGGGCTGTTCCGGGGAGGCTTGCAAGTGCCAGCACGCCTTGGGTGTCGTGAGCCAATACCGGCACGGGCGCTGGTTTGTGCTGGAGACCGACAACTTTCAGGTGTGTTGTGAACGGTCTGCGGTCGACGCAACTCATCTCGCGCGGCACGCGGAAAAATTACGGAAAGGGTTGAGGTCGAAATGGCTCGGCAGTTCGTCAGAGGACGCGTGGAATCCCCGCTGCCAGATTGTCCTGCACGGAACCCGAGCGAGCTATGCGGCCGCAGTTGGGCGCGGAAGTGAACACACTGTTGGCTCTTCACTCGTTCGTGCTAGCGAGGGCCGGATTGTCGCGTGGCGAATCGACCTGCTAGGGGGACAGACCGAGTTTCTCTCAGCCGCGTTGCCGCATGAGCTGACTCACATTGTGCTTCGAGAGCAGTTCACGTCCTCGGTCCCACCGCGTTGGGCGGACGAGGGAGCGGCAATTCTTGCCGACCCGATAACAAAGCAAGGTCGGCACTCCAACGATCTGGCCAAGGCGCTGGCACGGCGCGATCTGTTTCGGACCGGTGAGCTCTTGACGATGATTGACTATCCGCGTTCCGATCGCATGGGCGCCTTTTATGGGCAGAGTGCCGCCTTGGCGAAATTCCTCGTTGACCGCGTGGACGCCGAGCGCTTCGTGGAGTTCGTCGAACGGGCCAAGGTGGAGGGCTACGACGCGGCCTTGCGAAAATGCTATGGGATCGATGGCGTCCCCGAACTGGACCGGCAATGGCGGCAGCAGATGTATCAGGTCCAAACGGCAACGCCGGCCGGTTGATCGGGCCGTTGGAGCACAGCCGTCACCGAGCCTTCACGGTGCAGCGGCGGTTTACCGTTCCTCCGGGCCAAGCTCTGGTCCATTCTGCGACGGTAGAGGCGCCGCGACCGCGCGCTCCAATTCCGCGCGCAGGATGTGGTACTGGGCGACGAGATCCTCTTGCTCTTGAAGGAGAAAGATGAGTTGGCGTTCGGCCTCGATGAGGCGTAAGAAGTCGACGCGGCCTGACAAGTAGCCCGCTCGGGCGGACTCGACATTTTGCCGCGCTGTGGGAACAATTCGCCGCTGATAGAGTTGCACCAGGTCTTTGGCCGCTTCGAGCTGCTCCCAGGCGGTTTGTACTTCCCGGTTAATGTCATCGACACGCTGCCGGTATTCGGCGCGGCGCTGGCTGATTCGGAACATGGCTTCGCGGACAGCCGCGTTGAGTCGATCCCGGTAAATCGGGACGTTTGCGTTCAAACCCACCATGGCGCGCAGCTGCGGCTCCTGCCAGAATGCGTCGTAGCGGCCCATCACCTCAAAGTCCGGGAGATAGTCCTTGTTGGCCAACGCCAGGGCCGACTGTTCGGCTCGCAACCGGGCAGCGATCGCACCCAGGTCGGGGCGATTGGCGATCGCCGTAAGGCGCAACTCATCCGCAGGCGGCGACGCTTCCACGGTCGGCAGTGCGGCCGGCGGAGGCGGCAAAGGATAATCCGGCGCACGGTCCAACAGCGTATTTATCCGCGCGATGGCCACGTCGCGATTGCGATCAAGCTCCACCTGTCGCCGGTCGAGCAGCGCCAGCTCGACGTCCGCCTGTAATACGTCCTGCTGCGTGACCAGGTTGGCCCGATAACGCTCTTCAGCGTCGTCCCGAAAGGCGCGCAGCGCCCGGATATTTTCCGCGTTCAGGTCGCTCTGGCGGAAGGCAAGGTAGTACTCGTAGTACGTGGTGCGCGTGGCCTCGACCAATCGCAGACGGACATCGCCCACGTCCAACGAAGCCGCGCCCGCCTCGGCCCATGCCTTCTGACCGCGCAGCGGTCGTTTGCCGAACCATGGGATCTTTTGAGACGCCCCTGCCATATACCCCGGTGCCAGACCTTGGACTCCGAACGAAGCAGGTCCGATGGCGCTGTTGAACATTGGGTCTTCGAGCGAAATCGCCTGCGGATATTTCTCACTCGCAGCGCGCCAGGCGGCAATCATGGTCTGCAACGAAGGGTTTCGGGCGAGGACGCCATCAAGCAACTCCGACAGATCCAACTCGCCATCCACAACAAGCGGATCGTCGGAGGACACGTTCCCGTCGGGCGTGTCTACCACTTCGGGCAGCGGCGCATTGGCGGACGTCAGAGAAACCCGACTGGCCTGGGGCACGGGTGGCGTAGGAGTCGATGGAGGACTCGTGGACCTTTGAGCTAATGGCTGGACGGCGGGGGTTCTCTCACAGCCGTTTGCACTCGGCGCGGTCGGTTGCGGGCATTCTGGCGCCGATCGTGGCAGTCCACGGCAACCCAAAACCATCAAACTGACCGCGCATAGTTGCGCGATGCGGAGAAGCGGCATGACGTGCCTCCGAGGGGCAACTGGCGGGCGACGTGGCTGGCGGGTTAGCACAGGGCGCCGGTGATGGCGGACCTAAGGATTGATTCGGTTGTGCGGCTAGCCCCCACGATCATTTGCAAACCAACCGTCACAACCCGCGCAACTGTCAGTGCTTCGGCCGACGGCCGCGGAGACTTGCTCACCCGGAACCCCGGCATCGACTCGATGCCACGAGCCCACGACCGCCCGACCGTTGCCGCAAGGACCAGGCTTGACACGACTTGTGCCAATCACCTACAAGCCGGTCTGGTCGGTGACGGAAACCGCAGATTGCGACCTGTCGCCCCCAGGTAAGGTCAAGAGCTCGACAGGCGGTCCCGTGAAAGAGACGGAGTTTATCGACAGAATCGCTAAACCTTCGCAGGCCCACTGCCGTATAATAAGGTCATGAGCCAGTCTCGGTCCACAATTCGTCTGGTGGTAACCGCTAGCTTGCTGCTATGCGTACCGATGGCGAGCGTCTACCCACGTTTGAACGCTGGGGAAGTTCGCGAGGTCACTGCTTCGGCAAGCAATCAGGGACAGAAACTCTGTTGCTGCGGAACGACGGACGGGCGTTGCTGCGGCATGGCTTGCTGCCAACTGCCGAACCCGAAGAACGACAAGGCCCCGACGGAGCCGAATCGGTCCGACGAACGCAGTCAGCCGCTCGGCTTTACCGCTGCGCCCGATGCACCGAATGTCGGTTCGGTGCATGCTGCGTTTCGCGGGGCAATCGCTTCTGACTCTGGCAGCACCGACGGCACTTCTCTGATTGCGTTGAGCATCCGGCTCAACGTCTGAACCAGCCCACGGCGCTGATACTGCGCGCGCCGATTCTGTGCCGGCTGATTCCTCTGGTCGATTTTGGCCTACTTAGTTCCTGTTGCATGCGCTTGCGCACTGCAGTTTTGCGGTGCGAACGAGCGTCCGTTTACTCCGAGATAGAACCATGAATACCCAAAAGACAACCTACACAGCGGTGGCGGCAGTCGTTGCCGCGGCACTGGTCATAATCAGCTCGCCAGCCAACGCACAGCGCGACGCTGGCGCGAAGATCCGCGGCGATTACTCGTTCGGCGGTTCGCCCCGCTCCTACTCGCAAGGCTTTGTGCAGCCGCAAAGGAGCTTCTCGTATGAGCCGGCGGAAGCCCCTGCCGCTCGTCGCGGCTACTCTTATGTGGCCGACATGTTCCACGTCGGCGACAAGGCGACGGTCTCGGCGCATGAGGCGAAACTGATGATCGGCACCGAAACACATGGAACAGTCGACAAGGGGACGACCTTCGAGATCCGCAAAGTCGAGGGTCCGTGGCTGTGGACCGAAGTCGAGATCGATGGCAAGAAACTCTCGGGCTGGGTCTGGTTCGGAAGCGTGACCTTGGCCGGCCAATCATCCGGTGACACGGCCGCGCGACCGCAGGCCGCGCGACGCAGCTTCTCCTACGAGCCGTCGTACGAGACTGGGCGTCGTTCGTCGTCGCCAAGGAAGCCGTTGTGGGAGTACCCGAAAACCGATCCGCGCAGGTATCGGCCGTAATCGGGCCTGAAACGCGGACCGACGCTGGCGAAACGCCTGCTAGCGTCGGTAGCTGTTGGCGCACGTGGCATTACTCGATCGCAAGGGGTTTACAAGACACATGCTCACGACGGGTTTTGAGTTGAACCGTGGTTTCGGCAATGGTCGAGGAACCGTGCAGTGCCGTGCCCTGATCGACATGCCAACATCAGACCATTGGTTGCAAATGGAGAGCGAGGTTTCTCATGTCTGACTATGAACGCGTGCTACCCGAGGTCAAATCGGGAAGCGACGGTGGCCCAGGCCAAGCGACGCCCGATTCCTCCAGTACACCACGCTGGAAAACCGCGTGGCACTCGATTTGGTTTGCAACCAAGGCGATCGAAATCCGCTTGCGTTTCATCGCGGTCTTGGTCGGCATCGGGCTGCTGATTGGCTACTGGGATACGATCAAGAACTACTGGGACAAATGGACCCGTCCGGCGGCTGCCAGCGCTGCGTTGTCGGCGGACAACGAGTTCTATTGTCCGATGCATCCAAGCGTCATTCGCGACAAGCCCGATCCGGGCGGAGCGGTTCCGAAATGCCCGATTTGCGGTATGCCGTTGTCCAGACGAAAGAAGGGCGAGCTGCCGGAGTTGCCCGAAGGCGTGGTCAGTCGCGTACAACTGTCGCCGTATCGCGTGCAATTGGCTGGCATCAAGACCGTCGACGTCGAACATCGCCCGTTGGCGGTTGAAATCCGCACGGTCGGATACGTCGCCATTGATGAGCGCAAGCTGTCGCGGATCGTGGTGCGCGCTTCCGGCTATGTCGAAAAGCTCTATGTGAATGAGTCATTTGCCGAGGTTGAGTCCGTTTACGCGTTGGCCGAAATCTACAGCCCGGAACTGTATTCGTCCGCGAAGGAACTGTTGATCGCCCGCAAGGGGACCAATGCAGGGCTTGGCGAGATCGCCCGCGAGAGGCTGCGGTTGCTGGGCGTGGCGGACAAGGAGATCGACGAAATCATTCGCACGGGCGAGGCAGGTTCGAGGCTCATCATCCGTTCTCCGCACCGCGGCCACGTTTTCGAGAAGCGGATTGTGGAGGGCGACAGCGTCGAGGCTGGCCAGACGCTGTTCGAGGTGGCCGACCTCTCCACCGTATGGATCGAGGGCGAGGTATTCGAAAAAGATGTGGCGACGCTGCGGTCCGGGCAGACTGTCGAAGCCTCCGTGGAGGCGTTTCCAGGTCGAGTGTTTGAAGGCCGCGTCAGCCTGGTCCACCCGCACGTGGAAACCTCGACGCGCACTTTGAGAGTACGGTTTGAGCTGGACAATCCGGGTCACATGCTACGTCCCGGCATGTTTGCCACGATCCGGCTGACGACGCCGATCCAAGCCGTCGAGCCATTCCGCTCGCAACTGGTAGCGCAACGTGCAAATCCATTGCGCACGACGGCATTTGCGACGGTTTCCGACAAAAGCCCTGACGGTGACTCGGCTTCAGACACGCAATCGAAGCAAGACGATGAAGCGCTGATCGCCCTGCAGAAAGTTTGCCCGGTAACTGGCGCGAAGCTCGGGAGCATGGGGAAGCCCGTTCGTACCGACGCTGCGGGGCACCCCGTATTCCTTTGTTGCGCCGGCTGCGAAGACAAGATCGCCGCCCGTCCCGACTACTATCTGGCGCGTTTGCGAACAGTTACCGACGAAGGCGTACTTGCCGTGCCGGAACAGGCGATCATCGACACCGGCAAGCAGAAAATCGTCTACATCGAACGCGAGCCTGGGCTGTTCGAGGGTGTGGCCGTCACGTTGGGTCCACTATCTGACGGTTACTACGCGGTGATTAATGGGCTCCTGCCGGGTGATCGCGTGGCATCGGCCGGAGCGTTTTTGGTGGATGCGGAAACGCGGCTGAACCCCGCCGCGGCGTCCACCTATTTCGGCGCCAGCGGTGCTCCTTCCAGCGGTGCCCCCCCCTCATCGACGCGAAGCACGAGTGAAGAAGCGCCAAGGGGACCGATGGCGGACGCCGACGGGCAATCGGACGAAGAGCGGCAGAACATTGCCAAGTTGCCGGCGGCGGATCGCAAGATCGCTGATATACAGCGTGTGTGCCCGATTACGGACATGCCGCTGGGCTCGATGGGAGTTCCCTACAAGATGATAGTTGAGGGGAAGCCGTTGTTTCTATGCTGCGAGGGCTGTAAGGGCAAAGTCGCCGAAGATCCCCAGGCGGCATTGGAAAAGACGCGAACAGCGAATGCCGAGCCCTAGTGTCCGTCCAGATTGGTTTTGTCCGGTAGCCGGTGACACGAGCCGGTCACCGTTTTTTCTTCACCGTCCCTTGAAAGGAGACAGATTGCCATGAAATGGAACACCTCGAACGCCGTGTCGTTGGTCGCGCTTGCCGCGTTCGTGCTGCCCGCCGCCACCTTCGCTCAGGAGAACGGCCGGCCCAGCAAAGCCGACGAGCTCATGATCGCCGCGCAAAAGATCTGCCCGGTGAGCGGCCAGGACCTTCGCGCAATGGGGGGGCCGGTTAAAGCCAAATCAGGCCAGACGACGATATTTCTGTGCTGCAAAGGTTGTCTTGGAAAGCCGGTCTCGAAAGAGAATCGGGCCAAGGTCACGGCGAACCTCATTGCCGCCCAAGGTCGGTGTCCCGTGATGAATCGACCGCTGCCGAAGGACGCGACTTCGACCGTGGCGAACGGCCGGACGATCTTCGTCTGCTGCCCGCCATGCACGAAGAAGATTCAGGCCGACCCTGCGAAGTACGTTGCGACCGTCGATGGGCTGCTTCGGGAGAATCTAACACAGCCGGCAACAAGGTAATCGATGAGTCGACGCGGCATTGGCCGGCGGAATGGGACCGCGTGCAACCGCGACAACTTCACCCCGACCGCAGATCGCGATCACGCTCAAAGATCTGCGGTTACGTGTTGACTTCGAGAGATCGATGGTCAGTTGGATTCCGATATGGAGGAGCAAGGATGCTCGACGGCAAACAGACATACGCATTATTGACCATGGGCGCGACTTTGGCGTTATTCACCGTCGGATGCAAGGCAAGCGGACAAAAAGCCGACCCGCTGGCGGCCAGCGATTATCCCCCTGGCCGTCCTGCGTCCACGGCGTACCAAGGCCACGCTCAGTCCCCTGTGCCTGCCATAGCGGCGACTCCTCTGCCTCCCGTGCAACAAGCAAGCACGGCGCGACAGGAGTATTGCCCGGTGACTGGAGCGAAGCTGGGCTCCATGGGCACGCCAATTCCTGTGGCGATTGGATCGCAGACGGTGTACGTCTGCTGCGCGGGCTGCGTTGAAAAACTGCGGCAGAATCCAGAACAGTACCTGGGGTCGGGTCTCTCGACATCTGCACGGAACGAAAGGCAGGTTTTCGCGGCTTCGAACAAAAGAACCGGCTCTTCAACAGACCAACCGGAAGCCTGTGGCGGCGGGTCGTGCGGCACGACCGGCTCGTCATCGTCACGGACAGGAAGCTGTGGCGGTTCATGTTGCCATTGATAGGCAACCAAACCCTTCGGACGCGGCCTCTTTTCGGCTGCCACGACCATGATTGAAAAAATCATCACGTACTCGGTCAATAATCCGTTCCTGGTCATTTTCCTGGCCTTGGTTGTGGCGGGACTCGGCATCCACTCGGTGATCAATACGCCAGTCGATGCCATTCCCGACCTGTCGGAGAACCAGGTGATCGTGTTTGCCGACTGGCCCGGCCGCAGCCCGAAGGAAGTCGAAGACCAAGTGACGTACCCGCTCTCAGTCAACCTGCAAGGCCTGGCCGGCGTGAAGGCGATCCGGGCGACGTCGGAGTTCGGATTCTCGATGATCAACATCATCTTCGAGGACAACATCGACTTCTACTTCGCCCGCGAGCGGGTCTTGGAGCGATTGTCGATCGCGGCCACGTTCTTACCGCAAGGCGTTGCGCCCTATCTGGCACCGGACGCCACGGCGCTGGGGCAGATCTTCTGGTACACGGTTGAAGGAGACGGCCAAGATCTGGGCCGGCTGCGGGCGATTCAAGACTGGTACGTCCGCTATCAACTCTATAGCGTGCCCGGCGTCGCCGAGGTAGCTTCGGTCGGGGGCTTCCCGATCGAGTATCAGGTCGACATCGATCCCAACAAGTTGCGGGCCTATGACGTCACGCTGGGCGAGGTCTATTCCGCGATTGCCCGGTCCAACTCGTCGGTGGGCGGGCGCATCGTGCAAAAGGCAAACTCGGAATACCTGGTGCGAAGCGCGGGTTGGATTCAGTCGCTGGACGACGTCAAAAAGACGGTGATCAAGTCCAAAGGTGGGACGCCGATCTACGTGAGCAACGTGGCGAGCGTTCAGTTCGGCTCGTCGATGCGCCGCGCCAGCCTTGAGAAAAACGGCAACGAGGCGGTGGGTGGAGTCGTGCTGATGCGTTACGGCGAGAACCCACTGCGCGTGACCGAGCGCATCAAGCAGAAGATCGGACAGCTTCAGGCGGGCCTGCCCGAGGGCGTGCGGATTGTGCCGTTCTACGAGCGGACGGAACTGATCAATCGGGCCGTCGAAACAGTCACGGGCACCCTGACAGAAGAGATGATTATCGCCAGCCTGGCGATCCTGCTGATCCTGTGGCATTTTCGTAGCGCCCTGATCGTGTGCATCATGCTGCCGATGGCCGTGCTCGGAGCGTTCATCCTGATGCGGCTGCTCGGAATCCCCTCGAACATCATGTCGTTGTCCGGCATCGCGATTTCCATCGGTGTGCTGGTGGACTCGTCGGTTGTGATGGTCGAAAACGCCACGCATCACCTGCACGAGCACTTTGGAAGCAAGCGTGTGACGGGAGACACGCGCGAGTTGGTGTTGCCGGCGCTGCGCACGGTTGGTCGCCCGATCTTCTTCTCGGTGATGATCATGGTGATCAGCTTTATTCCGGTCTTCGCGCTGGGAGGAATGGAAGGACGGATGTTCCATCCGCTGGCCTGGACCAAGACGTTCGCCATGGTGGGCGTGTCGATCCTGGCCATCACGCTTGTGCCGGCGCTCATTCCATTACTCGTGCGCGGACGGATACGGGGCGAAGAGGAAAGCTGGATCGTGCGGAGCGTAATCGAAATCTACCGTCCGGTGTTGAACTATCTCTTGGAGCATCCCTGGCCGATCGTATTGTTGACGGGCACGATCTTCATCGTGGGTGCGGTCCCCGTCGGAGTGCCTGCCGTGCTTTTTCTCGTGCTGGGAGGCGGACTCATCGCCTGTTTCTGGGCAGCCTGGGTCGACCGCCCGGGAAAGGGGCGCGCGATCCGCTTCGCCGTCACAGCGGCCAGCCTGGTCGTTGTTGCGCTGGTGGCCGACACCCGCATGACTCGTCTGGGTCGCGAGTTCATGCCGCCGCTGGACGAAGGCACGGTTCTCGACATGCCAATTACGATTCCGCGCGCCTCGATCACCCAAGCCGCGGACGATCTCAAAGCGCGCGATGCCCTGTTGTACTCGTTTCCCGAAGTCGAGATGGTGGTCGGCAAGGCGGGCCGGGCCGAAACGCCCACCGACCCGGCGCCTCCGGACATGATTGAAACCGTGGTGAACTTGCGTTCGCGCGACTACTGGCCCAAACGTGAGTTGAGATACGAGGATGCCCATCAGCAGACCGAGGACGTGTTGGCAGCGCTTGTCGAGCGCGGCTGGGTAAAGAGCCCGTCGGCAGATCAGCAGATCGAGTTGACGAACGACGCCACGATGTTTGCCTTGGAGACTTTTGACCAGACGCTGCGCAACATGTCGTTTCAGGACTATGCCAGCTTCCAGCATCAACTCGCCCCCCAAGTAACCCGGCGAGGCGTCGAAGAAACCGTCCACCTGCTGCGCGCCGGCGGAAAACTCGACCGTGAAGTGCCGGAGAGCGAGATTGAGAGCATCACTGCCGAGGTGGCGCCAAAGTTGGGACCGCAGCTCGTCGAATCGCCCGACCTGCCCGCCGTTACATCCTTGGCGCAGCGCACGGCCGAACTCTTGACCGAACGCGGCTTCGTACAGCCTGGTCCTGATCTCTTGTTGCTGACTCCTTCGCCTGTGGGGCGCATTGTGCGTGACGCGGGCGAAGTTCTCGGTATCGAGCGGCAGACGTTCTTTTCGACAGTCCTTGCGGCCGTCGAGGAAGAGCGTGAAGAGCAGTGGGCACAGCACGTCAAGGAGTGGAACTGGCATCTGTTTGATCGGGCCGTCCCACTGTATACGTGGCAGGCCGTCGAACAGTTGCGAAAGAAAGCCGAATCCCTAGAGTTGTGGTCCGGTTCGCCGAGCCAGGAGGAGTTGAGCAGCTTGCAAGCCGGCCTTGAAAAGCCCTTCGCCGACGACTTGCTCCTGTGGCGGAAATCCAAGGACGGATTGCTCAAGGAAATGGATACGGTCGCGCAGGTGCCGGGCTGGGGCAACATCTGGACCCAGCCGATTATCAACCGCGTAGACATGCTGGCCACGGGCGTCCGCACGATGATTGGCGTCAAGGTCTATGGCGATGATCTTAACAAGATTCAGCAAACATCCGAGCAGATTGCCGCCGTGCTGCGCGAAGTGCCCGGCGCGGCCGACGTGTTTCCGGACCAGATCGTGGGTGAAGGCTACCTGGAGATCAACATCGACCGCGACAGGGCGGCCCGCTACGGAGTGAATGTCGGCGACATCCAGGACGTGATCGAGGTGGCCCTGGGCGGCAAGATGATCACGATGACCGTCGAAGGGCGTGAGCGGTTTCCAGTCCGCGTTCGCTACGCGCGAGCGTTTCGACAAGATGAACAGTCCGTCAAGAACCTGCTGATCAGCGCCGGCGGTACGATGGCCGCTGGCTCAATGAGCGGAAGCGGCTCAATGGCGGACTCTACGGGCATGACCGGCGATCGTGCGATGCTTAGCAGTGTAGCGAAGGGGGGCGACAAAGCAGCGCAGGATCCATTCCCTAACGGCGCCGTACAGATTCCGCTGAGCCAGATCGCCGACGTGAAGATCGTCGAAGGTCCTTCGATGATCAAGAGCGAAAACGGACTGTTGCGCAGTTATGTCCAACTCAACGTCCGCGACCGCGACATCGTTGGCTTCGTCGAAGAAGCGCAACGTGCCGTGGCGGAAAAGGTCAAGCTTCCGGCGGGCATGTATATCGAGTGGAGCGGACAGTTTGAACACCAGATGCGCGCCAAGCGAACGCTGACGATCATCGTGCCGATCGTGATCATGATCATTTTCGTGCTGCTGTACGTCACCTACAACGATTTCGCCGACGCGAGCCTGATGATGCTGGCTGTGCCCGGAGCTGTGGCGGGCGGAGTACTGTTCCAGTACCTCTTCGGATTCAATTTCAGCGTGGCGGTCTGGGTGGGATTCATCGCCTGCTTCGGCCTGGCGACGGAGACCGGCGTGGTCATGCTCGTCTACTTGCGCGAGGCCATTGAAAAGCGCGGCGGCCTGTCCAATATCAAGAGCCTTACCGACTTGCGCGAGGCGATCATGGACGGTGCCGTACACCGCTTGCGCCCCAAGCTTCTCACCGAAGGCACGACGATTATCGGCCTGGCGCCCATGCTCTGGGCCACTGGCACCGGCGCGGAAATCATGCAGCCGATGGCCGCCCCGGTCCTCGGTGGAATCCTGGTGGCCGATGAGGTCATCGACCTGCTGCTGCCGGTCCTGTTCTATCACGTTCGTGCCCGACGTTGGCGCCGATTAGAGCGCCACGAATCGAATGTCGTTGGAGCCGAAATCACTGCACAGCTTACGTGAGATTGAAGACATGGAACCGATCGAGCCAGCGAATCTAAAGGCAAGAAACGTCTGGGCGATACTCTCTCTGGTGCTGGCGCTAATCGCCACTCTTGGCAGCCTGTATCTCAGCGTCGGCATGGGACTAAAAGCATGCCCACTGTGCTTTTACCAGCGGACTTTCGCAATGGGGACGCTGGCTGTTCTTGCCGTGGGTATCGTCGCGGATCGATCGCAGGCGAGGTTGCTCTGTCGGGTCTCGTTCCCGCTAGCCGTTGCGGGCTGGGGAGTGGCCGCGTTTCACGAATACTTGGTATTGGCCGAGAAGCTAGAGTGTCCGCTGGGGCTGTTCGGCCTGGGCGTTGCTCCTCTTCAAAGCCTGATCGTGTTTTCGTTGTTGGCGCTCGCGATCGGCCTTGGAGCCGGTCGACAGATTATGTCCCTCACGGCAAGTGCAGCCTTTGGACTTGCTCTTGCCTGGGGATGCATCGCAAGCTCGCCGGCCTTGCCTCCGCCGCCCGCGAAACCCTATGACCAGCCCCTGGAGATTTGTCGTCCGCCATTCAATCCCAAGTGAAGGAGAGCTTCTGGTGCAAACGCTTGCGGGGATTCATCCGACGGACCAAATGAAACGTCCGAGTTCGGTAGTTCTGATTGTCGAACATCAAAACCGGTTCTATGAAGTTTTGGAGAGGATCCTGGTGTCGCGCGGCCTGCAGGTCGAACGAGCCGCAAGCGCCGGCGAGGCGCGTCAGCGGTTGCAACACGTTTCGCCCGACCTGATTCTGGCCAATTGCGAATTGCCGGACGAAAGCGGATGGCTGATGGTAGGCAAATGGTGCCTTACGCGAATGTCTAGGCGAGTCTGGCTGTATCAGGGTTGGCCAGGTGCCTTTGATCAAGAATGGGCCGACTTCACCAAGGTTGAACGGATTCTCTATCACAAGGATGAGGTTCACGCTTTAGCTAACCGGGTGCGCAGCCAACTGGCGGCGGAGCGAGGATGTCTATGAACCATGAACTAACCAGAAGCAGAGTCCGCCGACGAAATGGCTTTGCACGCGTCGAAAAGCACCAACGACAGCCGTCTCCGACGGGCACTTATCGCGCGATGCCCGAATCGCTCGCGCGCATCAGCTTTGGCCCGCTTGGCGCCACGTCGAAGGTTCTGGGCAACTACTAAATTTGGTGTCAGATAGACAAGAAAAGCAGCCGTGGTGACTGGCGGGTTAGCACTCGATGTAACCATCGGGCCACCGGCGCCACGGCTGCCGTCTTGAGTGACCTCCCGTAGCGGCGCCAATGACCTGCTCGCATGGTTGTTTCACCCCGGCGCGAAGGCGGCCTAGGAACTGACGTATTGAGCAGCAGGTTTCTTTGTGGTAAGCCCATCAGCCCCTTGGCACGGCCATGATCACTGCCATCCCTGCCAGACAAAGCGCGACGCCAATCGTATCCCAGCGATCCGGCTTGACGCCTTCAACGACCCACAGCCAGGCCAGCGCGACGCTAACGTACACGCCCCCGTAGGCCGCATAGGTGCGCCCAGCGGCCGTCGGGTGCAAGCTGAGGAGCCAGGCAAACACGATGAGGCTTGTTACACCCGGAAGCAGCAGCCAAGTCGACTTGCCCTGACGTAGCCACAGATAGGGAAGATAGCAGCCGAAAATCTCCGCAACGGCCGTCAACACAAACAACATCGTAGTCGCGAGTATGTGCATGCGTGATTCGAGCTCCTTGTTTTTGATTCGCCAACGGCTGCACAAAGCAGCGGTCGCCGTGCGCATCGTGGCCATCGCCGTGCGACTTACGCCACCGCAGTTTGTACCGGATGACGGCTAGTAAGACGGTGCGCGAGGTATGCCAGCCTATTCTTGATCCCTGATGCGATTCACAATCATCCGAGACAGATTCAACAAATCCCCACCATAGTCGAACAGCTCGCCGACCCCAAGGAACTCGGCCAGTTCGACCTCGCGTTCTACTGAGGCAGGCTGATACAGCCAAACCGGGGCAGCACAGTTGGTGAACCGCAACTTCGCCGTGAATAGCCAGCCGCTTTGATCTGTCAATCGGATGTGTGCTACGACTAAGGACGGCTTGCACGACCTAAGCTGCCTTAGCCCTTCGGTGGCAGTAGCAGCGCGGACGACTCGCATCCCGCCATCGGACAAGTCCGCGGCAATCCGAGCAAACACTTCGTCTCGATGCTCGACGAATAGTGCAACGCCTCGCGCTTCACGTCGCTCAATTGCCGACTCGGCTGACGCCGGTTTATCAACGCCACCAAAGCCTTCATCTAAGCGGAAGGCCGTTCGTGCGGAACGCATCTCACAGGTCACAGAAGCACACACCGATGTTCGACGGTGCCCCATGAATTCGAATGCTCGAAAGCGGCGACGAACGCCGCTCAAACGCGAGCCGCTGAAGTCTCTGGCGCAGTAGCTCAGCGCGCATTCAAGTCCGTCGTTTGCCTGGATTTGCCCGGAACGTCCGCAACTTGGGTAATGTCGGATCTCGTTGGCAGTTCGCACAATCATATTTTGTCCTTCCTTGCGCGTTTGCGAGCGCGGAGCTGATTCAATAGCGCGGGCGGATAAACCAATGACCGATAGCATGGGCCGAGGCACGGAGGCGCTGCAGTCAGGTAGAGCTGCAGACGTTCGCTCCAGCGCACACTGTTGGAAGGATCACCGCAGAAGGCGGCAGTAGAGAATGGACAGTAGGATGCAGCGATAAGATCTCGTAAGGACAATGTGCGGCAGGGACACCGACATCGTATCGCTGGTGCCGAGAATCGAGGTCACGACCGCCTCGGAATCGCCGGCCACTGGGACCCTGCCGGTCGTAGGATCGACGGTCTCTGGCGAGCGGCCGCAGCAGCAATCGGTGCGGCATGGGCAATCCGACGTCGGTTCCCCATAGTCGCGGCAGCATGAAATGCCAGCGCCGCCAGCACTCTCAGCGGCGCCGCCGCCTATGGATCCACAGCAACCGATCCGTGGCGTCGGACCACAACAGCCGGTCGCCATCAGCACTCGCTCAGCCGGCAGTAGGACAGCGACCAGGAGCACCGTGCTCTTTGAGATGTGCTGATAGAAGCTATTCATTGCTGGCGTCCGATGTAGTCCGTCTTTTCGGCCATGAGCCCGCCCCTGCAATCGACCGCTCGTTGCGGTCAGTTTACTAGATGGCCTCAAAATGCCGCAGGCACATCGCTGCCTCTGGTTGTATCCCTGTACGGGCGTTTGCGTCAAGCTGACCCTTTCGTGGCAGTGATGCCACGTCACCAGCCAGCCGACGTTGCACCAGATGCCGACATACGTTTCCTAGTGTTGGTGTTCCTCTCCGTGATCGTGATCATGCTCAATGTTGCCACGGTATTGTTTGCCGCTGATGGTTGCAACGAGCTGTCCCCGTGCGTCGCTTCGATCGAGATCCTCGGCCAGTTCTTTCTCGGCAGAAACGAATCGCGATGACTTGCCCTGCGGATCCCCTTCGGTGGGCGAGGCCGCTAGTTTGAATTGCTCGGCGTTGCCGTCATGTCGTAGGTTTATGCTGACTTCTCCTGCGTCGATCGGCGCAACTTGCTTGGCCGTGGAGTCGAGGAAGTAGATCATCACGCTACCGGCCTCGTCATCGTGGACCAGTTCGGCGTGGAATTCCTCTGTGCCTAGTTCAATAATGCTTCCCCCGTGCGGCCCCTCGGTTGCATGAGCATGCTCTTGATCATGGTCGCCGTGTTCGGCTGGTACCTGCGAGCCTGGACCTGATCCACCACCACAACCCGACAGCGAGATCGTACCCAGAGCGATCAACGTACAAGCGCAACGGGTGCAACGGAACATTGCTTTTCTCCTTAGAAATCGAGAGTTGCGAAAAAAGTCGTAGAACTCCAAGTTGCCGTCATACCTGCGTAACGCGGCGTGCAGGCTTGTCGATTTGCATCATCCAAATGCGCTGCGATCCATTCACATTTCAGCCACAGCCGTCTCCTCGCCTTCTTCGACCAGGCTGACGGAATGTTCCTCGGATTCCACGACGCGTCGTGCTGCGCCTATTCCCATGGTCCAGAACAACGCCGGGCGAACGAGAAATTCCAACAGCGTGCTGGTTATCAAACCGCCGATGACCACCGTCGCCACGGGGTAAAGAATTTCCTTGCCCGGCTCGCCGGCGGCCATTGCGAGCGGCACCAGGCCAATCCCCGACGTCAGGGCGGTCATCAGCACGGGCGCCAAACGATCCTTGCCGGCACGGACGATCATCTCGCGCGACCATGTTTCGCCCTCATGTCTCACGAGGTGCAGGTAATGGTTGATCAGCAGAATGCCGTTTCGCGAGGCGATGCCGCACAGCGAGATAAAGCCCACCATGCTGGCAACGGTGAGCGTTTGACCGGTCAGATAAAGCGCGGCAACCGAGCCGATAAACGCCGTCGGCAGGGCGACCATCACTTGCAGCGACAAGTTGGCCGAGCGGAACATCTTATAGAGCACCAGAAACATGCCGACCAGCGAGATGGCGAACAGCACGGCGATCATCCGCGAGGCAGACTGCTGGCTCTCGAACTGGCCGCTGTATTCGACGAAGTATCCAGTGGGAAGCTCGGATTCGATGGGCTCTAGCTGCGTTTTGATGTCCTGCACGACGTCGACCAACCCGCGGCCACGCACGTTGCACTGCACGATGATCCGCCGCCGCACCTGTTCTCGATTGATCGTGTTCGGGCCGCCGGACTTGTAGATTCTGGCAACGTCTTCGAGCTTGACAGACCCGCCGTTGGGAAGGTTAATCACCAGGCGCTTGAGCGCATCCAGGTCTTCGCGGTATCGTTCGTCCATTCGGACCAGCAGATCGAAAGTGCGTTGCCCGTCGAGCACCAGAGAGACGACTTCTCCCTGCATCGCGGTCTTGACTAACTCGTTGACGTCCGCCCGGCGTAATCCGAACTGTTCCAGTTTATGTCCGTCTGCTTCGACGCGCAGTTGCGGATAGATGACTTGCGGCTCCATCTGCAGGTCGCGCACGCCCGCGACGCTGGCAATGGCCGCCTGCATCTTGCTTGCTTCACGCCGCAAAATGTCCAAGTCGTCGCCGTACAGCTTGATCGCGACTTGCGCTTTGACGCCGGAGAGCATGTGCGAAATCAGATGTGCCAGCGGCTGCTCGACAGACGTCACGATACCGGGAATGTCGGCCAAGGCTTCGCTGATTTCCTCGATGACTTCTTCCCGGGATCGTTCCGTGTCCGGGTTGATCGAGGCAATGATTTCGGTGACGTTGACGCCTTCGGCATGTTCGTCGAGTTCGGCCCTCCCGGTCTTGCGTACGAAGGCGACGACATCGCCGTTTTGGCGGAGACGGTCCTCCACTTTCTTCGACACTTCGTTCGAAGTTTTCAGCGAGGTGCCGGGCGGCAGCAGAACGTTGATTTGCACCGCGCCTTCATTGAACGGCGGCAGAAAGTCGCTCTCCAACCGGTAGACTCCCCAGGCGGCGACGGCGACGCCCATTGCAGCCGTCAACATGATTGGTCGCGCGAAACTCAAGCTAAATCGCATGACCTTGTCGGCGATCCACTTGAGCAGCCGCAACAACGGGCCGTCCTTTCCCTCTTTTCCCAGCTTGGCTCGCCCCAACAACCAATAGCTCAATACGGGAGTGACGGTGAGCGAAACCAGCAGCGATGAGAGGATCGAAACGATGTAGGCCACGCCCAAGGGGCTGAAAAGCCGGCCTTCCATGCCGGACAGAGCGAACAGCGGCACGAACACGATCACGACGATGATCGTGCCGTACACGATTGAATTGCGGATCTCGCAACTCGCCTGGAACACGACCAACAGCGCCGGCTTGGGGTGCTCGCTGTGCCGGTTTTCGCGCAGTCGGCGAAAGATGTTCTCGACGTCCACGATGGCGTCATCCACCAGCTCGCCGATAGCCACCGCCAGCCCGCCGAGCGTCATCGTGTTGATCGAGAGTCCGAAGGCCTTGAAAACCAGGGCCGTCAGGGCAATTGACAGTGGAATTGCAGTCAACGTGATGAACGTCGTGCGCAGGTTCAACAGAAACAGAAACAGGATGATGACGACCAGGATGCCGCCGTCACGCAAGGCCTCCATGACGTTCTCGATGGCCAGGTCGATGAACATCTTTTGTTGGTAGAGCTCGCGGTAAACCCTCACATCCGGTGGAAACGACTCCTGCATGTTGTCCATGGCGGCCAGAACCTGTTCGGTCACGCGGCGTGTGTCGGCGTTGGGTTGCTTCAGAACCGTGAGTACCACCGCCGGACCACCGGTCATGTCGCTCGTATCATCGCGAGCATAGGCGGAGCTGTCGCCGCGTTTGACTTGCGGACCTTCGATGATCTGCGCGACTTGAGAGAGCCGAATCGACTGGCGTTCTCGGTGGGCAACGACGACTTTTGACAATTCCTCGACGGTCGTCACTCTCCCCAGCGAGCGCACGAGAAACTCATTCGGTCCTTGTTCGTCCAAATAGCCGCCGGCCGTGTTTTGATTGCTCTCGCGAACCGCCTCCTTGACCTGATGCAGCGTGACGCCATAGCGCAGCAACTCGTTCGGGTCGACGAGCACCTGAAACTGTTTGCGCCCGCCGCCCATCACGATCACTTGTGAAACGCCGGGCAGCGTGAGCAACCGCTGCCGCACAACCCAATCGGCGATCGTCCGCAACTCCATGGGGGGCGTTTTGCCTCCCTCGCTGGACATCCCCAGGATCATGATCTGGCCCATGATCGACGAAATAGGCATGAGTTGCGGACGCACGTCCTCGGGCAGCCGGTCGGTGGCCAGCGCTAGTCGTTCGGTCACGATCTGGCGATCGTTATAGATGTCGGTTCCCCAGTCGAATTCGACATAGATCACCGACAGGCCGACGCCGGAGGACGTACGTACGGCCACGACTCCCGTGGCGCCGTTGAGCACCGTCTCCAACGGGAACGTAATCAGCGCTTCCACCTCCTCGGGAGCCATCCCGGGCGCTTCGGTCATCACTACCACGCGGGGACGGTTCAGATTGGGAAAGACGTCGATGGGCAGGTTGTATGCCTGCCACCCCCCGTAAAGCATCGTGAGCAGCGCCAGCGCAAGGACGAGCAACCGATTGTGCAACGAGAAGCGAATGATTGCATTCAGCACGGCGACTCTCCTGGCTTCAGTACAACACGTCGAGGATCAGGCCCATGGCTGCGGGCAATGGGGCTAGTGATTGTGGCCGGCGTGCGGGTCGACACCGCCGCCAGCCTTGTTCTTCAGCGCCAGGTGCATCTGATAGGCGCCTCGGGCCGCGACGACGTCGCCCGGGAAAATGGCCCCGTCGTTGGCAATCACTGCGGAGTTCTGATCGCGGTATTCCACGTGGACCGATACGCGGTCAAAATGGTCGCCGTTTTGCTGGTAGACGTACGCTTCGGCGCCTTCGTCCACAATCGCGTCGACCGGCAGCACGATTCTTTCCTGCCACTCCTCGACCGGAACGTGCAACTCCATCCGTTGCCCGGGTTTGAACTGCCATTCGACGAATCGATGTCCGGACGCCACCTGATCCAGGGCGATCTCGTTGGGCAGGCTCAAGTAGAAGTCAAACGCCCGAGATTCGGGATCGACGGTGTCGGACAGATACATCAGCCTGAGCCCCTTGATCACGCCCGATTCGCGTTGGCCGGTCAGCAGCGAGGCGGAGACTGGCCAGCCCTCGCGCGCCGCCCGGCGCAGTCCTAACGCGTCGTCCTCGAAGGCGCGTCCCTCGACGTACAGCTCGCAATGATCCGCGAGCACGGCCAAAGTCTGCCCCACTTCAACTTGCTGTCCGATCTTCACGGGCAGGTCTTGGACGTGAAACAGATGGTCTCCCTGACAGCCCTCGCTTTGATCGTGGTGCTCGGGCGCACGAATTGTGATCGATCGCAACAATTCTTGCTTGGTGAGAATGTTTTCGACCTGGTCCCGCTGCATTCCGTGAAGCAAGAGCGCCTGCCGCTCGGCCCTTAGCGACGCTTCAAGTCTTTGCTTCTCGTACTTTTGTTCCAGGATGCGCTGGCCGGCCACGATGCCTTCCCCCAAGGATTCGAGCCGGTTGATTTCCCGGTTGACGACGGCGAGATTTTCCGCCGTGCGAATGAGATCGCGCTGCGCGCCCACAAGCTCTTCGTGCGTCAGCCGAATCTCGAACATCGCCCCGGCGGGCTCCACGGCGGCGCCACGAATGGGCAAGATTTTGGTGATCACGCCGGTCAGCGGCGCAGTAACCTCGATCTGCGAGCGGCCTGGGCGCTCTGTGATCATCGCGGGTAGTGAAATTGTCTTGGTGAACGTTCCGAGTTCGATCGTCATCGGTTGAAAACCAATATTCTTTAGCCCGCGGGCGCTTAGCTCAATCGACGAATCCTCGGAATGGCCGGCATGGCCGTGGTCGTGCGCCTCGCCGTCATGCAATACAGATGCTGGCGCGTCTGACGCTCTCGTGATGAGCTGCCGTATGCGAGGCAACCACCAGGGACCCAGCGCCAGCACAACAGCGACTCCCCCAAGCGCGAGCCCCAACCATACCCATGCGGCGAACGTTGGCATTTTTGGCTTCATAGCGACCTCCCGCACATGAGCGGACATACTAGCCAGTGAGTAGCTGCCGAATCGTTGTCACGGCGAAGCGCAGCAAGGGCCCGGGCGACGACGAAAGCCTGGCATCCCGGTCAAGAAGAGTGATCGCCTCCCGTGAGGCAATCACATACCGGGTTGTAGAGAAATCAAAGCAGCAATACGCCGAGCGCAAGATGCCGCGGCAGCGCACCTAGCAAGAATGGCGGCGAGCTGACAAGCGTGTCAGACAGTGCCGACTGTCCGAGAAGCGTCCGGTCATTTAAGAGACCATCGCTGAGAAAGAAGCCGCTTCCTGGTGCGTCGAACTCGATCGACAACGGCGCGTCTGGAACTGTGAACGCGCAGGTTCCGTCTTGGCATTGCTGGGAATTTGGCAATCCACCTTCTGGATGACTCGCGGGATCGCAAGTGTGATGGTCATGATCGCACTCGCCAGCGACCGCCGTGGCAACGTTACCAGCGGACTCGGCGTGGTCGTGATGCGCGCAGCACCCAGCCGTCGTGTGCCAGCACACGGACACGGCAGCAATGATAGCAATCACACGGCTCATTTCGAGCGCTCCAGAGTCCCGATCATCTATAGTATCGACAAAACGCGCGTGCGTCAGTAGCAGTATTGATCCGTCGCCGCATTGTACGTTGAACTCTGCGGTCGAGAAGTCCCTACAAGCTGCTGTGAGCCAAGGTTTTTGGCATTCTCGGCCATTTCGCGGCAAATTGGACGGCGACCGATATGTGCCTCATGTGATGCGGACGATTGTATAAACCGAGTCGGCGAGGAGGCAATCGAATTCCGACGCCCCCAAATGGAGCGTTGGCGATAACTGCTTCCTTATGCCGTCAAAAAGGCCCTCATCGCCGCCAGCGTTTCCGGGCTAACGTGGTGTTCGATCCCTTCGCTGTCGGCGGCCGCAATGCTTGCGTTCACACCAATAGCGACCAGGAATCGGTAAACGACTTCGTGACGGCGGCGAGAGGCTCTTGCGAGGTGTTTGCCTGCGTCAGTCAGTTCGATTGGCCCGTAGGGTTCCGCTACCACATAGCCGTCGCGTCGTAGTCGCCCAATCGTGCGATTGACGGTTACGTGGCTAACCTGAAAATGGTCGACTAGATTGACGGCTCGACACTTGCCACGGGCCTTGATAGCCGCAGCAATCGCTTCGACGTAGTCTTCGGCCAACTCCGTAGCGTGGTCCGAACGAATGCGCGCATGCTTATTCCGTGACCGCTTTGCAGGTGTCACCAGGCCAGCCTCGCGCCAATTGCCAGAGGTACACAGTGTTCGCCTTTGTCTTCAATTGTAGTCAAGGCTAAACAAACGGCAACTGTGCTAGCGAGTCCGCCTAACTCGCTGATTGCCCGATCGGTGCAATCGTTTAGCTCCATACCAGTTTTGGCTAGCCGAGACCTTGTTTTTGAATAGGTGGTGGTTCGCGAATGACGATGCTTTCACAATGGACGCACGGTTGCGCAATCCATGCGCCGTCGCTTTCCGCCATCTTCAACAAACGTGCGGATGATTCAGCGAACTCAATTGCCCGAATGCTGTTGCAGGATAGTCACGTGTGACATGCTCTTGGTGTTGGTTCATGCGCTGATTGCAATCGCGGCCTACCCAGCGCCTACCTCCGCGGGCGAACCCTGGATTCGGACAGACCCGGGTCTGATTAGGCCCTGTTTGAGTGCGGGCCGATTACCCGGCCTCGCCGCCTGGGCCGATGACGAATGTCGCCTCTTGTGTCGCGACGACTGCTATCGACCCAAAACGCTCTGTGCGTGGTCGGGCACGGAGCGGACCTATGTCAACGGAACCGAAGAGGAGCCGCTGATATCAGATCGACCTGACTTTACCGAGGCCAGTTCGTGCGTTGGGTTGCGGCGCGTCCAGGTCGAAATGGGGTACACGTATATCCGCGACAATAACAACGCCGTGTTGCGCAGCGCTCACTCATTCCCCGAACTGCTACTGCGCGTCGGCATGATAGCCGAATGGTTCGAATTCCGTGTGGGCTGGAACTATGGCATCAATCTCAATCGGGAGAACGTCGTGTCCAGCATTTTTGATGGCGGCGAAGACCTCTATCTCGGTGCAAAAATCGCGCTAACTGAACAAGACGGTTGGCGGCCTGAGATGGCCATTCTCCCCCAGATGAACGTACCCGCCGGCCACAAGGACCTGACTTCAGGCGAAGTCGAGCCCGGCGTCAACTGGCTTTATGGTTGGGACATCAACGAATGGCTCGCAACAGGCGGCAGCACGCAGGTGAATCGGGCCAGGGACGATGCGCAGGTGTGGTTTGCGGAATTTGCCCAGTCGTGGACTTTCAACTACAAGCTCACCGAGAAGCTGGGTGCGTATACCGAGTGGTTCGCATTTTTCCCCGCCGGTTCGGCGGTGGACTTGCCCCAGCACTACTTCAACGGCGGCTTCACCTTTCTGGCCCACAAGAACGTTCAGTATGACATCCGCGCCGGCGTCGGACTGAATGACGCGGCCGACGATTTCTTCGCGGGTTCCGGCGCGGTACTGCGGTTCTAGCGAAAGGGCGCCGCCCGGCGGGTGCTTCCCATGCGTACGGTCATCAGCCCGAGACTCGCCGCCACGCCAAAGGGCTATCGAGTCTCGACCGGCGGTCTACATGGCCGAAGACGAGCGCAATACCCATGTCAATCCGGGGCGCATTAGTTCTCGCGGCGACATAGCTCAGAAGTGCTCCGCCGGCGGCTTGCTGTGACTGATAAGGCTATTCGGTCGGCTTGGGGGGCGAACTCCCAAACTTGGCTGCGTATTGGGCAGCAAACTTCTCCTGTAGCTCTGGATGGCACACAAAACACTGCGAGTCGGGCCGGCTGTGCTCCTCACACCAGTCGCCTTTTAACTGGAAATCCGCCGCGACGTTTGTGCTGCACCGCGCGCAAATTTCCTCGGGCACGCCGTGCTCGGGACACCACCAGCCGTCGTGGTTGTCCACGACCGCGGTCGGCGTCTCCTCCGCTTGGTTCGAACCCGCGGTATATCCGCAGCCGCTAAGTGCGAACCCACTAGCAGTCAGTAGCGTCACAAAGCTGCCTCGCATCCAAGAAATCCAGGTCATTAGATTCTCCTTTATGAAGGACTATGTCAGAACGGTCTCGGGCACGCGCCGCGAGTCTGGTTCGATAGGTCCCAGTTCGATGAAATCATCATCGCCTTCGTGGTCATCGCTCCCCTTACTCGGGAGATTGAAAATCACGTACAGCACGCGGAGGACCAGCAGACTCATGATCATCGCACTGCACACACCGCCGATAACTACAGTCGCCAATGGTCGCTGGACTTCTGCCCCCATCCCGGTGCTAAATGCCATTGGCACAAAGCCCAGGCTGGCCACAAGCGTGGTCATCAGGATCGGGCGGAGCCGAGTCATCGCGGCCTCCTCGACTGCCTCGTCGAGCGACCGCCCGCGTCGTCTTAACTGGCGGATCGTCGACACCAGCAACATGTCGTCAAGTACGGCCACACCAGATAGCGCGATGAACCCTACCGCCGCCGAAATCGAAAACGGCATATCACGCATCCACAGCGCAATGATGCCGCCGATCCAGGCGAAAGGCACGCCTGTAAACACGCGTACCGAGTCGATCATGTTCCGGTATGTCATGTACAGCAGCGCGAAGATCATCAACAGGGCGACTGGCACGACGATCAACAGCCGTGTTTGCGCTCTCTGGAGATTTTCAAACTGTCCGCCCCACTCGACACGATACCGGCCGGGCGGCAGTTGGACCTGCTGATCGACCTTCCGCTGCGCCTCGGCGACGAAGCTGCCCATGTCGCGTCCACGGACGTTCGCCTCGATCGTGATTCGCCGCTGATACCATTCCCGTTTGATCGTGTTAGGTCCTTCGACGGTCTCGATCGCCGCTAGTCGCGAGAGCGGAATACGTTCGCCGGAGGGTGTGGCAATGAGAATTGACTTGATCGCCTCCGGGTCGGCCCGTGACTCTTCAGGAAGGCGGATAATCAGCGGGAATCGCAACTGTCCCTCGTAGACCTCGCCCACGCGCTTACTGCCAAGCGACTCCACGAAGTTGAGGACAGCTCTGGCGGGGATGCCATAGCGAGCGATTTCGTCTTGCTTGATGCGGATCTGCAATACGGGCTGCCCTGTGACCTGTTCGACCTTCACATCGGCGGCTCCGTCAATTGACTGAAGAACGCGTTCGATCTCGGCGGCCTTGGAGACCATCAGGTCCAGATCGTCACCGTAAAGAATCGCCGCCACATCCGAGCGAACGCCGGAAATCATCTCATTCATCCGCATTTCGATCGGCTGTGTCATGGCCAACCTAGGACCAGGCAAATCACGAAGTTCTTCCTGAATGAGGACTGTCAGTTCTTCCTGAGTGTTGGCGCGTTTCCACTGCACGCGGGGTCGTAGCGTGACGAACATGTCCGTCAGCTCGGTACCCATCGGGTCGGTCGCAATCTCGGCCGTGCCGATGCGACTCCAAACCTGTGCGATTTCATTGGGGAACTTCTCTAGAAGGACTTTCTCCATCTGCGTGTTGTAGCGCATCGACTCTTCCAGGTCCGTACCGGCCAGCCGTACTACGTTGACAGCCAACGCCCCCTCGGAGAGTTGGGGGACAAACTCAGTTCCCAGGTTGGGCGCGACAAAACCAAAGGCCACGACGAGCAGAGACAAGGCAAACACGATGACGGCGACCTTGTGGTGCATCGTGAACCGCAGCACCGGGGCATACAGCCTTTTAAGACCCCGGATCAGCAGCGGCTCGCGCTCCTCGACGCGCCGTGGCAGAAAGATGCTGGCAAGCACCGGCATTAGCGTGAGCGAGAGGATCATCGAACCGGCCAGGGCAAAAATCACGGTCAGCGCCATGGGCCGGAACAGCTTACCCTCGACCCCTTCCAGCGTTAGGATCGGCAGATACACGATCATGATAATCAACTCGCCGAACATGGTCGGCTTGCGGACCTCGATCGCGGCGTCCCGGATGATCTCCAGCCGGCTTCTTCCGGTCTGGCCGTGCGCTAGGTGACGCACGCAATTCTCGATCATGACGACGGAACTATCCACGATCAGACCGAAGTCGATCGCCCCCAGGCTCAAAAGACTGGCAGCCACGCCGAACCGCAGCATCCCTGAGAAAGCGCAGAGCATCGACAGCGGAATAGCCGCCGCCACGATCAGCCCGGCTCGCAGGTTGCCCAGGAAAATAAACAACACGGCGATGACCAGCAGGCCCCCCTCGAAGAGGTTTTTCTGGACTGTCTCGATGACGTGATCAACGAGTTCCGTACGGTCGTAAACCGTCTGTATGGTCACGCCGGGCGGTAGGGTCTTCTTGACATCCTCTAGTTTGTTCTTGAGTGCCCACGTCACCTCATGACTGTTTTCGCCCATGAGCATGAATCCCAGGCCGAGGACCGCTTCGCCTTGTCCGTTGGCCGTCACGGCTGCGCGGCGGATCTCGTGGCCAATTTGCACACCGGCCACGTCGCGAACCCGGATTGGCACGCCGTCTTTCGACGTGATGACGATGTTTTCGATCTGCCCGATGTTGACGGTGCGACCCACGCCGTGCACGAGTTGCAGTTGGCCGCGGTCGGCGATCCAACCGCCACCGACGTTGTCGTTGTTCTTCGTGACGGCTTCGGCCACCTGCTCGAACGTCAAGCCGTACTTAATGAGACGGTCGGGGTCGAGCCGGATCTGGTATTGCTTCTCATAGCCACCCCAACTGTTTACTTCCGCCACGCCGGGCACGGAGCGAAGTTGCGGCTTGACCACCCAGTCGTGGAGCGTCCGCAGTTCGGTCAGCCGCTCGACGCGGTCCTGTTGGGGCACTTTCGAGAAGTCGACACCCTCGTAAGTGAGAACGTAATGGAAGACCTCGCCTAAGCCCGTCGCGACTGGCCCCATCTGTGGGCGTTGGATGGTCTCGGGCAGTTCGACCGTGCTCAGCCGCTCATTGATAAGCTGCCGGGCAAAGTAGATGTCGATCCGGTCCTCGAAGATGACCACCACTTGCGAGAGGCCGAACTTGGAGATCGACCGCAAGTCTTCCAGGCCTGGCAGGCCACTAATCGCCTGCTCGACCGGAAACGTGATCTGTCGCTCGACCTCCTCGGGCGACAAGGAAGGGGCGACCGTGTTGATCTGAATTTGAACCGGCGTTGTGTCGGGAAAGGCATCGATGTCCAGTTGTTGTAAGGAGAAAACTCCGACGGCGACCAGCAGCAGTGCTCCCAGAATGACCAGCGCTCGATGCCGCAACGAAAAATCGATAATCCAGTTGAGCATTTGTGAGTCTCCTTACTCCGCCACGCAAGTACAGCCTTCGCCGAGATTGTTCTTGAGCAACTGCGCTCGTAGTACGCCACTTCCCTTCGTCGCCACGACCTCGCCTGGGAGGACTCCGGCCACGATCTCGGTGAACTTGCCGTTTTGCACTCCCGTTCGGACGGTACGCACATGAAACAACTTGGGGCTTTCAGGGCTATCGAAGTAACCCTTGTCGCGCACGAACACAATCTGGCAACAGCCCTCCCAATGGACCGCCTCCTTAGGGACCACGATCGCCTCGGGTTCTTCGCGCAAGATGATTCCTCCTGAACCGAACGTTTCCTCCAACAGACGACCGTCTGGGTTGGGCAGATCAGCCCGCACCTTGACCATCCGCGTCTGGCTGTCGGCCGCAGTGCTAATCCAAGTGAGCTTGCCAGATACTTCTTGGTCATTCCCGTCTGGTTGAAATCGAACCGCCTGTCCCACGGCAAGTCGGCTCGCCTCCTCGACGGGTACACTCAGCGTGAGCCACATTCGGCGTGTGTCGGCGATTTGAAACAGAACCGTCGAAGTATCGACGACTTCGCCGGCGACAACACGGCGATCGACGACCACGCCGTCCATCGGCGCTCGAATAGGTACGAGATTCGAGTTGGCTACGTGCGAGCTGCCCGCAGTGCCGACAAGATCGTCTAGTCCCACCACTCGTAGACGTTCAACTTGGTCGTCAATCGACAATTCCCTGAGCACGTCGAGATCGACGTGTAATCCCAGATTCGCCAGCGTTTGCTGTTTCTTCCGTACATCAACGTGGGCCTTCTCGTAGTCCGCCTCAGCGGCGAGCATTTGCCTGCCGGCGATCACGCCGTCGCCAATTTCACGAAGACGTTCGACGTTGATTCGTTGAAGGTTTTCCTCGACGAGAGCATCTACCAGTTCGCCTTTTGTCTGGCCGATCCGCATTGAGTCCACGACCGCCAAGATCTCTCCAGCACGCACCGGATCGCCAACGATCTTTCTCACCTTCCAGATCACACCGGCGGCACGCGAGGAGAGGTTGGCAACTCGGGTCTGGTCGTACGTGATCTCCCCGTTGGCAGCGATCGACTCGCTGACCGGCTGGCGGTCGACGAGTTCCACGTCCACGCCAGCCTGCTTCACCGACTCAAGCGACGCGAATTGAATCCGTTGCCGATAGAACTTGCAGACACTGTTGTTCGCTTTTCGCGGCCGAGTCGCCAATGCCCTCGCCGCACGAGCGAGATCAGCTTCGGCGACGACCAGCGTCTGTTTCAGTTGGGCCACATCCGGATGGTGCAAAGGACAATTGTGGACGCCATGCTCCGCACACCACCCATAGTCCGGTACATCGGACATCAAGCTGGGATTGCACTCAACGCACTGCGACTCCGGAACGCCATGCTCTTCGCACCAGTCCGCGCGTTCCGCAACATAGGCGCCCGATAGTGATGAAAACTTCGGCAGCCGCCAATGCGAGCAGTGGCCATAGGCTCCCAGACCTGCCAGCGAAGCCAGCAGGAGGACCGTGGGGATCTGATGAACGACGAACGCTACGAGCCGGCTAATGCGACCGGAGGTTTCTGTCGCCGATTGATCCTGTTCCGGAGTGTTTCGATCCGCATCAACAGATCGATCAGTTGTCATGGTACTCATGAATACGCTCTCTATGTGAAACGCGCGCTCCATTGGAAAGCCACGGAAACGGACGTCGACCTCCATCTCTCCGTCACGGCCCGACGTTACTTCAAACAACGATGGAGCCATTAGCCGGCAAATGCCAGCCCGCTCGCCGAGCCGACGCAAAAGGGCCGGCCCAGGCGGTCGCGGTGGAGGGAGCGATCAGAGTAGTAGCGAGGCAAGAGAGAGACGGATCGCGAGGCCGGACAGCGGCCCTATAGCCAATTCTCGCTCCCATCGGTCAAGCGCAGCATGCGCCGAGAGAGACGCAAGCGTGTCGCTCGCGTGGAGCCATGTAGGAAGATCAGCGGCCGAGAATGCCGCATCGCGAGATTCGGATGGCGAAAGAAGCCCGTTACAAACACACCCCGACTGGCATCCGTCATGATCCGGGCAGGGAGCTTCGTCTCGACATGGATCGCAGTTGCGACAGTCGGTCGTAACTTGATGCGCCTCGCAGCTCAAATCCGTCTTATCGCACGATGTCTCCGATGCCCCCGCGCAGAGCATCGGGCACAACAAGATGCGAGGCAGGATGAGTAGAACTACGACACTACGCACTGCCAGTCCAACCTTCTAGAAGCCTGTCCTATTCGATCCAATACAACGTATATTGAGTCTACGACTCCGGTTCACTTCGGTCAAGAGCAGACGTAATCTTGAGCTAAACCGGCCGAGTCGGTGGCCGAATCGACAAGTAATCAACCGGACACGGCGTCGCCTTGCGCCATCACGCTCGATAGCCTTCACGCAAGGCAGCGGCGGGCCCCAAAACACTATCGGGTCTCGACCAGCGGCTGGCCTGGCCCAAATACCGGCGCTATACCGGTGTCGACCCTCGGCACATCAATCGCGTGCGCTTCTCGAAGGCTCCCGGTAAGGAGCAAGCCCTCCAATGCCACTCGGCTCACGCCGTGTTGCTGTAGAGCCTGTAAGTATGCGAGGCTGGCTTGCGTATAGGTTCGCTGCGCCGTCAATAACGTCAGGAAGCTGAATTGCTGCTGTTGATATCCCTTGGTAATCAGGTCGACGGCCGATCGAGCGTCTGGAAGGATATTCGTGGTGTATTTCTCAACCTGGTTGCGCGAATTCGCGTAGTTTTCGAACACCGAAGCGAGCTGATTGCGGAGGCTCAGCTCGAGTCGGCCGACCTCGGCCTGAGCATTGCGCAAGTCCGCGAATGCCGTTTGAATGTTTCCTTGGTTTCGATTAAGGATGGGAACGGGAATGCCCACCTGAACGTTGGCAATCGTGTACTGCGACGCGTTGTCATACTGAACCCCCGCCTGCACGACGAAATTGGGGACGGGCTCCACCCGTGCGCGTTCGAGAACCGCTCGCGCGCGAGATACACCGAACCGTGCGCTGGCCAATTGCGGACTCTGCGTGAGAAGTTGCGTAAGCGTTGCTTCCCATTCGAAGTCGTCCGGTGGAGGTTCCACACTTCCGCTAACTCTTCGCGCAACCATGCTCGGTACCCCAACGACGGACGACAATCTCCGCCACGCGGCAGTATGCCGGTTGCGTGCATTTTCCACAGCAATGTCCGCCGAGTTGGACTCGATACGCGCCTGGAGGAAGTCGGCGTAGGCTACTTGTTTACCCCGAAACAGTTGATCGGTGGTTTCCAGTGCTCGGCGGGTTATCGATTGGAGTTCCTGCGTCAACTCCATGGCTCTCTGAGCCACCAGCACGTTGAAGTGCTCTGCGCGCACGTCGTTCAGCACCCGCAGCCGCTGGGCGGCAAAATCTTGTCGGGCCTGGACGACTGCTTGGCTGCCGGCCAGGCGGCTCAATTCCAGTTTGTTGCGGCGAACTAATTCCTGAGTAATGAACGCCCCCTGCTGCCCGGATTGACCCTCATTGCCGACCTCGCTAGCCTGATATCCGATGATTGGGTTTGGACGCAAGCCCGCCTGTAACCATTGACCCTGCGCCGCTTGAACCTGGGCCGACGCCTGAACAAGTGTTGGATTGTTCTGCAATGCGATGCCTTCCAGCTCTTCCAGCGTCAAGCTGTCTACCGTCCCGCCGGGCTGCGGCGCCCCGCTAGGAATACTCTCGTGCGACTTTGGAGTTGGAAGTCTGTGTTGAATCAAGGCGGATTGCGGCTCGGCCGGCGGCGCAGATTGTCTACGGGCTGACACCGTCTGTGACTGAGCGAATAGCCTTGGGGCATGTCCCAAGATCAATACAATCGCGATGGTGCAGATCGCAAGGCTCGTGGGCATCGACTTGGGCAGAACGCGAGCACCGTCTGTGGTTCGCATGAGAACTTCCTTGTTCACACGGGCGGGATTTGTAGAGGCGGGGGGCTTCGTTGCGGGTCTCTGTTTATCTTTTCGGTTGTAACAATCGCAGTCCATTGAATATCACAGCCAAAGACGCTCCCGTATCGGCCGCGATCGCTGTCCACAGCGAGGTGTGGCCCAGAAGCGTCAACACGACAAACACTGCTTTCACTGCTAGCGAGGCAAAGATGTTCTGGCGGATGATCGAGAGCGTCCTGCGGGAATGTCCGATGAGCCACGCGACGCCGAGCAGATCGTCACCCATCAAGGCAATGTCGGCTGTCTCCAGCGCTGCGTCAGTTCCTACCGCCCCCATCGCGATGCCCAGGGTTCCTCGGGCCATGGCTGGCGCATCGTTGACACCGTCGCCGATCATCGCAACCTGCCCGTGGCGACGGACCAATTCTTCGATCGCCGCGACCTTGTCCTCGGGCAGCAGTTCCGCGCGCACCTCGTCGACCCCAGCCTCACGGCCGATGGCCTCACCTGTTCCTCGATTGTCACCGGTGAGCATGATGATCTGATCAATGCCGGAGGCACGCATTCGCTCCAAGGCGGTTTTGGCGTCCGGTCGTATCCGATCGGCCAGGGCAATCAAGCCGCAGACATGCCCATCTCTCCCAACTACCACCACGCTGGAACCGTCACGTTCCATGGCTTCCAACTCTTCGTGCATGTCCGGAGTTTCTTGTCCGCGCTCCTCCAACAGCCGATGTGAGCCAAGCCAAACCTGTTGGCCGCCGACCGTCGCCCTGGCGCCCTTGCCCTTTATGGCCTGCAAGTCCTCCGCTGCGGGCGGCCGAATGTTCCGCGACTCGGCGGCGCGGACCACGGCTTTTGCTAACGGGTGCTCGGATCGCGCCTCGACGGCGGCCGCGATTTCCAACACCTCCGCTTCGGTATGACCCGATAGCGGAATGACGCGCCGTACTTCAGGATGACCCTCAGTCAGTGTTCCCGTCTTGTCCATCGCGACGGCTTTGAGCCGGGCTGGCGCCTCCATGTACGGCCCGCCTTTGATGAGCACGCCCTGACGCGCCGCCGTGGTCAGCGCGGCGACGATACTCACCGGCGTGGAGATCACCAGCGCGCAGGGGCAAGCGATAACCAACAGCACGAGTCCCTGATAAAACCATGTCGACCAGGCACCGCCCAAGGCAAACGGCGGCAAGACCATCACGGCCAATGCCAGCGCCATCACGCTGGGCGTGTAGTAGAGGGCAAATCGCTCGACCCACTGCTCGCTTGGTGATCGCTTGCTTTGGGCATCGCCAACCATGCGAATAATTCGTGCCAGCGTCGTGTTCTCGGCCGGCTTGGTCGTCACGAACTCGACGGCTCCGTCCTCGTTAATCGTTCCGGCATAGACCTCGTTGCCAACCGACTTGGCGACTGGCAACGATTCACCGGTGATGGGTGCCTGATTGACGGTCGTTTCTCCTTTGGCGATCCTGCCGTCCAGCGGGAACTTGTCGCCCGGCCGCACAACGATCGTGCTACCGACGCTCACGTCGGCCACCTCAACAATTTCCTCAGTACCGTCAGCACCGAGCACGCGCGCCGTTTGTGGGCTCAGCGACATCAGGGCGCCAATCGCCCGTCGGGCCCGGCCCACGCTCCAAGATTCCAGGGCCAACGACAAGGCAAACAGAAAGGCAACCGCGGCCGCCTCGAAAAACTCGTCGATAACAAGCGCCCCGATCACGGCCACCGTCATCAGCAAGTTCATGTCGGGACGCAGCCGGAACAACGCCCGCCAGGCTTTGGGAGCGACGTACCAAGCGCCGGCGATTAACGCGCCAAGGTATAGGAATCTGCTTGCAAGCGGCATCGAGAGGCCCTCTTGGCCTCCGATTGCCGCCCGCCAGCCGCTGGTAGCCACGTGAGTTGTCAGCCCGGCCACCAGCAACAAACCGCTGATCGACGTCATGACGGTGCGCCCCCAACGGACCCAGCCGCCGGGCTCAGAGGCTGCTACGGATTCCTGCCATGGCTCAGCCCGCAATCCGGCTCTTGCGACGGCGGCAACGAGATCCTCTGGGGAAACTTGCTTTTCCGAGTAGTTGACCGTCATCTTGCCGTTGAGGACGTCGAAAGCCAGATCGTCCACGCCCGACAGCGGCGCAAGCTCGGCCCGAAGCGCGCCAACGTCCTCGGCGCAGTCCATGCCCTGAATTTTGAAGACTACTGTCGCCATGGTAATCAATGGGTAAAAAACTCCGTGTCCTACTATGCCGCTTTTGCCGGCTCCTTGGAAGCATTTATCGCGATTGTTCCGTCGCGCAATGCGAGCGTTCGCTGAGACGCCCCTGCCGCAACTGCGTCGTGCGTCACGACAACAATTGTATGCCCCTCGCCGTGGAGTTCCGCGAAAAAGTCGAGCACACACTCCCTGCTTTCGGGATCAAGGTTGCCGGTCGGCTCGTCAGCCAGAATCACGGGCGCACGATTGGCCAGCGTGCGTGCCAGTGCCACGCGCTGTTGCTGGCCGATGCTCATCTCACTGGGCTTGTGATGCAACCGCTCCCCCAACCCTACGCGCTCCAGCAGTTCGACCGCCCGCTCGCGCTGTTGGGTTTTCGAAACGCCCGACAGATACAATGGCACCTGAACGTTCTCCACGGCGGACATATAGGGCACCAGGTTGAACGTCTGAAACACGAAACCGATTTTGTCGCGGCGCAGCGCTGACCGGTCCCTAGTCGAGCACTCGTAGACCGAAGTGCCGTCGACCCAGATCTGGCCCGCGTCGGGGGACAACATCCCGCCGAGCATCGACAACAAGGTCGTCTTGCCGCTGCCGCTGGGACCCACGATCGCCACGTAGTCGCCGACAGCGATCTCCAGCGACGTGGATCGAAATGCAACAACCTCCTCGCCGCGACGCCGATAGACCTTGTTCACATCCCGTAGACGAATCATGGCCCTAAACCTCCCGGAAACAGATGCAAGGATCGAGTCGAGCCGCTTGCCTTGCCGGCCAATACGCGGCCAGCAAGGTAACGACCAAAGCCGCACCGAACGCCAGCGCAGCAACGTCAAACAGGGGCCGAATTGCAATTCCGACCCATGCCGGACCGACCAGCACGGCAATCGCGACTCCCAGCGCGCTGCCGCCGAGTCCCCCGACGACGCCCAGCCAAAGCGCCTTGAGCAGGAACAACTGCAACACCAGACGCGGCGTGGCGCCGAGTGCCATGAGTGTGCCAATTTCTCGCCGTCGCTCCCGCACGTTGGAGGAGATCGTGCTCAGCACGCTCGCTCCGCCTACCAGCACGAGCACGACCAGAACAAATACTGATGCTCCAGCCATCAGCCGGTTCACGCCCACTTGGGTTTGTATGACTTGCGAAATGGTCACGACCTTGCTGTTGGGCAGCAGCTCGCCAAGCTGCGGCACGAGCCCGCCGGCGGCATCGTCGCAGCACCCCATGAGCTCGATCGCGCTGACCACCTGGCCAGTGCCAGCCAACTGCTGTACGCGATGCAGATGCGCAAATACGCGGCTATCATCGACAGTTCCAGTCGGAGGCAGTACGGCCAGCACTTTGAACTTCTCGCCGAACAGCGTGACGGCATCTCCCGGACGAAGATTCAGAGTCTCGGCTACGTCGGTGCCGAGCACGGCATCGTCGTCGCCCAGTCGCTCGATCGTTCGTTGCGTGGCCAGTGCTTCGGGCTTCATGTCTTCGGGCTTCGGCCCGCAACTCGCCTTCTTGCAACCGGCGTGCTGTTGCTTGAACAACGTCGCCGTCTGCCAGGCGGCTTTGGCCTCAAACTCGCTCTGCGGCAGAATGCCGGTCAACGTGACTTTGTGGCCCTCGATATCAGTCGGCACGCACAGCTTAGGCGACAGTTTCTCGACACCTGTCAACGCCGCCAGCATGATCTGGTCGACGTGCTCTTCGGGAAGGGTCAAACCGTTGTTGTCCGCCGAGTAATAGTCCTGCAAGGATGCCGTCTTCGGCAGAATAAGGATGTTGGCGCCGAGCATGTTGAGCTGTCGGCCCACCTCGCGTTCCGAGAAGACGGTCAGGTGGCGTATTGCCACTAGCGCGGTGACACCCAACAGGATTGCCAGAGTGCTTGTAATCATGGCCGTGGGACGTTCCCGCAGCTCCTTCCATACGATCGTTAAAAGGTTCATGGCGATTTCCTCGTGGAACTCGGGTGCGGATTGGCTTACCGGCCACCTTGACCGTGCTTGCAATTCGGATCGTCGCAGCACTTTCCAGCCGCGTGCAACGCTGCCGCCATTTCCGCTTTCGTAGCCGCAGGCCCGAACTTGCCAACCAGCACGGCCGGCGGCGCGAGAAACGCCGTTGTTGTTCCATGCAGCGCTTGGCCGTCGATTTTCAGTTGCCCGAGAAACTCGGCTTCGGCGGGGTCATTCGCCTGCAGGGACAGCACGTCCGTTCGGTTCGCAAACTGCGGGTCCGCTTGAAAGTCACGCACTGCTTGCGGCGTAGTCGCACCAGCGGTTCCACTCACGCAAACCAGAACGAGCCGACCTTGCTGCATCGACTTCATGCACTTGGCCATGGTCGGCGTGACAAAGGCGCCGGCGATCTGTTGGTCGGAGAGTTTTGCAGCGAATAGCCCGGTCACAGCACCATTCGGAGCCACGGCGATCGTCAAGGGCATGGGAGCCCGCCCCACGCCGTATCGCTGCACGAGCGCTTGTTGGCCCGGATTGGAGGCATCTACATAGGCAATCGTCGCCTCGTTGCTGCGATTGGCCAGCCCGCGCTTGAGCGTCTGCAGCATGGCCTGCGTCGCGGCATTGTTCGTTTTGTAGAAAAGGAGGAACGTGTACTTTTGCACGGCACTTGCCTGAGCAAGCGTCTGCTGAGCGTCGGCCGATGTCGTTTGAGCCAGCGTCGGCTGTCCGATAGCCGCCACAGCCGCGGCTAGCAAGAGATAGGCTTTCATGTTGATTCCTTTCACGCAATTAAAGAGGTACGCGGGGTCAAGGTCGGTTCCGGTGACCACCATAGGGCGGCCATTCGGCACAATCTTGCGGCGCATCAGCCAGAGAGAATCCCTGGACGCATTAAGACGAGGCGCACCCACTACCGTGAAGGCTTAGGCTGCGCAACAACGCATCAAACAAGCAAGCTTTGATGCAGAAGATGGAGGCGCACCGGTGGAGAGTAGCCGGTCGCAGGCAAGGCGGCACTTGGCCGCGCGGGGCCGTCGCATCCTGTGGTGAGCAATGGATGGATCAACGGCACTAGGTCGAGCGGTGCAACCCCGTCGGCCAAGTCTGTGTCGCTTCTCTCGGGCGGCAAGTAGGTGCAGGCTCCGTAGCATTCCACGGTACAGCCGCCCGGTCCGTGCGGCTGGCCGTGCTCGTCCGGCTCGTGCTGGCAGCACGGTTCGGCTTTGGCTACCGTAGCGCCGAACCCATCGGCTGTCGCGCAGTCCAGGACGGCGTGCCGACAGCAGCCGACTACGGCGTTTGCCAGCAACAGAACTGCCATCAAGCTGGAGACCAACGCTTGCATACGTGAACCCAATGACGTTGCGACCCTATCACCATCATCATCGACCGCCCGCACAAGCCGACTTGCGGAGAATTCCCACAAGGCCGTTGTCGTCCGCAGGCCAGTTGAGTTGACCGGGCCTAACGACCATCTTCTCTCATTCCGCCCCAGCAAACCACGAGGACAGTGGTTCTTGCGTCGCGGATCGCCGATCGCGTCAGCGGCTGGGCATTGTTGACTCCGTACCGAATCGGGACATGTCCGAATTCGCGCGCAGTCAAGCGAAACCGCCGCCGTTTCCGCCTGAAAAGAATCTGCCGGATTCTGGTGTAAATCCGCGCAGGAGCGCTTGATGTTCTTCGCAACGCATGGCTCCTCTGTGACTGTCCCGACGGGGCATTCCCACGAACGACGAGGAGCCGAACGATGCACGCGAAGAACAACGACGAACGAATGAGCGGGGTGGTCGACCAGGAGGCTTTCGAGAAGGTGATCCGCGACAACCTGTCGCCGGAGGGCGTGGCCACGATCATCGCGTTCCTGCAACCGGCCGCGTTCTACAAGCCGGCCAACGAAGAGGCACTGAAGGGCTTGCGGCAGGCGGAATGGTTCGCCGACACGCTCACCGACATGTTGGGCGTCGACGAGCTCAGCCGCGTGATGGAAGAGCTGGGTCTGTAAGCCGAAACGCTGGCCCGGCCACGGCCGGCTGGCGTCGTCCGCGGGTGGTTCCGCGGGCCTGATGATGGCAGCCAAACCATCGCACACGTTTCTGAGGAGTCGAATCATGGCTACGAAGAAGAGAACCAAGAAGGCCACCCCGAAGCGCAAGACCTCGAAGGTCCCCAAGGCGGCACGCGCCAAGAAGGCCAAGCCCGCAGGCAACGGGAAGCCGAAGAATCTGAGCGCTCTGGACGCCGCAGCCCAAGTTCTGGCCTCGGTGAAAGAGCCGATGAACGCCAAGCAGATGATCGAGGCGATGGCGGCCAAAGGCCTGTGGACAAGCCCCGGCGGTGTGACCCCCTGGGCCACGCTTTATTCCGCGATCATTCGTGAAGTGGCAGCCAAGGGCAAAGAGGCCCGTTTCAAGAAAACCGAACGCGGCAAGTTCGCCGCCGCCAAGTAGGGCCCGGGCCGGGCTTCCGCCCAACGCCCCGCGTCGCGAACGTCGGGGCGTTTTCTTGTTGGTCGCGTTCCTGGCCAAGCCGGGCCACCGGCCGCCACGTGGGCCAAACGTCGCGCTCACGTCGCCTCCCCGGCCCGCTCGGCCTTTTGCCCGGTGAACTTCTCCCAGCGCTGAACGATTACGTCGCAGTAGAGTGGGTCAAGTTCCATCAGGTACGCTTGGCGGCCAGTCTGCTCCGCGGCGATCAGCGTGCTGCCGCTGCCACCGAACAGGTCGAGGACGTTTTCGCCCGGGCGCGACGAATACCGCATCGCACGACCTGCGAGCTCGACGGGTTTCTCTGTCAGGTGGACCATGCTTTGCGGGTTGATCTTTTTGATCGTCCATACATCGACTGCGTTCGTCGGGCCGACGAAGACATGCGCGGCCCCTTCCCGCCAGCCGTAAAAACACCACTCGTGGTTGCCCATGAAATCCTTGCGGGTCAGCACCGGGTGCTCCTTGACCCAGATCACGGCCTGTGAGAAGTACAGCTCGCACGCCTTCAGCACGGGCGGGTAGTTGGCGCAGTTGGCATACCCACCCCAGATGTAGAACGCGCGACCGGGCTCGAGCACCCGGGCGATGTTTCCAAACCAGGCGTGGAGTAGCTGGTCGAACGCCGCCTCCGAGACGAAGTCATTGGTTAGTGGACGGTCCTTGGCACGGAGCTGCTTGCCGGTCGGCTTGGACTTCTCGGGGTGCCGTGCCAGGTCGAGCGACTGGTGATGCTTGGGTCCGCTGAAGGAGCTCAGGCCGGCGGCGATCGCGTTGTTGCTGCGCGGCTCGACCTTGACGTTGTATGGCGGGTCGGTATTGACGAGATGAATCGTGGCGCCGTCCACCAGGCGATCGACGTCCTCCGGCTTGCCCGAATCGCCGCATATCAGGCGGTGGTCACCAAGGATCCACAGGTCGCCCGGCTTCGTAGTGGCCTCCGCTGGGGGTTCGGGAACCTCGTCCTCAATGATCTCGGCGTCGTCATCCTCGATCCCGGCCTCGGCAGCCAGTTGCACCAGTAGTTGCTGGAGCGCGTCGCTGTCCGTATCGACTTGCTGCAGCAGCGCCTCGAGCTTCTCGGGGTCGGTCTCGGCCATTGCGGCCAGCGGATCGACAGTCGCCAGGAGCTTTGCCGCCTCCCGGTCGTCGACGTCCAGCACCAGGACGGGCCACTCGCTGTCCGGGGCCACGTCTGCTCGCAGGTGCCCGTCGATCAGTTGCAACCCGTCCGGGGTCTCGCGCACCAGCAGCGCGTCGGCGATCCCGACCTCGGCCAAGATGCCGCGCATTGCGTCTTGCTGGGCCTTCGGATGCGTCCGCCAGTTGGCCGGGTTCGGTAAAATGTCGCTCGCTTTGACGCGGCGCAGCTCCTTGATTCGATCACGAAGCTTCATAAGGATTTACGTCTCCAGATGCTGGACGGACGGACTATGTCTTGGGCGGCCGAGCGGGGCGTGGGAAACCATCGGCGAGGCGCGAAAAAGTACCTACGCGCCCCCCGGGGGAGCCGAAAGCGCTCCCAATATTCCCAGAACCGTGGTCCTGGGACTGCTCGGCCGAGTTTTGAGAATTCTGGGAGCGCATTTCGGTGTTCTCGCTTGTGAGGACGATTCGGTCCGCCCCGCACGTTGATGTAACGGGCGGACGAGAATGATAACCGCAGCCAACGTCGGCCGAGGGAATCACCGCCCCGCACGTTCCAGATCATCACGCGGTGGAGCTCGCTGTTTCGAAACGCCCGAAAGCGCTCTCAGAATTCTCAGAACGCGTTGCAACAGTTTGCACGACCTTGCATCAGGTACGGCAGGTATTCGCACCGTGTCGCA
>CALFYT010000112.1 GCA_937952415.1 uncultured Planctomycetaceae bacterium | reverse complement strand
GGCGGGGGCATTGAGACGGGACAGGTCATCGGTGCGACCAACTCGAAGGGCGAGTACCCGGCCGAACGACCGCTCACGCCGCAAGACCTACTGGCGACCGTCTACAGGCACCTGGGTATCAACGGCCAAGATTCGTTCCTCGACTTCAGCGGTCGGCCGATACCGATTCTGGCCGATGGCGAACCCATCCGCGAGCTCATCTGACGCGGTACCGTGCGTACGGCGCAGCGAACGCACGGATCGTCTGCCTGCCATACGCTGGCGTGCCCCGGGGCGATGGTCAAACCACGGCCGGCTCGCTGGCAGAACCGGTAGCCATTAGAATCGCGGCACCAGGGCTGACCGTCTCGAATCCGGACATTCGTACGATGTATGCAAGCAAGGCGACTCTAAAGTGGCGAATTCGAGTCACATGGATTGCGGCGGCGGCGCTGGTACTTTGGTCGGCAGCGCATGGCGCGAACGGCGGACCACCGGCGGATCGGCCTTCCGACGCGTCGCCCGATGCGGCGGAGCCCGATGATACATCGCCTGCCAAAGCGGCTGGCACAACGGACCTTTCCGATGGCCGCCACCTGTTCGAAACGCAGTGCGCCCGTTGCCACGGAATGCACGGCGCAGGTGGCACCGGAGCGAACCTCACTCGACCGGTCTTGCGCCACGCCGCCAACGATCAGCAGTTGGAGTTGATCGTGAAGGACGGCATCCCGGGCACGGCCATGCCGGGCAATTGGTTCTTGAACGATCAACAGATCGAGCAAGTCGCTCGCTACGTGCGGTCGTTGGGACACGCCGAGGAGGAGTCGCTGCCGGGCGATGCGGATCGCGGAAGCCAGGTATTCGTGACGCAGGGTTGCGGCAAGTGTCACCTGGTCGCGGGGCAGGGCGGGGGAATCGGGCCGGACCTGAGCGATATCGGTTCGCAGCGTGGCTCGGACTATCTGCGCAAAGCCTTGATGCATCCTGGCACCAACAGCCCCAAGAACGAGGCCGGCTATGCCGCCTATCTGGTCGTGGTTGCCGCACTCGATGACGGGCGCGTCGTCACCGGAATGCGGATCAACGAAGATACCTTTACCATCCAACTGCGCGACGCGCAGAATCGCATTCACTCGCTGCGCAAGGACAAGCTCATCGGCTTTCGCAAAGCGGGCGGCAGCATGATGCCCAGCTACGAGCAGCAGCTCGACGCGCGCGACGTCGACGACCTGGTTGCGTACCTGGCCGGACTACGGGGAGATACTCAATGAACTGGCTCCGCGGATTCCTGCTCGTAGCGACGGCGGCCCTGCCGGTCGCGGCGGATGCGCAAGTGCCCTACGACCGGCTCGTGCATGCCGATAGCGGCGACGCAAACTGGCTGACCTATTCCGGAAGTTATTCCGCGCATCGCTACTCGTCGCTCGATCAGATCACGAAGCAGAACGTCAGCCGGCTACGAACGAGCTGGGTCTACCAGATTCGCCATGCCGGCCTGATTGAGACAACGCCCCTGGTTGTTGATGACGTGATGTACGTCACCGAGCCGCCCAGTACGGTCACGGCGTTGGACGTACGCTCGGGCCGACGTCTTTGGAGCTGGTCGCCGGCGATGCCGCGCGAGGTACGGCACATCGGTTTTCCGCCGGTCAATCGGGGCGTGGCCGTCCTGGACGAGACGGTCTTCGTCGGCACGCTGGATGCCCATCTGGTGGCACTCGACGCAAAGTCGGGTGCGGTACGGTGGGACGTCGTAGTGGCCGACAACAAGACGGGCCACGCGATCACGGCCGCCCCGCTGGCAGTCGACGGCAAAATCATCATTGGCATCAGCGGCGGCGAAGCCGGCATCCGGGGGTTTCTCGACGCGTACGACGCCGCGACCGGCCAGCGACTTTGGCGTTTTTGGACCATCCCTGCGCCTGGCGAACCGGGCAACGAGACCTGGGGCGGCGAGAGCTGGAAGACCGGCGCCGGGCCAACATGGGTCACCGGCGCCTATGATCCGAAGTTGAAGCTGCTCTATTGGGGCGTCGGCAATCCGGGCCCGGATTGGAACGGCGATTTGCGCCCCGGGGACAACCTCTATACGTGTTCTTTGGTCGCGCTGGACGTGGACAGCGGCGGCTTGAAGTGGCATTTTCAGTTCACGCCGCACGACGTTCACGATTGGGACGCATGCCAGATCCCCGTGCTGGTCGACACCGAGTTTCGCGGCCGCGACCGACAACTCGTTGTGATGGCCAATCGCAATGCGTTTTACTACGTGCTCGATCGCTCGACGGGCGAATTCCTGCACGCGGCGGCCTATGCTAAACAAACGTGGGCCGAGCGAATTGACGAGCACGGCCGGCCGATTCTCATTCCCGGCATGGAGCCAAGTGAAAAGGGCACGCTGGTGTATCCCAGCTTGCAAGGAGCCACGAACTGGTTCAGTCCTTCCTACAGCCGACGCACGAAGATGCTCTACGTCGCCGTCCGACAGATGGGTTCCTACTACTTCAAAACCGACGCGGACTACGAACCAGGCCAGCCGTTTCTCGGCGGCGGCGAACAGGCGCTATCGGGCGATCAAGCCTCGGGCGTAGTTCGCGCATTGGCCGTCGACAGTGGTGAGAAGTTGTGGGACTTCGAACTGCTCTCGCCGCCCTGGGCCGGCGTGCTGTCGACGGCCGGAGGGCTCGTGTTCGGCGGCACTAACGAAGGCAACGTCTTCGCTCTCGACGACCAAACTGGCAAGCCGCTTTGGCAGTTTCAAACAGGAGGCGCCGTCCGCGCCAACCCCATGGCGTTTGCGGTTGACGGCCACCAACAGATCGTGCTGGCCGCGGGCAATGCGATTTTCGTCTTTGGATTGCCCGAGAAACAGGAGCCGTGACGCAAATCGCCACAGCCACGTGGTGCGCCGCTTGCGCCTCGAGCGTTGAATCACCAGCGGATTGCGCCGAGCATGCACAGCGACGGCTGATTCATCGCTACGGGCTGGTTGCCGCGTAGCTTGCATTGGCCGGCGGCTTTGTCGATATTCAAATGAATTGTCAACCTTGATCCGCCGAGATTTACCCCACGCCGTAAAGGGTACCCCATGCGAGTTCTTGCCTTGTTTGTTGTCTTGGGTTTGTTGCTCTCCGCCCACGCGTCGATCGCCGCCGACAACGCGTTGACCGAAGCCGAGAAAGCCGCCGGTTGGCAACTGCTGTTCAACGGCAAGGACCTGACCGGTTGGAAGTGTAACAACGGCAAACCGATCGCCACGAAGATTGAAGATGGCGCGCTGGTGCCGTACAAGTCGGGTGGCTATTTGATCATCCATGAAAAACCGCTCGGCGATTTCGTGCTCAAGTGCGATGTGCGTTGGGAAGATCCGCGCTGCAACTCAGGCATTTTCTTCCGCGTCGAGAACCCGAATGACCCGGTCAATACCGGCTTCGAAGTGCAAGTCATGGCCGGCGACGACACTGGCAAGCACGCGATGGGCGCGATCTACGACCTGGTCGGCACGACCAAGAACTATGCTCACAAAACGGGTGAGTGGAACAGGGTCGAGGTTCGTTGCGAAGGCGATCATATCCAAGTCAAGGTAAATGACCAATTGGCTAGCGAGATTCACTGCGACGAGTTTGACAAGCCGGGTTACTGCCCCGATGGTGATCCGCACAAGTACAAGCTCGGCGGCAAGCCGCGCGCGGTGAAGGACTTTGCCCGTAGCGGTTATCTTGGTTTTCAGGACCACGGACACAAGGTCTGGTACAAGAACGTCAAAGTGCGCCCGTTGAACTAGCGGGCTTATCGAAGCGAACCGCCGTCGCGTTGTCGAGCGAGCACGCAGGCGCCCAGCCCCAATTGCCGATCCGCTTGCAAGCACCAGGAGGCTCTCATGGCCAAATCGACTCGCCGCGACTTCATGCAACAGTCTGGCGCTGGCCTTGCCGCCGCCACGGCCCTGACCTGGACCACAACGTCGCGCGCCGCCGGAGCAAACGATCGCCTCCGCGTCGGCTTAATCGGATGCGGAGGACGGGGGCGGTACGACGCCGGCGTGTTTGCCGATCGTGAAGACGTCGACGTGGTCTACCTCGCCGATCCGCACGAAGGCCGGCTGGCCGAGACGGCCCGACAGTTTGGCTCCGCGGCGAAGCCAGTCGCCGATTTTCGCCGGATCCTCGACGACCGGTCGGTCGACGCTGTGATCAACGCCACGCCGGTCCACTGGCACGCTCCCGGCACGATCCTGGCGTGCGAGGCGGGCAAACACGTCTACGTGGAAAAACCCTGCTCGCACAACGTGCGCGAAGGTCGGCTGATGATCGACGCGGCGCGGCGAAACAAGCGCGTCGTGCAACACGGCACCCAGGTGCGCAGCACCAGCACCATCGCCGAAGGAGTGCGGTTGTTGGGCGAGGGAATCATCGGCGACGTACTGATCGCCAAAGCCTGGAACATCCAGCGCCGCGGCAGCGCAGGACACGGTACACCGATCGAGCCGCCTCCGGAGCTGAACTACGAACTTTGGCTAGGTCCCGTGCCCGAGGTCGCCTATCACGACACGTTCTTCTCGGGCTGGAATTGGCTGCGGCGATTTGGCACCGGAGAAATTGGCAACGACGGAATCCACGACATCGACTACGCCCGTTGGGGTCTGGGTGTCGAGGGCCATCCGCAATTCATCTCCGCCGCGGGTGGGCGCTACGAGTACGACGACACGGCCGAGTTCCCCGACACGCAGCATGTCTGTTTTGAGTATCCGGCCCCAGCGGCCGGCGGCAAGCAGCGAATGCTCGTGTACGAAGAGCGACTTTGGTCGACCAACTATCCGCACAACTGCGACAGCGGCGTCGAGTTCTACGGCACGGCCGGACAGATGTTCTTAAGCCGCCGCGGCAAGTGCGAGGTTTTGCTCGATCGCAACCAACGGGCCGATCTCGACGTGCCACTCAAGCCGCAAGACACACCGGACCACGTGGCGAACTTCGTCGCGGCGATTCGTGGCGAACAGCAAGCCAATGCCGACGTCGAAATCGCACACCTCACCACGTCGCTGTGCCACCTGGGCAACATCGCGATGCGGCTTGGCCGTTCGCTCCGATTCGATCCCGAGCGGGAACGGTTCATCGACGATGCAGAGGCCGACGCGCTGCTCGCCCGATCGTATCGCCAGGGCCATTGGGCCGTGCCGAAACAGGCGTAATCACCGCGATGGTTGCCCCTATGTCCGCACGAACGGCATTGGCATCGGGCATCCGATTGCCTAGGATGAGCGGTGTCGCGGCGCACGTGCATGTGCCGGAGCTTGTGTCGATTCTTGCTGACCTGGAAAGGGCGCGATGGACATCTCGATCAAATACTGCGTTCAGTGAAACTACACGCCCCAGGCCACCAGTTTGGCGGCCGCTTTGAAGGACCAGTTCGATGTGGATGCCACGCTCATCCAAGGTGGAGGCGGCGTGTTCGACGTGACGGTTGACGGCGACCGGATCTTCTCCAAGCACGACGTGGACCGGTTTCCGACCGACGACGAGATCATCGACCTGATCAAGGCGCGTTCGGCCTGATTCGCGACGCCACACGAGACAAGGCACGCGGTGACGGACGATTGCGCGACGTCACGCCACGTACCGGCGCCGCGACGGGCGCCCACTCTCGCCGCTACTGCATCGTCACTCCGTCCACCACGGATAGTGCGGCGGCATGTCGCGACTGGGTCGCATCGTAAACTTAGCCGGGCGCTTTTCCAAAAACGATTCGACGCCTTCACGCGCGTCGGCCGAGCGGCCCATATGGAAAATCCCCTGTGACTCAATCCGGTGCGCCTCGCGCGGGTGCGTTGCGCCGAGCGCCTTCCACAACATCTGCCGTGCCAGCGCTACCGAAACGGCGGACGTGTGCTCGGCGATTTCTCGGGCAAGCTGTCGGGCCGCGGGCAGCAATTCGTCGGGTGCGAGCACACGGCTGACCAACCCGCCGGCCAGGGCTTCGGCGGCGAGGAACACTCGACCGGTGAGTACCCATTCGGCCGCTTGACTAATTCCCACAATCCGCGGCAGAAACCAACTGCTGCACGCTTCGGGCACGATCCCGCGCCGTGTGAACACGAAGCCGAACTTGGCCTGATCGCTGGCCAGGCGGATGTCCATGGGCAACGTCATGGTCACACCCACGCCGACTGCCGGGCCGTTAATGGCGGCGATAATCGGCTTCTTGCAATCGTATAGCGCCAGGCTGACGCGGCCGCCGGAGTCGGGCTGCACGTCGCCCTCGGGCGCTTCGCTGTCTGGTCGTTTGAACGTGTTGCCGCCCTCGGCCAAATCGGCGCCGGCGCAGAAACCTCGGCCCGCGCCGGTGAAAATGATGACGCGGACCGCGTCGTCCTCGCTGGCCCGTTGCACCGAGTCGATGATTTCCTGACTCATCGTGCGCGTGTAGGCATTGAGACGATCGGGCCGGTTCAGCGTAAGAGTTAGCACACCGTCGGTCAGGTCGTCGAGCAGCGTTTCGTAGCGACTTGTCATCGTCGGGGTCCTTGCACGTGAACGTCGGCCAATGGCTTTTGCGAGTTGTTTACCATACCCGATTTTCTGACGGGTCACAGCAGAGGCGAACGAGTCGACGAACGGGAGCGCGCCAACCCAGGATCCGCGCCGGATGGGTTCTCGATGCGAATCGGCCGGAAGCGATTCGTTGGGGATCTTTCTGGCAAACCGGTCCGACACGCGATATGCTGAGACCGGACCCGGCGGCTTGACCCGCTGGGGATTCGCTTCGAGGCCCGATCCGAATAGGTGGAATCCATGCAGCTCACTCGTCGCCAATTCGTTCGAAGTTCGTCCCGCATTGCCGCGGCGGCCGTTTTCGCCGGCGCCTGGCATCGATCGAACCGGGCGTGGGCCAAGGCGGGCGACCCGTTCTCCAAGTTGGACGGCATCGCGCAAGCCGAGATGATCAAGAACGGAGATGCTTCGGCCACCGAAGTACTCAACGCGGCGATCGCGCGGATCGAGGCTCTGAATCCGAAGATCAATGCGGTGGTCACCGCCGACTTCAAGCAGGCGGCATCGCGCGCTGCGGCAAACGAATTCGCGGGTCCGTTTGCCGGCGTGCCATTTCTGGTGAAAGACCTGGACGACGTCGCCGGAATGCGCACGACCCAAGGCTCGCGGGCGATGATTGCAAGTATCGCCAAACAGACCGAGCCGTACATTCAGGCCTGCATCGACACCGGCTTCAACGTGGTGGGTAAGAGCAACACGCCGGAGTTCGGTTTGACGGGCACGACGGAATCTTTGGCCTTGGGCCCCTGCTACAACCCGTGGGATTTGCGTTGTTCGGCTGGCGGATCGAGCGGCGGGGCGGGGGCAGCCGTGGCGGCTGGCCTGGTGCCGGTGGCCCAAGGCAGCGACGGCGGCGGATCGATCCGCATCCCTTCGTCTTGCTGCGGCGTGTTCGGCATCAAACCGAGTCGTGGACGATTGATCGGCAGTACGGACGAATTCAGTTTCAGCGTCAAGGGCGGACTGAGCCGCAGCGTGCGCGACAGCGCGTACCTGTTGGCCCGCACCGAGCGCAAGAAGCCGGCACCGGGGCTCAAGCCGATCGGACTGGTTACGGAACCGTCGCGCCGGCGATTGACGATCGGCATGTTTCTCAAGGGATACCGTGGAGACGAACCGACGCCGGACGTGAGCGACGCGATTCTGGCCACGGCGCGGCTCTGCGAAGAACTGGGTCACGACGTTAAGATCATGCGTTTCGAGATCGACGGCCAGCGGATGATCGAAGACTTCTTGACCCTCTGGTCGTCGATTCCCGGGCAAGCGGTCGAAGCACTCGAGTCGGAGTTCGGCCGCAAGGTAACCCACCAGGATCTGGAGCCGCTGACGCTGGCCTTCGCCGAACAATACGAAAATGGTGGCAAGGAGAAAATGCCCGAGGCGACCAAGCGATTGCAGCAACTGGCCGACGACATTAACGCACAGATGCAACCGTACGACGCGGTGCTGAGCCCGGTATTGAGCACGGCGCCGCCGCAGATCGGCCACCACGCGCCGACGCTGCCCTACGACACACTGATCGAACGTGCCATCTCGTACGTCGCGTACACGCCGCTCTACAACGTGTCAGGCATGCCAGCGATGAGCGTGCCGCTGTCGTGGAACGCGGACGATTTGCCAATCGGCAGCCAATTCGCGGCCAAGCTGGGCGACGAGCAAACCCTGCTTCAATTGGCCTACGAACTGGAAGAGGCTCGGCCTTGGGCCGACCGATGGGCCCCGTGGTCAGCGCCGAAAATCGGTGTGTGACGCACGGTGCCACGACTTGCAGAATGGCGGTCGCGCGGACCGGCGCGTTGGTATGATGCGCGCCAAACCGGTGTCGCTTAGCGCGGTGATGTGGTTAACCGTTCGCCATGCGAACGAAACGTTGTGTTGAGTGGACTCATGTTGTGGTTTGTCGGGCAGGTGTTTCGCGACGGTTGGAAAACACTATTTCTAGCCGACGTCGTATTCAAGTTAGTCGCATTCGTGGTGCTGACGCCGCTGGTCGGTGTCGTCTTTCGGGCGTTTCTCTGGCTCGCCGGGCGTTCGGTCCTGGCCGACACGGACATTGCGGCGTTTCTGATCCACCCCATCGGCCTGGTGGCGTTCGTTGTGGTCGGCGGGGCAGTTGTTGCGATCCTGGCACTCGAGCAAGCGGCCTTCATTTCGATCGCGCTGTGCGAGCATGCGGGCCGGCCGTTGAAGTTGGTTGCGGCGCTGCGATTCGTCGCGGAGCGGGGGCCGTCGATCTTTTACCTGACGGCCCGGATGGTCACGTTGGCGTTACTGGCGGCAGCGCCGTTTCTTGCGGTCGGCGGCGGCCTGTATTTGTTGCTGCTCACGGAGCACGACATCAACTTCTATTTGGCGAAGCGCCCGCCTGTCTTCTTCGTCGCCGTTGGCACAATCGGGCTGACGCTGGCGGTCGGAGGCATCGTCTTGTTGCGGATGATTGTGGGCTGGAGCATGGCCCTGCCGATTCTGTTGTTCGAAGACATTCCCCCGTCGGGGTGCCTGGCGACTAGCGCCGTCCGCACACGCGGCCATCGTCGCACAATTGCCGCGTGGATCGTGGCTTGGGCCGTGGCGACGTCGTTACTCTCGGCGGGCGTGACCGGCGGAGTCGTGGAGCTGGGGCACTTGATCGTTCCACAGGCGACGAGTTCGATCGTGCTGGTGGCGTTGACCGTGGGCCTGGTGTTGTTGACGTGGTTCGCGGCAAACTTCTTGCTGACGCTGGTGACGAACACGCTGTTCGGCACAATCCTGGCAGCGCTATATCACGTACTTGGCCGAACCGATGCGACACGCTTGCCAGAACCCGGCGGCGACCGATTGGATTGGGCGCCACGCCTGACACGCGGAAGACTCGCCGCCGCGCTGGTCGTGGGCGTTCTTATTGCGACCCTGATCGGTGCAACCGCGATCCACGGAATCCGTTTGGAAGACCGCGTGCAGATCACGGCCCATCGCGGTGCTTCAGGCCGGGCTCCGGAAAACACCATGGCCGCCGTGCGGCTGGCCATTGACGACGGTGCCGATTGGCTCGAAATCGATGTGCAGGAATCGAAAGACGGCGTGATCGTCGTCGTGCACGACAGCGATCTGAAAAAGGTAGCCGGCGTGGCTACGAGGATCTGGGAAGCCACCGCCGACGAGCTTCGTTCGGTCGACGTCGGCAGCTTTTTCGACTCGAAGTTCGAGGACGAACGGGTGCCGACCCTGGCCGAAGTGCTGGAGGCCTGCCGCGGCAAGATCAAGGTCAACATCGAACTGAAGGTCTACGGCCACGGTCAGCAATTGGAACAACGAGTCGCCGACCTGGTCGAGCAGTACAAGATGACCGACGATATTGTCGTAATGTCGCTGGATCCGCAGAGCGTTCGCACGATGCGCCAACTTCGACCGGACTGGACGGTGGGCCTGCTCACTGCGGTGGCAATCGGCGATCTGACCCGCGCCGACGCCGACTTTCTGGCCGTTAGCACGCGGCTTGCGACGCGCAGATTTGTGCATGCGGCACACCGGCGAGACAAGCAGGTTTATGTCTGGACGGTCAACGATCCACTGACCATGTCGGCGATGATTGGACGTGGCGCTGATAACATCATCACCGACCATCCCGCCATGGCGCGGGCCGTGCTGGCCGAGCGTGCGGCGATGAGCCCGTTAGAGCGGCTGCTGGTGGAGTTGGCGTTTTACTTTGGCGCCACACCGCCGAATTCGAGCGACGACGAACGCCCGTAATCTTTTCTTGCGTAGGGCAGTGCGCGGCGCCGCGTCTGCGTCGGGCCAACCTCCGAAGCAAGCTTGCACCTGCAAGACTCGGTTTAGCCGGCTCCGACTTTGTCGGCCTTTTGCGCCGCGCCGCTCGAGGCGGCGTCCGCGGCCAGAAGCGCTTGCGGCAACTCGACCACTTTCGAACGGAGGTACTCGCCAAGACTCTTGGCCTGGGGGTCGAACCGCACCGACGACGCCACGCCTTCCCCAAGCAGGCCGACGACCACGAAGTTCAACGCCCGCAGGTTTGGCAGCTCGTATCGGCGAACTTCGAGCGAGGCGGTTTCGGGCATGAGCTGGTGGATTCTCTCAGGCGTCAGAAACGATTCGAGCCACGCGTAGGCTGCATCGTCGCGGGCCCAAATGCCGACGTTTGCATTGCCTCCCTTGTCACCCGACCGCGCGCCGAAAAGCGCTCCAAGCGGCGCGGCCGTGGTCGGTCCGCTGGGCGCGTTGGGCAGCGCGACGACCGGAGCCTCGACGTTCACGCTGGCCTTGCTCGAATCGGTCGGCGGAATCGCAATCTGCGTGCCGTCCTGCAGTACGACGGTGTGATTCGGGACGTCGGCTGGCACCAGCGTCGGCCAATAGACACCGAACGGGCTGGCGTCGGTCGGCGGCGTGGTGCAGAAGAAACCTGGATAACTCGCCAGGGCCATTTCCGTGACGGTGCTGGAAAACGCCCGGCCCACTTTCTTGTCGTCGCCGCTTTTGACCGTGACCTTCAACAGCGCGGATGCCTGATGATTGGTTGCTGCGTCGGGCTTATCGGTGCGCGCCAAGTCGACCTCGAACGAATCGTACTGATCGACGTCCAGCGTGCTGCGCAGCGTGCGCTCGACCAATGCGGCCTTTTGCTCGATGTCGAGCCCTGTGAGCACGAAGGTCATCTGATTGCGGAACCCGCCCAGATAGTTGAGACATACTTTGATTTGCGGCGGTGCCGGCTCGCCCCGCACGTCCGAGATCCGCACACGGTCCGCTCCTTCTTGTTCCAATCGGATCGTGTCGAATCGGGCGATGACGTCCGGATTGGCATAAGCCGGTTTGTCGATTTCGTAGAGCAATTGGGCCGTTACCGTGCCGACCGAAACCAGCCCGCCGGTGCCCTCATGTTTGGTGATGGTACAGGAGCCGTCCTTGTACATTTCGGCGATCGGGAAGCCGGGCCGCTCCAGCCCCGGCACTTCTTGAAAGAAGGCGTAATTGCCGCCGGTACACTGTGCGCCGCACTCGACGACGTGGCCGGCGACAACCGCGCCGGCCAACCGATCCCAGTCGTCGCGATTCCAGCCAAAGTGCCAGGCGGCTGGACCGACGACCACCGAAGCGTCGGTCACGCGCGGACATACAACCACGTTGGCCCCCTTGTCGAGCGCTTCGACGATGCCCCACGCGCCAAGATACGCGTTAGCGCTGAGCGGCTTGGCGCGCAACTCGCGCAGCGGCTGGCCGGTGTCGAGATGGGCCAAGGGATGACCAGCTTCTTGCAGCGCACCGAGCTGCGGCAACAGGTCGTCGCCCTCAAGGTGCGCGATGTTCGCTTTCAGGCCGAGTCGGTCGCACAGCGCGCGCAATTCGTCGGCCAAGCCTTGCGGGTTGAGCCCGCCGGCGTCGGTGACGATCTTGACGCCACGGTCGAGCGCTTCGCCCAACACGTCCTCCATCTGGCGCAAGAAGGTTACGGCGTAGCCGCGCGAGGCACTCTTTTGCTGCGCCTTCCAGAGGATCATCATGGTCAATTCGGCCAGGTAGTCTCCGGTGAGGAAGTCGATCGGCCCTCCACAGACCATTTCGCGCGCGGCGGCCAATCGGTCGCCATAAAACCCGGAACAATTCGCGATTCGCAAGGGGGTCGACATGGGATGTCCTCTGGCGGCGGCGCGGCGCCGCAACGTTGTGCCTGGTTGTTTGCGTTAGGCGGATTCTTCGATCACGGCCAACACGGCTCCACCTTCGACGTGGCTGCCGGCTTCGACGCGAATTTCGGCGACTCGGCCTGCGAGCGGAGCGGGGATCCAGTGCAAGACCTTCATCGAATCGATCACCAACAACACGTCGCCGGCTTCGACCGTGTCGCCCGGCTTCACCTTGACTTCGCTGATCACGCCGGGCAACGGCGCGACGAGCGATCCGGCCGCGGCTTCTTCCTGGGGATTCACGAACCGCGGAATCTCGACCAGCGTCGATGCGCCCAACGGGCTGTCCACATAGAGCGTATCATCCACACGATGCACATTGTAGGTGCGGCCCACCGTGCCGAAGCGTACGCGACATCGCTCGTCCGTCTCGGCCTCGAATTCAACCTCGGCGTGATCCTGCTCGTCGACTTGAACTTCGAGCCCGTCGCGATGGAATCGATAAGCGACGGCGATTTCGCCCTCCGCCCCTTGGAACCGGGTCTGTTGCCGCTCGGACGGATTGTTGCGCCAGCCGGACGGCACGTGCCGCAGCACCGTCGCGTTACGTCGTCGCTCGGCCTGCAAGGCCAGGGCGGCAACCCCGGCGTGGAGCTGTTCGACCAAAGCATCGCCCAAGGGCGCGGCCAGGGCCGTCGGATCGTGCCGCGTAAGAAAATGTGTATCCGTCTCGCCCGCCAGAAAGTCGGGATGATCGAGGATTCGCACCAGCAGTTCACGATTGGTACGCAGCCCGTGGATCTGCGCGCCCGCCAGAGCTCGGCTCAGCCGGCGGGCCGCTTCGACTCGGGTAGGTGCGTGGACAATGATCTTGGCCAAAAGCGAATCGTAGTACGGCGAGACCGTGCCTGAGTCGTCGAAGGCCGCGTCGACGCGGACGCCTGGCGCCGCCAAGCGCATGCGGTGCAACGTGCCAGCCGAGGGACGATAATCGTGCCGCGGATCTTCGGCATAGAGCCGGGCTTCAATCGCGTGCCCGTGCATTGTGGCGTTGCGCGCTTCCGCTGGGATCGGTTCGCCGGCGGCAATCTCTATCTGCAAGCGCACCAGATCCAATCCGGTGATGCACTCAGTCACCGGATGTTCGACTTGCAGTCGGGTATTGACTTCGAGGAAGTAAAACTTGCCATCCGGCGCCAGCAGGAACTCGACCGTACCGGCATTCACGTAGCCGATCGCTTGGGCGGCGCGAACCGCCGCGCCAGTGATCGCCGTGCGTAGCGCGTCGTCGAGCGCGACCGACGGCGATTCTTCGATAATCTTCTGATGCCGTCGCTGAATAGAACACTCCCGCTCGAACAAGTGAATCGTATTGCCGTGCGTGTCGCCAAAGATCTGCACTTCGACGTGCCGGGCCGACTCGGCGTACGGCTCGACAAACAGCGTGCCATCGCCGAACGCGCTTTGAGCTTCTTGCCGCGCGGTGTCGACCAGCGCGGCAACGTCGCTCGCCTGGCGAACGATCCGCATCCCGCGACCACCGCCTCCGGCCGATGCCTTGACCAATAGCGGCCAGCCCAACGGCTCGACGGCGCGAAGCAGTTCGTCGGCAGATTGATCGCCCACCTCGACCGTGGGCAGCAGCGGCACGTCGGCCTCTTGCATCCGGCGTTTGGCTTCGATCTTCGAACCCATCGCGGCGATCGCGTCGCCAGTCGGACCGATGAACGTGATGCCGGCATCCTGGCATGCTCGGGCAAAGGGCGCGTTCTCCGACAGGAATCCGTAGCCCGGGTGAATGGCTTCGGCGCTGGTCTGCCGCGCCGCCTCCAGAATCGCATCGACGCGCAGATACGACTCCGCCGGTTGCCGGCCGCCGAGCAGCACGAACTCATCGGCCTCTTGCACAAACGGTGCGTCGCGATCCGGATCGGAACAGACAGCGACCGTGGCGATGCCCATCTCGCGGCAGGTGCGCATCACGCGGCGCGCAATTTCACCCCGGTTGGCAACAAGAATCTTGTTGATGGCGCCATGCGTCATCGTTGTTGTGCCGTTGTCAATCGTTGTTTTCGATCGCTTGTATAGATACTAAAAGCATGAGCAAGGTGAGCGCGTCGAACTACATCCGAAACACGCCGTACGATTCGGTTCCCTTAACTTCCGCCGAATGGACGGCCGAAAGCGCGATGCCCAGCACGGTCCGCGAGTCGCGCGGGTCGATGATCCCGTCGTCGAAAACCTGGCCGCTGGTGAACGTAGCCAGCGATTCGCTCTCGATTTGGTCCTCGACCGCTTTGCGCATCATGGCGCCTTGTTTCTCGTCGAACGGCTTGCCGGTGGCTTTGGCAGACGCGCGGCGCACGATCGAGAGCACACCGGCCAACTGTTGCGGGCCCATCACGGCCGTCTTGCTATTGGGCCAAATGAACAAGAACCGGGGTTTGTATGCGTAGCCGCACATGCCGTAGTTGCCCGCTCCGTACGAACCGCCGATTTGCAGCGTGAGGTGCGGTACCTTGCTGTTCGACACGGCGTTGATCATCTGCGCGCCGTGCTTGATGATGCCGCCCTGCTCGTACTTCTTGCCGACCATGTATCCCGTGACGTTCTGGACGAACAAGAGCGGCACGTCGCGCTGGTTGGCCAATTGGATAAACTGTGTGGCCTTCTGCGCCTCGGCCGAGAACAAAACGCCCTGCTGGTTGGCCAAGATGCCGATCGGGTAGCCGTGCAGCGATGCCCAGCCGGTGATCAGGTTGACGCCGTAGGCGGGCTTGAACTCGGCAAAGCGTGACCCGTCGACCAGCCGCGCGATGATTTCGCGCATGTCGACCGGAATTTTCAGGTCGGACGGCGCCAGCCCCAGCAGGTCTTCCGGATCGTAGCGAGGCTCTTCGACGTCGGCATCGGGAACCGGCCCGAGCTTCTTCCAATTCAGGTTGGCGACGATTTCCCGCCCGATGCGCAGAGCGTCCAACTCGTCGGCGGCCAGGTAGTCGGACAGACCGGAAACGCGGGAGTGCATTTCCGCGCCGCCCAGCTCTTCGTCGTCCGACTCTTCGCCGGTGGCCATTTTCACTAGCGGCGGCGCGCCCAGAAACACCTTGGCCCGCTGCTTTCCGACCACCGTGTAATCGCACATTGCCGGGGTATAGGCTCCACCGGCGGTGGAGTTGCCGAACACCAGCGAGATCGTCGGGATGCCGGCGGCCGAAAGCCGGGTCAGGTTGCGAAACGAGCCCCCGCCTGGCAGAAAGATCTCGGACTGCCGCGGCAGATCGGCCCCGCCTGACTCGGTGAGCGTGATGTACGGCAGGCGGTTTTGCAGGCAGATGTCGTAGCCACGCATCGACTTTCGCATGGTATACGGATTGACGGCGCCGCCGCGCACCGTGGGATCGTTGCCGCTGATGTAGCACTCGACGCCCGAGACCACGCCGATGCCAACGGTGGTCGACGCGCCGACTTCGTACTCGGTGCCGGCCGCCGCCACCGGCGACAGCTCAAGAAACGGAGAGTCGCGATCCACCAGCCGCTCGATTCGCTCGCGCACCAGCAACTTGCCGCGTTGATGGTGGCGCGTGACGAACTTTTCGCCGCCGCCCGCGCGAGCCGCCTCGAGCAGCGTGCTCAGCTCGTCCAACTGCTGCAGGACGGAGGCCCGGTTCTGCTGGTAGTGATCCGACTTCGAATCGAGCCTGGAAGGGAGAATCTGTCGCCGCACCGCTTGGGATCTCCTCGTTCGACTCAATCCGTCCTGCTCAGGTCGATGGTTGCGAATCCGCGGCGTCCGCGATCGCCGGTTGGTGCGCTTTGCTCAGCCGCCTTTCGTGTTGCCAGGGGAGCGGCCGTTCAGCGCTTCGGCGCGATGCCTTCGAACTTGGCGATGATACCCAACATGATCTCGTCGGCACCGGCGCCAATCGACCACAACCGGGAATCGCGAAAATAACGGGCCATGGGATACTCTTCCATGTAGCCCATTCCGCCATGGAACTGAAGGCACGTATCGGCCACTTCGCGCGTCAGCCGCCCGGCTTTCAGCTTGGCCATCGACGCCTCGCGGGTGTAGTCTTCGCCCCGATCCATCAGTCGCCCGCAGTGGTAACACATCTGCCGTAGGAACTCGACTTCGCTAAGCAGCTCGGTGAGGCGGAAGTAGATCCATTGGTTCTCGATAAGCGGTTTGCCAAACGTCTGCCGGCCTCGGCAGTACTCGATCGTCATGCGGATAATCTTTTCGGCGCCTTTGGCCGCGCCCAATGAACTGACCAGCCGCTCGTTCTGAAACTGCTCCATCTGGTAAATAAAGCCTTGGCCTTCTTCACCGATGCAATTGGTTACCGGCACCCGCACGTTGTCGAACACCAACTCGGCCGTGTCACTGGCCCAGTTGCCAAGCTTCTTGAGCTTCTTGGCGACCGAGAACCCTGGCGTGTCGGTCGGCACGATGATTAGCGACATGCCCTGATACGTCTTGCCGGGCGAAGTGCGCGCGAGCAAGCAGATCCAATCGGCTTGCACGCCGTTGGTGATGTACATTTTGCTGCCGTTGATCACGTAGTGATCGCCGTCGCGTTCGGCCTTGGTTCGGATCGCCGCCACGTCGGACCCGGCTTCCGGCTCGGTCACGCCGATCGAGCAAACGGCGTCGCCGCGAATGGCCGGCTCGAGGAATTGCTTCTTCAACTCGTGCGAGCCATATTGCGCCAAGGCGGGCGTGGCCATGTCGGTCTGCACGCCCAAGGCCATCGGAATCGCGCCGCAGTTGATCCGGGTGAGTTCCTCGGCCAAGGCCATGTTGTACCAGTAGTCGGCGGCGGCTCCCCCGTACTCCTCGGGATAGGAGAGACCCAGCAGCCCCAGATCGCCCGCCTTCTTGAAGACCTCGTGCGCCGGAAACATTTCGGCCGCTTCCCATTCGTCGACGTACGGGTTGATCTCCGTGTCGACAAACCTACGGACCGACTCGCGGAACAAGTCGTGGGCCTTGGTGAAGCCCGTGCCCGGAACGGTTCCCTCGGACCCGGTTTCGAGGACCTCGGTCGTCATCGTTGGTGACTCCAGAAATAGGGCGGGAAGTGAGTCGGAATACTGCGAATTCTATCTGACCGCGCCGGCAGACGCCAGTCGCGCTGCTGTGGGCTCAATGTGTGCTGCATGCTCGAAGTTTCGCGGGTAGTCGCGACTGGACACTTCCGGGTCTGGTACTTCCACTTCCCGCGACGATTGGCCGCCGCGCCGCGCGATTCGGACCGCGACCGGACGATCGGACCCGCTGTCCGAGCGGGCGCCCGCCGGGCTTTTCCGGCGGCACTTTTCAGCCGGCGGCTGGTGTTCTACGATCGTGCGAAGGCGTTAAATCCCTGCGCGAATCGCTGAGGAGAACCACCGTGACGAATTTCGAACGAATCGAAGTTTCGACCGACGCGCGCGGCGTGGCGCGACTAACGCTCAACCAGCCAGAGAACAAGAACGCGATGTCGCAGCCGCTGATGCGCGAGCTGAGCACAGCCGCGGCGCAACTGGTCGCGGACCCCGCGGTACGCGTGATCATATTGAGCGGTGCGGGCGATGTATTCTGCGCCGGCGGCGATCTGAAGGGCATGCAGCGCCAGGCGTCTGCCACGCGTGAAGGCCGCATCGGCGACGCGACCGACTTCGCAAAGATTCTGGCCGAACTCGACGCGCTGTCCAAACCATTGATTGGCCGTATCAACGGCTCGGCGTTTGGTGGTGGGTTGGGATTGATTTCGATCTGCGACATCGCCGTTGGATTGGCCGGCGCCACGTTTCGTCTGAGCGAAGTCACGCTGGGGCTGATCCCGGCGACCATTTCGCCCTACGTCGTGGCGAAGATGGGCGTGCCCAACTCGCGGCGGATCATGCTCAACGCACGGAAGATGAACGGCCAGTTGGCCGCACGATTGGGTTTGCTGGATGAAGTGGCCAGCGATGTGAACGAGCTGGACGAGATGGTCGAGCGCGAGGCGGTCGCCGCGTTGTCCTGCGCGCCGGGCGCCGTCGGAGACGCGAAGCGGCTGATCCGTTACGTTAGCACGCACGACGCCGAGGCCAACCTCACGTACACGGCCAAGGCGCTGGCCGACGCCTGGGAAACCGAGGAAATCCGCGAAGGGATCGACGCGTTTTTCAACAAACGCAAGCCGAATTGGCAGAAGTGAGCCGCGCAGGACGTATTGCGCTAAATGATCTGCTGACCTCTGAGCTTGGCCCGTTCTGCCGCATCGATGCCCGCTGCGTCGAGCACCTCGTCGGTGTCGGCCCCGTGCTGCGCGGCAGGGCGGCGCACGCGCACCGGCGTCTTGGACATTTTCGCCGGCGGCCCTTCGGTCCGGATCTCCTTGCCAGACGGTTGCCGGGCGGACTGAATCGTCTCGCGGGCCCGAATGTGCGGATCCTCAATCATTTCGCTTGGGGTAAGGATTTGTTCCACCGACAGACCAATCGACGCGATTTCGTCGATCACTTCCTGGCGGTTTCGGGCGGCGCAGAACGCGCCGAGCATCGCGTCGAGTTCTGCGCGCCGTTTGACCCGAGCGGGGATCGTGGCATAGTCAGGATGCGTCCCCAACTCGGCCCGGCCTAGTAGCGCACTGAGCTTGACCCAATGGGCGTCAAGCAGCACGCCGGCATACAGCCAACCATCGCGACACTGATAGACGTTGGCCGGAGCACCGAACGGATACGTGTTGCCCAGCCGGGGCGTGGGAAGTCCGTGCGCGGCCAACGTCGGCTGGCCCGTGCAGGACGCAACGGTTGCATCGACCAGCGAAACGTCGATCAACTGGCCCTCGCCGTGGGCGTCGCGATGGCGCAGTGCGGCCAGCGTGGCGAACGCCGCGTGCAATCCGGCCAATTCGTCGGAGATGTAGACGGGTGTCTTCATCGGCGGCGCGTCGCCGATGGCGTTGAGCCACATCAGGCCCGACATGGCCTGCGCCGTCGGGTCGTAACCGGCCCGATCGCGATAGGGACCATACTGTCCGTAGCCGCTGATCGAAACGTACACGATGTCGGGCTTGATGGCCCGAACCTGCTCGTACCCACATCCCCAATCGGCCATCCGCCCCGGGCGAAAGTTTTCGACAATGATGTCGGCTGTTTGGGCCAGACGAAGGAAAATGTCGCGGCCCGGCGGACGCTTCAGGTCCAGCGCGATATTCCGTTTGTTGCGGTTCACCGCGGCATCAAAGAACGAGACGGGTGGGTCAGCGTCTTCCAGGAACGGTGGCAGCCGGTGCGAGACGTCGGGCGAATCAACGAGCTCGACCTTGACGACGTCGGCCCCGTAGTCAGCCAGCATTCCGGCGCAGCGCGGTCCGGCCCAAGTGGACGTAACTTCCAACACCCGCACCCCGTGCAGCGGTCCGTCCAGGTCGTTGCGAGCTTCCCGGAAAAACTCGCGCGGGCCATTGTCCGATTCGCTCATCGTTGCTCCTCCTGTCGCCCGGCTCAAAGGGCCATCGCAGTGCCACCGCGAGGCGATCGTACCACTCGGTGCGGCGCGTCACAACATTCGCGTTTGCGGTGCGAGTCCCGGTATCGGACAATTCACGGCTGGCCGTGCGGCCGGCACAACAGTGCCGCGCCGTCGCCCCGTACGCGATGCCAGGAGCCGACGATGGAACCGTTCACCACGATGACCTACGAAACGACCGGCCGGATCGCGCGGATCACGCTCAACCGCCCTGATCGGGGTAACGGAATCACGTTTGCCATGCCGCAAGAGCTGGCTCGCGCCGTCGAGCAGGCCAACCTGGACCCGGCGGTCCACGTGATTGCGCTGGCCGGCAATGGCAAGGGATTCTGCGGCGGGTACGACCTGGTGGCCTCGGCCGAACGCGTGATGCAAGACGTGGCCGCCGACGACCAATGGCCCGCCGGTTCGCCGATGGATCCGCAGGTGCAAGCCGCGAACCACGACCCCGACGCCACGTGGGATCCGATGGTCGACTTCGCGATGATGAGCCGCAACGTGCGCGGATTCATGAGCCTGTTCCACAGCGACAAGCCGGTCGTTTGCAAGGTCCACGGCTTTTGCGTCGCAGGCGGGACCGACATGGCCCTCTGCTCCGATCTGCTGGTGATCGAGGATCGGGCAAAGATCGGCTATCCGCCGGCACGGGTCTGGGGAACGCCGACCACCGCCCTGTGGGCCCATCGGATCGGCGCACAGCGGGCCAAGCGGCTGTTGCTGACCGGCGACTGCCTTTCGGGCACGGAAGCCGTGGAGTGGGGACTGGCCATCGAAGCGGCACCAAAGGAACAACTCGACGCACGCTTCGAAAATCTGCTGAAACGCATCGCCCGGATGCCGATCAACCAGTTGATCATGATGAAGCTGCTGGTGAACCAACAGACTCAGGGGCTGTTACCGACGCAGATCTTGGGCACTGTGTTCGACGGCATCTCGCGGCACACGCCCGAAGGATTTGCATTCCAACAGCGTGCCGCCGAGGCGGGGTTCAAGCAAGCGGTGCGCGAGCGCGACGAACCGTTCGGCGACTTCGGTGCGTCGACATTCAAGGGCTAGGTTGTGTCTCGTAAGTGGCTCGTCGGCCAAAGGGCGAGGCGTTTCGCCACCGGGCAAGAAGGAAAATCGCAGGCGAATCCAAGAGATTCGTCGAGATTCGCCGACGCCGATCCGACGGCACAACGACCGCACGACGGTAGATCGCACTTACGAGACACAACCGATAGGCGGCGATCGGCGGACACTGATCCCGGCGGGGCGCGATCACCGGCGGACCCGTCGTTACGCGGCCGGACAGAGGTCGTCTGGCCGCACGATCCCGGCGATCGGCACAACCGGCAAGGTTTAACGCGCGGCGGAGATGTGCGCGGCGTCGTACGGGCCGCTTCTCAAGAGCCGAATCGGACCATCCGATACAACCACAATAACCCCGCCGCGCGCCCCCCATCTCTCGCCGCGCTTTCGCCCCGCAAAGGAATCCCGCCGATGTACGCCTTCGTCCATATCGATAAGACCGCCGGTACCACGCTCAACTCGATCCTGCGCCGCTCGTTCGGCACGCGCCACTGCGACATTCGCCTGCCGATTGCCAAACGGCGCGACGACCATCGAGACCATCGGGGCGTCGTCGAAGCGGCCGACCTGCGCCGGGTCAAGCGGCTGTATCGCAACCTGCGCGGGATCGCGGGACACAACGTCAAGGCTTTCTCCAACCTGAGCGAGGAGTGTCCGGGGATTCAGTTCTTCACGGTGCTGCGCGATCCGGTCTCGCGATTTCGCTCTCACTATCTGAACCGAAGCACGGGCCACTGCCGCGAACAGTTCGAGCAGTGGGTTTCGATTCCGTGGGTTCGCAACTGGCAGACCAAGATGATCGCCGGCGAGCAGAATGCCGACAAGGCGATCGAGCTGCTCGAAGCGCGGTTCGGCTTTGTCGGGCTGACCGAGCGATTTGACGAAACGTTGATCATGCTGGGCCGGTGGCTGCAGGAGCCTGGCTTCCAGCCCGAGTACCGTCGGCTGAACGAACTCCGCCACAAACGGCGTCCGCGCGACATCGAGCGGAGCAAGGCGGATCTGAGCTTTATGGAGTTGGAAAACGTGCGGGCCATGATTGCCGAGGCCAACGCCGAAGACCAGAAAGTGTACGACTATGTGATCTCGACGATCTATCCGCGGCAACAGGCCGCCTATCGCGAAAACCTTGAAAAGGAACTCGCTGCACTGCAACAGCGCAACCAGACGGGCGGCCGGTTGGCCGAATCGTTCGCCAGCAGCCTGATGCGCAACTACGTGTATAAGCCGCTGATCCACTGCCACGCGGTCTGATTGGCCCAGCATCGCGCAGCACCCACCGGGCCGGACGAATTCGTCGGGCTATTCTCTTTGGGCCGCCAGGAGGCGACAATCACAGGTGGCCGGTGCGCGGCCAGTGGCACAGTTTTCGGCGTGCGGGTTGCCCGATTCGCGTGGGGTCTTGGCGAGAGGATCGTTTTAATGAACGACGCTCTAGCATCGGGCGACGGGCCTGCACCAGACATTTCGCTGATCATTCCCGCCTACAATGAGGCAGCCTACCTTCCGCGTTTACTCGATTCGGTCGAAGTCGCGCGAGACCGCTTTCACAGCGGCGCTCAGCGGATCGAGGTCATCGTAGCGGACAACGATTCGACCGACGACACGTCGCGAATCGCGGCCCAGCGCGGTTGCCGCGTCGCGCACGTCTCAAGGCGCCTGATCGCGGCGGCCCGCAATGGAGGTGCCGCGGCAGCGCGCGGCAGGCTGGTTGCATTTGCCGATGCCGATTTCCGCATTCATCCTGAAACCTTCAACTACATCGACGCGGCGATGGCCGACGGACGCTACGTGGGCGGCGCGACCGGCCTGGTGATGGAACGCTGGTCGGTGGGGATTCGCGTGACGTGGTACGTCGTACTGCCACCCCTGTGGTCATTGGGAATGGACGGCGGCGTGTGGTCTTGTCGGCGGGCCGATTTCCAGGAGGTCGGCGGATTCGACGACTCGCGCGCATTCGCCGAAGACGTTGCGTTTCTCGGCCGGTTGAAACGGCTGGGCGCTGGCCGCCGTCCGAAAGAGAAGCTTGGCACGCGCTTTGCGGCGAAGAAACTAGGCCGGACACCGGCGCTGGCGATCAACTCGGCTCGCAAGTTCGACAAGCACGGCGATTGGCACATGATTCGCGACGCACTGCGGGCGCCGTTCTATCTGCTGTTTCGCCGCTCCAAGATCGACGACTACGCACGCGAGTACTGGTACGAGGATCGGGCCGAGAGCCAGCAATAGCCGCCGGCTCCCTGTTTGACGGGATGCGTCCCGCAGCACGCGATTCTCCCTCGTCGCGCCCCTTCGGATTTTGCGTGAAGCGCGCCGCGCCAGTCTATACCATGGGGGAATCTGCCGGCATGGCCTTGCACCGCGCGACGGCCTCGGCGCGGGGCTGTTGACGCTGTGGCGTGCATACTGATTCAACGTTTTGCCAAGTGCGGGAGATTGATCGATGGGCATCAGGCATAGAAACACGTTCGGTTGGGTCCTTGGACTTTTGTTGATTGGCGCCGCCGCTCTGTCGACGTTTGGTCGTGCGGTGGCGCAAGAAGCGCGCAAGCCGATGACCGCCGAAGACGTCGACGCGATGGTCGAAGAGCTCTCGAACTGGGGACGCTGGGGCAAGGACGATCAACTGGGTGCGCTGAACCTGATCACGCCCGAGAAACGCAAGCAGGCGGCGGCATTGGTCGTCGAAGGCGTGTCGGTCTCGCTGGCCAGAGACGTCGAGAAGGAGCAAGCGGCCGACAATGCCGAACCGTTCGTCCACACGATGTTGATCGCGGGCCGTGGCACCGACGGGCCGTGGAGCTTGGATCGCTACAGCGTCGCCTATCACGGCTATGCCCACACGCACTTGGACGCGCTGTGCCATTTGTTTCACCAGGGAAAAATGTACAACGGCTTTTCGCGCGATGAAGTGGACAACCAAGGGGCGAAGAAGCTCAGCATTCACAACGCGAAGCAGGGAATCTTCACGCGGGGCGTGCTGTTCGACATCCCGCGACTGCGCGGCGTGCGATTCTTGGAACCAGGCACGCCAATCTATCCGGAAGATCTGGACGCTTGGGAAAAGCAGGCCGGGGTGAAAGTGCAAAGCGGCGACGTGATCTTCATTCGCACGGGCCGCTGGAAGCGGCGCGAAGTGGTTGGGCCCTGGGATGCGCTGGACCCGGGCATTGCCGGATTGCACGCATCGTGCGCGCGCTGGATCAAGCAGCGCGACGTGGCCATCTTGGGCAGCGACGCGGCCAGCGACGTCATTCCATCGGGGATCCCGGGGGCAACGCACCCCGTGCATCTGTTAACACTGCACGCGATGGGTGTCGCGATTTTCGACAACTGTGACTTGGAGGCGCTGGCCGAAACGGCCGCCGGGTACAAGCGGTGGGAGTTCCTGCTCACTGCCGCCCCGATCCCGGTCGAGGGCGGAACCGGTTCGCCCCTGAATCCGATTGCCACGTACTGACGGTTCGGGCGTACAATTGCCAACGACGGCTCGTACGGCCGTGGCGGCATCGCACAACATAATTGTCGCGCGGCAGAGCGTATTCGAAACAGTGGCACGATGGAGGTGACGCATGTTCGCCCGGGTTCGCATTGGTGCGTTGCGGCTTGCCGTGTTGATGTTGCTTGCCGTCGCGTCGAATCGCTCGGCGGCCGCGCCGCCCGAGGAAGAAACGACCGCCCGCCCAAGCGGAACGATCGCCTTTGCGTCACTAGCGGCGCGGGATTGGGACTTGTTCCTGACCGACGGGTCGGAAACTGAAACCGCGCTGACCGACGAGCCGGCGCTGGACTTCAATGCCGCATTCGCGCCGGACGGGCAACAAATCGCCTTTGTTTCCGAGCGCGACGGCAACATGGAAATCTATCGGGCCGGCATCGACGGCGCGCCCGCCACGCGATTGACCGACAATTTCGCGCTGGACGACCACCCGACCTGGTCGCCCGACGGCAGTCGAATCGCATTTGTCAGCACGCGACAGCCTGCACCGGCAGGCCAGGCCTGGAACGGCGTCTACGTCATGCAGGCCGACGGGTCGAACGTGCGCCGGTTGTCGCCCGAAGACGCGACCGACTACTCGCCTGCATGGTCGCCCGATGGACAGTGGATCGCGCTGGCCTCCGGCAGCGGGCGGACTGGCGGCACCGACCTGTACGTGATGCGCGACGACGGGCAGCAGCGGCGCCGCATCGTCGAAAATGCCGGCTGGCCGGCGTTCATCGACGCCGGCAAAGCAATCGCGTTCCATCGATGTGCCGAGAACGGACCGTGGGAGATCTGGCGGATCGGCCTCGACGGGTCCGACATGCGACGGTTGGCCGAAAACGTTTCGATGCCCCGGGCCACGCCCGACGGGACCCGGTTGGCCGTCGTCATGCACGGCGGTTCGCACCAGCAGATCGGGGTCATTGACGTCGCCAGTGGCGAGATTTCGCCCGTGACCGACGGCAAGACCGATCACTGGAATCCGACGATCGCCGGCGACGGCAAGTCGATCGTGTATCACAAGCGGCGATCAGGCCGCGTGACGCCCAACGTCGAGCGCTGGGGCGCGCCGCCGGCGACCGAATTGAACCTGTTGCGGTTGGCCGGATCGTTTCCTGCGTTCTCGCCGGATGCCAAACGCCTGGCCCTGGCCGGCGCCGGCTTTGCGAAGATCGACGTGATGAACCTCGACGGGACGGCCCGCAAAACGATCTACGAATCCGGCCGGCGAACGTTGTTCGGCATGACCTGGTCGCACGATCCGCAGCGCGTGGCCTTTAGTCACGGCGTGGTGTTCGGGTCCGCCAACGCGGTGGTCAACGTGATGGCCGCGGCGCCGGACCAGGAGCTGATCGAGAACCTGACCGCCGATGCCGGCAACAACGGCTTTCCCAGCTACTCGCCGGACGGGAAGCAGATCGTGTTCCGCTCCGGCCGCGACGGTCCGAAAAACCTGCATATCATGGATCGCTCGGGCAAGAACGTTCGCCGACTGACCGAAGGCGACTGGACCGACACGATGTGCGATTGGTCGCCCCGTGGCGACTGGATTACGTTTGCCAGCGATCGCGACGAGAACTTCGAAGTGTGGATGGTCCGTCCCGACGGCAGCGGGCTGCACAAGCTGATCGGCGGGGGCGGGCGCAACAACCATCCGCACTTCTCGCCCGGGGCCGATTGGATCGTGTTCACCAGCCAGCGGGCCGGCTATTCGGCCGAGGAGGTCTCACTCCCCTCGCAGCCTCAGCCGTACGGTGATTTGTTCGTCGTGCGAACCGACGGCACGGGACTGATCCGGCTGACCCACAACGGATTCGAGGAAGGAACGCCGGCCTGGGGTTCGCCAACCACGGTCGAACCCTCGGGCGAAGGCGTCGCCGGCGAGGAAGATTACTAGACCCCGTCTCGTCTCATCCAACAAGAAAGAAGCTCGTCCGCAGGTGGAGTCGCGAGCGGCCCTCTAGCGCTTGCGCCGACCTTGCGCGTCGGCCGGAACGGGCCCTGCCATCGGCGGCGTCTCGAAGAACTTGCCGTCGTCCACCAATCGCGGGTCGCCCGTGCGCACTAGCTCCGCCATCAGGTGCCCGCGCAATTCGACAACGACATCGGCATACTCCGGATCGTCGGCCACGTTGGTCATCTGGTGCGGATCTTTCTTCAGGTCGAACAGTTCCTCGCGAGGCCGCTTTCCATAGGCATGATCGAAGTAGGGCTTCCACTTTGGATCGTCGCGATGTTGCACCAGCCAGGCTTTCGTCGGGCCGGCGTCTTCGTCGGGCAGCGTGACTCGTGTGTCTTCGGTGACTTGTTCAACCGTCGGCGGATCGTCGCTTTGCAGTCGGTAGGGATCGCCCAGCGGGTTGCGGTCGGGACGAAAGTTGGTGACGAACAGAAAGTCCTTGGTGCGAATGGCTCGCTGCGGATAGGGCAGATTGCCAGCGCGGGCCGATTCCACGTGCCGTTCGCGCCCGGTCACGACGTACGTCCGCCGCGCGTCAACCAGCCCCTCGCGGTCCGACGTTAGCACAGGCCATAAGCTACGTCCGGTCATCGCGTCGGGCACGTCGGCGTCGCCGGCTTCGAGAAACGTGGGGGCCAGATCGGGCAGGTTGACAAAATCGTCGACGACCCGTCCGCCCACGACGCCGGGCCCGGCGATCGCCAGACAGACGCGCGTGCCGTAGTCGTACAAGTTGCACTTGCCATGCGGAAAGCCCGGCGGACCGTGGTCGCCGCTGACGACGATCAACGTGTTGTCCAGTTCGCCGGCCTCTTCCAAGGCATCCACCAGCACGCCCAGCGCCGCGTCAAACGCGCAGATCTCGCCGAGGTAGTCAGCCAGGTCTTGGCGCACTTCGGGCACGTCGGGCAGGAACGGAGGCATGCGTCCTTCAAGCTTCGCCGGGTCGATGTTCCACAGGGCCTTGCCCGAGCCGGCAACCCACTTGCGGTGGACGTTGGTGGGTCCGAACCAATAGCAAAACGGCTGGTCGGCCTGCCGATCGTCGAGAAAAGCAGCGAAGTTGCCGCGGACTTCATCGAGTAGCACTTGCTTGGCTTCGTCGACTGATTTGCCGGCGGCGACCGCGGCGGTAGCGTGCTGCGAAAAGCGATTGAATCGGCTCCCCGACTTTTGATAGGCGTGTGCTTGGCGCCCATACGGCGCGTCGGGCGGAACGCCGGGCGACCAGACCTTCCAGGTCTTGCCGATGTGGTAGCCCCGCTCGCGCAGCAGCAGCGGCCAGGCGGGAATTTGTTCGTTCCAGACCGCTCCCCGCAGAATGGCGCCGCGGCCGGTGCGCCAAAAGTACTGACCGCTGAGGATTGAGCTACGGCAGGGAGTACACGACGGTGCGTTGACGTGTGCGTTGCGAAACAGCACACCACGCTTCGCCAGACGATCGAAGTTGGGCGTTTGGACGATTTCGTGGATGCTGCCGCCCTGTTCCAGCGCGGCGTACGCGCCGGCATAGCGGCCCCAGTCATCGGCAAAGGCGAACAAAATGTTCGGGCGGTCTTCGGCAGCCGCGCTGCAATTCGGCGCGGCGGCAAGTGCCGTCGCGATCAGCACAACGGTAGCGGCAATGGTGCGGAAACAAGTTGAGTTGAACATGGCGTGTGTGCCGCCGGTCGTGCGGCGGGTGCTCGAGTCAAGGCGGTGGAAACTCATTCGGCGTCGTTGCTGATGCAATAGACCTTCGAGGCGGTTCGGATCAACAGTTTGCCCGCGGCGACAGACGGCGTGGCGATGCACAGTTCGTCGAGCGCGTTCGTGCGCTCGATCTCAAATTCCGTGCCGACAGGCATCACGTGGGTCGTACCGTCTTCGTCCAGGAAAAAGACCTTGCCATTGTACGCCCAGGGCGAGGCCGTGAACGTCGCGCCCTGAGGAAACCGCTTACGATCGTAGACTAGTTCGCCCGTCTTGGCGTCGTGGCACGTGATCATGCCGCGATCGAGCAGCGTGTAGTAGAACCCGCCGTAAACGATCGGCGTGGTGTTGTACGGCCCCATTTTTTGGAGCGACCAGGCGATGTGTTCGTTCGACGTTTCGTCGTCGCTCAACGAAATGTCTCCACTGGCGCCGGGACGAATTGCAAAGACCGGACGCTTGCTGTCCTGAAAGTAGCCAGACGTGATGTACAGCAACCCGTCGACAACGAAAGGCGAAGGAATCGTCAGCACCGACATCCGCCCATCGAAGTGCCACAACAGCTTGCCGTCGGGCGCGTAGGCGCGGTTTTCCGCTTGACCTGTGGCCACGATCTCGGTCCCGCCGTCGTGCCGCCAGACAAACGGCGTGCCCCAGGTGCTCTTTTCGTCGCGGAGTACTTTCCAGCGCGGCTCGCCTGTCGCGCTGTCGATGGCCGTGATGTACGACTCTTCGGAATTGTCATACACGAAGATGACCTGGTCGTCTTGTACCACGGGCGAGGCGGCCGCGCCGTAGCCGAACTTGGTTTGCTTGGGCTCGATGGCGTGCGTCCACAGCGGTTTTCCGTCGAAGTCGTACGCGTACAGGCCCAGATCGCCGAACAAAACGTAGAGCCGCTGACCGTCGGTGGTGGGCGTTTCGGCGGCGTATGTGTTCTTGGGATGACGCGGCACGTGTGGTTTGCCGGCGTGGGCTTCGTGTTTCCATAGCAACTCGCCGTCGTCCAAACTCAGGCAGTAGACCATCCAATGGTGGACCGAGTCGGGCGGAGCCGCGCGCCCGCGACCCAGGTAGAGACCGCCCTTCGGGGCTTCGTACTCGTCGTCGCTGTGCACCGCGGAAATAAACACCCGATCGCCCCAGATGATCGGACTGCCCCATCCACGGCCGGGGATGTCGGCCGTCCAGCGGACGTTGGTTTCCTGATCCCACGTGTCGGGCAAGCGCGGGTCGTCTGCGGCCACACCGGTCGCGTCGGCACCACGAAAGCGCGGAAAGTTGGCTTGAGCGCCGGCCGTGGCCGCAACCAACAGCATGGCGGGTGTTACCAAAAGGACGATTCGCCAGCGGCGGTGGATCATGACAGGCTCCGTGTCAAAGATAAGTTTGTGTCTGGGGATCGATTCGATCGATCCCACCACGGCCGGGACCGATGGCGCGGGCATCATTCGGCGGTTTCGGTTTGCGGCCGTGGCTTACGCAGGCCGAACACGATCGCGGCCAGCGTTAGCCCAATTGAGCACACGAAGAAAATGATCGCCGAGGGCGTGCGGCCGGTCCACGCTTCCCACGGCCAAGGGATCCGAAAAAAGCCGAAGTTCAGTCCAAAGTATAACCACGTGGCCAGCAGAAGTCCGATGCTGGCATACGGCCGGGCCGACTGGCCCCGTTTGCCCGCGGCCGCAAACGCCAACGCCGCGGCCAGCATCACGCCAAGCGGCAACAGCACGAGCGTGATCCAACCGAACTGCAGCGTGACTTCCGAGTGCTCATAGGCCAGTTCGCGGAGCGTCTTGCCAGCGATCGGCACGGCCACGATCACCAGCGCGAACAGATACGGCCAGTAGCGTCCGCCACTGATCAACAACAACGAGGCGGCGCCGGCCACGATGCCGAACTCGATGAGCATCGACGCCACGAACAGATCCAGAAACTCACCGGCCACCAGGGCAAACACGTAGCCAACCGCAAGGACGAACTCCCACGGCACAGCGATCTCAACATCGTTGTCGGCCGGGCATGCCCGAATCCTCGCCCGTTGGATCCAGAGTCCGGCGGCGACGACGAAGCCCCAGATCGCGCCGAACGTGATCTCCATCATGTTCCACCAATTGACGTATGGATTGACGCCTTCCAGCGGCGTGCCGACGAGCAAGTCGCGATTCCAAGCGTGGGCGGCTTGCACGCATTGCCCGAGCGAAAAACCGAGACCGCCGGCCAGGCAGCCGACCAGCGCCATGTTGCCGGCCAGCCAATCCCTGCGCGCGGCGTACAGATAGACGATCAATCCTGCCAGAGCGCAAAGCAGCCCACCCCAATTCTCGGGCCGGGGTCGAACGTCGCCTTCGGGCTTCCAGTACCAACTTTCGGAGAAGTAGATCGGCGGTACGATCTTCTCTGCCGGGTTAAACGGCTTATTCAGCGCCCAAACGCCGAAGATGAACAGCGCGATCAGCGTGGCCATCAGCAGCGCCATGTCCAATGGCCGATAGCGCTTTCCGCCGAGGCCCATTCCCAGGAAGGCGCCAACAAAGCCGATCCAGATACCGCCCTTGACGAATGTGCCAAGCAGACCCCAGCGCAACGCCTCATAGTTGCCGATCAGGTGGGCGTTCTGGGTCAGGCCGAGCGTTTGGCCGTACGTCATCGATCCGCCGAACGACACGCCGACGGTGACCAACGCAATCGCGCGAGCGGCTTGCAGCGAAGTCCAACTGCGGCAGTAGATCAACACCAGGGTGTAGCCGACGAGCAGTCCGGCGATCATGGCGCCCGTCTCGTGCCCGTACTGACCGCGAATGCCCCAGCCCATCCCGCCCGCCATCGCCGCCAGCAGGCAACTTGCGGCCAGCGTGGCGGGTCCATGGCGTTCGTCGGAGGCGCCTGCTAGGTCAGCATGCATGGTGTTGCGTGTTGGCGCGTGGGGCGGGGGCGGCAAAACGCGGCCGCTCGCTGGGGCAATCGTCTTTCGCGGCGGCGTACGCCACAGACCGACGACGGGCGATGCCGTCGCACGTCCGTGCCGATCGCGACTCGCTACGGCTTAAGAACGAAGTTGACGTCGCCGAGATCGTCATCGCCGACGGTAACCGTCTGCTGATCTTTGCCGAGTTTCTCGTGCCAGATGGCCAGCGTGTATTCGCCCGGCGGCAAACCTTCGATCGCATACGTGCCGTCTTCGGCCGAAACGTTGAAAAATGGATGATCCATGACAAAGACGTAGGCGTGCATCCAGGGATGGATGTCGCACTGCACCTCGATTTCGCGCTCGGGCTCGTCGAAGATCCGTTCTCGCGCGCCCGTGCCAGCCGGCTGTCCGAAATTGAACGCCCGATTGCGAATCGGGTACGAGCGGACGTTGTGCGTCACCGGATCACTGTTGGATACCAACAGCTTCTGGCCGACGAGCATGCCGCCGACCCGCGGCACGTAAGCACAGTTCTTCTGGTCCAAGACGACAGGCTCCTCCGGGACAGGATATTCCATGTCTGGCGCGCCGCGTCGGATGTAGACAAACGCGTTCTTGACTCCGCCTTCGTCGGAGATGAGCACCGCCTCGTCGAGGACCTCTTCTCCGCCGTGCAGCTTGATGCACATCGGGTCCTTCGACATGTTGATCGGGCGCCGCTCGGGCGGCGTTCCATCAAAAGTGACGCGGCCGCTAAGCGTGGCGCCAGAGTTCGCCTGCTTGGCCGCATCGTCCGAAGTGGAAGCTGCCGGCTCTTCCTCGTCGGCTTTCGGTTCGTCCGGTTCCGCCGCGGGCTTGTCGGCGGCACCGTCGGCGGACCCTTCCTCTGCCGGCATTTCTTCCTTCGCTGCGTCGTCATTGGCAGCCGGTTTGCTGTCGGCTGGCGCCGCGTCGGAGTTGTTTGCATCGTCGGCGCTATCCGCCGCGCCCCCGCCGGTCGATGTGGCGACGTCGGCCGATGGGTCGGTGGCCGAGGGCGCTCCGCAGCCGAGCAACGAGATAACAACGAACAGAGCCGCGAGGGGAACGACGCGGCGACGAACCATGTCGACAACCTTCATGCTGGGATCAGCCTCCAGATTCTATAGAGCATTCGGAGCGAATTGAGCGCACGCCATCCAACTATCTTGGCAGCACGACTCGCGATGGCGGGCCAAGGCCGCAGCGCACGGCGAACACGGGCGCGCGGTGTTGAACCAACCGCGCGCCCGCGCCGGCGTTTGCGTCATGTCCGGGCTGGTGCCGCGGACGATCAATCCCCATCGCCGGAAACCGCGACGGCTCGCGATGTATCGGTCGATTCGTCGACGGTTCCGTCGAGCGAAATCCGAATGATCGAGCCAACTCGGCGTTCCGTATGACGATTTGGCCAGTTCGAGTTGCACACCCAAATGCTGCCATCGTCGGCAAACTCCACCTCGCGCGTGTAGGTCACGCGGGACGGCATCGGGTATTCGATCAACTCCTCAGTGGCGGGGATAAAGCGGTACATCGAGTCGTTGACCGTACCGCAGATCCAGACGTCACCCGTCTTCGGGTGAACATTCAATGCGTAGGGGAACTGGTTTTCCTTATCCGGTAGATCGTACGTGGTCCACTTCTCGGTCGAAGGATCGAACTTCGCAAACACACCCGATCCGCAGCCCGGCACCCAGACCATGCCGTCCGGAGCGACGTGCAGGCGGCGCGGACCGACAAACGGCGGGATCCACTCTTTGATGTCGCCGTCCTCGGCTTCCGGATCGATGCGACCGACACGATTGCCGTTGAGCTTCGTGTACCAAATGTGGCCGTTGGGCGCGACGTCGATTCCGTACGGGGTTACCCCGCGCGATTCGCCAACACCCTTGCCGATCGCCTGATCCTTCGACGGCAGCTTGTAGTACTTGCGGGCGTTGTCGTTATTGGGATCCAGGCTGAAGACGCCTCGACCGGCATCCGTATACCACACGACGCCCTTCTGGTCGACGCGAAGCGTGTGGGGATAGATGCCCCGTTTAGCCGGTTCCGGCGCCGACGAAACAATCGTCCACTCTTCGGTGTCGACGTCGAACTTGGCCATCTTGCCGCCGATGGCGCAGGTGATCCAGATGTCGCCTTCGGCGTCGCACTCCAACGAATGCGGGCCCATGATCATCGGATCATCGGTATACGGCTCGGCTCCGCCGGGCATGGCATAAACGCGCCGTTCGCCCGATTTCGGGTCAAGGCTGACCAACGCGTCGTTGGCCATGTCGACGGCGTAGACCAATCCGTTCTTGCCAAGTTCCAAGTCGTGGATCATCGTACGGCGGCGATCGCCCATGTCCCACTCGACGACGCGCAGTGCCAGCGCTTTGCCCTTAGGCGCTTCGGGCGGCGTCCATTCGCCCCACTTCTTCGGCGCGTCCTCGGCATAGGTGTTGACCAGCTTCTCGACGATTGTCTTTTTCAGATCTTTGTGCAACGCGCCAAAGCCGTCCATTCGCGTGATCATGACCTGCCAGTCGACCGGTTCCTCGGGCGTGCGGAAGCCCGCGGTGCCGACCTGGTGGCAATACGTGCACGACATCTTGAAGCTCATGCGATGGGCTTCGTCCTCGAACTTCAATTCGCCAAACAGGCTGGCGCCGGTCCGCTGACGCAACAGGTCCTTCGCCGGTTCCATGACGAACTTGACCGTTTCGTCGTCTTTGCCCGCGGAGACGTCCATCGGATCGAGATACGTGTCGTCAAAACCCACCAGTCGGGCGCGCAGTTCGTATTCGTTGGGCGGCAAGCGATCGAGGATGAATCGACCTTCCGGATCGGTGAGCACGGAGATGCTCTTTTGCTCGTCTTCGTGAATGGCCGATACGATCGCGCCACGCAGTCCTTTACCTTCGCCATCGACGACGGTGCCACGGATGGCGCCCATCTCCGCGGCCCAGGCGGTTGCGGTTACGGTCATCGCCACAAACAGAGCGATGCTGGTGCTCCAACTGTTTCGCATTGGTTAAGTCTCCATGCTGTTGGGGCCGCTTGGGGGGAGCTGGCCACGGACTCTGAACGGATTGCCTATTCGCCTGATTATCGTGCTAATATTCGGAGAAATCAATCTCCACGGGCTGAACGACCACGTCGACCAGATAGTCGCGAAACTGGGCCCGGTCGACCGAGTTCAGCGAGCGGAGAAAAGCCGCCACCTGGCGAACTTCCTCTTCGGTCAGCGCAATCTCGCCGACGTCGACTTCCACGCCCACCCGCTTGTTTTGACGGGCAATTCGGCCATTTTTGACGTGCCGGGTAATGGCATCTTCGAGCGTCGTCGCGCTGCCGTCGTGGAAATACTTCCGCTTCTTGCCCAAGTCTCGCAACGATGGGGTGTCGACCGGGTCCGGGGCGGTACCGATGTGGTGTTTCTTGCCGTCGGTGAAGTCGGGCACGGTGTGGCAAGCTGTGCAATTGCCGATTCCTGTGGCATTGCCGTACGAACGGATAAACATCAGCCAGCCGCGGAACGCATCGTCGCTAAAGCCCTCGGCCGGCCGCTTGATCAGGATTCGCCCTGCCTGGTTACCCAGCCGGGACTCCATGAAACCCCAATACTCGGAGGGATCCTCATCCTTGACGAACTGTTCCCGGAACCGATTCATCTTCATGAATGCGTCGTAGGGCGAGGTGTATTTGGCCTCGGTCACGACGCGGCCGGATTGAGTTTGGGCAACCGTCCGATCCGCCGACACCAGCAGCGCCAGCGTCGCACAGGCCATCACCGCCACGATCGGCGTGATGTCGCAACCGGCGAGCCGGCTTCGGACGCTGCAGCATGACGCGGCGAGCGGCGCCTCGCGCGATACTTCGACAATCAACCGTCGCACGACTTGTCTCCTTCGGTTCATTGGGCAGGCGAGCCACCGCCGGAGCTGGGCAGGGCGAACGCCAGCAATTCTGACTTCTGCCCCAGTCCGCCCACCGCCATTACGACGTACTGCCTACCTTGGTGCATGTAGGTCATCGGCGTGCCGTGCGGCGTCGAATCGACTTCCCGCTGCCAAACCAACTCGCCGGTTTTCTTGTCAAAGGCCCGCAGGTAGCCGGTCTGGCCCATTCGCATCGCCACGCTCTGCGGGTTTTCCTCGGCTTGAATGACGAACAGCAGTTGCCTGGTCAGCACGCCTCCGCCATTGGATAGCACGCCGTTGGCCGCCGAACCAAGCGGACCCAGGTTCAAGTGCTTGATCGCCGGATGATCGCGCGGCCCGTCCCCGTGAGGCACTTGCCAGGCGATTTCCCCCCGGTTCAGATCGATCGCCGTGATCCGCCCGTAGGGCGGTTTCAACAGCGGCAGCCCGCGCGGGCCCGACACCACAAACGGCCCCGTGCGCATGTACTTGAACCCCGATCGATCCTGGTCGGGCTGACTGACGCCGATCATGAACGGCCAGGACATCGACGGGACGTAGAGCATGCCGGTTTCAGGGTCAAAGCACGCACCGCCCCAATTTGCGCCGCCGGCCGGACCGGGCATGACAATCGTGCCCTTGCGCCCGTCGTCGCCGATCACAATCGGCGGTGTGAAGATCGGCCCGTAGGCGTATTTCTTGAGCAGTTCGACGGCTTCGGCCCGCAACTCGGGTGTGAAGTCGATCAAGTCGTCGACGGTCACGCCTTGATGTTCGAACGGCGGCGGCTTGGTCGGAATGGGCTGCGTGGGCGACGTCTTTTCGCCCGGCACCTCGGTCTGCGGGACGGGGCGCTCTTCGATCGGCCAGACGGGCTCGCCGGTTGCCCGATCAAAAACGTAGCAGAAACCCTGCTTGCTCACCTGGGCCACGGCTTTGATGTCGCGGCCATCGACGTGGATGTCGACCAGGTTTGGTGCACAGGGGAAGTCGTAGTCCCAGAGCCCGTGGTGCACGGCCTGAAAGTGCCAGACGCGTTTGCCGGTCTCGGCGTCGACGCAGACCAGGCTTTCGGCGAACAGGTTGTCGCCGCGGCGGTGACCGCCGTACCAGTCGTTCGTCGGAGTGCTGGTCGGAAGATAGACGTAGCCGAGCTCCTCGTCGGCGCTCATCGTCGTCCAGACGTTGGTATTCCCGGCCACTTTCCAGGCATCGTCTTCCCAGGTCTCGACGCCGAACTCGCCGTCCTGCGGAATTGTGTGAAAGATCCACTTTTGCTTGCCGGTCCGCACGTCGTAGCCGCGCACGTGGCCAGGCGGCATGCTCATGTGCGTTGGCGCGTCGAAGATGATCGATCCGACCACGATCGTGTCGCGGCAAACGACTGTCGGCGAATTGAAACCGTAGTGTCGCTCGTTAATCTCGCGGCCCAGGCCCTGCGTTAGATCGACGAAGCCGTTGTCGCCAAAACTAGGGTCGGGTTTGCCGGTCGCTGGATCTACGGAGACAAGCTGCCGACCGCCGGTCGCGATAATGATCCGCTGGGCCGTGCCGTCAGTCCAATACTCGAGTCCCCGATGCTGAAAGCCGGAGTTGGTCGGGCGGCCTGCCTCGTAACTCTTAGGATCAAAGACCCAAAGCGTCTTGCCGCTGGCCGGATCGATCGCCGCAACCTGGCTGAGGCTGGTGCCGGCATACAGCACGCCGTTGATCAACAGCGGCGTCACTTTGAACTGGCCGGGCCGCAGCCGACGGTTTTCCTTGGCAAGTGGCTCATCCACCGATTCCCACCGCCAGGCGATTTCAAGTTGGTCGACGTTGTCGCGGTTGATCTGATCCAGGGGCGAGTAACGCGAGTGACTGCGGTCGTGGCCGTAATGATGCCACTGGCCGGTGGGCGCGGATTGGCCGAGCGCGGCGCCGCCGGCGGCCACGAACAAGGAAACGGCCAGAAGTCGCCACGTGGCGCGGCGAAACGATTCGTGCATCATGGCTCCTCATCGAGAAATCAAGGCCGGCGTCGTCACTCGCCGCGATCCGTGGCACGCTTCCAACGGCCCCGCAATCCGTTCACCTTACAACGCCGGCGCGGCGAATGCCACCAATCCAGGCGAGCGCGAGCAGGAGGGATCGCCACAGACGCGATCGCGGGCCGGCGCTACTGGAAGTACCTCGACGGGTCACCTATTGTTTCACCGGATTGTCGGAGATGAACTTGGCGATCACGGCTGCCAGCTCCGGTCCGTGCGTTTCTTGAATGAAATGCCCGGCGCCCTTAATCACCGTGTGCGGCTGGTCCTTGGCGCCGGGGATCTGCGCGCGAAAGACTGGCTCCATCGACCGCGTGATCGGATCCGAATCGCCGAATGCCGTTAGAAACGGCTTGTCCCACGCGCGAAACACCTCCCAGGCTTTCACGTTCGCCGGCACGGCCGGATCGTCGGGGGTCATCGGCACGCGCTGCGGCATGATCAGCGGGCCCGCTTTGTAGCGCGGCTCGGGAAACGGCGCGTCATACGCCTTTTGGACCTCGGGCAGACTCGTGTTCGTGGCGACCAACGTGCCGATCGGCATGTCGCCCTGATTGATCATCTGCTGGTTCAACGCTTTCCACGCCTGAAATGCGGCCGGCGGTTTGCCCTGTCCGATGGGCAGACCCGTGTTGGAAATCACGACGCGGGCGAAGCGATCCGGGTTTTCGGCGACGACTCGCAACCCAATCAACCCGCCCCAGTCCTGCCCGAAAAACGTGGCGTCGGTCAGATCGAGCTTCTCGACGAGTTGGGTTATCGCGTCGACATGAAACTTGTAGGTGTGCGTTTCCATGTCGACCGGCTTGTCCGAGCGTCCGAATCCAATTAAGTCGGGCACGATCGAGCGATAGCCGGCCTGCGTCAGGACTGGAATCATCTTACGGTAGAGATAGCTCCAGGTAGGCTCGCCGTGCAGCAGCAGAATCGGCTCGCCGTTGCGTGGTCCCTCGTCCAAATAGCAGACGCGGTAGCCGTTGATGTCGTGATAGTGGGGCTCGAAGTCGAAATCCGCGAGGCCCTCGAATCGTTCGTCCGGCGTACGCAGCACGCCTGGCCGCACTTCGTCGGCAAGAGCCGCTGCGGTACTACCCAATATCAACATCGCGAGAAGCAATCGTTTGGTTGGCATGTGAAATCTCTGCGCCGGCGGCGCGTCGTACGGAAATCGGTTCTTGTTTGAGGTCTCTCGCGGGGTTGCGGCGCGGACTAGCCGCCGCCCAAGTCCGTCTGGGCCACCGCGTAGTTGACCTGGCCTTCCAGGCCCGCTTCTCGGTGTTTGTGGATCTCGCGATATTGGGGCATCGACGCCATCTGGAGCAGGGCCTCTTTGCGTGGGTATTCAACAAGCGCCACGGCGTCCCAGTCGGCATTGCCGATCAGACAGTACCGCGCGTCGCCGGAAAAGAGGATCTTGGCGCCCACCTTGTCCAGCAGTGGTCGCACGCCGGCGGCGTACTTGGCATATTCCGCCGCGCCGCCGTCCGGCTTGAACTTCAGCAGGTTGACCATCACGATCGGACCCTTGTCCGGCAACTCCAAGAATCCCTGCACCTGTTCCGGCCGCGGAGCCACAGCATTGATCTTGTCCGAGGCGGCCCCTTCGTCCGCGTTTGCTCGCGTCGTGGTTGCGGAGGCGGCCAGCGCCAGCGCTCCCGCCGCGGCGCCACCACGGGCAAGAAACTGACGACGCGCATGTTCGTTCGTGGACCGGGTCACGTGATCACCTTGCGATGGGGCTGGGGTTTGTCGCGGACCATGGCCCGCGAGACGGCAACGATCAAACTGCGGCCGCCAGCCGGCGGCACGACAGCGTGGTGATTATGGCAGATCGCCCCGCGAAGCGGCAAAAATCGCCCGCAAAATTGCTTGCAACCCAAGGGATTACCAGTATCATCTAAACAGTTCCAGGCAGGGCCGAAACGATGCGGCACGGACCAAATCGACCCAAGCGCACATCGCCAGGCGAAATCATCCAGTAGGAGCCGTACCATGTCGACGCAGCACGATGCGAACGGTACTTCCACGACCCATCATCACACCGCTTGCATCTTGTGCAGCCTGAACTGCGGGATCGAAGTCGACGTCGAAGCCGGTCGCCTGACCCGCATTCGCGGTGATAAGGCCCATCCGATGTCGCAGGGCTACACGTGTCAGAAAGCGTTGCGGCTGGACTACTACCAGAACGGCCGCAGCCGCGTCACTAGCCCATTGCGGCGTCGTGCCGATGGTTCGTTTGAAGAGATCTCTTGGGACACCGCGATCTCGGAGATCGCCGACAAGATCAAGAAGATCCGCGACGCCCACGGCGGACACGCCCTGGCGTATTACGGCGGAGGCGGTCAAGGGAATCATCTAGGCGGTGGGCACAGCACGTCGTTACGGGTGGGCATGCGCACCCGGTACATGTACACCGCCCTGGCCCAAGAGAAGACCGGCGGTTTTTGGGTTGATGGAAAACTGTTCGGCGCTCAGGACTGCCATCCGACCGAGGACGTCGAGCCGACCGACTACCTATTGGTCATTGGGGCCAATCCGTGGCAGTCACACGGGTTTCCGCGGGCGCGAAGCGTCGTGCAGGAAATCGCCAACGATCAGAAGCGGACGCTCGTTGTAGTTGATCCGCGCCGCACGGAGTCGGCCGAGCGGGCCGACGTTCACCTGGCCGTTCGCCCCGGCGGCGATGCCCACCTGATGCTGGCCATGCTGGGGACGATCGTGCAGGAGGACTTGTACGACCACAAGTTCATCGCCGAACGAACCGTGGGATTCGAGCAACTCGCCGAAGTGCTGCGATCGATCCCGATCGACGACTATGCCCGCGAGGCCGGCGTCGATCCGTCGCTGGTGCGCAAGGTCGCACGCGATTACGCCGCTGCGGAACGGGCGTGCGTGCGCACCGATTTGGGCCTTGAACACTCGCTGCACAGCACGCTCAACACCTACTTGTCCAAGCTGCTCTATTTGCTGACGGGCAACTTCGGCAAGCCGGGTACCAACGTCTTTCATACGTCGCTGGCGCCGCTGGTCAAGCACTCCAAAGATCCGGACGAGGGCGGTCGCACCACGAAGGTCACCGGCGCGCAAGAGATCGGCGGGCTTTACCCGCCCAACGTGCTGCCGATGGAAATCAACACCAACCACCCCGAGCGGATCCGCGGCGTGTTCGTCGAAAGCGGCAATCCGCTGATCACCGGCGCCGACACGCGGGCGTATCAAGAAGCGTTCGAGAAGCTGGAGCTGCTGGTCGTCGTCGACGTCGCCATGACCGAAACAGCGCAATTGGCTCACTACGTGCTGCCGGCGGCGACACAGTTCGAAAAGTACGAGGCGACGTTCTTTAACCTGGACTTTCCGAAGAACTACTTTCACTTGCGCCGGCCGATGCTCGAACCGGTCGGCCAGTCGCTGCCAGAGCCGGAGATCCATCGCCGGTTGGCGGTCGCATTGGGAGTGTTGCCCGAGCGGTTCCCGATCTTGTCTCGGATTGCGCGACTGGACCGCAAGTTTCCTCGGCTGCGGCTGTTTCCGCTTGCCCTGGCGATGACGCTCAAGCGCAAGCCGCATCTGATGCCGCACCTGGCGTTGGTACTGCACGAGACCTTGGGGCGTGCGTTGCCCGACGGCGCTCAGGCGGCCGGCGGCATTTGGGGGCTGTGTCAGAACTTTGTCCGCCGCTACGGGACGGCATGCGTTGCGCGAGCCGGCATCAAGGACGAAGGTGCCGGCATGGCCGAGGCGCTGTTTCAAAAGATCCTCAACAGCCCGTCCGGCACACTGATCAGCGTTCACGAGTACGACGACACCTGGTCGTTCATCAAGCACCCTGACGGGAAGATCCATCTGGCGATTCCCCAATTGCTGGAGGAAGTTCGCCAGCTTCAGCCGGCCGGCGCCGATACCGATTATCCGCTGATCCTGCAAGCCGGCGAGCGGCGCAGTTACAACGCCAACACGATCTATCGCGAGAAAGCGTGGCGCAAGAAGGACACCGAGGGCGCTCTGAAAGTACATCCAGAAGATGCCCAGCGCCTGGGGCTTGAGGACGGCGGTCGTGCCTGGTGCGAGACGCGCCGCGCGGCGGTTTGCGTCGATGTATCGATAACCGACGAAGTCCGGCCTGGCTTTGTTTCGCTGCCGCACGGATACGGAATGTTCGAGGGCAAGCAATCGACCGATCCGCGCAACGGCCCGGCGATCAACTTCCTGACCGAAAGCGAGCATTGCGACGCGATTTCGAAAGTGCCGTTCCACAAGCACGTCGACGTGCGCGTGCGACCGGTCGGCGGCGACGAACAGGCCGCTGTGGGCGACATTCAGGAAGCGTCGCTGGCCGCCACCTAGGTTCCGGCACGCTTTCCCCAAGTTACTCGATCCCAGGACACGCGACGATGGTTCGCTATCAACCCGAGCACAAACAAGAAACGCGCCGCCGATTGGTCGACTCGGCTGTGACGACGCTTCGCCGCGACGGCGTGGCCAACGCCGGCCTGAAGGAGATCATGCAATCGTTGGGCATGACCGTGGGCGGGTTCTATCGTCACTTTCCGTCCAAGTCGGCCCTGGTCCAAGCGGCCGTTGAGGAGGGACTCAATCAGTCGCTCGAGCGGATGCAAGAAGCGTCGACCGACGATCCGGCTGCGTCGATCGTGCGCTTCGCCAAACGATACTTAAGCCAGGCGCATCGTGAATCGCTGGCCGATGGTTGCGTGCTGGCGGCATTGGCTTCGGACATCGCTCGCGCGGAGTCCGAGGTCAAGCAGGCGTGTCAGGCCGGGCTGCACGAAGTGCGCGGCCAGATGCTCGAACATCTGCCGGACGATGCGGACGTCGCCGAAAAACTGTGGGGCCTGATCGCGCTGGAGATGGGCGGGCTGTTGCTGTCGCGGATGGTCGACGACGACGCCACGGCGGATGAAATCCTCGGCTCGTGCCGGCAATCGGTCGCTGCCCTGTTGCAGGCAAACGACGACGCGGCGGCCGCGCCCAAGCGGCGGGTCGCCAAGCGGGCGAAGAGCGAGAACGCGTCATGACGGCCCGCATCCACATCATCGGTCGTAAGAACAGCGGCAAGACCACCCTGATCGTCGACCTGATCGCGGAGCTGAGCGGGCGCGGGCTGCGCGTCGGCACGATCAAGCACACGCACCACCACCACGAGTTGGACGTGCCCGGTAAGGACTCGTTCCGCCATCGCCAGGCCGGCGCAACGCCGGTGGCAATTCTCTCGCCGGGCATGACGGCCGTGTTTCGTCCGAATGTCTCGGGCCGCGCGGCCGACGGCTACGATTGGATCGCGCCGGCGTTCGGCGATTGCGACCTGGTGCTGGTCGAAGGCGACTCGCAAGCGGCCGCCGTGAAGGTCGAAGTCTGGCGGTCGGTCTGCGACACGGCGCCGATGGCGGCCGATGATCCGGCCATCGCTGCCGTGATCAGCGACGACGCGCCGACCGTTCGGCAGGACGTCTGGCCGCGCGCGGGTATTGCAGCGCTGGCCGATCGCATGTGGAACTTGGCCCAGAGTGCGAAACAGGCGACAGGCTGAGCGAGGCCGCATCGCCTCGACAAACGCTCAAATAATCAGCCGCACGCCGCCTAGCTCGGCCAGGCCGAACATCAGGTGCCCCTGCGGCGATCCGATGAACATTAGGTTCGTCGGGATGTTCCACTTCTCGGACAGCTCTTGAATCAGCTTAGGGCTGAACGTGCCGTTGAGCACGACGAACTCGATGTCGATCTCTGGATAGGCCTCGTCGAGCAGCTCCAGATCGGGCTTGAGCCGCGGCGGAACCTCCGCGTCGTCCTTGACGACCGTGACCACCTTCAAGCGGTTGGTGTGTTCGTTGTGGCGGACGTAGAGCATTGCGTTGTTCAGGCCCGCGATGTTGTCGCCCCGGGTGAAGAACACGATCTGCTGCGAGTTGATCTGGTCGATCTTTTCGCGAATCCATTGGGTTATGCCGAGCATCGGTTGCAGCATCGCGGAAATTGCGGCCCGCACGACGAACAACGACGCCTTGAGCAGGGCGATCCGCGAGAGCATGATGCCGACGATCAGCAGGGCCGGCAGAAAGTACTCGAAGAAGACCACGACGTTGCGCGTCTGGCCCGGTTCCGGCTGCTTGATCGCGTTGCCGACCAGTCCGATTAGCACCGCGACCATCGCTACCAACACGGTCGGCCAGGCGGCGCGGCTGGGCCGCGGCAGCGACGATCGTTTCACCTTCAGCAAGATATTGCCCAGGCAGAACAGCGCCATCACGGCCAGAAACGACAACGTGTAGACGCCGGCCAGCGCCTCGACCCGCCCTTCGGTAACCAGCAACACGGAAACCGACAGCGCGAAGAAGGCGATGATGATGCGATGCGTTGTGCCGCGGCGATTGGTCTTGAGCAGGAACTGCGGCAGGCAGCGGTCGAGCGTCATCCGACGCACCAACCCGTTGACGCCGACGAAGCTGGTCAGCACGGCACCGCTGAGCACGAGCACGGCATCGACCGAAATAACCCACTTCAGCCAGTTGCCGCCGGACAGCGCGCCCATGTGCGACAGCAGGCCCGATCGATGGTCGTCGATGATCTCGATCGGCATCACGGTCAGGGCCAGCATCGCGATCACGGGGTTGAAGAACGCCACGGCGACCCACATGTTGCGCAGCGTCTTGGGGAAGACGCCCTCGGCCTGTTCCTCGACGAAGTTGGCAGAGCTCTCAAAGCCCGAGATGCCCAACAACGCGGCGGAGAATCCGAAGAACAGCGCGGTCCAAAAGCCGCCCGGAGCGGGAATCGCCATGTTGCCGGACAAGGTCGAAAATCCGTTGGCGGCGATCCAAGCGCCGCCGGCCAGCAACAGGACGCTCAGCGTGGCCAGATGCGTCACGAAAATGGCGATCGCTACTTTCGACGATTCGGTGATGCCGATGATCGTGAGCACCATGAACAGGGCGAGCAACCCGATCGTGGCCGAGATCACCGGCCAGCCGTCCTCGAACAGGTCGGAGTAGTGCATCGCCTCGTTGGCCGAGATGACCGCGGTGGCCATGTAGGACAGGATGGTCAAGCAGGCCGCGATCGACGCCCGAAACTTGCTGGTCGTGTTCAATAGCGCGTTGTACGCGCCTCCGTTGAGCGGCAGCGCGCCCACGACTTCGGCGTAGATCGAACGAAACAAATACAGCACGGCCGCTACGATCAGCAGCACCAACGGCGCCAACCGTCCGGCGGCGAAGATCGTCAGCGCCGAGACGTACAGGCAGGATGAAGTGATGTCGTTGCCGCAGATTGCCGTGGCCGGCAATTGGCTCAAGCCGCCATGCTTGTGTTCGGTGACGTGCGTCGTGGATTCGGTCGCCATCTTCCTCCGGTGGCCGCGTGGCGCGGCGATGCGAGCGATACGATCAAGGAACCAAATGCGTACTCAAGAGCCGGCCGGCGTCCGCGACGCCAGGCGGCAAACGGGCGGCAAACGCCGATGGCATGCACGGTCGTGCGGTTTATCCGGTTGCTCCAAAATATAGCTTGCGAGATTTGCCGCAAGATCAGCAGCCGGCAAGCCAAGAATCGCCCGGTGATCGCAGCAGAAGGGCAGGACCTGCCGCGATGCACCGGAAACGGGCAGTCACGGCCAAGCGGGCAGGGCAGGGCGGCGAGTCGCGGCTAGCGACGTCGCATGAGTTGGCCGCGGTCGCGGTCGATCGAGGCTACGGCGATTGCGGCCTGACGGCTAGCGATGTTCCGGATTCGGAAAATCGAATCGGCATCCGGCGTCCCATTCGGACCGTTGATTGCCGTGGGCCGGGATGCCGCCGGCATCTGCGATCATCCGTGCCATGTGCAGCAGGTTCCAGGTCATGAACGTCGTGTTGCGGTTGGTGAACTCGTTTTCGGGCCCGCCCGATCCGGGATCCAAGTAAGACGGTCCCGGACCGGCCTCGCCGATCCATCCGGCATCGGCTTGCGGCGGGATCACATAGCCGATGTGTTGCAGCGCATAGAGGATGCTCATCGAGCAATGCTTCACTCCGTCTTCGTTGCCCGTGATCAGGCAGCCGCCGACTTTGCCATAGTAGGCGTATTGGCCGCGATCGTTCAGATCGCCCGAGCTCGCATAGAGCCGTTCGACGACTTGGGTACACACCGACGACTTTTCTCCGAGCCAGATCGGCGAGGCCAGAATCAGGATCTGCGCGGCTTTCACCTTCGCATAGATGTCCGGCCAGTCGTCTCGATCCCAACCGTGCTCGGTCATGTCGGGATAGACGCCGCTGGCGATTTCAAAGTCGACCGGACGCAGCACTTCTACCTGCACGCCGTTCTTCTCCATGATCGTACGCGAGATGTCGATCAGGCCGGCGGTGTGCGACTGTTCGGGCGACTTCTTCAGCGTGCAGTTGAGTACCAGCGCCCTCAGGTCGGAGAAGTCCCACGTGCTCGACGCACACAACTGCTCTTGCTTTTCGTTAAGTTCCACGGCGAGCTCCTTCCAGGATGCATGAGTCAGGCGGTACACGCGACGGCCGAGCGACCTATCGTGATTTGTAGTCCCGCGATCCCGGCCCGGCAAATCGAATTGCGCGTTGCAGGGGCGCACGTGTGCGCTTGTCGCGGAGCGCGAGGCGGCAATTGTCGCGACGCCGTCGATGGCAGCACCCAGCGCTTGCCGTCTGCCGCGTAGCGCACGGAGGATTACTTCGAGGCGGCGGCTTTGCCGCGCCTTGAGCGATTCGGCGGTTCGATCTGCTGCAAGCCATCGGGACGGCGCTGCGCGGTCGCCACACGCTGGGCAATCATTCGGGCCAGCCGGCTGACGGTTTTGCCTTGGCCAGGCTGCTGGGCAAGATTGACCATCTCTGCCGAGTCGGACTCATGGTCGTACAGTTCCACGCCGTCACGACCTTGCGGACCCCAGGAGATGAAGCGGTGCTGCTCGGTGCGCAGCGCGTACCCTTCGTGGTGCTGCGAAAGGACCGACTGTCGGACGCGGGCCGCCGGGTCGCTGAGGATCGGCGCCAGGCTGACGCCCTGGAGATAGTCCGGTGCCTCCAGCCCGCAAAGCTCGGCCAGCGTGGGATAGAAGTCGAGCATTTCGGCCAGCGAAGCGGTGCTCTGGTTGGCCGATTGCATGCCAGGCACGGCGATGATCAGCGGCACGCGGGTCGCATTCTCGTACAGGGTCTGCTTCATGAAGTGGCCGTGTTCGCCCATGTGATAGCCGTGGTCGGACGTCATGATGACGATCGTGTTCTTGTCCAGGTTCAATCGCTCAAGTGCGTCGACCACGCGGCCCACCTGGGCGTCCATGAATGTGATCGACGCGTAGTAGGCCTGGATCGCGCGGCGCGTGGTCTCGTCGGAAAGATTGCGATGTTCTCGCTTGGCGGTCAGCGTTCGTTGGGCCGGCTTGGGCAGCGCGTCCAAGTATCCTGCGGGCACGGTCGGAACCACGATCTGGTCGCTCGGGTACATGTCGAAATACTGCTTCGGCGCTACGTACGGCGTGTGGGGCCGGTAAAAGCCGACGGCCAAGAAGAACGGCGTCTTGTGCGTGGCGAAGGTTTCCAGGAGCTTGACGGCGTGCGTCGCTCCAATTCCGTCGGTTTGCTGTTCGACGGTGCCGTCGGCAGCCAGCCAACTCAGCGTGCCACCGAACTGGCCCGGCCGCAGCGAAAAGATCTTCGACTCTTCGTCCTTGTCACGACCGCGCGGATTGAACACTTGGTCCCACGAGGGCGGATCGTCGTGTCCGTCGGTGCCGATGTCGCGCGGAACGCCATAGTGATAGATCTTGCCGACGCGGGCGGCCGTATATCCGTGGTTACGGAACATTTGGGCCATGGTTTGCACGTTGGGCAGTCGCTGGCGGACGCGAATCGCATTGCGGCGGATCAGCGTTTGATCCGGGTACAGACCGCACATCATGGAGGCGCGGCTCGGGCCGCAAAGCGGAAACTGGCAATACGCGCGCTGGAACTTCAAACCGCGACCGGCCAGCCGGTCGATATTCGGCGACTGCACCATCGGGTGTCCGTAGCAGCCCAGGTCGCAGTTCAGATCGTCGGCGATGATGAACAGCACGTTGGGTTTCGCGGCTGGTGTGTCGGCTGCTTGCGCGGCTTGTCCGGGCAGCGCTGCCGCGAGCGTCCACGTCGCGGCCGCGACGAACGCGGGGAGCCACCCCGTGGAACGCATCAGAGTCGTTCGGGCGTTTTGGTTCGAGCGTTGCATGATGACTTCTCGGTCGGACAGTTGCGTGACGTGGGCGGCGGTGTTGCTGCTCGTTCCGATCGTACGAAGCCGGCTTGGGCCAAAGCAAGCCGCTGGCATTTGATTGCATGAATTCCGCAGGGTCCAGCGGCACTCCTCAAGACCGACACGCCAGCGACGGGCGCTGTCACCAACCCGACTCAGGAGAGTGCGATGGCGTCTGCTACGGATACTGGGGCGTTTCGAATTGGTCCATGTAGTCGTAGCACTTCAGCAGCGTGGCGATCGGGTCGTCGCCCGGCTTCCAATGCGCGATCTTCATCCAGCGAGCTGCGGTGTCGTACTGACCACGGCTGAGCCACTCGGAAAAGACGTTCCGCTTCAAGAACGATCGCAACGAACGGACCACTTCGTCGTCGGTGTACTCCAGTCCCAGCCGGTGCCGAGCCAGCACGTAACTCATCGTGCCCTCCGGGCGGATCCTCGGCAAACTAGCCGGTACCTTTAGTTCTGCCGCCGCGAACCGATGGAACAGCGCGTCGTACGCTTCGGCCTCCAGGTAAAGCGGCAGCGTCAACTGCACCTCATACTTGTCCTTGTCGCCTGTCTCGTCGAACCAGCGCTCGCGTGCGCGAACGGCTTGCTGGAGTTTCTCGCGATCGTGACGCTTCTTCACGAACCAATCGCACAGCGTAAACGCGCTGAGTCGCACTTCCTCTGCGGCATGGGGATTGATAATGCCGAAAACCTCCCTGTGTTCGACGGCCGCATTCAGGAAGGACCAGGCCTTGCGCATCAGTTCTCGCCCCGTATCGAAGTACCCGACCAAGTGGCACTGGATGGCGGTACTCAGGATGTCCGAACCCGTACCCTCGAGGGACTTCGACAGGAAGGCCTCGCGATACTCGTCGCTGCGGGCGGCCCCGATTGAGAATTCGTCGAGAATCCTCCTTTTTTCAAGGGGATCGAATTTCATGGCCTAGCGTGGCTTATAAGGGTTGAACCGGTGGAAACTGTTGCGTGCGTTGCCGGAACCGGGCGTGGCCACGAAGAAGTCCCTGCTCTTGAGCGACTGTCGCGCCGCCGCTTGATCGGCAGGTGAAAGGCCTATTCCGTTTCGATTTCAGGGCGTTCCCGCAGTAGGCTGAAGAATTCTTCGATGCCGTCGGCCAAAAAATAGAAGTCGCCGAATGCTTCCTTAAAGCAGATCTCACCGTACCCGTCCTCGTGAACGATCAGCAGGATGAGACTGCCCATCGGAGTTTCGCCGATCGGCACGATTTCCGGAGGATCGTTCTCTTCGAAGATCGACATTTGATACTTCGTGGCGAGTTCCGCCTCTGGATGCGCAGCGCCAATACCATGGAGGTACGTCAACAAGTCGACCGGACAAGCATCAACCGTCGGTTCGATTTCTGGCTCTCGAAAGTAACCCCCGTTGTAGTTGAGGATGAACTGTCGATAGTCAGCAGGCAACGTGCATCCGATGCGCCGCTCCAACTCGGCAACCTGCTCTTCGGTAGGCAACGGAAACCGCTCTTGGCAGAAACGCCGATATGCGTCGTCGATGATGCTCATGGAAAGCCTGGCCCAAAGTCTGGGTAGTGGTTGACGCCTTTTTCGTTAATGTATCCTATCTCTCGGGGGATGCTATTTTCCCACCGAATGAGCGGCAACGACTTTCGCTCAGTCCCTGGAATGAATCGTGGTTCTCTGGTCAGTGTGCCGGGGATGTATCGTCCCCACTTCTTCTCGGCGATCCTCCGAAATCGATCGACGGTCGCTTCGGAGATCGCTTTCTCCTGATCCTTGCGGGGCCCCTCGACGAATACCATTTTGGAGGACCCGATCCAAGGAATGAGGATGATAAACACCGACTTGTCCTTGGCAACGAAGTAGTATTCGGCCCACTCCTCAACGACGAACTCCGGTTGCAGGACTCCGGCTGCTCGTAGTGCATCACGGGCCGTCATATACACATCAAGCACCGCCATCACGCGACCGGTTGAGCCCTTCGACCGGCCCCGTGGGGCTTTGGTGCGGCCATTCCGCATCGAACGCCGAATTCGATACGTTGCACGCGCATTCGCCGCCGCCCCTTTGTGAGCGATCGCACCGTGATACTTCTTCTTGACAAGTTCCATGACCTTGGAACCGGGCTGTCCTGCGTGGTTCCATCGATAGCCCTTTGGCCGGCTCCACCGCGGATTCCTCAACGTCTTGCGCATATAAGCATCGGCTGCGAGCGCATCCGTGGTTGTTCCCGTCACTTTCTTGATTCTGGCTTGCGCCTTCAGGGGATCTCCTTGGTAATACGCCTCTCGTGGAAAACCGCCAACAGCAATGTATTGGTTCTTGAATCGTACTTTTGCTCCCGCGATCCCCGCCTCGCGGTTGACAATCCCATTGTTGTACTGAAAGACGCCGTTGCCTTTGGTGCCGGATATCCACTTGCCACGAAAGTCGGCAGGTAGACGCGGCTGGGTGACGACTGTGGGAGTCGTGCCTTCCGCGGCAACGCGGGGGCCAGGGCTCTTTTTCGTCACCGCACGGCGATTCGACGAGGCCTGGGACGCACGCCGTTTCGTCGTCGATGAGCGTTTGTGTCGAGGAAGTGGGTAGGCCGCCAGACGGAAAGGCGAATCCTCCCGGCCCTTCGCGTCAAACCTTTCGATCTGATGTCGAGCAAGAACGCCGGTTGATATGGGAGCGTCCGACGTCGCCGGCGCCACGGGTCGGTGCCCGGCATCGCCGCTGCGTGCCTCTAGTCGATTCGTTTGGCCGTTGCCGGCCGAACGCGCGACGGCGTGCAGGCGATCGGCGGCCCGGTAGAGAATCTCCTGTTCCAGGACCCAGCGATTGGCCGGCTCGATCCGATAGCCGTTTGGCTCCTGCTCGGCCAGGTACGCCTCCATCTGCGCGCGCCAATCGTGCGGCAGTCCCGCCTCGACCAGCCCGTCGATCCAAGCGTCGAGCGGCGTCACGAATTGCCGCAAGTCGGCCTCGATCCGGCGACAGCCGTCCTGGTACGCCTCCCAAAGCAGTTGCCGCAACGCCGGGTCGGGGTTCATCTCGATTCCTCGCAATCCAGTCATGCCGCCACGCGGGCCACGATCTTGCTTCTGACTTCCGGTCACGCGCGGATCGGCCTCGCGCGCGGAACGACTACGAGCCGTACAACGCCCGCTCTTGGCAGCGCTGCCACCAACGGTCTTGCTGGATGGCTTCGTCGGCGTAGCTCCGCGCGCACTGTTCGAACTGCCCGGCCCGTTGGTCCAATGCGTCGAGGAAGTGCCGCGGCGCGCGGGCGACCGTGACAACAAGCGGCGGCCGCGAGATGCCTAGCTCCTGCTGCGCGTCGCCTACCTGGTCGGCCGACTGGCCGTCATCGGCCGGGCCGGTGCCGATCGACTCGAACGCGTGTCGGTCCGGCTCTGCCTCCGGCGAATACAACACGGGCGTCATCGGCTCGCGGTCCAGCCAGACCAGCGGCCGAAGCGGACCACGCCCGATCGACAACAGGTCGGCGCGCGGCTTGTTCGTCGGAACAGGAGTAAAGTGCGGATCGCCGGGCACTTCGGCCGCGGCCTCTTCCCACAACTCCAATCCGCGCAGTATCTGGTCGAGGTCCGACGGCCGGTTGCCGTCTTGGGTGAGGAGCGGCAGCGTGGAAGCGGGCGTCCCTTCGCCGGCCGCGTCGGCCGAACCAGTCGGTACGTCGACCGGCAGATTCCCGGCATCACTGACGGTCGTCTCGCTGCTACCTGGACCCGGTTGGATCGGTAGGTCCGGCACGGACTCGCGTGGTCCGAGTGCAACATCCAAGGCGTCGGGCTCGTCGTCGTCACTCGGCGCGTCGACATCCACGATCTCGAAGTCCGGCAGCACGAACTCGTCATCCGGCGACGTTGGTTCGGCTTGCTGGGAATCGACGAAGTCCCGCGTGGCGTCGTCGGCCAGTGTGTGGTCGTCCGGTTCGGGACCGCCAGGGTCACGGTTGCTTTCGTCGTCGGGTTGCATGAGTCGGGTTCCTGTGGTGGTTTTGTCCTGGCCAACGAAAAAAAGGCCCGTCGCCTGCAGGACGCGGTTGCGCACTGCGGGCGACGGGCCTACGCGGATACCCGCCAACTGTGGCAGGCTCTCGTCAGTACCCGTCCGATTAGGTAGGACGTTCGAGTTGTTCGTGGCCTGACGCGACGTCGCACGAGCGACGAACGACATCAGACGTTCATTGCTCCGAAGCTACCACAAAGCGCGGCCGATTTCACGACGCAAATTAGGCCACTCGGTGCAAGAAGTTTCGCGCCATCGCGCGTGCGCGACGCGCGCTCTGCGCCGCAACATATTCGCGCGCTGGCCTAGAAACGGATCTTGACAAGGGGTTGGCGACACGCGCCGGTCATGCACGGGGTGCATGACCTACCGGCTTGCCCCGGCGCGATTCGGTTTGATTAGGCAACGAATGTCAGGACGAGTCCTAACAATCTTCTTCGAGAAGCGCGCGCCGCGCCATTGCGAGCGCGATTGCCAGGGACGGGTGCATCACCTACGGCTTCGCAAAACCGCGGCAATCCCCGCGGTTTGCCGTGAGCTATGCTTGACGGAGTTGCCAACAGCAATTGCTAAGGCGGAGAAGACGACTTAATATCGTCTGTTCGGGACGCACGCTCGGCACAAAGAAGGAAACGGGGATGTCCGACGAGTCGCAACGCGTGGCCAACACGGCGCCGACGGCGCCGCTCTATACTGAGTTGCCCTATCCGGCCGACGGTGTCATCCGCACGGCCCATGGCCGCATCATTCGTGACGGCATCGCGCAGCTTGCACCGCAATTGGCCGAACGCAAACCGCTGCGAATCATCGACGTCGGTTGTGGCACCGGGGAAAACACGGCCGGCTTGTCCAAGGTGTTTCCCGACGCGGAGATCTACGGGGCCGACATCAACCCCGCCAGTTTGGAATTGGCCGGCAAGCTGGCCGAAAGCAGCGGCGCGCGAGGCCAGCTCGTGCAGTGCGACATCAGCCAAACGCTGGTCGACAAGATGACGCAGCTTGTGCCGCACGGATTCGACGTTGTGTGCAGCATTGGCGTGTTGCACCACCTGGATGATCCAAGCACCGGGTTTGCGGCCGTGCGCCAACTGATCAAGCCCGACGGGCTGTTCTATTGCATGGTGTACACGCACTACGGCCGCCGCGAAGAGATGGCGGTCAAGTCGCTGTTGAACGAAGCGTTGCCGCCCGGCACGACGTGGAAGCAGCGGGCCGACGCGATCGGGCTGCTGCGGCTGGAAAACCTGCACACGCTGTGGAACGGCATCAAGACGATTCGCCGGCGGATGCGTTTCGGCCCGCCGATTCTACCGGCCGAGGTCTTGCGTGCCCGCATGAACCGCAACCCGTTGGTTCACGAGTCGGACACGTACTCGAATCCGTGCGAGCACTTGTATCGTTTCGGCGAATTGCGGTCGTTGCTCGACGAGACCGGTTGGGAGTTCGCCGCGCTGGCCAAGGGAGGCGGGCTGCCGACCACGCCCGAGGAACACACGCGCCGCGGCGACGCGGTGGCGCTATTGCGCCAGATGCCCGAGGACGCGCTGTACGACTACTTCGCGTTCTACTACGAGGCGTCGGGCTTTCACTTCTTCGCGCGGCCGCGCCCGTAGCCTCGGGCGGCGGAACGCCTAACACGCGCGCCTATCGCGGACAAATTGCCGCCCCAAAATGCAAACACGCCGGCGCGCGAAATGCCGCGCGCCGGCGCGTGACTGTTCTTTACGTTTGCACCGGATCAATCGTCGTCGTCTTCGAGCTCGAACGGACCACGGCGCACCTCGCCGTCTTCGTCCGTGAACCGCTCGCCGCGATCGCCGCGGCCGCGTCCACCGCGACCACGTCCTGCGCGGTCACCACGTCCGCCACGACCGCCGCGCATCTTGACGAACTTGACCGCTTCGGCCACGTCGATCTCGTCGTCGGAGTTGGCGTCGAGGAATCCGATCGCCGCCCGGAACCGGCCGGGTAGCTCGTCTTTCTGGAGCCGGCCGTCGTCGTTCTTGTCGAAGTTGGAGATCAGCTCACGGGCCCGATCCTCGTCCGTGGAGTTCGGCTTGAGCTCGGGGACCGTGCCGTCGGCCAGCAGCGCTTCGCGATCGATCGGAATCGCCACGTCGAAGAAGCCGATCATCATTTCTTCCCACGTTTGATCGCCCCAGTAGACGGTCTTCGAGGGATCGGGATTGGCCAGGTTGTTCTCCGAGTTGTCCCAATGCGCCACACAGTGGACGCGTGTGCCCGGCGGCAAAACTTTCGGCTCGATCAGCTCGTAGCTGGTCTGCCAATTAAAGTCGTAGTGCGGCACGTTAAGCAGCATTTCACGCTTGCCGTCGGGATAGATCGCCTCGTAGCTGAACGATTTGCCGCGGGTGTGCATGTGCGGCGCGAACGACAAGACGATCAGATCGTGATCATAGGCCGTCATCGTCGACTTACGGCTGTAGTCTTCCGCAAACGGCGGAATCGTAAGGCCGCGGTTTCCGGTCGAGACGGTCTTGACCATGTGCGTCAGCTCTTCGGGCTCGGCGAATACCAGCCCAAGCTCGCTGATGTCTTCCATGTCTTTTCCGACCGGCGTGTAGTGCATTTGGAAGATGAACTTTGAGCCAGCCGGCACATACTTGGCCATCCCGGTGGGGAAGGGCGTCGGACGATAGCCGGGCACGTACGCCGCCAGGAAGCCGAGACCGTTTTCGTCAAACGGGCGGCGATCTTCGCCGGGCGGTTGGACGAAGCACAGGACGTGGTGCACGACCGGGGCGGCGCCAGGCAGAATCTGCGCCGCCTTCACCCACTTGTCTTCCTTGAACTGCGGATCCATGACGAAATATTGATAGTTGACCACACCGTCGGCCGGAATCTTGAACGGCTCTTCCTGAATGGTCAGGATCAATTCGGGCTTGGTGGGCAGGGTCCAGCCTTCGACGAACTCGCGCGGCTCGGGCAGATTGGCCGGATCGCCCTCGGGAGCGCCCGCCTCCGCCCAGCGATAGATCAGCTCCTTCTCTTCTTCCGGCATGCTGCGATCGTTGGCGAAGTGGCCAAAGGCCGGGTCGGCGTGCCACGGCGGCATGCGTTGATCGCGGACGACTTCCGCGATCGTATCGGCCCAGCCGGCTACTTCGTCATAGTCGGTCAACTCGAACGGGCCGATCTCGCCTGCGCGGTGACACTCGACGCACCGATCCTGGAGGATCCGGGCGATCTGGTTCGAGTAGGTCACGTCGGCGTCATTATCCGGATCGCTCACCCGTCCGATGTAGCAGCCGACCGACTCGACCGACGGCGTTTCGATCGCCTCGCCGGCAAGTAGTTGATCGATGGCATCTTGCAGGTAGTGCTCGTCCGTTTCGGCCTTGATGTATCCGACGCCGGAACGATCGTCGATGCGTCCCCAGTAGCGAACGACGCGATCCTTGTCGAGCAGGAAGACCTCGGGCGTGCGGATCGCGCCGATCTGATCGGCCACGACGTTGCCGGTGTCTTTGAGCACCGGGAACTTGATGCCCGCGTTACGGGCATGCGCGGCAATTTCGGTCAGCGAGTCCTGGCGGTTGGCATTGAGGCCCAGAAACGTGACGCCTTTCGACTTGTACTGTTCGGCCAACTCGGCCAACCGCGGACCGTAGAGCTTGGCCAACGGGCACTCGGTTCCCAGGACGACAATCACGAGGGCCTTGCTATCGGCAAAGTCGGACAGCGCGTGTTTGGTGCCGCGAAAGTCTTCGAGCTTGAACTCTTCGACTTTTCGGCCGACCGGCGAGTCGCCACTCTTGTTGGGGGTGGCTGCTCGAGCCGCAGGCAGCGCGATGGCCAGGCAAACAAACGAAAGGAGGATGCGTTTCATCGACTTAAGCCCTCTGTCAGATAGCGAAGTCTCGTGGAATCGACACGTGCACGGATCGATCACGCTGGGGGGGATGGCGCGTGGCGGGCAGACGCGGCCGAACGAGACAACTGCCATGTCGCCTCAGAGGGCCAATTTGCGCCGACATCTACTCTAACGAAGCGGAAATTTCGGGTCAAATGCAGCTTGGGCCGCACCGTTAGGGTGCAAGCATTTATACCCCGCGGGCGGCGATTTGTTTCGCGCCCGCGGATTTTGTAGATTCTGTGCTTGAAAGAGGGCACGCTCTCGGACGATCGCATGGATCGCCGTGAGCCGTTTGTCGTTCACGCTCGCCGGGCCCACCCCTGAGAAACCCGGTCCGCGAGCCGTGCTGTTTTTTCACATCGTCAGGCCGCCGGGCGTTGCCATGCATCAGCGCGGAATGGTTCTGGCGGTGTCCCGGCAGTTCGCGGCAATTTCCGCTAAACCGGCGGTTTTCCGCCGCGACTGGCCGGCCGTTTCGTCACAACCCGAACGACGCGCCCAATTGCCGAGCTGTACGCACATAGCGGCACCAAACCTGCACTGACATTGCTACTCGAAACGTCGCCCCAACGCGTCCACCGAAGCCCGAGCATCTAAGCGATCCTCAACAGCCATCGACATGGCCGTCGATTGGAGCTGCCGACTGGCGGGCCCTTGCCGCCAGCAAAGGTCGCTCGAACACATGCCGACAGCCAAGACCGTTGAACTGCCCGAAGGTTTGCAACCGGCCCACCCGGTCGCGTCGAGCGGATTGCTTGGCCGATTGAAGCGCCGTGTCGGCCAATTCTCCTGGAAGTCGATGCGCGTTCAATCGCTGCTCGACCAGGCGATCGTCAGCGGCACCAGCTTCGTGACGGCCGTGCTGATTGGTCGCACGACGTCGCCGGAGCAACTCGGATTGTACTACCTGACCTTGAGCGTGGTGCTGGTGCTATATGGCATTCACGATCAACTGATCGCGGGGCCGTACATCGTCTACTCGAAACGCCACCGAGGTCGCGAGCTGTCGACCTATGCCGGCAGTTCTTGGATTCACAACTTGCTGTTTATCGGCGCCACCGCGGTGGTGCTGCTGATCGCGGCTGTCGCGGTGTCGTTGGGCGGAGGTGGCATGCTGGGAGCCGGACTGTGGGTGCTGGTTTGGGCCGGCCCGCTGCTCGTGTTGCGCGAGGCGATTCGGCGCTACGCTCAGGCCGACCTGCACCTGGTCACCGCGATCCTGATCGACGGTTCGGTTGCCATGTTGCAGCTCGCCGGATTGGCCGTGTTGGCTTCATTCGGCTACCTTTCGCTCTCGGCGATCTTTGGCGTCATGGCCGGAGCTTGTGCGCTGGCCAGCCTTGGGTGGTTCGTGTTGCGACCACCGCGGCTCCGGTTTAAGCGCGATCGGGTCGCGAGCGATTGGCGCCACAACTGGCGTTTCTCGAGGTGGGCCCTGCAAAGCTACTTGGTCAGTAGCACGATGCCGCAAGTTCTGCCTTGGATTCTGAGTATCGCGGTCAGCACGGCGGCGACCGGCGTCTTGGGAGCCTGCGCGACCCTGGTCGGAATCAGCAACGTGTTCGTGCTGGGCGTGGCGAACTTGCTGACGCCGCAGGCGGCGGCGGCGTATGTCTCCGGCGGTGTGCCGGCGCTGCGACGTGTGCTGACGCAGGCGACCCTCTTCTTGGGTTCGATTCTGGGTTCGGTCTGCCTGGTGCTGGTCGTGGCGGGCGAGCAACTGGCGATCTGGATCTACGGCACGGAGTTCACCGGTTGCGGTCCCATCCTGGTCGCACTGGGACTCACAGCGCTGGCCAACAGCGTCGGCATGATTGTCGGCAACGGGCTGTGGGCCATCGACGAGCCGCGCGCCAATTTCGTCGCCGACGTTTTGTATGTCTCGGCGACGCTGCTGGCGACGCTGTTTTTGGTTGTTCCGCTGGGCGTGCTGGGGGCGGCGTTGGCGGCATTGGCCGGCGCCACGACCGGCACGGTGGTACGGACGCTGATTTTGGTCCGGTCGCTTCGGCGGCGCGGTGGGGAAGATACAACGACACCATGCTTGGGGGGAGCTTCCTAATGAACGTGAGCACGATTCGATTCGATCGCCTGTCGACCGATGATCTCTCCGCCTGGGACTCGATCCAGCGAAACAATCCGGCATTGGACAGCCCCTTCTTCCGCCCGGAGTTCGCTGGTGCCGTGGCGAGCGTGCGCGACGACGTGGAAATCGCGGTGGTGAAAGACGGCGGACGATCGGTGGGGTTCTTGCCGTTTCATCGTCTGCCGTGGAACGCCGGGACGCCGCTGGGGGGCGTCGTGTCGGATTTTCATGGCGTGATTTCGCCGGCCGGCGTCGACCATTGCCCGGTCGAGTTGATTCGCGCGGCCGGTCTGGGGTCGTTCAAGTTCAACCGTCTAGTGTGTGACCGGCAAGTCCGATTCGAGGACCACGTGCGAGACGAACTGAGCTCGCCCTACATTGATCTGAGCGACGGCTTCGATGCCTACATCGAGAGCCGCGACAACGGCCGCCGCATCCTGAAGCAAGTACGCCGCAAGAAGAAGGGTCTCGAACGGCGCGTCGGCCCGATCCGGTTCGAGGCGCATTCGGACGATCGTGAGGTCCTGGAGACCTGCGTTCGTTGGAAGACCGAGCAGTACCATCGCACGGGCGTGCCTAACGTGCTCGCGCCCGAGTGGGTCGTGCTGCTGTTGGAGACAATCCTCGAAACGAAAAGTGCGGACTTTGCCCCGATGTTCTCGGTACTGTACGCCGGAGATCAGATCGCGTCCATCGACGTCGGCATGCGGTCCCGCAACGTGTGGCATCCCTGGTTCTGTGTCTACAACGTGGACATGGAGAAGTACTCGCCGGGCATCATTCATCTGGTGGATATGATGAAGGAGGTACCGCAGTTGGGGATCGAGCGGATCGACCTAAGCGCGGGCGGAGAGTCGTACAAGTACCGGTTCATGAGCGGCGAACGCCGGGTCGGCTGTGGCGCCGTTGACGCGAGATTGGCCACTGCCACGGCGCGACGCGTCTGGTGGCGGGCACGCGACGTGGTTCGCTCGTCGCCGCTGGCCGGTCCGGCCCGCATACCGGCCCGACTGCTGTATCGTCTCAATCACTGGTACGAACTGCGGCGCCCCGGTTTGGCGAGGGAAGCGCAACGGCGACTCGCTGCAAAAAACGCAGCGCAGTAACGGATCGCATTGCGGCGCGGTTGAAGCTGGGAGCGCTTGAAGCCGACGCGCTAAAAGCCGACCTTCTCGAGCGGGCCAGTCCGCGGCGCTGCCGCGGCGACGGGCTCTTCAAACGGCAAGAGGGCCCGCACCAAGTGCTCGTCGAGCGTGCCGAGTTGCGCGGCCTGTGTCAGATAGAGCCCGGCGCGAGCACGTTCGCCGCTAAAGTAAAGCTGCATGCCGCGGGCGGCCATGAGGATAGCATCTTGGGGCTTGGCCTCCATCCGCGCGACGATGCTCTCGCTGATTGCCGAGGCTGCCTCGGCCCCAGCAAGGCGCTCAAGCGTGAAGGACAAGTCCGACAGTGGCGTGCGGAGTTGCAAACCACGGCGAAACGCGCGCACGGCGCCACCGTTGTTCTCTTGGGCAAGCAGTGCCAAAGCGTGCAAGAATTGGGGTTCGGCCAACTCGGGCGATAGCCGGGCGGCCGCGCGGTACTTGCGACCCGCGGCACCGTACTGCCCCTCGGCAAACAGTTCATTGCCCGCTGCAATCTGGTCGTGGCACTTTTTCGTGGCCTGCGAACTGCTCTTGTGTGATCGGGCTTGGAGGGCCCAAGTTTTTTCGGACTGCTCTGTTTCGTCCTCAATGCTCGGCATGTAGTTGTGCGCGTAGGGATAGCCAAGGCGATAGGGCGTCCGATACGGATATCCGTACGGATAGTGATAGCCCGGGACGGCGAAGATGACCTGGCCGAACGAGGCGGACCTCGTTCGACCTTCGCTCGAAGTAGTGATGCGCGGTCCGGTATAGGGCCGGCGGATGGATGCTCCACTACAAGGCGCTGCGCTTGGCGGCATGGGAGTGGGGAACATGTATTCCGGCATTCTGAGCACGATGTTGCCGGGCGGCTCAGGAAGCGGGCATTGAGCCGATGTGGTTTCCGCACTAGCGAACACAACGATCGCAGCCACGGAAGCAGCCAAAAGATACCTGGCCATGACCCCCTCCACGATGAGAATCGAAGCCCCACGATCATTGTACGGATTGCGATGGCCCATGCAACGCGATTCCGTTAGGCCGGAGCGAAGATAACGCCCCCGGCACAAACGGCGTCGCGGTCTGGACTTACCGCGCTACTTTAGTAATTTGTGTTCTGCTGAGTGGCAGCACGATCGCCGCCCCTAGCGGTCGACAGCGCGCTGAGTAAAATGCGGCAGCCGCGCGGGTCATCGGTCAAGGCGCGGCCGGTCGACGCGCGATCCTGCCATTTACCTCTTATTTCGGAGATACCGCATGCGTACTACAGCGATGCTGATCGTCGTGTCCGCCGCCCTGGCATTTGGCTGTAACAAGCCAAGCGATGCACCGGACAACGACGGCTCTGTGGAAATCAATGCCCCGGGCGTGGACGTCAAGGTGGAGCCGGGCGAGGGCGTCGATGTGAGCGCGCCGGGCGTCGACGTGGAGGCGTCGCGCGAGGAAGGCGGCGAGGTCGAGGTCAACGAGTAAGAAAGATACGCTGACCACGCACGGCTTGGGCTAGGATTTTGCGGCTGCTCGACGCTTGTCGTTTATTCGACCAGCGTCAGCAGCACGGCCCGCACGTCCATCACGCTGCGCCCGGGCATCGAGGTGGCCCGCAACGTCAACGTGCCGCGCCCGGCCGGAAGCTCGAGCGTGCCGAGTTCGAGCGGCGCGAACTGCTTGACCAGCGACTCGCCTTGGCGCGGTACGCGATCTTCGGCCGCGCCGACCAGCGGCGGATCGAAGGCGCGCTCGACCGTGGCCCGCGCGCGACCATCGCCCATGCCGAGTTCCACGGTCGATCCGAGGTCTGCTTCCGGGCAGGTGTAGTAGACGATCGCTTCATATTTGCCGCCGGTATGGACGTCCACGTCCCAAGTGATCGTGTCGCCGGCGCTAGTCCAGTTCGTCAGATACGAGCAATTCGGTGCCCGCGCGCTGCGTTGTATCTCGCCGTGCGGCACGGCATCGCGGGCCGGCAAGATCGTGCGCGGAAACTCGCGATAGCCGGCCGGAAAGGGCTGCGCATCGCGCGACAGCTCGGACAGCACGTGCCGTTTCCAATCAGCGACGGCCTTGGTCAGACGTTTTGCGACTTCCGGCTGCTGATCGGCGATGTTGCGGCGCTGGCCCGGATCGGCGTGCATGTCGTACAAGCGGCCCGCATTGTCGAGCCGATAGCGGTCCGTCCGCACGCTGACGCGCTGGTTCCAGTGCGAGAAGATCATTCGCGAAGGCCAGTCCGCTTTGCGACCCAGCAACAGCGGGGCCAGGCTGCGCCCGTCGAGCGGTTTGTCGCCGACGCGCTTGACGTTTGCCAATTCGGTCAGCGTCGGCAACAGATCGATGGCCCCGGCAATGGGCGTGATCTTCGTGCCGGGCTCGATGTGTCCCGGCCAGCGAACCAGCAGGGGCGATCGCACGCCGCCTTCGTCGGTCGAGCCCTTGCGCCCCTTCATGCGATCGTTCCAGCGAAAGCTGTTGGGTCCATTGTCGCTAAAGTAGAGCACGATCGTGTTGTCAGCCAGGTCGAGCTCGTCGAGCTTGGCCAGCACGCGGCCGACGTTCCAATCGATGTTTTCACACATGGCCAGCGCCGCGGCCGTTTTCGGAAGATCCTCGTCAACGTCGGGTTCGGCCCGCATCGACAGCTTGGCATCGGCGAACTTTTCGAAGAACCGATCGGGCACCTGCATCGGCGAATGGGGTGTGTTGTACGGCAAATAGCAGAAGAACGGACCGGATCGATGCTCGTCGATGAACGCCAGCGCGTGATCCGTCAGATCGTCGATGATGAAGCCGCGGCCGCGCACGGTGCGCCCATTGTGTTCCAGCACGGGGTCGAAGTAGTGCCCCCAATGGCCAGAGCAAAAACCGTAGTACTCGTCGAAGCCGCGCGCATTGGGGTGATACGGATACTGTGTGCCGTTGTGCCATTTTCCGAACGCTCCGGTCGCGTAGCCTGCCTGTTGAAACGCCTGAGCGATGGTCGACTCGTCCAGATCGAGTCGCTCGCCGCCGGTCGACGTGCTGAAGACGCCGCCACGCGGATGGTAACGACCGGTTAAAAACTCCGCCCGTGTCGGCGAGCAGACCGGACACACGTAAAAACGATCGAACATCGCTCCGTCGCGGGCCAGCGAGTCGATATGCGGCGTTTGTAGATTGGTGTTTCCATGGACGCTCAGATCGCCCCAACCCTGGTCGTCAGCCAGGATGATCACGACGTTGGGACGTTCGGCGGCTGCCAATCCTCCGACAGCGTGGCCTGCGACGAACAGCGTCAGCAGGGCGACAGTGAGTCGCGGGGCTAAATCGGCACGTTGCCTGATGCAAGCCATGGGGTGGATCTCCACGGTCAGTCGGACCTGCCACGCGGTATCAGTCCGCTGGCGGGTCACGGTGGGAATGCTTTGCGTGGCTCCCAGAATACCGCGCCACGCTCCGCGCGTCGAAAATCGAGCGCCGCGCGCCTCCGCCGGCAACGAAGCTGCTGGAATCGACCGGCGTCGCGGGCTACGATGCGTGGAGGATCGCTTGTGATAAATGCCCTGCTCACCGAGGAAAGCTGCCGTGAATGCTCAGAAACGTCGCCGTGCGGTTGTTGGAATGGTTGTCTGTTTGACTTTCGGCTGGTCGGCCAGCGCCACGTTTGCCGCGGGCGTGGTCTACGAAGGCCAGAGCGGGGCCGGCTTGGGTAAGCACATCGTGTTGGTCAGCGGCGACGAGGAATATCGCTCGGAGGAGGGCTTGCCCCAGTTGGGCAAGATTCTGGCCAAGCGCCACGGCTTCAAGTGCACGGTGCTGTTCGCCATCGACCCGAAAGATGGCACGATCAACCCGAACCAATCGGACAACATTCCCGGGCTCGAGGCGCTGGATTCGGCCGACCTGCTCGTGCTGTTCACGCGGTTTCGCCGATTGCCCGACGACCAGATGCAGCACGTCGTCGACTTCGTCGAGTCGGGCAAGCCGTTGATCGGCATGCGGACCGCGACGCACGCCTTCGCCCCGCAGGACGGCAAGTTTGTCCGCTGGGGATGGCAGAACAAGGATTGGAAGGGCGGCTTCGGACGGCAAGTGCTGGGCGAGACCTGGATCAACCATCACGGCGCGCACGGCAAACAGAGTACGCGGGGCATCGTCGCCCAGGATCAGCGCGACCATCCGATCCTGCGCGGCATCGACGACGGCGACATCTGGGGCCCGACCGACGTGTACGGCGTGCGGTTGCCGTTGCCCGGCGACAGCCAGCCATTGATTCTGGGGCAGGTCCTCGTCGGTATGCAATCCGACGACGAGCCACTGGAAGGCGAGAAGAACGACCCGATGATGCCGGTCGCGTGGACCAAGTCCTACACCACTCCGTCGGGCAAGAAAGCTCGCGTGTTCACCACCACGATGGGCGCGTCGCAAGATCTCAGCAGCGAGGGGCTGCGGCGGTTGATGGTGAACGCGTGCTACTGGGCGCTTGGCATGGAAGACAAGATTCCGGCCAAGTCCGACGTGGCCATCGTCGGCACGTATGAGCCCACGCCGTTTGGGCACAACGACTATCAGCGGGGCGTGAAGCCTGCGGATCACGCACTGACGGAATAGCCGCCCGTTGGGCTGCGTTACTGCGTGCTCGGCCGGCCCAGCGCAGTGCAGCAAACACACGGCCGGTCACGGCGAAGTGAACCGCCGCGCCGGCCGATGGCACATTCTGTCTTGGCGCACGTTGTGGCGCGAGTCTGTTTATCGGACGCCGCGGCTCGGCCGGTCGGCCCTCGGTATCTTGACGGGTGCATTTGAGCGACCGTAGTGCACCGAAATGCGGCTGGTCGCCGGCGCCGACTGTGCCCGAAACATCGCCAGCCGATCGCGTCCGAACTGGTCGGCCCGCGTGGCGATCGAAGCGACGATCAGGCCGGCCGCTTCGCGCCAGTTGTTGCCGGCAATTCGCGCGAGCCGGTCCGAGACCGAATCGAGTTGCTCGTCGGCCAGCGACACGCCGACCAACGATCGGGCCAATCGCCCGGACCATTGGGTTGACGGGTCGTGGTGCGTGCGGATCTCGCTCGAAAGCAGCACGTTGCCCCGTTTGCGGATCGTGTAGTGCAGCACGATCGGCGACCCGGCGGGCGAACGATACTCGAGCTCGCCCTGCATCACGGTTAACGAACCGGACCGTGCGAAGCGCGCCTTGGAAACGTGAAAGGCGTGTCCGCGTACGACCAGCTCGTCGGCCTCGAGCCCGTAAAACGCAGCCCGCATGGCCCGATCGAGCGTGACGCCGAGCCGTGCGTTGTTCTCGGGCACAGCGTTGCCCCACGATGGCGCCGCCAACACGACGACGGTGATCAACCCGGCGGACGAAAACAGAATCAGGGATTTCAAGGTGCTCATCATCGGAGTTCTCCCCAGCGAGGCGTTTGACATCAAGTTGTAAAACGACGTGCGAGGGATTCGAACGAGTGCGCCTCCCGGGTAGCGGCGGCCATTTCCCTCTACCTAGCGCTGCGCGGACGGCGCGGGGATGTTACGGCTCGGTCGCGGCAAGTTGGGCCAGATTTCCGCCACCGGGCACGCACGAACGGCGCAACCGGACCAATCGGCACGACGCGGGCGCAGACGCCACATTTGCGGGCCGCGAGCGCCGGTGCCGTTGTCAGCATTTGCCCGCCGACTACGAGCGAAACAGCGTCAATCGTCGGCGTCGAGCGCGCGGATCGGAAACAGCTCGGAGGGCGTGTGCTGGGCAGCGGCAATCTTGGCCAATTCGTCGACGACCCAAGGGTATTTGTCCGCCACGTTGTTCGACTCCTGCGGATCGTCGGCCAGATTGTAGAGCTCGAACTGGCTTGGCTGCCGATTCTTCACGCGGCGTGGCGGGTTCAGGTTTGTGCGGATGATTTTCCAGTCGCCCACGCGCAGCGATTGTTGCCCGCCGTAACCGGGCGCCTCGCGATAAAGCAGCGGTCGGGGTTCTTGCGTTTCGCCCAACAGGGTCGGCGCGAAGCTGATTCCGTCAATGCCGGCCGGAGTTTGCTCGGCCGCGCCGGCCAGTTCGAGCAGCGTGGGTAACCAGTCCTCGAACCCGGTGACGCGTTCGCTAGTGGTGCCGGGTTGGATATGTCCGGTCCAGCGCACAACGCAGGGCACGCGAACTCCGCCTTCGTAGAACGATCCCTTGCGTCCGCGCAAGCCGCCGGCACTGTTGAAGAACTCGGTGTCGGTGCCGCCAAGCTGATCGTACAGCGGGCCGTTGTCGCTGGTGAATACAAAGATTGTGTTCTCGGCCAGGCCGAACTCTTCGACCAGATCGATCAAAGTTCCGATTTCGCGATCGAGGCGCGTGATCATTGCCGCGTAGGCCGCCCGCGGAGCGATGTGTGGTAGGTAGCGACGATCGCCCAGGTAGGGCTCGTCGTCAAACGCGTCACGGTACTCAGCCAGCGAGTCGTTGGGCACTTGCAGCGCCAGATGCGGCACCGTCGTGGGAAAGTAGAGAAAGAACGGCCGGTCTTTGTTGGCTCGCAAGAACTGCCGCGCCTGCTGGGCGATCAGGTCGGCCGAGTACTGCTTGCCTTGGTAGCGAGCATACGACGCGGGCGACGCCGGATCGGCATCGTCGGGCAGTTGCTGTTGCGACTCGAACGGCGGGTTGGCCAGCGACACCTTGCGGTCGTCGTCCCACAGATAGGTCGGATAGAAGTTGTGCGCCACCGATTGGCAGTTGTATCCGTAAAACCGGTCGAAGCCTTGCTTGAGCGGGTCGCCGGTGCTGCCAACCGGTCCCAGGCCCCATTTGCCGAAGCCGCCGATCGTGTAGCCGAGTTCGGCCAGCGTCAGCGGAAGCTTCAATTCGCCAGCGGGCACCGGGTATTGGCCCTCGGGCTTGACGCCGCGATTGGTGCGAATAAATGCGTGGCCCGGATGCTTGCCGGTCATCAACACGCAGCGCGACGGCGCGCAGACATTGTGGCCGGAATAGTGCTGCGTGAACCGCATCCCTTGCGCGGCGAGCCGATCAACGTTGGGCGTGCGGAACTTGGTTTGGCCGAAGCATCCCACGTCGCCGTAGCCCAGATCGTCGCACAGAACGAAGACGATGTTGGGCCGCGCCGGATCGGCGGCCGGCAGCGGCACCGCCAGCAAGAGCAACACCCCAATCGCAGGGACCAATCGCTTGAACATTGCCGACCACCTCCGCGTGGAGCGTACCGATCCGGACGAGTTTTCGGCCATGATAGCACGGCAAACCTTGCCTAGCCATCATGCGGCCTGCATGCACTCGGCGGCGCAATGGTCGCGCTCGAAAATCATCACGTCAAACTGCCGATACCAATCATGAACCCGCCGCTTTGGATGCGCCCCGCTTGTTGCCCGCCGATCGATTGCCCATGCCGTTTCGCCGCCGATACCTTCGTTGCCTGGTCCGTTGGATGCCGCGGATGGTTCTGGCATGCTGCGCGCACGCAGCGGCATTGGGCGTGGCGGCGGCCGATGGCACGCAGGGCAGACTTCACTGGTACGTGCCGGTTATTGATGCGGGTCAACTATGGACGCCGCTCGTCGCGACACGCCAGGGCAACGAGCCGCTGTTCGATCCACGCAATGCCGGCGTCGGATGCGCTCCCGTGGCACGCCATGCGGATCCGCTGCCGGACTTCATGGGCGATGCCGAGCGGGCACCGCGCGTCACGATTCGCGGAGTGACGCCGATCGCCGAACTCGCACCGCACGAGCCAGTCGCGCGATACGAGCCGCTGTCGCATGTGCAGGACTGCGTCGCGACGCAGACCGAAGACGCCGCCACGAGCGAGCAGTTCGATGCGGCATCGTTCGCGCCATTTGCCCAAGTGCCGTTTCTGGCAACGCCGCCGGTGCCGTGCGACGCGCTGGCCTGGCATGTTGCGCCGTGTACCGACTGCCAACCACACTGTCGGGCCCACTTGTCGCTTGACCGAACGATTGTTCCGGCGACGGAGTCGGCCACGGTGGTGCCGCGCGAGCCGATTCTGTTGCGGACCCTGCGGCCGCGCCCGATCGCACCGCGCGGGACGATGTTTTTGTGGAGCATGCGGCCCGAGACCGACGAGCCGACGAGCGCCTTTTCGCCGCCGCGGCCCTCGGCCGGCTTTGTACTGAGCCGGCCCCCGGGAATCTACTCGCTCGATTGGGTCGGTTTTGCTATCACCGCGCCGACGCGTTAGCCGCGCGGCCACACGAGCTGCGCGCAAAGGGGCCGCGGTCCGTGCCGGCGGCGGAGCTGGATGGGACGTCTTCCTGTGCACTCCAACCGCCACAGGAATCGGCTCAACCCAGGATCTCCAAGGAACGGGAAACCACCGGCACAGGGACCACGGCATCGGCTTGGGAGGCTGGTGCTCGCGTGGTTCCCAAGCCCTCGCCGCGGTGGGGCAACGGCCGCATTCGCTTCGTGATGGTTGGTCCCGCGATCTGCGCGTCGCTTCACCCGGCCAATTATTTAGGACGGCATGCTGGCAAGATTGTCACACTTCGGTTCTCGTAATGGCGCCAATTTCTTTTTTCCCGTTTCGAGGCGGGTTATAATCGACGCGGGGCAAGGGGAACAGAGCCGCTGCGGCCTAGGCGTCGCAATTCGCGGCAGCGCGAGGTAGGGACGATGGGCACGCATGCCACATTGGCCAACAGCAGCGGTCCGCGCCGCGCTGCACACGTGTTGCAGCAGGCCCAAGCGGGCAACGTCGAGTCGGTCGGCCAGTTGCTCGATCTATACCGCAACTACCTGCTGGTGCTGGCGACGACACAATTCGACCGCCGCCTGCGCCGCCGCTTGAGCCCCTCCGACGTGGTTCAAGAAACCATGTTGGCCGCGCATCGTGACTTTGGCCAGTTCCGCGGCGAGACCGAGCCGCAATTCCTGGCATGGCTGCGGCAAATCCTGATCCATTGCTTGCATCGCGCGATCGAAACGCACCTTAAGGCCAAGATGCGCGACGTACGGTGCGAGATCTCGATCGAGAACATGACCTGCGCCCTGGATCGATCGACGGCCCGGCTGTCGGAGCTGCTCGTTGACAAGGCACCCTCGCCGGGGGCGCCGATCCGCCAACGCGAGAGCGCCGTCGAATTCGCCAACCTGCTGGCCGCGCTGCGGCCTCAATATCGCGAAGTGATCATCTTGCGCAACCTGCGCGGGCTCTCGTTCGGCGAGATCGCAGCGCGGATGGATCGCAATGCCGGCGCGGTGCGCATGTTGTGGCTCCGAGCGGTCGACAAACTCAGGCAAACGTCCGAGGGCACCGATGAGCGGGAATAACTCCAGCGCGAGCGAATCACGCTGTGAATGGAGCGAGGCGTCGACGGCACTCGACGCGTTGTCGCCCCAACAACAAGCGCGCCTCACCGAGGTGCTGGACGAATACCTGCGCGGACTGGAAGATGGGTTGCCGCCGCGGCCCGACGAATTGCTCGACGCGCATCCCGACCTGGCCGAGCCGCTGGGGGCGTACATGGAAAGCCTTGCGCGGTTGCACGACGTAGCCGCCGCGTTTGGACATCCGGGCGAAGGTGCCGAAGCGCGCCCGCCGGCGGATACCCGATGCGAGTCGGATGGCCAGCGGTTGGGAGACTTCGTCCTGCTCGGCGAAGTGGGGCGGGGGGGCATGGGCGTGGTGTACGAGGCGCGGCAGGTGTCGCTGGATCGGCGTGTTGCGCTAAAGGTGCTTCCCTTTGCGGCCGTGCTCGAAACCAAGCAGATCGTGCGGTTCAAGAACGAGGCCCAAGCGGCCGCCCAGTTGCATCACCCCAACATCGTGCCTGTGTTCGCCGTGGGCGTGGAGCGCGGCGTTCACTACTACGCGATGCAATTCATCGACGGTCAGCCGCTCGATCGGGTCATTGCCTCGCTGCGCCGCGCGTCGGGCACCGAACACGACGAAGACGCGGCGAATGCCAGCACGGCGCGGACCGACGCGGGAGCCACCGCGCTGGCCGACGCGGAAACCATCACGAGGCATCCGACCGAAACGACGACCCAATCGTCTTCTTTCCTGAGCGGCATGTGGTCGACGCGGGCGGACTACTTCCGGGCCGTGATGCGGTTGATGGTGCAGGCCGCCGACGCCCTGCACGCGGCCCACGCGTATGGCGTGGTGCATCGCGACGTGAAACCGTCGAACCTGCTCCTCGACGCGCACGGCAAGCTGTGGATCACCGACTTTGGGCTGGCCCGGTGCCAGACGGATCGGTCACTGACCGGATCGGGAGACGTCGTGGGAACGCGGCAATACATGAGCCCGGAACAGGCGGCGGGCAAGGCGGCTCTGGTCGATCAGCGAACCGACGTGTACGCGTTGGGCGCGACGCTGTACGAACTGATCACGTTGCATCCGGTGTGGCCACCAGGAGACAGTCCGCCGACGCACCGCGACGATTCGCGTGACCCGATTCGACCACGGCGCATCGATCCGTCGATTCCAAGAGATCTGGAAACCGTCGTCCTGAATTCCATCGCGCTGGACCGGGACGAGCGTTACGAAACGGCCGGCGATCTGGCCGACGATCTATGTCGGGTGTTGGAGGGCAAGCCGACCGTGGCCCGCCCGCCGACATATTGGGATCGGGCAGCAAAGTTTGCCCGGCGGCATCGCCGCGTGGTCGGCACCGCCGCGGCCGCCTGTTTGCTGGGCATCGTCGGACTGACCGTCGCCACGGTGCTGGTGAATCGCGAACGGGCCAGCGCACAGCGAAACTTCGAGCGGGCCGAGCGTCACTTTCGCGAGGCGCGCGACGCGGTCGATCAATTCGGCTCGCGCTTCGCGCAGCGTCTGGCCGACGTGCCCGGCGCGGAACGGGTCCGCCACGAGCTACTCAGCGATACCTTGGCCTACTACCAACGATTCGTTGGCGAAACGTCGGACGACGTAGCGCTGCGGGCCGACATGGCGTCGACCTACGGCAAGATCGGCACGCTCAACGACGAGATGGGCTCGATCGACGACGCGATCGGCGCGCATCGCACGTCAATCGAGATCTTCGGTCAGCTTGCCGCCGCCGAGCCAGATGCGGCCCGCTATCGCAGGCAACTGGCCATTGTCCACAACAATTTCGGACTGACATTGCGGCGTGCCGGTCGGGCTGGAGACGCGCTCGACGAATTTCACGCGGCTGTGGCTCTACAAGAACCGCTGGTTGCCGCGCAACCGTACGAAACGCAGTATCAGGTCGATTTGGCTCGGTCGCATAACAACATCGGGCTGACCGCGACCGAAGTTGGCAATACAGCGGTTGCGCACGACGCGTTTCGTGAAGCCATCCGCCTGCAGGAAGACGCCGAACAGGCGATGACCGACAAGACGGCGATCTGGCGCGACCTGGCCGCTTCGTGCAACAACCTGGCCGCGCTGGTGGGCGAGGATCGGCCGGACGAAGCGGTCGCGCTGCACCGGCAAGCCGCCGACTACGAGGCGCGCGCCGCGGAGGCTCGGCCCGACGAACCGCGCTTCCAGCGCACGTGGGCCCTGACGCTCAACAACCTGGGCGCTGCACTGGCGCGTCGTAACGATTACAGCGCCGCCAGCGACGCGTATCGACAAGCCATCGGGCTGCAAAAAGACCTGCTGCAACTGATGCCGCTGGATCGCGCGGTGCGCAAGGATCTGGCCGTGAGCTACAACAACCTCGGCCTGGCATACACCCGGCTCAAGCAGTCGGATCAGGCCAAGCGGTCGTTCCGCAACGCGCTGGGATTTCAAGAGCGCTTGTTTGCCGACGGGTCTCGCGATCCGGAAACCGCCAGCAGCTTGGGCGGGATCCACAACAACCTGGGAATCGTGCTCGAGGAACTCGGCCAGTTCGACCAGGCTGCCGAAAGCTATCAGAAGGCCGTGCGGCGACAAACGTGGGCCTTGGGCGAGGCGCCCAGCATACGTCGGTATCGCGAGTTTCTGAGCAAGCACTATTACAACCTGGGCCGCGCGCTGCGCAAGATGGGCCGAGCCGACGAGGCGGCACATGCCGCGCTTGCGCGCAAGAAACTTTGGCCCAACGACGCGCGGCGACTGCTGTCCGTGGCCGAGGAACTGGCATTGGCCAGCCAATTGATGACCGACCAGTCCGAACTGACGGCCGACGCCTGCGCACAGCTCGCGATCGACACGTTGCGCGAGGCGGTCTCCGAGGGAGTTCGGTTGCCAGCCGAGTTGAGTCGGAGCGCCTCGTTCGCGGTGCTCCGGGGAAGATCCGACTTCGAATCGCTATTACACCCGTAATGGGTGAGGGAAGCGACACCATGTCCGACACGATGAGAAGCCGTCGCGTGACGTCGCGACGTCGCCGGGCTGGCCGCCCGGCGCGCGGCCGCCGATTGAGCGTCGAACGGCTTGACCTGCGGGCCGTCTTGTCCGGGAGCAGCCTTTTAGCCGTGGGCCATCCATTCGACGGGCCCGGAACGCCGCACGATTCGACCGCACGGCTCGTATCGACGATTTCGCCCCAGCATGGAACCGTGGCTCCGCTGTCTGCCCGCGGTGCTGTGTTTCCGGTTTACGGCGCGGCGGGGCATCGCCCGGGGCATGGACACCCGCGCCCCATGGAGCCACCGTTCGGACATCGAACTCCGTCCGCCCCGAGCACGATCTTCCCGACAGCGTTGGTCGTCACTCCGTTGAGTGCCGGCGGCGTCCTTCAGGGCGCGTGGTTTATCAGCGTCACCACGTGGAGCATCCCGGTGCTGCGTGGTCCGTCGTTGGGCGGCTTAGGTTCGGTCGCTCCTGCAGCGCAGCCGGCGGAATCACCGGCTTCGCCGGTTTCGGCGCTACCCGACTTAAACGTCGTGCCGGCCGTAGCGACGTTCAGCATTCCCTCGAGCACGTCCCCGAAGAACGTGTTCGAGACGACGGTGAGCGCGGCCAGCGCCGCTGCGCCGCGTACAACAGCCGACGTGGATCGCAGCGCGGCGGTCGTGCCACGACTTACTTCGACCGGTTTGGCCGTCGCGACGCTTGCACCGACGCCCCTGCGCGCGGTGGAGGGTATCTTCGCGTTGCCGCGAGACGTCTCGCCTGGCGAAGGTTTCCGGGCACCGAATCGAGCCACATCGCCCCCCGCCCCTGAAGCGCACGCGGACACGGGGCCCAACCTGCCGATTTTCGAGAACGAGGGCGGGCTGATCGAACCAGACGCGACGCATCGATCCGCCATGGGCGACCTGCCGTCCTTGGCTCCATTCAATGCAACCGCTCCACCGGATGCAGGTCGCACGGAACAGCGCGTCGACGATACGGACGCTTTCCAATTGCCGGACAGCAAAGCGGACGATCCGGACGAGGAACCGGACACGCCCGTTGACGATGTCGGCAACATCCAAGGCGACGGCGAATCACGCGAGGACGAAGCCGGCCTGGTCGACGCGACGCATTCAGCGAACGATGCGGTGGCCCAATTTGACGAAGGGGGCATGATCGAACTCGATGTCGGCACCGCGCCGGCCGACGGCAAGCAGCAGGCGACCGACAAGCCGCTAAACGACACGGTCGACGTGACGGTTGATGCCGGCGTTGCGCTGTTCCAAGCGTTCGAGCTGAGCACCGAAGCCGCGGTCGCTGGCCCGACTTCGCCCGAGCCGCCGCGAATCGGGCCTCCGGCGGAACCGGTGGACGCGCCGCGCGAGGACGAGGTTCGGGCGACTGACGAAGAAGAATTAACCAGCCCCGGCCAGGCGGTTCTCGGCGCTGGATTGGGTGTTGCCGTTTCGTCACCGTGGTTGCAGCGCGTGGGCCTTCGCGACAAGAACGCCGGCCGATGGCCGACGATCCGCCGCCCGCGCAAGTCGGGTTAACTCGGCCTTGCAACATGGTGATTGGGGTGCCGATCGGCCACCGCAACGCGTCCACTGTGCTGCGTCCGACCTGGCCATTTTCGGACATCGGGACGATTGGCGCGTCGGCGTCCGAAAATGGCGAGACACTGAGCAACTGCGTCGCTAAGATTCGGGCATGACGCTCAACGACGCAGCCCTGTACCGAGCCCTGTCGACGCGTGACGCGCGCTTCGACGGCGTGTTCTTCACCGGCGTCACCACGACGGGTATTTACTGTCGCCCGGTCTGCACGGCGCGCACGCCCGGCCGCGATCGCGTACGGTTCTTTGCCAGCGCGGCAGCCGCCGAGAGCGAGGGCTTTCGACCGTGTCTGCGTTGCCGGCCGGAGTTGGCGCCAGGTCGGGCCCCGATCGACGCGGTTGGCCGTACGGCACGGCTGGCCGCGGCCCGGATCGAGTCCGGCGCGCTGCGCAACGGCGGCTCACTCGAGAAGCTCGCGCGCGAACTGGGGATTAGCTCGCGTCAGTTGCGGCGCGTCGTGCAGCAGGAGTTCGGCGTGACGCCCATTCAACTGGCCCAAACCAGCCGGCTGCTGCTGGCAAAGCAATTGATCACCGAGTCGACGCTGCCCATGATTCGCGTGGCCGAAGCGGCCGGGTTCGAGAGCGTGCGGCGGTTCAACGACTTATTTCGGCGGCACTATGGATTGACGCCGACGCGGATGCGGCGCGGGTCGGGCAAGCGTTTGGCAAGCGATTGTGTGCGGCTGACGCTGGCCTATCGCCCGCCGTTGGCGTGGCAGTCCATGCTGCGGTTCCTTGCGGACCGTGCCATTCCGGGCGTGGAGTCGGTCAGCAACGACACGTATTCGCGCACCGCCGCCGTAGGCGAGTTTCGCGGGTGGCTCACGGTCGCGCCGGTCAAGGCCCGGCACGCGCTATCGGTCGAGATGGCCACGTCACTGTTGCCGGTGCTGCCGTCGGTGCTCGCGCGATTGAAGAGTCTGTTCGACCTGGCGGCCCGTCCCGACGTGATCGCCGCGAGCCTGGCGAGTAACGCGCGACTGGCCGACGCCGTGCGCCGCACACCCGGACTGCGCGTGCCGGGCGCGTTCGACGGATTCGAGCTTGCCGTGCGAGCGATTCTTGGTCAGCAGATCTCGGTCAAGGCGGCCACGACGTTGGCCGGCCGACTGGCCGACGTTTACGGCGAGCCGGTCGAAACGCCGTTCGCCGAATTGATACGGCACGCACCACGGCCCGAGCGGATTGCTCGTGTGCGAACCGCGTCGCTGGCGAGATTGGGCATGCGAAACGGGATCGCCACGAGCATTCGCGGGCTGGCAGCCGCGGCGACGAAGAACCGTGTGTGCCTCGAACCCGGTTGCGAGCCCGAGCGGGCGATCGAGTTGCTCGAGGCATGTCCCGGCATCGGCCCTTGGACGGCCCAATACATCGCAATGCGGGCGTTGCGCTGGCCCGATGCGTTTCCAAGCGGCGATCTCGGGCTGGCCCGCGCGTCGGGCGAACCGTCGGCCAAGGCGTTGATCGCGGCCGCCGAGCCGTGGCGACCGTGGCGGGCTTATGCCGCCATGTATCTCTGGGAAACCCTGCACACCAAGGAAGCGTCATGCAAAAAGACGGCCTGAAACGCACCAGCGAGACGGTGATTTACTCGCACACGACTGGCCCGATGGGTCAGTTGCTGCTCACCTCCGACGGCGAACACCTGACCGGACTCTACTTTCCGTGCCACCACGACCAGCACCAGCCCGGGCCGAATTGGATTCGCGACGCGGGACCGTTCGGCGAAGTGCGGCGGCAGCTCGAAGCCTACTTCGCCGGCGAGCTGACCGAGTTCGACATTCCGCTGGCGATGCACGGCACGCCGTTCGAACGGCGCGTTTGGTCGGCGCTACGGCGCATTGCCTACGGCACGACCGTTTCCTATCGCGACATTGCTCATCGCATCGGCAAGGCGACCGCTTGCCGCGCGGTGGGAATGGCCAACGGACGCAATCCGATCCCGATCATCGTGCCCTGCCATCGCGTGATTGGGGCCGACGGCAGCCTGACCGGCTATGGCGGCGGGCTGGAAACGAAGAAGTGGTTGCTGGAACTGGAAGGCATCGAATTGCGGACGCGCCGCGCCAAGCACTCGCTGGCCGGCGCTCAATAGATGGCCCGGCGCGGATCGTCGACAATCGGTGCGCGCACGACCGCTTGGCTGCGCAATTCGAACTAGATCGCCCAAAATCATGCAGCGGCCGGTTCGGCCTGCGTTGTTTCCGCGGGCGGCGCCGGACGAATCATGGCTGCCAAAATCAAGCCGGCGATGATCCACACCGAGACGTTGTAGGTGGCCTGATAGAGCTTCCATTCCCAGGGGATTTGCCACCAGACGACGTCGCCACCGTCGATCAACACCGACGCCGTGATGCCGGCCAGCGCGACGATTCCAACGCGGCTCATATAGCCGGGCATCTGCGGTGTGATGTTGTGCAGCAGGATCGCCACCAGGATCACGACCACCGTGTTGAGCACGAATCCCCCGCCCATGATCGTGGCGTCGACCATCGGGCGTCCTTTGGGCGCGATCATGTGCACGAACGCGACCGGGCCTTGCTTGTAGCGCGCATCGAGTGCTTCGGTGTCTTCGTCGAACCCCGGAACGAAGTAGGTGCCGCGCTCGTTAAAGTGCATCAGCAGCGCGCGGCCCGCCTCGTCGCCGCTCTTGAGATGTTTCCAAATGTGCTGCGGGTATGGGCCCATTCCCCAGTAAACAAATCCCCAGGCGTAGATCACGATCGAAGCAATGATGACGCCGATGATTGTTCGTGCCATGTTGGGCTCCTGCCGTTTAAAGGACTGGGTCGTACGACGGCCGCAACAAGCCACCAGTTTTCCCCGACTCGATCCGGCGAGTCAAGCCGGCGGCAACATGGTCTTGCGACTTGGTGCGTTGGCGCGCCGCGTGGCGCAGCGATGCACGCGCGGTGAGCAGGAACTATAATCGTGTCGCGGTTGCCGGTTCGTAACGCGCTGCACATTCCGTTCGGCGCGCCGCTTGGGCGGTTTGCCTTGATTCCACACTCACTCGGGTTTTCTGATGCACAGACGCGCTTCACGGTGGATTGCACCGGCGTTTGCCTGGGCCGCGATGGCCGCGCTTGCGCAAACCGCGGCAATGGCCGAGGATGGAAATCCGTCGGATCGCGGCGCGGCGGAAAGAAACGATTCAGCGAGCGGCGGCGCGGCCGAATGTGGGCCGCTGCAATGGGCGCGCATCGCGTCGATACCTGATGCGGAGGGCTTCGCTGGGCCGTTTGCCGGTGTGGCCCAGGGCAAGTTGCTGGTGGCCGGCGGCGCCAACTTTCCCGAAGCGCGCCCTTGGCAGAGTGGGACTAAGGTTTGGTACGACCGCGTCTACGTCTTGGATCGTCCCGACGGCAGGTGGCAGGCGGTCGGCCGACTTCCCCGTCGGCTTGCCTATGGGGTTTCAATTTCGACCGAGCAGGGTGTGGTCTGTCTGGGCGGCGCCGACGCAGCGCAGCATTTCGCGGATTGCTTCGTCTTGCGGCTTTCCGCGGGGAAGACGTCGGTGACGCAACTGCCCGACTTGCCGCGTCCGTGTGCCTATGCATGCGGCGCGGCGGTGGGCGATACGCTCTTTGTGGCTGGTGGACTCCAGCGGCCGGACGACACGCAGGCCATGCACACGTTTTGGAAGCTGGACTTGGGCGCGAGCGATCCAAACTGGACGGCCATGCCACCGTGGCCCGGTCCGGAACGAATGCTGGCCACCGCCGGCGTGTTGTCCGGCGATTTTTATCTGTTCGGCGGCACGTCGCTCTACGCCGACGCCGAGGGCAAAGCGGCGCGACGCATGCTGACCGATGCGTACCGCTTTCGACCAGGCGAGGGTTGGAAGCGGATCGCCGATTTGCCGCGTCCGTCGGTGGCGGCGCCGTCGCCGGCGCCAGCCATCGGCCGATCATGCCTGTTGGTGCTGGGTGGCGACGACGGTTCGCAGCTTGGCAATCCGCAGGAGAGCCATCGCGGCTTCCCGCGCGGCATCCAAGCGTACAACGCGTCACGCAATCGCTGGGAGCAAGGGGCAAGTGTTCCCTTTTCGCTGGTCACCACGACAGCCGTCGACTGGAACGACGCGGTTGTCGTGCCGGGCGGAGAGGCCAAGCCCGGCGTTCGTTCGACCGACGTGTGGAGCGCGTCGATTGTGCGGCAGTAGGGACCATTCCGTCCGCTGGCCGCGTGGTAGTGTGGGGGTACTGTGCCGCGTTTACTTCGTGCGACAGCAGTGGCGCGCGCAGCGGCACGACCCGCAAAGTTTGCCGGACCGGCAGTCTCGCGTCATCGTTCAATCGGTGACCGGTTTAAGCCGATCCAAACTCTGATACGAATTGAAGATGCGGTCGCGCTGCGCGCGGCGGTCGACAGAGCAGGCCGCACGACGTGTTCCCATTGGTCATCAAATCCTAATCCAGTCGCGGGCCCTCGTGCATGATCCGGCTCAGTGAGGGCTGCTTGCAAACGGCGACGAGGCTTCCCAAGCGCCGATTCCCAGCGCATGTCGTTCGCGCTATCGTCGGGTGGTGGGTCTTGGTGGAGGCAAACCGCGCTGCTCGTGCAACTGGCTTGATCCTGCTCCTGGTCGGTTGGCTAGCGGTGACCGCCAACTTGGCTGTCGGCCAGGTGCCGTATGAGCAGCGCACCGCTAGCCAGGAGTATTTTCAGACGCTCGGCGCGCCGATGTGGGGGCCCCAGTTAGAAGAAGAGATTCCCCGGGTCTGGCAGTGCCCGAGTGGCAACACGTTTCAATGGCGCGGTCGGATCGACCTGGATTCGATTTGGACGACCCAGAGCGCCGGCAACATATTCGCATTCGGCGAGCTGGGAGATGTCGTGGGGTTGCGCCGTGCGCGAATCGGAGCCCAAGGCGATTTGGTCGACAACCGGCGGTACGTGATCGAGTTCGACATGGCCGTCGGAGAACTCGTGCCCCGCGACATCTTCATTGGTTACGGAACTCCCAGAGAAGGTGGTGAACGACGGTACGGCCATTTTCGCGAGCCGTTCAGCCTGGAAGGGAACACCAGCGCCAACTACTACATGTTCCTGGAACGGTCGCCGATCAACGACTTGGATCCAGCCCGTGCCTGGGGTGGATGTCTTTTTCGCACCAATCCGGCCGAAACGTCGACACTGGCCGTCGGCCTGTTTCACAACGGCAGCGGTCTGTCCGATTTTGAGGCGGGCAATAGCGCCGCCGCGGCGCTGACGGCGCGGCTCACCGCGGCTCCAATATTGGAAGACGACGGCAGACGGCTGTTGCACCTGGGTTTCGTGGTTTCCGAGCGGATTTCGGAGAACGGAATCGTCACGGTCAACCAGCATCCGCGAGCCGAGCTGTTGGACCCGAGCGATTCGACCCTGTCGCCCTTCGTGCCGGAAATCGACGTGCCGGCCGACTTCCAACAGCTATTCAATCTGCAGTTGGCAACCTGCAACGGCCCGTTTTGGACCCAATCCGAGTGGTACGGCTCGATCATCGCACAGATCGGCGGAGGGCCGGTATTTTTGCGCGGTTTTTACACGTCGTGCGGCTACTTCTTGACGGGCGAAAACCGCAAGTACGAACAAGCGACCGGAGTGCTGGGACCGATCGACGTCCGCCGGCCGGTGCTGCACTGCGCGGAAGCTCGGGGCAAGCCTCACGGCTGGGGCGCTTGGGAGTTGACCGCGCGGTTCTCGTATCTCAATTTCTTTGACAACGACTTGCCGCCGGGGCCGGTAGGACAAAACGTCGGTGTCCGGCTGCCGCAGGCCACGTTTGGCGTGAATTGGCATCTGGCCAACCGGCTGCGGTTGATGTTCAACTACTCGTACGAGGCGCCGGATGAGGCCAACGTCGGTACGACCGAGGCGAGTGTCTACGCGACGCGGCTGAACGTCTTTTGGTGACGCGCTCGAAGCGGATCGATGGTAGCCGCAAGTGAGAGCCGCGGTGTTTTTCGTTTAGTACAACGCGCATCGGTGCAAGACAGCCGCGGGGATTCCGTACTATTCAGGAAACCCGTCCAGCCCCTCGTCGAGCTGCACGCCGAAGCTGTTCAGCGCCATCGAGACCAGGTTGTATTCGCCCACCGTGAACACCAGGTCCATCATCTGTTTGGTGGAATAGGTCTGTGCCAGGCCGTTCCACGTGGCATCGGTCACGAATGCGTCGCCGTGTAGCTCGTCGACCGCTTGCAGCAGCAGCCGGTCGTGTTCGCTGAGTCCTGCGGCGTCGGGGCCTTCGAAGATGCGTTGCAAGTCCTCGTCGGTCAGTCCGGCCCGCTTACCGATGCGAGCGTGCTGGGCCCATTCGTATTCGGCGTGGCACAGGCGCCCGATGCGCAGGATGAGCACTTCGCGGTCGCGCGGGGGCAGCGAATTGTCGCGGAGCACATACGTGGCAAAGGTCAGCCAGTCGCGCGCCAGCGCCGGATGATTGGCCATCGTCTTGTGCACGTTGTACAGCCGGCCGCGCTGATCGATCGGCTCGAGCAGCTTCCGCTGCACTTCGCTCCAGGCCTCTTTTTCGACTGGGTGGATGCGGGGTTGCCGCAATCGTTGGCGCGTGCTGGCCGGCTCGGGGCGGTCGCCGGGCGGTTGGGTGGAGGGCATGTCGCGGTTGCCTCGCGGATCGGGATTGTCGCCGGAAGATGCCAAACTGGTCGCGGTGATTGCCGCCAGGGCAGCCCATTGTAGCAGTCGAAACATGACGTCACTCCCGATTGTTTTGGGTTAGGCGGCCGGTCCGGTTTGCCGACAGAACCTGGTTCGCGCCGGGCAGGCGCGGCGTGCCGCGCTAGCAACGGTCGAATTCGTCGCGGCGGACGACTATCATCTAAGTGCAACCGAACAAAACCGCTGGGTGCGTGAGCGTAGTCAGGGTTTCACGACCGATTGCCGCCTGTCATCGCGGACTCAGGCGGGTGCTGTCGGGACGTAGTAAGGCAATCGTACCGAAAACGTGCGTACCTAGTTTATCGAGCGGCCCCTCCATCCTAATCCCACGAGACACCGTCATGCGAAACATACTCTCTCCATTGGCACTGCTCGCCACACTAATCATCTCGGCCGCCGCGACCCATGCCGACGACTCCGTTCAGAAGTCGGCCCGCCTGGACGAACAAGTTCCGGTCGAGCTAGACTATCTGCTGTACTTGCCCGACGGCTACGATCAAAAGGAAGCCTGGCCCTTGCTGGTGTTTCTGCACGGCGCCGGAGAGCGGGGCGACGACCTGGCGCTAGTGAAGAAGCACGGTCCGCCGAAGCTGGTCGAGGCGGGCAAGTCGTTCCCGTTTATTGTGGTGAGCCCGCAGTGTCCGAGCGGCCAATGGTGGAGCACCAAGACGCTCGAGCTAAAGACGCTGATCGACCACGTCTGCGACGAGCTCAAGGTGGACGAAAACCGCATCTATCTCACCGGCTTGAGCATGGGCGGGTTTGGCACGTGGTCGCTGGCCGCCTACGCGCCGGACCGCTTTGCCGCGATCGCGCCGATCTGTGGCGGCGGCGAGATCCTGGCGACGAGGGCACTGCGCAAGATGCCGATTTGGGTGTTCCACGGGGCCAAGGATCCGGTCATCCCGATCGAACGGTCCGAAGTGATGGTCAACGCACTGAAGCGGGCCGGCTCCGACGTGAAGTTCACCGTCTATCCCGAGGCGCTGCACGACTCGTGGACCGAGACGTATGACAATCCGGAGTTTTACGCCTGGCTGCTGGAACAAAAACTTTCGCCGGATGACGCGGGCCGATAGCCGCGCGGCAAGTTGGCATCGGGATCGCGTTCGTCGACGAGGCGCGCAGTCGCACGGGGTGTGTTTCGTGAAACGGGTTGTCGGATTGTTGTTGATTGCCGCCTCCTGGCTCGGCCACGCGCCGGCGGCGCGCGGTCAAACGCTCGAAGAACAGTTGCTGGCGGAATCTCCGTCGGCGCTCGCCGCGGCTGCCCGCACTTCGGGCGATCCGGTGCGCGGCGCGATCGTCTTTCACCAACAGTATCTGTTGTGTACGAAGTGTCACCTGGCCGGCGACGGTGGACAGCAAAAGCCGCTGGGGCCCGATCTGACCCAGCCCGCCCTGACCGAACCGGATGAGCGACACGCCGCCGGCAGCGACAGCGCCGCGCGGCAACGGGCCGACTACGACGCGTTTCTGGTCGAATCGGTGCTTGCCCCCTCCAAGAAGATTCGCGAGGGCTACGAGCCGTGGGTCGTGGTCTTGGACGACGGGCGCACAATCACGGGTCTTTTGCACGACGAGGATTCGCGTTCAATCACGCTGCGCGATGCATCGCAGGACGGCGCGCTCATCAAGATCGCCAAGCAGCACATCGAACAACGGACTGCAAGCGCGCAGTCGATCATGGCGACCGGGCTGATCAACCAGTTGGCCAGCCGTCAGCAATTTCTGGACTTGATTGGGTACCTGAGCGAGATCGCTGCCGGCGGACCGGCCCGAGCGCTCGAGTTGAAGCCCGCGGCGTCACTTTATGCCTCGGTCCCGCTGCCGGAGTACGAACAGCGGATCGACCACGCCGGTCTGATCGAGGGCTGGGACAAGAAAAGCCTTCGCCGCGGCGAGGCGATCTATCGCCGCGTGTGCGCCAATTGTCATGGAACGCACCAGCGGGCTGGATCGTTGCCCACGTCGCTGCGGTTTGCCAGCGGAAAGTTCAAGAATGGCAGTGATCCTTACGCCATGTACCAAACGCTGACGCGCGGGTTTGGGTTGATGGCACCGCAGGTCTGGATGGTGCCGCGGCAGAAGTACGACGTGATCCACTACATTCGCGAGGCGTACTTGAAAGAACACAACCCGGCACAGTTCGCCGCGGTCGACGCGCGCTACCTGGCCGGTTTGCCAAGCGGCGACACGTTTGGCCCCGAGCCGTCGAAGATCGAGCCGTGGGTGGCGATGGACTATGGCCCAAGTCTGTTCTACACGTACGAACTGCCGCCCAGCGCTGCCGGCGGCGCAACGCCGAACTTTGCCTACAAGGCACTGGCCACGCGGCTGGATGCCGGGCCGGGCGGGGTTTCGCGCGGCTCGCACTGGGCCGCCTTTGATCACGATACGCTGCGCGTCGCGGCTGCCTGGAGCAAGACGGACGCCGACCAAGCTTTCATCGATTGGAACGGCATCCAATTCACCGGCAAGCACGAAGTGCATCCGGCGCTCGTCGGGTCGGCCCTGTTTACCAATCCGGCGGAGCCAGGTTGGGCCCATCCGACGACCGGAAGCTTCGACGATCCGCGGTTGCAAGGGCGCGACGGACGCCGCTATGGGCCGTTGCCGCGCGATTGGGCCCGTTATCTGGGAATGTATCACCACGACCAGACGACGATCGTACATTACACGGTCGGTGAGGCGGAGATCCTAGAATCGGCGGGCCTGGAGACGTTGGCCGGCGATGGCGGCGGGGTTGTGTTTGCACGGACGATCGAGGTTCGCACGTCGCCGCACGCGTTAGTCGCGCGGATCGCGCCGCGCAACGTGGCAGTGGCTTTGGTTGGTGACGGCGGCGCCGCATTGGACCAGGATGAGCGGTTCCACCTGTTGCACATTCCGGCCACTCAGCAACCCGTGGTGGTGAAGGTGCTCATGGCGGACTGCGATCCGGCGACGTTGGCGAAACATCGCGATCGAACGGAGGCACCGCGACCGCTCGAGCCGCTCACCCACGGCGGACCGGCACGCTGGCCGCAGCGGATCGTGACGCGCGCGGTCATTGGAGAAAGCGCGGGACCGTTCGCGGTGGACGTGCTGGTGCATCCGGCCGACAACCCGTGGTTGGCACAAGTGCGGACCTCGGGCTTCGACTTCTTGGACGAGGATCGGGCAGCCGTTTGCACCTGGGACGGCGACGTGTGGCTCGTTTCCGGATTGACCGGATTAAGCGATGACGCCGGAGCCAGTCCCGAGCTTACCTGGCAGCGGATCGCCAGCGGGTTATTCCAGCCGTTGGGATTGAAGTGGACCGACGAGACGATCTACGTAACCTGTCGCGATCAACTGGTGGCGCTGCGAGATCTAAACGGCGACGGTGAGACCGACTACTACGAATGCTTCAACAACGATCACCAGGTGACCGAGCACTTTCACGAGTTCGCCATGGGTTTGCAGCAGGACGACGAGGGAAACTTCTATTATGCGAAGAGTGCCCGGCACGCCCGGCCGGCGCTGGTGCCGCATCACGGGACGCTGCTGCGGGTCAGCGCCGACGGATCGGCAACCGAAATCCTGGCGACCGGATTTCGCGCGGTCAACGGCGTCTGTCTGAATCCGGACGGGACGTTCGTCGTGACCGATCAGGAAGGGCACTGGACGCCCAAGAACCGCATCAACTGGGTCACGCCAGGCGGGTTCTTCGGCAACATGATGGGCTACCACGATGTGACCGACACGTCGGACGCGGCCATGCGGCAGCCGCTGTGCTGGATCACGAATGAGTTCGATCGTTCGCCGGCCGAGTTGTTATGGGTGCCCAAGGACGCTTGGGGCCCGTTGGGCGGCTCGCTGCTGAACCTGTCGTACGGTTACGGAAAGATTTACGTCGTGCCGCACGAGGTGATCAACGGGCAACATCAAGGCGGGATGTGCGCGCTGCCGTTGCCGCCGTTTCCGACCGGACTGATCCGCGGACGGTTTCATCCGGCCGATCGGCAGTTGTACTCCTGCGGCATGTTCTCTTGGGCGGGCAGCCGCACGCAGCCCGGCGGATTCTACCGCGTGCGCCACACGGGCCAGGCAGCGCACTTGCCGCTGGGTATTCACGCGCGGGCAGGCAAGCTGTTGATCGAGTTTTCCGATGCGTTAGACGCGGAGTCGGTCGCCGACGCGGCGCGGTGGACGATCAAGACCTGGTCGCTGCGCCGGTCGGCCGAGTACGGTTCCGATCATTTCGACGAACAGAAACTGCCGGTCGCCGAGGCCTCGCTCGGCGCCGACGGCCGCACGGTTGAACTGCGACTGCCTGAGCTGGCGCCGGCGCAGTGCATGGAGATCAAGTACGCGTTGCAGGCCGCCGACGGAACGCCTGTCGAGGGCGCGATCCACAATACGATCCACGCGCTGGCCGAATAGCGCTCGCCGGCCTGACGGCTCGCCGGCGGCACCGAACACGTGCGCCCGAGCGGCGCGCGAAGATCACTCGGTCAGATCGGCGAGCCGCGCCTGGGCGTCGGCAAGTTCCGCTTCGGCTTCGGCCAACGCCCGTTGGCGCTTCGTCTTGCACGACTTTTCGGTGAGCAGGCCGACTGTGTGGCTCGAAATCGTGTCAAACACGGTGTCGCGCTCACGGGCGGTCAGCGCCGTTGCATAGGCTTGCTGCGCGCGACGAAACGCGCGCACGATCTGGGCAGCTTCCACATCGCCTTCCATGTGCAATGGAACCTGCGCGGTCGCGTTGCCCGCCGGTTTGACCGACGAAGAGAAGATCGTGCTGGATTCTGTGCGGGCAATGCACGAGATGCGGCACAATCCGGCCCGCCAAGTGACGGGCACCGTGGCCAAAAATGTGAACTCTTTCGCACCCTCGAGCGACGCGGCCCGAGACGGTCGCAACCGGAAGAACACGCCGTGCTCACGATTGGTCGTGCCGCTGGCCAAGACCAGTTCCTTGGGCGCGATCTTCTTGTACTGCGTTGATTCGGATTTCTTGCGACTATTGCTGTGCGAGCCGCCCAGCGTGAACGGGCGATAAACCACGTGCGCGTCGATTCCGGTCGTTTTGGCGTCCTCCGAGGCGTCGGTGATCGCGATCTGATCATCGGCGAAAGCGCTTTCCAGCGTGGTGTTGGGCAGGTAGTCCTGAAAGCGCATGGTTCGCGATTGGTTGTCGATCACGTAGAGATAGTCCTCGATTTCGGCCTCGCTGCCGTCGGTGACGCGAGCGCTGATCCGCAGCCGACCTTCGATCACCTTGAGCGACGGATTGGCCGCGCGAAACTCGGGCGGCGTCACGTCGCGGCACTGCACCGACGACGGCAGATCGAACACGACCTGTGCGGCGCGAACCGGCAAAGCGAAACCGCTCGCAGCGCAGATAATCAGAACCAACAACGACACGCAACGACGACCCATGGCCAATGCCACCATGCCTGGCGCCTCCGAATGGAAACCGTAAAGGGTTCAATCCACGGCCCGCGCCGTTGCCGACGCGAGATGGAGAATCGTACGAGTGACGTTTTGCGAAAGTCAAAACGACACGGCGGAGACGGAGAGCGCGACCCGCATGGCATCGATGCTGGCGCACGACTGACGGCAGATACGACTACGCAAGATACGGAAGCGCTGCGGGGCGAGCGCGACGCGCTTTGCAGACGCCAGGCGCAAGCGCGCGGCTGCCGCGCGGTTTGAACGCAGTATTGTGCGACGTTGACGTGACGAGTGCTTTACAATGGCTGGCCCGTGCCAGCACGGGGGGACACTTTCGTTCGAGGATGGTTGCCGCGGTGGTGCGGTCGACCGCGCTGCTCATCATGGCGCCACCCGGCTCCAAACCGCGAACCCCCGGCGGCGAGCCTGTGTCCGAACGACGACCTAATACATTCCGCGAGCCGATCCATGTACGTTCCTTCCTCCTTCGCCCAAACGGATCCGACGGCGCTGTTCGACCTGATCGAGGCTCACAGTTTCGGGCTGCTGATTTCCGGAACGGACGGGGTGCCGGACGTGTCGCATCTGCCTATGCTCTTGGATCGCGGGGTGGTGCCGCATGGGCGAATCGTGGGCCACATGGCGCGGGCCAACGCGCAGTGGCGGGCCATGGACGGCCGTGAAGTGCTGTGCGTGTTCTCCGGGCCGCATGCCTACGTATCGCCCACCTGGTACGAAGCTGACGGCATGGTGCCGACTTGGAACTACCTGGCCGTACACGTCCGCGGCACGTGCCGCGTGATCGAAGCGGGTCCGCGGCTAACCGAAATCGTGGCCGACTACGTAAACACCTACGAGCGCTCGATGGCCGTGCCTTGGCAGTTGGATACCTCGAACAACACGTTCGCAGCGCTGCTTAAGTCGATCGTGGGCTTTGAAGTTGACGTGACGCGGATCGAGGGCAAATGGAAGCTGGGCCAGAATCATCCGCCCGAACGCCGTGACAACGCCGCGCGTCACTTGGCCGAACGCGCGGATCCCGGCGCACAGAAGATTGCCCGGCTGATGCGGGCGACGTTGGACTGATCGGCCGAATCGCGGCGCTTGGCTTGCGTCGAGCCACTATTTCAACACTTGCCCGCGCACAATGCCCATGAACAGCCGCGTGCCCAACAGTTTCCTCGTCCAAAGCAACATCCGGGCATTAACCGGGTAGCGCAAGCGGGCCGAGCCGTCGGTCGCGGCGCGATAGATTGTCTTGGCGACCACCTCCGGGCCGGGCGCTGTCTCGCCGGCTTTCTGCATCACCGGCATCGCCTTGTCGACCATCGCGTCGTAGGCGGTCAGCCCGGGCTTGCTCACGAGATCCTGCGAACGATCGTAGAAGTCGGTTTTGATCGGGCCCGGCTCGATGATCTTCACGCGGATGCCCAGCGGCTCGAGTTCGTAACAGAGCCCTTCCGAGAAGCCTTCGACGGCCCACTTGCTGGCGTGGTAGACGCTATAGAACGGAAACGTCAGCCGGCCGCCCATCGACGAAACGTTGATGATCGTGCCGCTGCCGCGTTGGCGAAAGTGTGGCAGCAGTTCGCGGACGACGTTCATAAGTCCGGTCACGTTGGTGGCCAGTTGCCGATCGACCTGCTCGGGCGTCGACGCCTCGAACGGACCGACCATGCCGTACCCGGCGTTGTTGACAACGGTGTCGATCGCACCGCACTTCTCGATGGCCGAAGCGACGGCGGCGCGAATGCTGACTGGATCGGTCACGTCCAGCGCGATCTGGTGGATGTTCGGCCGGTCCGCCCATTGGCTGATACTGCCTGGCTGGCGCATCGTGGCGGCGACTTGCCAGCCCTGTTGGTCGAAGTGTTCGGCCGTTGCCCGTCCGATGCCGCTGGACGATCCGGTGATCAGTACCGTTTTGGTCATGATGAAATCTCGTGTGGGTACGTGGCCCGAGTGATTCTTGGTTGGCCTGTTGCCGTTCAGGCAAGCCGGGCGAGTACTTCGGCGGCGGCCCGCTCACCCGATTGAATTGCTCCGTCGAGGTAACCCATCCACTCCGTGGCCGTTTCCGTGCCTGCCCAATGAATGCGGCCACAGGGCGCGCGCAGCGCTTCGCCAAACGCAGTCAGTGTGCCGGGTCCGGCGACGCCGACGTAGCATCCGCCGCTCCAGGGATCGGTGTTCCAGTTCTTTTCCACGAACGCGGTCGGAGTGCCCGCCTGCGGACCGAAGAAGCGCACGAACTCGGCCAATACGGCCGCGCGCCGCTCGTCGGGCGAACGATCGGACCAATCGCGGGCGGCTTGCCCATCGCTGAACGTGACCAGTGCCGGATGGCTGGCGTCGGGCGAGCTGTCGTCGAACGTGGTCACGGTGATTCCCGTGTCGCTGACCACCTCGCCGGAAAAGCCGGCCTCGCGCCAGAAGGGGCGCTCGTACGCCGCGATGTACTTGATCACCGAGCCCATCGGCAGTCTGGCGGTCAGTTGATCGCGTGTCGAGGGGAGCGGCGCCGCGTAGTGAATCCGCCCGGCCAGCAGCGGCGGCACGGCGACGATCGCGGCCTTCGACCGATACACGCCGGCGTCGCTACGCACCGTGAGATCGTCGGCAGTTTGTTCGATCGAGCGGACCGGCGCGCCCAGCACGACGCGCGGAGCCAGCCCGTCGGCCAGCTTATGCGACAGTTGTTGCGCGCCGCCGACAAAACGTTCGTGCTGGGCACCGCCTTTGATTGAAATCAGATGTTCCAGACCGTGGCCCCAGCGCAAGTAGCTCAAGAAGTACAACAGCGACACGTCGCGCGGCTCGGAGGTCAGGACGGCGCGGGTCACCAGGTCGACGAACAGACGGGCCCCGGACGTCATTGTGTTACGCTGCTTCCAGGTCTCGAGCGTCATCGCGTCCCACTGTTCGGCCAGCGGTGCTTTCCAGGGCGCGTCGGGCGGCAGCGTTCCGGCCATCCGCTTCAATTTGCGATCAAGCCGCAGCAGGTCGAGTTGCGTGAAGATCGAGAAGCGGGGTAAGTCGCCGTCGTAGGTGGTCAGCTTTCCGCCCCAACTGAGCAACTTGCGGCCGGTGTGGTACTGGGGAAACGTGGCGACTCCCAGTTCGCGCGCCAATGCGGCCAGGCGGTGCTGCTTGGGACCGATCCACTGCCCGCCCGTGTCGACGACGTCGCCGCTCAGCGGCTGGCTCAGGGTGCGTCCGCCGACGCGGTCGCGGGCCTCGAGCACGACGCATGAGCGCTTGGCCTGCACCAGTTCGCGGGCCGCGCAGAGTCCGGCCAGCCCGGCGCCGACAACCACGACGTCAACTGTTTGGCCGTCGTGGGGTAGGGCGGTGTCTGGCGAGTTCATAGAATCTCTCCGCGTCGAGCCAGGCAGCCGCAAAGCCGGCCGTTGCGCAAGACCAGCGCGCCGATCAGGCGGCGAGGTATCGAGCGCGACGGGGTTGCGAGCGCGACGGGCCAGGACCGATGGTACGCTTGGCGCCATGGCCGAGCAAGCAAGTTTCTGGGGCTGCCGATTCGCGCCATCGCGTGTACACTAGGTGAGCATTTGGCGTCAACGGCCGTGCTGTCGGCGCGAGCCGAAAGCGGGAAGTATCGACGTCGACCGAAGGCCCATCACTCACCACGCCGTCCGATTGCCATGGCCGAAGAAAAGAAACACCACGATCACCCCCACGGCCATAAGCACGGACATCACGGTCACGGCCAGCCGCAGCATCACAAGTCGGGCAAGGCACTGCACAAGGACTGGCGAAGTTGGCTGGTGGTGGCACTGATGCTGGCCGCGATGTTGGCTTACGTCCTGTCGATGGACGAGTCGTTGCAGCCAGGCGGAGGCGCAGACGCGCCGATGCCGGCCGAAGCGGCCGAGTAGTCGCGGATTGATTCTGGCGGCCGGATTCTGTCTGACGGGACACCGCTGCCAGACTATCGCGGCGCTCGCGGCACGTGCCGACCGCGATGCCGTTTGGGGTGAATCTCTGCCGCCAACCAACACAACCGTGGTTCGAGCGCCGAGTCGGCGCGATTATGACGACCATGCGGCCCGCTCCAGTGGACGTGCGGCCGCGAGCGACGTGCGGGCGAACTATATATTGTTGAGGGGCCGCCTCTGTGCTTGCCGGCGCGCGGCCGATCCGGTGATCGCACGCTGTCGACCGGAAGTACGCGGTGCTCTGGTTGCGACAGTCTTGCCGGTGCGGCGCGCGACGCGCCGGCCGATCCGAATCACGCCTATTCCTAATTCGCGGAGGAGCTGATCATGGCCACGGGCTTTTCAATGGTCGGGATTGATGAAGTCAAGCAAAAGTGGGGTTGGGTCCTGGCGCTGGGAATCGTGCTGATCCTGCTGGGCGTGGTTGCCGTTGGAGCGCCCTTTGTGGTCACGCTGGCTTCGGTCGAGCTGTTCGGATGGCTGCTGATTATCGGCGGCGCGTTGCAAACGGCCCACGGCTTCTTGCGGCGCAAATGGAGCGGTTTCTTTCTCGACCTGCTGACCGGGGTGTTGTACCTGGTCGTCGGACTGATGTTCACCGAAAACCCCGTTCAAGCCGCGGCAGCGATCACGTTCATCCTGGCGATTGCACTGATGTTCGCCGGCACGATGCGTGTGGTGGTGGCTCTGTCGAGCGACTTCCAACACTGGTTTTGGCTCTTGCTCAACGGCGTGATTTCGCTGGTGCTCGGCATCCTGATCTGGCGCGGTTGGCCCGATACGTCCCTGTGGATCATCGGCTTGTTCATCGGCGTCGACATGTTGTTCTACGGTTGGGCGCTGGTCATGTTGTCGTTCGCGGTCCGCAAACTGCCCAGCCAGAATGCGTAGGATTGTGTACACTGTGGCGTGTGCCGTAGAGCGACGGACTCGTTCGATTCGACGACACGGGAAGCGATGCTGTGCCGGGTTCTCAACACGCCAGTGATAGCCAGCGCCTGACGTCGATTCGCAGGCTTGGCTCCGCGTTCTTTGGCGGAAAACAGCCGCTCGGGTCGCGGACGTGGATGCGGCGGGCCGTTTGGGTCGCGCCGGTGTTGGCGATGGTGGCCCTGGTGTTCGCCGGCACGTGGCTGCGGTCCCATGTCGAACGGTCGATTTCCGCGCAGGTCGAGGCGGAGCTGAAAGCATTGCTGGAAGCCGACGTCACGGCCCTCACGCTGTGGCTGCGCTTGCAGGAAGAAAACGCCACGGCCGCCGCAGTCGATCCCGAGATCCAACAGGCCATTTTGGACCTGGTCGCCTTTGCCGCCGAACAGGAACGAACGCCGCGCGCGCTGATGGACGCTCCGTCGCGTGCCCAGCTTGACTCGGCGATCAAGACGTTCCTGGCCGCGCACGGTTACGACGGGTTCGTCGTCGTCAACCGCGACGGCCACATTCTGGCGGCCGAGCACGAGAACCTGCTGGGGCTGCTCTCGCTGTTGGGTCACGAGCAGTTCGCCGAACGGGTTTTCTCCGGCAAGCCGTCCGTCTCGCGCCCGTTCACGTCGCGGGTGATGTTGCCCGACGAACAGGGCGAGTTGGCCGTGGGCGTGCCGACGATGTTTGCCGGCGCGCCGGTTCGCGACGCCGAAGGTGACGTCGTGGCGTTCATCGGGCTGCGGATCCAACCGAGCGAGGAGTTCACACACATTCTCAACGTCGGGCGGTTCGGCGAAACGGGCGAGACCTTCGCTTTCGACAAGCAGGGACAGTTGCTCTCGGCCAGCCGCTTCGAGACGCAGCTTAAAGAAATTGGCCTGATGCCCGACCAGCCGAACGCGCGGTCCGTGCTGGCCGTGTCGCTGCGCGATCCGGGCGTGGACATGGTCGCCGGCCAGCGGCCCGAGCTGCCGCGCTCCGAGCAACCGCTGACGGTGATGGCCCAGGATGCGATCGCCGGGAACGAGGGCGTCAACGCGGGAGGCTACCGCGACTATCGCGGCGTGATGGTCGTGGGCGCGTGGACCTGGTTGCCGGAGTACGAATTCGGAGTCGCGACCGAGGTGGACCAGTGGGAGGTCTATCAGCCGGTGGCCATGGTGCGCGTGGTGTTTTGGTCGCTGTTCGGACTGTTGGCCGCGGCCGCGTTGGGAATCCTGCTGTTTACGTTCCTGGCTGGGCGCCTGCAACGGCGGGTCCGCGAAGCGATGCTCGCGGCCGGCAAGCTCGGGCAATACGCGCTTGAGGAGAAGATCGGCGAAGGTGGCATGGGCGCGGTCTATCGGGCGAAGCACGCGCTGCTGCGCCGGCCGACGGCCGTCAAATTGCTCGAGCCGAGCAAGACCACCGAGATTTCGATCGCCCGGTTCGAGCGCGAGGTGCAACACACCAGCCTACTGAACCACCCCAACACGATCACGATCTACGATTACGGCCGCACGGACGAAGGCGTGTTCTACTATGCGATGGAGTATCTCGACGGATTCTCGCTGCAATCGATCGTCGAGCGTTTCGGCCCGCAGTCGGACGGCCGCGTCGTTCAGATCCTGCTGCAAGTTTGCGGGTCGCTCTTGGAAGCCCATACCCAGGGGCTGATCCACCGCGACATCAAGCCGGCGAACATCATGCTCACGCGGCGCGGCGGCGTGAACGACTTTGTCAAGCTGCTCGACTTCGGATTGGTCAAGGCCACCGATAACCGGATGCAAACCCAGTTGACCGCTGCCGATTCGATTACTGGCACGCCGCTTTACCTGCCGCCGGAGTGCATCCAGGATCCGGACTCGGCCGACGCGCGGAGCGACTTGTACTCGCTGGGCGGCGTGGGCTACTACCTGTTGACCGGGCGGCCGCCGTTCGAGGCCGGGACAGTGCTCGAAATCATCCGCCGCCAGGTGGAAGACCGCCCGGCGCCGCCATCGGAGTTGGCTGCGATTCCGATGGCCGATGACCTGGAGCGGATCCTGCTGCGGTGTCTCGAGAAGTCGCCGACCGATCGGTTCGCCAACACCGCGCAATTGGCCGATGCCCTGGCCGGCTGCACGCCGCAGCATCCATGGACGGCGGCCGACTCGGCCCGATGGTGGAGCCAGCACGGTCCGGCGTCGTCGGTGGGCAGCACGAGCGACGCGCCGACCGAAGAGATTCAGATGGGCGCCACCGTGGGCTACTCGACAGTCCAGCGGTAGGTATAAGCGGCGGGGTCGGGCGCAGTTCGTGCCGGCGGCTCGTCGGTGCGACGGTAGCCAGGCATTGCTTCGCCCGATCTGATTGCTGACTGCGAAGCGCGGGGCTGTCGCTGGCAGTTAGCCAATTGCATTCGGAACGAACTACCGAGGTTGTGCGCGCACGACCTCGGTTTCGGGGAAAAGGAGTTGGATGCGCTCAAGCTCAGCGTCAGATGTGGTCAACGGAAGGCCTAACGTGGGCGTTCCGGCGGCTTCCGCGCCGAACCACCCAAGCGGCCAGGGAGGCGAGTCGTGGGATGGCACGGAGAGCCAATACTCAACCGGATACGGACGGTAAACGTCATTTCGCGCAAGGACAGCGCGTCGCTCGCGAATCCAATTCAATTGATAGGCCGTCCAGCCACCGGCGCAGGCTACCAACGTGACCGCGAGGAGCAGCGCTCGCAAGCTGAACCGAATCCAACGGCGCTTTGCGTTCGTGAGCATGACCGTGCCGACCGTTCCAGTAACTTGCAAGCCGACCCGCACCGATATTCTACTCCGGTCGGAGCGGCAAGCAGGATCCCAATTGTACCGCGCAGTGCGCAACAGGCATCGCGGTCGGTGCGACTTAAGGACGCCCCGGTTCACCCGCGTCGGGGTCCTGCTACAATGGCGGAATGCACACCGCCGGCAGCCGGCGATGGACCCGGTACATAGTCGAGGCCGCCTTGATCGTCATGGCTGCCGTTTCGTGGCGCTGTATCGTTCGCACGTACAAGCGTGCTCCGAGCGGCCCGCATCCGATTGACTGGCCGACCGGCCCTTCATCCGCGCCCGCCGAAAACGACTAACAAGCCAACTGCCCAGCACATGGAGTAGGGACGGAGGTAACGAAAATGGCTAGAGCAACCATCATCGTAGTCGTTGATGAGCCAGCCGAAGTGGCTGCGTGCGAGGCGTGGTTTGAGAAGTGGCGTTCACGGCTAACGTACTGTTCAGAGAATAAAGGTTGCGGCTGCTGCGTAGATTCGTGGGACATCGAGGGTCCAAGCGAGGCGATTGACGATATCCCGAAAGAACTCGCTGGAAAATCTTCTTGGACCAATCCGGAGTATTCAAAGTACTAATCACCCATACCCGCGAGCATCCCCCCTCATGCGAACCTAACCGCGTCCGGGTACAATCGGCCGATTGTCCGCCGTCCGCCGCCGCGCCGATTTGCTGATCCTCTCGTATGGCCTCCGATCCTCGACGAATGCGGCGCTGGCAAGTCGTCACGCTCGGACTGCTGGTCCTGCTCTATAGCGCCTGCTACCTGTGCCGCTCGAACTACTCGGTCACGCTCTCGCTGCTGCAAGACACGTTGGTCGAGCAGGGCTATTCGCCGGGCGACGCGCAGGTGCGGCTCGGCTCGATCGCCTCGCTCGGCGTGTTGGCCTATGCCATCGGCAAGTTCTTTACCGGCAGCCTCGCCGATTTTTTGGGCGGGCGGCGGAACATCCTGTTCGGCATGTTCGGCTCGGTCGCGTTCACCGTGCTGTTCGCGCTGGGGGGCGCCGTGCCGCTGTTCACGCTGGCCTGGTTCGGCAACCGGCTCGTGCAGTCGTTCGTGTGGACCGGCATGGTCAAGGTGACCGGACGTTGGTTCTCGTTCGGCACGTATGGCACGGCGATGGGCATCGTCAGCCTGAGCTATCTGTTCGGCGACGCCGCGGCGCGGCGGTTCATGGGCTGGCTGCTGGCCGCCGGGCTCGGGTGGCGGGGCGTGTTCTTCGTGGCCGGCGGCGTGCTGCTCACCGTGGCGGTCGCGTGCGCGCTGTGGCTGAGAGAGTCGCCCCGGGCGATTGGCGAAGTCGAGCCGCGGGCCAACCCGGGCAACGTGTTCGGCGAAGGCGGACAGGTCGACACGCCGCCCAGCGTGCGCGAGCTGCTGGTGCCGCTGCTGACCAGCCCGGTGTTCTTGGTGGTGTGCTTCTTGTCGCTGGGGCTGACGCTGTTGCGGGAGACGTTCAACACCTGGTCGGCGTTTTACTTCACTGACGCGCTGGCCCTGTCGAAGGCCGAGGCGGCCAATCGCAGCGCGCTGTTTCCGCTGCTGGGCGGTGTGTCGGTGATCGTGGCCGGTTGGGTCAGCGATCGGCTGGGGCAGGGGGGCCGGGCCGCGGTGATCTTCCTGGGCTGCGCGACCACGGCCGTCGTGCTGTTCGTCCTGGGCCGGGCCGATTTCGGCACCGCCACGCTGTTGCCCGTGGCGCTGGTCGCGTTGGTCGGGTTTCTGATGATCGGGCCGTATTCGTACCTGGCCGGCGCCATCTCGCTGGACCTGGGCGGAAAGCGGGGCGGAGCCACGGCCTGTGGCGTGATCGACGGCGTCGGGTATCTTGGAGCGATGGCCGCCGGCGACACCGTGGCCCGCGTGACGCGCGACTATGGCTGGTCGGGCACGTTTCAGACGCTGGCGGCGGTGGCCGTGTTGACCAGCGCCGGTGCAGCCCTGTTCTTCATGATGCAACGCAGCGGAGCCAAACTGCAGCCATGAACGTTGTCGACGAGATTTGCGAACTGTTTGCCACCAAGGGACACGCGGCGTACATCGGCGAGCCGGTGTCGCAGTTGGAGCACGCGCTGCAATCGGCCCATCATGCCGAGCAGTCCGGAGCGAGCGACGAACTGATCGTGGCGGCCCTGCTGCACGACATTGGCCACCTGGTGCACAAGCTGCCCGACGACTGTGCGGATCAGGGCATCGACGATCGGCACGAGGCATTGGGCCAGGCCTGGCTCAAAAAGCACTTCGGTCCGGCGGTGACCGAGCCGATTCGGCTGCATGTGGCGGCCAAGCGTTACCTGTGTGCGACCGACGCGGACTACCACGACCAGCTTTCGCCCGCATCGCGGCAGAGCCTGGCACTGCAAGGCGGGCCGTTCGGCAACGACGAGACGCGCGACTTCGAGAGCAACCCGCACTTCAAGGACGCGGTGGCGCTGCGCCGCTGGGACGACCTGGCCAAAGTGCCCGAGCTGGACGTGCCGCCGCTGGACCACTACCGTCCGACGCTCGAGCGGGCGCTAGGGGCGGGGTGAATCGGAGGGGGGATCGGTTCAATGTCGCCGCGCCGCGGAGTGTAGCGGGGGCGATGTGAGCGAAGCGCCTTGGGGTCGCGCGCGTATTTGACGCAGGACGGTTCGTCCTAACGCACGAATGAAGTTTCCGCGGGGAAGAAGAGACGCCCCGACGCGGTCGGATGGAACGCTTCGTGCACATGGACCGAAATGGTGTCAGTGGAAAAGACCGACGCGAGTGTGCTGCGGAAGCTTGCCCGTTGAGGTCGATGCAACCGCCGGCTCGAAGTATCTCAGGTATGCAGCATTTGTCGGTCAATGCTCGCCGCCTTAGACGCAACTCGAATCTCAAGTGTTTCGCACTTGATCTCGAAGCCTAGTTTTGCGGGGCAGTCGACAGCTTCTCCTGCATCCGTCGTTCACTCGCCGCGTCTCCGGCTTTGCGGTAGGCCTCCATCGCTTCGCGATATTTTTTCTGCAATTCCAGCGTGAAGCCCAACTGCTTCCAAACCCTACGCTGATCTCCACTAGCACGAGCCAGCGAGAGTGCGGACTGTAGAGCCTGCTCGGCTTCGTCGAACTTGCCGTTCGATGACAGTGCCTGGCCCAAGTAGTATCGGGCGAGCCAGTCGCCGCTATTTCCGGCCGCAGCCTGACGGGCACTGGATTCGGCGTCTTGCCAAAGACCGGCTTGAAGTTGGATGCCCGTAGCGAGCATAAGGTCTTCGTATTTCCGACTGGCCGAGGCCAGTACAGCAGCCTGTTCCGCGGCCTGACGCTCAATTAGCTTCTTGCTTTCGGGCTCCTTGGCGTTGCGTGCCTCGCTAACAAGGAGCTTGACGTAGCTGCGCCGACTATCCAGGTTGCGCCCGTCAAGTCGTACTGCCTTCTCTAGCGCCTCTCGCGCGACCTGTTCACGACCGACCGCTTGAGCTGCCGCAGCAAGTGCAAGTTGGCTCTGCGGATCATTCGGCAAAAGCTTCGCAAGATTTTGGAAGTCGATCAGCGCACCATTTCTGTCACCGGTCTTTTGACGTGCGGAACCACGCATTTTGTAGTGCGTCTCGCGTACACGCGGTGGCAATGCAGACGCGTCGACGTCTGCCAACAGCTTTACCACGTCGCCATAGCGTCGCATGGAATTATAGCTCGTTGCGAGGCTCATCCTGATGGAAAGATTTTGCGGTGCAAGGTCGTGCGCCGACTTTAGGTGCCGAATCGCTTCCTCATGGCGTTTGAGGCGCGCGAGGCTTACCCCGAGCATGTACTGGCCTTGGTAGTTGTTGGTGTCCTGATCGACGACAGACTGAAACAAACGAGCGGCCGTCTGGAAATCGCTCTTTTTGAACGCCGCAACTCCTTCCTCCCACTGCGCCGAGGCAGGAGCAGCGCTGAAGATGTGCAGCAAGACAACGAATGACAGAACGCGACAGACGGTTGGGTGCATAGCAACTCCTCTAGACGGGGCGATATCCAAGATGTCATCACCCATGACAAGTCAGGCAAGCAGAAAACGATCCTTTTTGGCTCGGATCATCGTAGCTGGGATCATTGATCGCAGCAAGAATCGCGAGCGATTCCTCCAATCAGATGACAGGTTTCCTTGAACCTCGCCGGCCATCTTCCTGAGACGACGTCACCTTTTGTCACAGTTGAGGTTCCTCCGATTCAGAATTGCTCTTCTACCTGGCTCGAACGTTTGGGCTGGATCACTACCGTCCGGCGCTCGAGCGGGCGCTGGGGCGGGGTGAATCGGAGGGGAGATCGGTTCAATGTCGCCGAGCCGCGGAGTGTAGCGGGGGCGATGTGACCGAAGCGCCTTGGGGTCGCGCGCGTATTTGACGCAGGACGGTTCGTCCTTGGTCAACACCGCAGCCCTTTGCAACCGGTGGAATGTCATCAAAATGACTGCGCTTAATGCTACCCCATTCTGGGGTCACGAGGAAACCACCGCTGCGGCGAATGATAATTGCGTCGTAAGGACGGCCGATCTAGCCGCGGAAAATCGGCCGATCTACATTCTGTGCGGGGTGTGGCCCACGTCCACGCGCAAGCGCGGTCATCGCAATCCTTGAAAGGCGCGACCTGCACCTTTCTAATGTCATGCCTTGAACCGTCGCAGACGCGGCGTTCGCATCCCGACCCACCGTCTAGCCCGAAGGAGCGGCGAGCGCTAGGCGGAAACAGCGCATCATGTAGCAATCGCGTAGCATCTCAGCAACCGACGGTTGCTATTGTACTTGCTACAATTAAATGGCTGCGTGTTAGGCGGACAACCTTGCAGCCTACAGGTGATACGATGGCCATTTTATAGCCAAATGTCGTCGACTGAACCTAGCTTGATCCAACTGTGACTTACTCCTTATGGCACTAGCAAACTCCTACGTACAGTCGCACGCACGTATCCCTGCGCTCCTCAAGGCGATTCGGGACGGGCAAGCTCCGGCGCAGTTTACCCACCAACTGCTCAAGGACCTTGGGTTTACATCTTCCGCCGACCGCGCATTCATTCCGCTGCTCAAGTCAATTGGCTTTCTGTCACCGGATGGGAAACCAACATCGCGATACCTTGAGTATCGCGATCACTCCAAGTCTGCGCGCGTGCTCGGCCAAGCACTGCGAGAAGCGTATTCGGACATCTTCCTCATTAAGCAGAATCCTAGCGCGGAGGATCGCGACGCGATCCAAGGAAAATTCAAGAGCTATCACAATGTAAGCGACAACGTCGCGAAATTGATGACTAACACCTTCCTCGCGTTGCTCGGCGAGGCCGACCTTACCGCCGGACCACAGGTAGCTCGCGAAAAGACACCAACCCCTGAAAAGCCAACAGACAAGTCTGCCATCGCGACGCCTCTACCGACGTCGTTGCCCGCACTTCACTACAACATTCAAATTCATCTTCCGGCTACAAAAGACATAGAGGTCTACAACGCGATATTCAAATCAATTCGTGAGCACTTGATGAATGAGTAAAGAGCTTCGTGATTTCATGTTTCGTGGCCTGATGTTTGAGGCCGAGGCTGAAGAATTCCAACGTGCCGGCATCCAAATTGGTGCGGTAAAGGGTGACGCCGAACAGCGGTTGCTCGAGGAAGCGCTAACGCCCTTTGGTGTTGGCCGACGCAACAAAGCGTTGGAAATGGCTCGACTCTACGCCGTGTTGCACTGCTTCGAGAATGAGATTCGGCTGTTTATTCGCGAACGGCTGGAGGAGAATGAAGGGACCGAATGGCACGACAAGCTGCCCCCCAAAATCCTCACTTTTGCTGAATCAAGGAAAGCGAGCGCCTTAAAGGACTCTTGGCTCGAAGGCGAAAAGACCGATTTACTGGGTTTCGTAGATTTTGGTCATCTTGCGCAGATCATTATTGAAAAATGGGAGTTTTTCAAAGACGTTGTCCCGTCACAGCATTGGCTAAAACAGCGGATGGATGAACTGGAAAAATCGCGCCACTTCGTTGCCCACAACCGCATGCTGCTGCCGAGTGAATTTCAGAGAATGTACATGTACATTGCAGACTGGAATCGAGTGATTGGCCTTTGAACGGGCGACGAACAATCCGTTGCACACGGATCCGCGGGCCGCGCGGTTGCTGAGATCAAAGTCGTTCGCCGTGGCCCGGTGAACTGTGACGTTAGGCAGGGCTTAGCGTGTTTCGAAACCGCAGGCGACGTTGCCGAGGTCAATTCACCGCTGCAGGTTTGGTCGCCGTCGATGCCAAAGTCGGAACACCCGTTGCTCGAGTGCTCTGCCGAATTTGCCTGCGGTGAAGCACTCCGCGGTACTTGCGCTGTCAGATCGATGCCAACACGTGCGTGCGTTCCAACCTCCGGCCCGACTGCGTTTTGCGACCTAGGTGGGCGTGTCCTTGGCGCGAAACCGGCGGCTACTATCCTGCGTCGGCCCGACGCCCCGATGTACAAAGCGCATGTGTTCGCTAAGACTTCCGCATCCCGTCGTTCGAACTGTTGTCGGCAACGAAAACCCGGAGAACCCGACTGCCCGCCGACATCCGAAACACCAGCGAAGTGATCGTAGCGCGCTACCGCAAATGCCGCCGCTTACAACCCCAGCGCCGCGGGCACGTCGACTACGGTTTCGACCAGGTGCGTGTGCCGGCAGGGCTTGAGTTGTGCGGCCGTGTGTGAGCCGGCGGTCACGCCAATTACGGCGCCGCAGCCGGCATTGTTGCCCTCTTCCAAGTCGGCCGGCGTGTCGCCCACCTTGGCGACTTGCTTGGGATCGGTGATGCCCGTGTCGCGCATCGCCTTGGCGACCATGTCCGCATGGGGCCGGCCGCGCTCGACCTCGTCGCTGGTGACCGTGGTGTCGATCAGATCTGAATCCTTCCACCCGAGGCGCTTGAGCACGACGTCGACGATGTCGCGCGTGAAGCCGGTGTCGAGCGCCACCTTGACGCCCGCATCGTGCAGCTTGCGGAACGTGTCAGCCGAGCCGGCGATTTCATGCACGGACTGGTCGGTCTCGTAGAACGCGATCATGCGGCTGACGAAGTCGGCGTGAATCGCGTCCAGATCGGCCAGCCGCTCGGGCTGCGACGACGCCTCGATCAGTCGCCGTAGCGCGATCGGCTTGGGGATGCCCATCACTTCGTTGACGGCGTCGCGGGTGACCGAGATGCCAACGTTGGCAAGCGCCGCCCGGACCGAGCGGTTCACGCCGTCTTCGTCGTTGACTGTGGTGCCGGCCATGTCGAAGATCACCAGTTTGATGTCCATGGTTGTTCCCCTCGTCGCGAGTAATTCGGTTGGCGGCTTGTGTATTGGAGGTTGCCGGGCGCGGCTGCGGCGCGGGCCGGCGGTTAGGGAGTTTCTCGCACCGCTTCTTCCGCCACGCCGAACGACATCGTCATGCCCGCGCCGCCAACGCCGGTCGATACGGTAACGCCCGGCGCGGGCCGCACGATGAAATATGCGTCGCTCGGATGCTTGGCATAGATGCCGTGCCAGCGGGCCGCGATTTGCAAGTCGGGTGCCGCCAGAAACGTGTCAAGGTAGTCCAGGATCAGCCGATCGATCTCGGGCTTGTCGAACGGCTCGATCGCCTCATCGTACTGGTGCGAGTCGCCCAACACGAGCTCGCCCGCGCCGTTCTGCGAAGCCATCACATGAATGCCGTACTGGTCGAACTCGGGATTCTCGCGGGCCACGCGGGCCCGCAGCTCGGGCAGCGTGGGACACTGTTCGAAGTTGCGGTAGTGCCGCAGGGTCAGCCCACCGGCCAGCATCGGCCCCAGCCGCCAATCGGCATACGGCGTGCTGCGCATCATCTGCAGCTTGCACTGTCGAAAGCCGGCGTCGCGATAGACCTCGGGGTACAGCGATTGAAAGTCGTTACCCGTACAGACGAACAAACGCTGGGCCGAGAACCGCCGGCCATCAGCGATCACGGTGGGCGCGTCGTAGTCGGTCACCGCGCAGTCGAACTCGAAGCGCACGTCGTACTCGCGCTGCAACCAGCCAGGCAATTGGCCGATGACCTGCCGCGGATCGACGCATGTTTCGGTCGGGCTCCAGAGCGCGGCCTTCAGGCTCGCGGTCTTTACCGCCGCGGATCGGGCCGGCACTTCGCCCGCGGAGAGCAATTCGCACGGCACGCCGACTTCGGCCGCCTGCCGGCTGAACTCTTCGAGCACTTGCGCCTCGTCGTCGTGATAGGCCAGGTGCAGCGAGCCGCACCGATCGTGCCACAGCTTGCTGGCGGCGAGCACTTCGAGCCAGATCTCGCGACTGCGCAGTGCCAGATCGCGCCAGGCACCCGGCGGCTGCCCGATGGGCCACAACATTCCAAAATTGCGCACCGACGCGCCGGACGCCCGCGGACTGCGCTCGAAGACCACCACGCGGCGTCCCGCACGAGCCAGGTGAAACGCATGGGCCAGGCCCATCACGCCGGCTCCTACCACCGCATCGTCGAAGTCTGTGCTCATCGGGGTTTCGTCTACGGTCGGGCAACGTGTGGTCGAACGGTGGTCAAACGGTGACCACATGGGATCCGCGCGCATGCCTGTTGCGCAGCAGGGTTCCTTGTTCTACCGGCGCTGGGCCACGGATGCTAGGGGCGACGTGACGCGCGATGGCGCTGCGGGCGCGGCGGGTGCGCAGGCGACGAAACGCTGGGAAGATCAGACCGCACAACAGCCTGCCGGCTACGAGGCAACGACGCGATGGAAGTGCAATTGCACTTCGCGCGTGACCACCCGGCGGACGCCTTCGACCAGGCAGTGCGGCTCGTTGTCTTGTTGTCCGCGGAGGATGATGTCGTCGAGCTTCAGCCCGTGGCCCACGGTGAACGTGGACTGGTAGATGATCTGATTGCCGGCGTCCAACTCCGGCACGATGAAGTGACATGTTGCGCCGTAGGTGAGCATCCGGCTGGCGAACGCTTCGTGGTAGGGCCGCATGCCGGGAAAGCTGGGCAGCACGCCGTGGTGCAAGTTGATGATCCGCCCGCCGGCATACTTCCAACAACTGGCCGGCGGCAGCACGCGCATGTACCGGGCCAGCACGATGTAGTCGACGTCGGCCTCGTCGCATAGCGCGATCAAGCGCTCGTTGTCCGGCTCACCCCGATCGTCGCCGATCAAGTGCCACGGCACGTCGAACTGCTCGGCCAGCGCGCGGCAGTTCGGCCGATTGCCCAGAAGGATCGCCGGCTCGGCCGGTACCTGGCCGTCGCGAACGGCGCGCAGCAGCGCCAGCGCGGGCTCCGGGCGATACGTCGTGCAAATCGCCAGCCGCGGACGGTTCTTGTGAACCTCGGGCGACCAGACGCGGACCGAGAGCCCCTTGAGGTCGCCGATCTGCTGGAGCTGCGTCTTGGCCGAGGGCCACTCGTCGGCAGCCAGGTCAATCCGCAACAACATCGCGAACAGACTCTGCTCGTCGTGGTCGTACATCTGGATCTCGGCGATGTTCGCGCCCAGTCCGGTCACGTGATGGATGATCGGATCGGCCAGGCCACGGTTGTCTGGTCCGACGGCGGTGATGACGACTTGCATGGCGGGAGGGTTCTGCCGAGTGCGGGCGAGTGTGCGAAGCGGACCATGCGGCGGGCCGCGTGCCAGGTTGGCGGACCTTTGCCCAGCAAAGGTCACCTCAATTATAGGTTACGCGGCGAGCGGCGCAAGCGGCCGCTGCACGGCGGCAAGGTGCGGGGTTGATTGAAGGTTTGCGGCGAGTGACGCTGCCCGGTGGTCGCTGATGTCCGGTCGGGCGAGCACGTGGCGCGACCAATTTGCAGGGGGCCCGGGGGTCGGTTACGCTGGACTGACGAGGAACGGGTTTGCATTTCTCCGGCGGCCGCAGGGAGCCAGCGTGGCGCGGCAGTTCGCGACGGAAGGGATTCGGCGCATCACTGCTAGCGCGCCCGAGACCGGCGCCGATTTGGGAGCGACCCGGTCCTTCGGTTCGATCGCGCGAAGGATTTCGCGCCGCGTCGCAGTCGAGTGGAGCAGCCAAGCCATGAACAAGATTGCAGGTGCGATTCTGATCCTCGCCGGTGCCGTTGCCGGACATGGTGTGTTTGTGTTTCTGGCAAGTCATCCGCAAATCCATCGCTACGACGTCCCGGTCAGCGTCGCGAACATGGTGCTGGTGGCGATCGCCACGAGCGTGGTCCTGGCTGCTTGGGGAGCGCTGCACATCTGGCGACGAGACAACCGCTAAGCTCAAGCAGCGCAAGCAGTGCGGTGCAAGCTCGTCGCAACAACTGTCGTTGGCATGGCTTTGGCCGCTTGCGCCGCTGCGCAAGGTGGTCTGGTTTCGGGCGCCAAATGCTTGATTATGGCCCGGAGCCTGTCTATAACGACGGTGGATCAAATGCTGCACAACCACGATCCCATCTTTTGTTGTGCGGCCTGATCCACGACCCGTCTCACGGAACAAGAAAATCGGAACAAGACCGGAATTCTGCGTGCGCGGAGCGACCCAAACGGGCTCCGCGGCGTAGTAAGGCTGGTTGTTCGAAGGAGAGGATAAGTCCAAGGCACCTCAAGTGCCGCTTCACGCGGTACCGATCTCGTTTCGTTTCCCTTCTTTACCGAGAGAGGCCAAGGATGATACGAAGAGCACAGAACTTGGAGCCGTTGGCCACGGATCCATCGCCGGAGGAAATCCGCCGGCGCACAGCGGCCATACGCAAGACGTGGACCCCGCGCGAGCGACTGCGGCGAAGCGGTTTCCGCCGGATTGATTGGCTACCGCCGATCTACTCCGAAGCCGAGATCGTGCTCGGCTTTGGGCCATTCGATTTCGACTCGCGTTGATGCGGCCGCACGAACGAGCCGCACGTTAATCACCAGACGGCCGCGCCGAACCGTCGGACCGTGACCGCCTCGTTGCCGATCGATCGTCGCGCGTTGGCGCGACGCCGTCTGCCGGGAAGCTACACGATCAAACGGCATACATGACGGGCCGCTTTATTGGCCAGTGCCGGCCGAGATGCCGGAGCGGTGCGGATTTGGTCCGTCCACCGCAACTTGTTAAACTGGCCCGCGACGACAGACCCGTTAATCCACGGTTCTCGACGGCCCACGCCGTCTGGCCGAGCCGCCTTGGGTCTCTCACCATTGCGTCGCGCCCTACCGCCTCCCTCGCCCCCGCGCTTCGTTTCCGAGCGCACCAACGCCCTGGTCCTGCCGGTTCATGTCGTTTGTACTGCGCATCTTTGGCCAGCCGCTTGATGGCCCGTCGCGAGCTGCCATCGTGCGTCGCGTCGTGGCGCTTTTCGGCCTCGCACTGATTGCCACGACCTGGCGACTGTGGACGCCGCAGCACGTATTTCCGCAAGTCCCGCTGTTGGGCCTGGCGCAGCATGCGCCGGCCTGGTGCGATTGGCTCGGTGCCGCGGGCATGGTCGGCGGTTTGATCGTCGCTTTGCTTTGGCCCGCGCAACGGCGCGCTAGTGACGCCGGGCTGGTCGTGTTTGCCGCCAGCACGGCATTGATGGCCGTGCTCGATCAAGGCCGGCTCCAACCGTGGGCCTATCAACTGGCGCTGATGGCCATGGTGCTGGTCCTTGCCGAGCCGCGCTGGGCGCTGGCCCTTTTGCGGTTGTTCGTCGTCAGCTTCTATTTTCATTCGGCCCTGTCGAAGTTCGACTACACGTTTTTGCACACGTTGGGCCAGCAGTTTCTCGCGGCGTTGGCCGGGGTGGTCGGTCTCTCGCTCGACGCGTGGGGCGACGGCACGCGACTGGCTGCGGCGCTCGTCTTTCCGGCGGCGGAGTTGGCCGTTGCCGTCGGACTTTGTTTCAAACCGACGCGCATTGCGGCGCTTTGGTGCGCCGTCACGCTGCATGTCTTGCTGTTGGTGATCCTTGGCCCGTTCGGTTTGAATCACAAGCCGGGCGTGCTGGTCTGGAACCTCTTTTTCATCGTGCAAGATCTGGTGTTGTTCGCCGGTGGAGCGCGATGGTTTGGCTCCACGCCGCCGGCCACGGATGTGCCTCCTGCGGTTCCGCGCCGGGCCGTGGCGCTGGTGGCTGCCGCCGTTTTGCTTCCGTTTCTGGCACCGACCACATGGTTCGACGCTTGGCCCGCATGGGCCCTGTACGCGCCGAGCGCAGAGCGCGTGACGTTGTTGATCCATCGCCGTGCCGTGGGCGAGTTGCCGGAGCGTCTGTTGACGTACGTCGAAGAACCGGACGATGCCGGCGATCCGTGGCAACGCGTGCGGCTGGATCGTTGGGCCCTGGAAGCGCGCGGCGCGCCGATCTATCCGCAGAATCGATATCAATTGGGTGTCGCGCGCGAAATCGTCGCGCGGTATGCGCCTACTCACCGAGCGCGTGTAATTCGGTTTGGCATGGCGGATCGGTTCTCGGGTGAGCGCGAGACCGAACTGTTTTCTGGTTTGGCACAATTAGCCACCGCGGCGGACGAATACTACTTGGGTTCCGCAGGGCGGCAGGGAATGTTCCGTCCCGAGGCCGACTTCAACCGGCCACCGCCCGCAACCAAAACGCAATAGGTTTGCTAGATCGGCTGGAGTATGATGACGCCCAGCGCACGCGGTGACTTCACGGGGCCGATCCATCGATGACGGATTCCAACGCGGTTGACGTCCGCGACTTGCAGAAGACCTATCTCGACGGGCTGTTCGGTCGCCGCCGCATCGAAGCGCTGGCTGGCGTCACGCTCGATGTCGGACGCGGCGAGATCTTTGGACTGCTCGGACCCAACGGGGCCGGCAAGACGACCCTGATCAAAGTGCTGCTCGGCATGGTCCGCGCGACGCGCGGCAGCGCCAGCCTGTTGGGACGTCCGGCCGGAAATCGCCTCGGACGCAGGCAAGTCGGCTACCTGCCCGAAAATCATCGCATCCCGCGACACCACACGGCCAACTCGGCGCTGGCGTTCTTTGGCAGCCTCAGCGGGTTGTCGCGCGGCGAAGCGCGGCGCCGAAGCGGGTCGCTGCTCGAGACCGTCGGGTTGGCGCAGTGGGGCAAGACCTCGATCAAGAAGTATTCCAAGGGCATGCTGCAACGTCTGGGCCTGGCGCTGGCCATGTTGCACGATCCCGAACTGCTGATCCTCGACGAGCCTACCGACGGTGTCGATCCGGTCGGGCGCAGCGAGATGCGAACGTTGCTGTTGAACCTGAAGGCGGCGGGCAAGACGATCTTTATCAACAGCCACCTGCTGCAAGAAGTTGAACTGGTGTGTGATCGGGTGGCGATTCTCGACCGTGGCAAGATGCTCCGCCAAGGACGAATCGCCGAGTTGACCGCCCATGCCGAGAGCGAAGTCCGCGTCGTGGTAGCCGGCGCGGAAGACGCCGCGCGGGCCGCAGCGGCCGACATGCCCAATTGCCAGATGCGACTGCTCGGCCCGAATCAGTTCGAGTTGCTGCTGCACGCACCGGATCAATCCGCGATCGATCGCGGAATCGACCGACTGCGGCAAGGCAGTTTGAGCTTGATCTCGATGTCGCCCTCGCGGCAGACGCTCGAAGAGGCCTTTTTGGGAATTCTCAAGAGGGCCCGGGGCGAGCAATGAGACCATATCTGTCCATCATTCGCGATTCCTTTCACGAGGCGCTCGTTTCCCGCGTGCTGTGGATCCTGCTGGCGATCATCACGCTCATCTTGCTGGCGCTGGTGCCGCTGGGGTTCATTGAAGAGGCCGGCTCGTACCTGGCCGATGAGGACATCGTCGATCGCCGGCAACTAGTGCGGAAGATTCTGGCCCAGGGCGAGTCGCAAGAACCATCGCCCGGACGACGCATCTGGGAACTGCTCGACGATTCGAACCGGCGGCTCCTGTCTGAGTACGACGATGCTTCGATGGGACGGCGGCGCACGATTCACCGTCTGGTCGAATCGCTCCGCGATATGCTCACGCAGGACGACTTCTACCGTGCGGAGGATTGGGCCAAGGTCCGGCTGCCCAAGGCCGCCCGCGACTTGCAAACGCAAGGGCTCGAGAATCTGCCGCAGGATCAGCTCGCGCGGTTTAATCGATTGGCACTCGACGCAGCGTTCCCGGAAGAGATCGCGCCGATCCCGCCGACACAGGTTCAGTTGGCGTACTTCCATTGGGAGCTGGGGCTCACGCTGCCGGTCAAGCCGGAACAATTGTTTCCCGCGATCAACCAATTGTTGGTCGCCACGCTGGCGATCCTGTTGGGCGTCGCTGGCGTGTTCGTGGCGGTAATTGTCACGTCGTCGATGATTCCCCAGACATTCGACGCTGGATCGATCGATCTATTGCTCAGCAAGCCAATCACGCGGGCCGGACTGTTTCTGGCCAAGTTCGTTGGCGGGTGCGCGTTCATCGCCATCAACGCGGTGTACTTGATCGGTGGCTTGTGGCTCATCCTCGGCGTGCGGTTCGGGTTGTGGAACGAGCGACTGCTGCTGGCCGTGCCGTTGTACCTGTTCCTGTTCGCGATTTACTACGGAGTATCCTCGCTGGCCGGCGTCGTGTGGCGCAACGCGATCGTTTCGGTCGTGATGGCGGTGCTGTTCTGGTTCGCCTGTTGGGTGCTGGGAACGGCCAACGACGCTGTGGAGCAACTGGCTCTGAATCCCCGTCGCATTGTGACGATCGTGCCCGCCGGCAAGGACCTGATCGCGGCGAACACGGTGGGCGAAGTGTTTCGTTGGGACGAGGTCGACTCCGACTGGCAGCCGGTGTTCGTCGCCCGCAGCAACGAGCGATTTCCGTTTGACTTTGGTAGGAGCCTGGTTGGGCCGGTTTATGATCCTCAGGGCGAGCGCATTCTGGCGTTCGAGCGTCGCGGTCCGGGGTTCTCGCCCTTGGGAGGATCGACGCGCCTGCTGGTAGGCAAGCGGGCCGAAGACTGGCGCCGCGATGAAGGCGTCAACATGCCCGACGGAGCCATGTCGCTGCTGTTGGGACCGGGCGACAAGTTGTTCGCCGCGTCGGCGCAAGGCATCTATCGGCTTGAAGGTGATTTGGAAGCCCGCCAGGAGGACATCAACATTTTTGGCGTGCGGATTCCGCTGCCGGAGCAGGGCGGCCGATTCGTCAACGTCGGTCCCGACGTCCAGTTTCGTCCACCGCAAAGTGCCGCCATCGACGCCGACACCGGCGACATCGTGCTGTTCGACGGATTTCGTCTGGTTCGCTTTGAAGCGGACGATGAGGGCACGTATCGCGAGGCCGCGGAAGCCACGTTCGACGTGAAGCTGACCGGCGAAGTCGCGATCACCGGCGGCGACGTGTACTTGGCCCTGGACGGCGAGGTGCGGCGCTACGACGCCGAGCTGGCGCTGGTCGAAACCGTTGAGTCGGTCTCGCGAAGCAATCCCGGCAGCATGACTGTTTCGCCCGACGGGCGCGTGCTGGCCGTGCTCTATCGTGACGGCGACTTGTGGACGTACGATTGCCGCGCCCACGAGCCGCTTGCGATGTCGATCACGGGGCAGGGCGATGTTTCGTCCGTCGCATTCGACGGCTCGACGATGTACGTGGCGGACCGCGTCACGCGGATCACGCAGTACGAATTGGCCGACGATTCGGTGATCGGCCGGCGCCAGGGTGCGTTACCGTTGGCCGAGCGGATTTATCGCTACGCGCTGCACCCGCTGTACACGATTTTCCCCAAGCCGGGCCAGTTGAACGAAACGGTGATGTACGTTTTGTCGTCGAACGACACCCAGCTCGGGGCCCTGCGACTCGACGATGGCGGCAACGGGCCACAGCGGCTGGACGTGTGGGGACCGATTTGGAGCAACCTGGTCTTTCTGGCGGTCGTATTGGCCGCGGCCTGTGTGTATATCTATCGGAAGGACTTTTAAGGGCCGCGGTCCGTCGAAAGTTCACTGCGCCGCAATTGTCGTACGTGTCGCAACGCCACCAAACGTCCTGGCCGAATGCACACATTCAGTTGGCCTGCCGATCGGGCCACGTAGGGCGGGGAACCATGCATCGTCGTATCTCGCGCCGCGAGGCGATTCGATGGGGCGGCATAGCGCTAGGTGGTGGTGTCTTGTCTAGCGGGCCCGATGTGCGGCGCGCCTTGGCCGGCAAGACCGCTGACGTGTTGCGGCTGGCCGCGTTTCGTGCAGACGTTACGCCGCGGCTGGGACATCCGCTGTTGGGCGGACACTTCGCACCTGCCCGTTCGATCGACGACCCGCTGTTTGTCCACGGGGTCGTGCTGTTAGGCGGCGACGCGCCGATTGTGCTGGCGGCAGTGGATTGGTGCGAGATTCGCAACGACGCTTATGCCCGATGGCGCGAAGCGCTGGCCGAGGCGGCCGGAACGTCGACCCAGCGCGTGCTGCTGAGCAGCGTTCACCAGCACGACGCACCGCTGGCCGACTTGACCGCGGCGCGGCACTTGGCCGAAGCGGGCGTCGAGCGCCCGATCATCGACCCGGATTTTCACGAGCGGATGGTGCAGCGCACCGCCGCGGCACTAAAACAATCGCTTTCGTCGGCGCGCCGGGTGACGCACTACGGAATCGGCCGGGCGATCGTGCGGCGTGTCGCGTCGAATCGACGGGTCGTGTTGTCCGATGGTTCCCCGGCATTCGCGCGCGGAAGCGCCGGCAGCAGCGCGGCGGTTCGGGACTTGCCGGAGGGACTGATTGATCCGTGGCTGCGGGTGATCAGCTTTTGGGACGAGTCGCAACCGGTCGCGGCGCTCAACGCCTATGCAACGCACCCGATGAGCTACTACGGCCGCGGTGCCGTATCGAGCGATTTCGTGGGTCTGGCCCGAGCGCGGCGGCAACAAGAGACGCCCGACGTGCACCAGGTATATTTTTCCGGCTGCTCCGGCGACGTGACCGCGGGCAAATACAACGACGCAGCGCCCGAGCACCGCGAGCGACTGACCCAGCGGATGCACCGGGCGATGGTCGATGCCTGGAATGCGACGACCCGCCATCGGCTGGAGCGAGTCGAATTTCGGGCTGTGCCACTTGTGTTGCCGCATCGTGAGGGGGATCAAACCGCAGAAGCCCTCCGCGCGCGGCTGTCCGACGAATCGCTCGATCTGATGCCGCGCGCGTTGGCGGCGATGGGGCTCAGCTCGCGGCAATTTCACCCGGAGGGCCATCGCATCGACGTGGCCGCGATCGATTTGGGCCAGGCACAAATTGTGCTGTTGCCGGGCGAGAGCCTGGTCGGCTATCAATTGACGGCAAGCCGACTGCGGCCGGACCAGTTCGTGATGGCGATCGGCTACGGGGAGTGTTCGCCGGGGTACATCCCAACCGACGCGGCTGCCGACGAAGGATATGCCAGCAGCCAAGGCTGGTGCTGGGTGGCTGCGGGGGTCGAGGACCGGATGGTCGCGGCGCTTCGTGCGGCCCTGCGTGCCGATTCGGCCGACTGAGCACCGCCGCGGTGTGCGATTCTTGCCAATCGCGGACGGCTGGCGGGAGTTTCCGTTGGCCACCCAATATTGGGGGCGGCGCGGCGAATACCCCATCGACCGGACCGGAAGTCTCTCGGTCGCGCCGGCGTCCGTGTCGAGTTATGCGCCGAATGCGATGCGCACCCCTTGCACGATGTACCCATTGCACGACCCGCCGGCGGATGAGCCGGCCGCGTATTCCACGAACCCCCGTATCTATCGTCAAACGACCGGAGGCCCCCCAATGAACAGGACGCTCACCAGATCGGTATTGTGTGTCGGCTTGATGATGTTGCTGGCATCGCGCGTGGCGGCTGAACAACAGCGCGGAGAAGCCGAGGCCGCATTCCAACGCGGTTACTACTTACAGACCCACGAGCACGATCCAACCGCCGCGGCCGAGGCCTTCGAGCAAGTTGTGTCCGATCGTTCGGCGCCCGAGGCGTTGCGCGCCGAGGCCCGCACCCGGCTGGCCGAAGTGCGCGAGGATCAGGCGCTGTCGAGCTTTGCCAGCCTGATGCCGCCCGACGTGATGGCGTATGCCGAAATTGATCGGCCCGGCGACCATATCGAGCGCATTCTCAAGATGGTTGGGCTGACCGGTGTGCCCGAAGGCGAGGTCGCCACGGGCGAGCCGGTTCCACTGGGCAACGGAATCGTGCTGCCGGCCGATCTGACCATCAGCCCGGCACTGATCGACGAACTCAAAAAGCTGCGCGGAGCCGCCGTGGGCGTGACCGCGCTGACCGATCGGGGCATGCCCGCCGGACTTGCGGTGTTGCACCCGGGCGATTGCGATCTGGTGCGCGGGTTGATCGAGACAGGCGTGCAAGTGCTGGAGCCGGGCGAGCCGATCGAGGATTACAAAACCTATCGCTTGCCTGAGTTTGGCTGGCTGATGCTGACCCGACGGATGGTCATGGCCAGCGATTCGCGCGAGCAACTGGCCGCCGCCGTCGATCGGCTCCGCAACCCGCAAGCCGACAGCCTGGCTAAGCGGGCCGAGTTCCAACGGGTTCACGACGAGATCGGCCAGCCCTGCATCTTCGCGTTTGTCGACGGCCAGAAGCTCGTGCAACGATTCGGGCCGCTGCTGGGCGGAGACGAAGGGCGAATGATTCGCACCCTTTTGGATCTGGAACACTTCGAATCAGCCGCCGTCGCGCTGGGCACCACGGATAACTCGATCCAACTTCGTGCGGAAATGAACCTGATGCCAGGCCACCGCAACATGGCCTATGCCCTGATTCGCACTGCGCCGATCACCAAACGATCGTTAGAATTGGTTCCTCGCGGGGCCGCAGCCGTGGTGGTCATTGGGCTGAACCCGCCGGCCAAGGACGGCGACGTCGCACGCACCGGGGAAGACGCCCCGCCGATGATCAGCGCGATGGATATCGGCCGCGAGTTGTTCCACAACATCGACGAGCTGGCGGTATTTGTCATGCCGTCGGTTTCGGATTCGTCGCGTGGTTTTCCGGAAGTAGCGGCCGCGATCGCGGTCAAGGATCCGGAAAAGTCCGCCGCGCTGTGGAACCAGTTGTTGTCGATCGCCATGCTGTTCGGCGCGAAGACCGCCGGACCGCCGACCGAAGTGACCCTCGAAGGCCAGACGGGCCATCGCTATCAATTCGACGGCATTCCGCCGATTGTCGTCGTGCGATCGCCGAATCGCGGGCTGCTGATCGGAACCGAGGGCGCCGTAGCCGCGTCGTTGCACGCGGCAGCCAACAACGAGTCGATCGAATCCGACGAGGGTTTTGCCGGACTGCTGGCACACGTCTCGCCTGACACAAGCAAGGCTGTCCTGGTCGACGTCGGTCGGGCCGTGGCTCTGGCCGGTGCCTTTGTCGATGGGAACGATGCCCGCCGGCTCGCGGCGATCAGTCAAATCGTCAACGAGCTCAAAGTGTCGCTCGTTACCGACGAAGCGCCGAACCAACTCGTGATTCGCGCGGAAGTCAGCGGGTTGCCCAAGTATCAGGACCTCCTGCCGCTGATTCGCCAGGAGATGGCGCCACGACGCACGGCCGCGGCCAAGTAAGTTTGAGTGAGCGCCGTATGTGTCGGGCACGTTCAGGTCCGGGACAACCGGTTGCTTGCGCGCGGATAAAGTGCGCGATCTAGTTCCTGGTCGTCAGCTCGTCGGCCAGTGCGCCCGCATCGTACAGCTTGCGTAACGACTCGATGATCGCGCTGGAGTGCACGGAGATCGCGCGGGCTTGCGTTTCGGTGTACTGAAAGTCGAGCACGAGCGATTGAATGTTGCCGTCGAAAATGATCCCCACGACTTCGCCGGCGCGGTTGACCACCGGGCTGCCGGAGTTGCCGCCGGTGATGTCGGGCGTGCTGACGAAGTTGAACGGCGTGTTCAGGTCGAGCTTGTCTTTGCCCTGAATCCATCGCTCGGGTAGGCGGAACGGGGGCAAGTCGCCGTGCGCCGCCGCGTGTGGGTAGGTGCCGCCGAGCGTCGTCCAGGGAGGCATGTCCTCGCCTTGCTGTTCGTAGCCTTGTACCGTGCCAAAGGCCAGACGGAGCGTGAACGTGGCATCGGGATACGTGCTCTCTCCGTCGATGGCGAAACGTGCCTTGGCGATTTCGGCATAGGCCTGGCGCAGCGGTTCTTCGACGTTGTTTTCGTAGGTCGTTCGCAGCTTGCGCGCCGGCCCGTCCACGAGCCGGGCCAGCGCGATCATCGGATCGTCCGACGCCTCGATCGCTTGCTTGCCGCCTTCGGCCAACTGCTTGCGCACCGCCACGTCGGCCAGCTTCGTGCCAGTGATGAGCTGGCTGGCTCGGGCCGCGGGCGACATGTCGGCCAGAATTTGCTTGACCAGCGCGTTTTGCGCGCCGCCGGTTTCCATCAGGTAACTAAGCGAGTCGGTCAGCTTGGCGGTTTCCAGATCGGAATAGATCGGCGCTTCGGAAAACAACTGTTGCTTGAGCGAGTCGAGCCCGGCCTCGGCGTATTCCTGCAAGCGGTCTGCGTTGGGCTTGGCTGATTCGTCGGCCAGGCGCACCAGCATCCGCGCGATGCTGAACAGCTCGGTATTGAACGCGCGAGCCTGCTCGTAGAGCGAGTAGTCGACGTAGATCGGCGCCCACGCGGCCAGCGCGGAGCTGACCTGATCCCACGCACCGCGCGCATCGCGCAGCTTGGGATCGGCGTCGACCGCCTGGCGCAAAGAGCGCTGTTCGCGTCGCTTGGCTTCCATGATTGACGGGGTTTGCAAGCCGGCCAAGCCGCCCAGCCGGGCCTTGCGCGAATTCTGATAGCCGAATAATTCGTCGCGCGCGCGGCGCTCGTTCTCCAGTCCACGCTCGCTGTACGTTTGCAGCATCACCTCGCGCCGGCGAATCAGGTTCAGCAGCATGGGAAACGTGCGGTCGCGCAGAAACTCGAGATGCTCCACCGTGTTCAGCCGGTCGGTGCGTCCCGGATTGCCGGCGACGAACACCAGCTCTTCGTCCTCCGCGCCCGCGGCACTCCAGTCGAGGTGGTGTTGCGGGCGGACCGGCTGGCCGTCTTCGTAAACGCGAAAGAAGCAAATGTCCAGATCGTAGCGCGGGTACTCGAAGTTATCCGGATCACCGCCGAAGAACGCGATGTCCTTCTCCGGCGCAAAGACGAGCCGCACGTCGGTGTACTTCTTGTAGCGATACAGGTTGTAGATTCCGCCCTGAAACAGTGTGACCACGTCGCTCCGCAAACCGGTCTTGTCGAGCGACTCTTTTTCGATCGTGTTGCTGACGGCGCGGCGCGCGGCGTGCGCGTCGGCGGCGCTCATGCCGGGCTTGACCGCGGCGTTGACCCGTTCGGTGACGTCCTCGATGCTCTCCAACACGTTCAGCTCGAGGTCGACACATTTAAGTTCTTCGTCGGGCGAACGCGCGTAGTAGCCTTCGACGACCAGATCACGATCCGCCGTGCTCAACTTGTGCAGTGCGTCGGCACCCACATGATGGTTCGTCATCACCAGACCCCGCGGCGACACGAACGATCCGCTGCCGCCGCTGTTGAAGCGCACTGCGGCGTGTTGCAAGTGCTCGAGCCACTCGTCCGTCGGATTGAAGCCGTAGCGCTCCATCAGCAGCTTGCGCGGCGGACGATTGAACAACCACATCCCCTCGTCGGCCCAAGTCGTGGGATTTGGCATGCCTTGCAGCATCGCCAACAAGATCGCCATCACGGCCAGGCCCGATCGCCACCAGTGCATGTGTCGCATACCGCAAGATCCTCCAACGCGGGAATTGTTTCGTGGTTGGCCGTGCTCAGTCGGTTGTCGCGCCGGGCCGGATGGGTGAGCTACTTGCCCTTTTGCGTTTTGAACATCACGCCGAATCCGGCCATCGCCAGGACGAACATCAGCACGCCGAATGCCGCCATTGCGGGCCACTGGCTCGCGGTCCAGCTCGCGCCCAAGTAGCCGGTCAAGTCAAGTTTCTCTTGCAACCAGGGCCAAAACGTCAGAAACGCGATCAACACGCCAGCGATCGAGCCGCCGGCGATGTAGCCCGAGCTGAGCAGCACGCCGGGGCTGGTTTCGGAATCGTCGGCTCGGGTGCCGCGAATCCAGTCGATGGCGTAACGGACCATGCCACCGATGAAGATCGGCGTGGAGATCTGGATTGGCAGGTAGACGCCCACGGCGAACGGCAGCGACGGAACCCCGGCCAGCTCGAGCACGATCGCGATCAATGCCCCCAGCAGCACGAGTTCCCACGGAAGTTTTCCGTTGAGAATTCCGTCAATGATCAGCGCCATCAGCAGCGTTTTTGGCGCGTCGAACTTGTTGCTGATTTTCGTGCCGTCGTCGCGCTCTTCCAAAATGCCGTTGATCGCCGGATCCACGAAGTACCGGATTTGGCCCGTGTCGTCGACCAGGTATTTTCCGGGTGGAATGCCGGGCACCTCGCCGCGGGCCGCGTGCAGCACGTGGTAGTAGGCGGTGTCGGTTTCGGCGTATTCGCCGCCAGGTTGCTCCATCTGTGGCAGCGAATCCACGTCGGTGATTCGCTCGTTCGGCAGATATTGGGGCTTCTTGCTGTAGACGGTGCCGGCGTCGTTGAGCAGCAGCAGCACGACGCCGATCACCAGCGCGCTGGTCAACGCGCCGATCAAGATCGCCACCTGCTGCGCGCGGGGTGTGCCGCCGACCAGATAGCCGGTTTTCAGATCCTGCGACGTGGTGCCGCCATTCGACGAGGCTATGCACACCACGGCTGCGACGGTCAGCGCCGTCAGCGTGGCCGCTTTGTCCGTGTTGTTCATCGCCCAAAACGCCAGGCAAGTGAGCAGCAGCGTGGCCACCGTCATTCCGGAGATCGGATTGGAGGACGAACCGATTTCGCCGGTCAACCGTGACGAGACCGTCACGAACAGAAACCCGAACAGCACGATCAACAGCGCGCCGATGAATCCCTCGAAGTTGAATCCTAGGCCCAGCGCCGGCGTGGCCGCCAACGCCACGACCAGTCCGATGCTGCCGAAAATCATGACCCACAGCGGCAGGTCGCGTTCGGTGCGCGGGAGGCTTTCGCGGACCTGCTTCGCATCGCCCGATGTGGCCAGATCGCCCATCGCGCCGCGCAGCGATCGGATGATCATGGGCAGCGCCTGAAACATGCTGATGATGCCGCCGGTCGCAACGGCGCCCGCGCCGATGTACAGGATGTAGGCGTCGCGCAGGTCCGATACGCTCATGTCGCGAATCAGTTGGCTCGGCTCCGGTGCCAGCGGCACCTGCGATTCGAAGCCGAACATGATGATCATCGGAACCAGCACGAGGTAAGCCAGCACGGCGCCAGAGAACATGATCGCCGCAATGCGCGGCCCGATGATGTAGCCGACGCCGAGCAGTTCGGGCGAGAGCTCGCCGCCGAGGATTCCGCCTTGCAGTCCGCGACCGGTTTGCGTGCTGTAGAGCGGCAGATTGACATCTTCCTTCCACAGCCCGCAGGCCTTCATCAGAATCTTGTAGAGAAAGGCCAGGCCGAAGCCAGCGAAGACCGTCTTTGCGGTCGCGCCACCTTCCTCGCCGACGATCAGCACGTCGGCACAGGCGGTGCCTTCCGGATACCGCAGGCGGCCGTGCTGCTGCACGATGAACGCGCGCCGCAGCGGAATCATCATCAGGATTCCGAGCAGCCCGCCAAGCACGCCCACGGTCATGACGCGAACCACGCTCATGTCGAAACCGAGCAGCAGCAGGGCGGGGATCGTCACGCCCACGCCAAACGCGATCGACTCGCCGGCCGAACCGGTGGTCTGCACGATGTTGTTTTCCAGGATCGTCGCCTGGCGCAAACCGAATGCGCGGGACATGCCGCGAAACAGCGTAATGGACAAAACGGCGACCGGAATCGACGCCGAGACCGTCATCCCGACTTTCAACACCAGGTACAGTGACGAGGCGCCGAAGATGATGCCCAGCACCACGCCCACCAACACGGCCGGCCAGGTGAATTCGGCCATTTCGACGTCGTCGGGCACGTATGGCTCGTGGACGTAGCGGCCGGCTTGGGCGGCGGACTGCCCGCGAGATTTCTTTTCGGTCGACGACGGCGCTGCCATGGACACCATTCCAACAGGTTTGCGCGACACAACCGATCGACCCGAAAAGCGCCGACGGCGAAGAGTCCACATTCTAGCGGGCGGTGTCCGATCCGACCATGCTATCCGCCGGACCGGGCGAGCCGGCGTTTTTCAGGCGAAAACCTGCCGCGGCGACGTCGACCGCGACGCGGTCGGCGGCGGGAGTCTCGCGCCGCGCGCTCTCGTACCCACGTGCCGGTGTCCGGATGTTGGCCGGGCCTCGCCGGGCGGCGGTTTCCATTCCGAGGGCCGCGTGGTAATCTCGAAGTAGACGGCGCGGGAAGGCCGTCTTGGACGCATGGGACCGGCCGCGTCGGCCGCCTGGCGGTCGACGCCCGTTCGGCTCCTCCAACGAACGGCACCACCGAAGTACGAGAGCGCGAGAGAAGGCACCGTGATTCGACTGATGCAGCCAAACGATACGCGTGCGATCCTCGCGCTGGCATCGCGTACCGGCATCTTCAAGCCGCACGAGATCAGCACGCTCGAAAAGGTGCTCGGCGACTACCACGACAACAAGGACAAGCTCGATCAACGCGCGATCACGTTTGAGGAGCATGGCGAAGTTTTGGCCTTTGCCTACTACGCTCCGGAAGCCCGGGCGGACCGTACCTGGTACTTAAAGTGGATCGCCGTGACCAAGCAGACGCAGGCCCGGGGGATCGGCACGGAACTTCTGTCGTACATCGAGGACGACATTCGTGAGCGGCGGGGGCGCGTGCTGCTGGTCGAGACCTCTTCGCTGCCGTACTACGACCTGACGCGCCGCTTCTATGAAAAGCGGGAGTACAATTGCGGTGCGGTGATCAAGGACTTCTATGCCGACGGCGACAGCCTGCTGATCTACTCAAAGCGATTGATCGAGTCGGCAGACGACGTGCCCCGGGACGGCGACTGACGATTTGCCCGAAGTGCTCTTGGGCACGTGGCTGATCGGCAGCCTCCGCGTCAGATCCCGATCTTCACGTTGGGCAATGCCTCTTGCAGCTTGGCGCGGCCTTCGTCGGTCGTTTGCGTAAACGCCAAATTCAACTGCCGCAGGTTCGTCAGGCCCTTGAGATGTTCGAGCCCCGCGTCACTGACCGCGGTGCTGGCCAGGTTGAGCGTGGTGAGCTTCTCGAGCGGCTCGACGTTGGCCAATCCGTCGTCGGTCACTTCGGTGCCTTCAAGGTTGAGGGTCTCCAGGTTCGTCAGGCCCGCAAGTGCGGGCAGCCCCTCGTCAGTAATCGCGGTGTTCCAAAGATCGAGCGACTTCAGGCTTGTTGCATCCTTCAAGTGGGCCAGCCCTTCGTCGTTGACTTCGGTTTCGGCCAGATCCAGGATCGTGAGCTTGGGCATCTCCTTGAGATGGACCAGCCCGGAACCGTCGAGCCCGGTGCTGCGCAGCTCGAGCCGCTTCATCTCTTTCGCGCTTTTTAGGTGCGCAAGGCCTTCGTCGGTGACGTTGGTGCGCATCAAGTACAGCTCGGCGAGCCTGGGCATTTCTTCGAGCGATGCCAGTCCATCGTCGGTGATCTGGGTATCTTCCAGCGCCAGACCGCGCATCTTCTTGAGTCCCGCGATCGCAGCCAGTCCCTCGTCGGTGACGTTATAGTTGCGCAACTTGAGCACTTCGAGGTTTTCTAGCGGCGCCAACGCGATCACGCCCTCATCCGTCACCAGCATGTTGCCGCGCAGGTCGATCTGCCGAAGTTTTGAGATTTTGGCCAGATGGTCCATGCCGGCGCTGCTGAAGTTGTTGTACAGCAAGTGCAAATGTTCCAAGTTCGGCAGCCGCGTCAGCGGTTCGAGTCCGGCGTCGGTCAGGTAAGACGAGCGGCGCAGGTTGACCGAATTCAGAGTGGGGATGGCTTCCAGCTTGTTAACGCCCGCGTCGGTGATCTCGGTGTTTTCCAGCACCAGCGTTCGCAGCGGCAGCCCCTGCAGATGATCGAGCGTTTCGTCATTGACGTCGGCGCCGAACAGATCCAACCGAGAAAGCGACGGCAGCTTCTTGAGCAGCTCGAAATCGAACTGCTTGACGTCGGACTGCGACAAGTCGACGGCGGTGACCGCTCCGGCGTCGTTGCGCGTGACGCGCCCGTTGATTTCTTCGATCGCGGCGACAGCCTCCGGGTCGTCTTTGGCCGCGGGTTCGGTTGCCGCCGGTTCGTCGGCCAAAGTTGCGGCCTTGGCCCCGTCATCCGGCGCCGGCTCATCGGCCGAAGGCTGTTTCGGAGCGCAGCCAGTGGCCAGCAGTCCGGCCAAGCTGGTTAAGAGAACCAAGGTGAACAGGGCAGGGGATCGTTTCATTGCAGTCGGAGGGTTGGGGCGCTCGAGCAGAACGGGCCGCGCCGTTGGGCGGGCGCGTGAAAATAAAAACGGCTGCCAGGCCCGACGTTCGTGCGCCGGAGCCTTGGCAGCCGTAAGATTCTATCGCATTTGGTTTACAGCTTGTAGCCGTCGCTGTACTCGGGCGTTACCACCGAGGCGACTTCCGGCGCGTTGGTTGCCTTGAGGCTGCGAGCGTCCCACTCGATCTTCTTGCCCGGCGAACCTGCCTCGTTGGCAGCCCACACGGCCAGGTTGCCCAGCAGGATCGTTTCGGTGAGCGGGCCGGCGTAGTTCTCGAAGTTCGATCGGGCCGGCTGACCGCCTTTGATGGCTCGGGCGAATTCGTCGAAATGGCCCGGCGATTCCTCGAACTCGACTTCCGGTTCCGCGGGGCCGCCCAGCAGTTTGTAACCCTTCTCGCAGTAGTCGCCTGGAGCAAACAGCTTGCCCTTGTCGCCGATGATCAGCACACCGGTATCGCTGACCGATTCGCCGTCGAACAGCTCGGGCGAGGGCTTCTTGCCGCCGT
>CALFYT010000111.1 GCA_937952415.1 uncultured Planctomycetaceae bacterium | reverse complement strand
ACAAGGTAGCCGTAGGGGAACCTGCGGCTGGATCACCTCCTTTCTAAGGATGATTCGTCGCGCGGTGGTGACACCAAGCGATGCGAATTGTGGAGACAGTACTTGTGTCTGGCCAGAGGTCGGCCCGTGCGATGAAATACGCGCGCGGGCAGCTACTGAATTGAACCAGAGAAGACCCGCGCGGGAACTAGCCAAATCCCGTTGCGGGTCTTTTTTTGCGCGCTTGCGCCCAAAAACCAGGACGCCTCTCAATCCTACGTGTGTCGACGCGTCTGTCCCGCCCGCGTCGATGAGCGCGCGTTGGTTGTTTGGCGCTAGCTTCCTTTGTCCGATGTGCGATCGTCCCATTCGGCGTACCCGGTTGCAATCGCACTAACAGCGCAGGCGCCATGCGTTGGTATTGACCAACAGCCAAATCGCGAGCTACACTTAATGGGTTGCCGCAAACTCGGCCTATCTTTCGAGATACCATGTGCCTTACCCGGCTTGTCGTGTGCTTCCTCTTGGCTGCCCAAGTGGCTTGGGCCATGCCGAGCCAGTCCCCGTTGCTCACGTGGTCTGACGAAGGACACGACCAGCAGCCAGCCGATCCGTCGCTGGGCGAGACCGAAGACGCCAGCGAGGAAAAGCTACACTCGGCCGAGCTTCTCATCTGCGTAGGCTCTGATGTTGGCGTTTGCATCGCGCCGGTGCAGCAATTTGCCCGCGCGCACGCCGATCAGGTCACGCATCTCCCCGAGCAGGTCATTCTCGACCTCGATGCTTCGCGCGCTCCGCCGTGCGTCGCTTGATCGGCTCTCGATCCCGCGCGTGCCATTGATCGGATCCCGTGTCCGCTCGCGCGCTCGCGGGCAGTAACGCGCTCTCGTTGGGCGCATTTCGACGGGGAATCACGTAGTCGCCCGAGCAGTCCTGCGCCGCAGGTGTTGCGTGTCGACTACGCAAACATGCGGAGACCACGTAATGCATCGTCAGTTTTTCTCGAACCCCCTTCTCGATCACGTAAGGGATCGGGCCGCGCGGAGTTGCCGGCTGCTGGGGATCTGTCTGCTTGCGCTCGTTGTCACGGGACGGGGCAGGCCGGTCTTGGCGGCTGGCGTGGATCGGCCCGCGGAACGCGTGCAGACGTCCAACTCGCCCAACCTGGAAGCCCAATTGGCAAGCGAGCGCAGAGCGCGCGAAACTTCGATCCCAGGCGAACAAAAACTGGATACGCGGCCGGTCGGAGCCCACGTGTTCAGGATGACCGCCGAGTTGGAAGATCCCGACGTAATCAAGCCGGGCTCGAGCGTCGACGTCCAATTGGCTTCGTTGGGTGAGGAGGGACCCGAATCCGTTCCGATTCTGCGCAGCGTAAAGGTCTACTCCATTGGCAGCGTTCGCCGGGCTGAGGCCGAATCGCTGGAGGTCTCCGACGAATCGGATACTGCGAGTGATCCGAATGACCGGCCGGAAGAAAATGTCTACTCGCTCGGCGTCGTCGGGCTGATCGTCAACGGGCGGCAATTGGAAACGCTACGGCTGGCCGAAGCTCAGGGCATGGTCCGGCTCAAGCCCGCACCCGGCGCGATCCCGAGCGGCGCCTTCGGCCAGGTCTTGCACAACTTCACGTCGAACCTCTTCCAGCCGCTGTTGTTGTTCTTTTTCCTGGGATTCGCAGTGCCGCTGCTAAAGGTGCCGTTCGAGTTCCCACCCGTGTTGTACCAAAGCCTGACCATTTACTTGTTGCTGGCCATCGGCTGGCATGGCGGGGAATTGATGGCGCAACAGTCGTCGTCTGAACTGGCCATTGCCGGCGGGCTGGTCGTGATCGGATTTGTTCTCAACGGACTGATTGGCTTGAGCGCGTCGGCGATCCTTCGTTGGCTGACGCCTATGCGGCGGATTGACGCCGTGACGGTCGGTGCCTACTACGGTTCGGATTCGGCCGGCACGTTCGTTACTTGCCTGGGGATCCTGGCCGTGTTGAACATCCTGCACGACAGCTACATGCCCGTGCTGTTGGCCTCGATGGAGATCCCCGGCTGCCTGGTGGGCTTGTTTCTCGTAGCGCGGCTGCGCGAACAAGGAATGGACACGCAGGGCAACATGCCGGGCGAACCGGGCTATAGCGCGGAATCTCGCCGCAAACCGCAAGCCGCCGTCGGCGATGAGCCCGCTGGCGAAAGCGGCCGAACTGATCCTGGCAGCGGCGCCACCCAAGTCGCGGTGGCCCCGGCCCGCATTGCAACCAGCATTAGGCCCACTGCAAAGAAGGGCCGCGTCCTGGACTGGAAGATCGCGCACGAAGTGTTCTTGAACCCCGGCTTGTTTCTGTTGTTCGGGGGGATCCTTGTCGGCTTCATCAGTGGACTTCAGGCGCTCGAAGATCCGAGCGTCGTGGAAGGCCCGAACCACCTGTTCGTTTTCATCTTCAAGGGCGCGCTCTGCCTGTTTTTGCTCGAGATGGGCATGACGGCCTGCCGCCAACTGCGCGATCTGAAGTCGGCCGGATGGGGCTTCATCGCGTTCGGGCTGCTGGCGCCGAATCTGTTCGCGATCGCCGGCATGCTCTCGTTGCACGCCTACAGCATTGCGCTGAACCATCCGTTCTACTTGGGTACTTATGCGCTGTTCGCCGTGTTGTGTGCCGCGGCGTCTTACATCGCGGTTCCGGCGGTGCAACGCCTCGCGATTCCCGAAGCCAGTCCCACGCTGCCATTGGCCGCTTCGCTCGGTCTGACGTTCACCTGGAACGTGACGCTGGGAATCCCCATTTACATCGAGATCGGCAGAGCGATCGTTACCGCCATGCCCGTGACTTGAAACAAACAACATATACGGTCCTGATCGGCGCGAGCCTCGCATTGGCGTGCCGACAGTCGGCCCATACGTTTCAAACCATTGGAGATCGTCAAATCATGTTCGAAACCAGAACGGTCCGCCGCGTCGTGGTGATTGTCGACGCGTCGCTGAAAGATCAACTGCTTGAGCAGTTCACCGCGCTCGGCGCCACTGGCTACAACTTCACCGCGTGTGGTGGCAAGGGAACGCACGCGATCACCGGCAACCCCTTTGATTCCATGAAACTGGTGCGGATCGAACTGCTTGCCTCGCACGAAGTGGCTGCCGCCATTCTCGACTACATCCACGGCGTCCAGTTCCAACAGTTCGGCCGCTATGCGTTGGCGGCATTCACGGACATCGTGGAAGTCGACATGCGCGACCGCTCATTGTGCGGGTAGCTGTCGTCTGTTCATCGTGAATTCCGCGGAAACCAGGCGAAGCCGGGAGAATAGACAGTCTAGCGATAGCGTTTTGGAGTGATTCCAGGTAGTCGAACACCGCTGTCGTCGCTATAAGTCCTACGCCAAAATCCGTCGACGCTCGGCGCCGTCGGACAACCACATGGAGGTCGTTGTGTTGGCGCTCATATCTCAACCTGACTGGCTTGACATTTGCCGCACGTCTGCGGTCGTTTGTCTGGTCCTTTTGTTGGGCAATCGGTGCGCGGCGGATGGTCCGGTGGAGGCGCGCGCCGCGCCGCCGGCACGCACGAGCCAAGAACCGCGCAAGCTCCCAGGGCAGCCGCCGCTCAAGCGGTTGCCTCCGGTGGACGACACGTCCGACGCCGGCGACGAATCGGTCGTGCCGGCCAGCTTTTTCGAACCATCGATCTTCACGCAACAACCGACCGCAGCCGGGGCCGTCGCGCAGCCGCCCGATCCGCCGCGTCTGCTGCTCGAAGAACCGGGAGCTGCGCCGAGCGACCATGAAATCAACCCGCTCGATCACGAAGAACCGGACGGCGAGAAAACATCGTCGATCTTCAACATCGCGCACTTTCAGGATGAGCCGGAAAGCCTGATCGACGATCAGAGCACGTTGCAGCGGATCGAAGCGCTGGAGCGCCAGGCGGAGGCCCAGGGCGACGGATTTCCAACGTTCCGGCTGAGTGGCTTCTTCCAGGTCGATCAGGCGTTCGTCAATCAGAGCTTCAACAACCATCTTATCTTTGGTGATGTGATGGGTGGCACGTCGTTTCGCCGCGTCCGCTTGCAGGCGTTGGGCAACCTGGCGGAGTCGACGCGCTATGACATCGAAGTCGACTTCGTTGCGCTGGGACGACCGAGCCTGATGGACGTGTGGGGCGAGCAGGCGAATCTTCCGTTCTTCGGCGCGGTGCGGATCGGGCACTTTCGCCAGCCGACCACCATGGACGCACTGACCAGCGTACGCCACCTGGAGTTTCTGGAACGATCGGCGCCGTTTTGGTCGTTCGATCCGTTCCGCCGCACCGGGATCATGGCGTATCGGATCGCCGACGACGAAATGAGCACGCTGGCGTACAGCATCTACGCCACCGGCTTTACGTTCTTCAACGGTCTGAGCCACGTTTACGGCACGCTGGGTGATACGCGCTTTGCCACGCAAATTGGCGACAGCGGCGGCGTCTCGTTCGCAATTCGCGGTACACGGTTGCTCTATTACGACGAGCCGACTTCCGGGGAGTACCTGCTGCACATTGGCGGCGGCTACAACTACAGTCAGATCGGTGGCGAAGGAACAACCGGCCCGTCGGCCAAGACCTACGAGGCGCGCACGATCCCCGAGTTCTTTGCGGGTGACCTGGCCGCAGGCGGGCTCACCGCGGCCGGCACGCCGGTCGTGCTTGACACGGGCCGCATCCTGTCACACGGCTTCAGCTTCTATCACACCGAACTGGCCGGCAACTACGGGCCCGCCCACTTCCAAACCGAGTTCATGGGCACTTCGCTCAACCAGTTCGACGGGCCGACCGTCTACTACTACGGCACCTACTTGCAATGCGGTTACTTTCTGACCGGCGAACACGCCGGGTACAGCCGGCAGGTCGGCGTGATGGACTACAACGTCGCACCGTACGATGAGTTCTTCAGCACCAAGCGGGGCGATCGGATGTGTGGCTGGGGCGCTTGGGAGGTGGCGTTTCGCTGGTCGTACGTCAATCTGCTCAACACCGACGTGAACCCCGCGAATCAGCTTTCCGACAGTCCCGGCCCGCCGCCGGTGCCCAATCCGGGCCGGCTCAACGAAAGCACGGTAGCCGTCAACTGGTGGTGGAACCAGTACACGCGCGTGCAATTCAATTGGATCCACTCGATGATCAACAACACGGGACGCGGCCCGAGCACGATGAACACGTTTGCCGCTCGGTTCCAGGCGGAATTCTAGGACCAGCAATTCGTCGGTAGCCGGCGGAGCGAGAGGCGCGGCGGCAGATCGCTGCGCGCGTCGTGAGCCGTTTCGCCTGTGTGGACTGGTCCCGCTTGCCCGGTGCTATTACGACTCGTGCCGCGCCGGCGCGGTCGGCACCAACACCACGCGAAAGCCGATGTGATCGTATCGCCGCTCGGGCTCGAAGCGCTGACGAAACGCCGACCGACTCGCCCAGGCCGGATCGGCCCAACAGCTGCCGCGGCGCGAGCGCGAGTAGCTGCCCGCTTCGTTTCGTGTGGCGGTTGCCTTGGCGTCGCGCAGGTCGGGGTCGACGCCGCCCGGATGTCGCCAATGGGCCCAGTCGCGACACCACTCGCAACTGTTGCCGTGCATGTCGTGAATGCCCCACGGATTGGCTGGATAACTGCCGACTTTCGCGGCGCGGCGGAGCGTCGGACCCGGCTTCGCCCCGTTGTACGGCTGGTCGCCTTTGACGTTGGCCTGTTTGCTGCCGATCGAATCGCCGAACGACGTCGCGGTCGTGGTGCCTGCTCGGCAGGCGTATTCCCATTGGGCCTCGGTGGGCAAGCGGAATTCCCATCCGGCCGGAATTTCGCCGGATTCGCGAGCCATCGCGGTTAGCTTTGCACAGTACTGTTCGGCCTCGGCAAAGTTGACGTTGCCCAGCGGCAGCTTGTCGTCCTCGGGCAATTCGTCGGTCGGCTTGCCTGGCAGCTTGCCGACGACCCGTTTCCAATCGCCTTGCGTGACTTCGTACTTCGCGGTCCAAAAGCCCTGGGTGAGCGTGACGTCGACCTGAAACTCGAACGGGCGACGCTCGGGCTCGCTTGGCGGGCTGCCCATCACGAATCGGCCGGGCGGGCACCAGCACATCGGCGTGCCGGCGAACGTGCGCTGCTGGCCAGGCCGAGCGCCTTCCAAGTCTGCCGTGGCAGCGACAAGTACCGAAACAAGTCCCGCGGCAAACGCGATGGACGGCATCGTCGGTCCCTCCCCATGGATTCGCAGCCGAGTGAATCGACCCGATCGGCTCGCTGCTGAACCGGATCACGGTGTCCAGCACTGAGGTTGGCGCGGCGAGTGCTGCGTGCAACTGCACGGCAGTCGAGAAAGCCACGACTGCGCTTCGAGTCTAACTCAATCCGGCTGCACATTCGCGAAAAATAGGCGATTCAGGAAGGATGCCGCGTGACATTCCCCGAATAAACCATCCCAACAGAGTAGGGCCGTTAGGCCCAACAACCGGAGCGGAGAAGTAGGCCAACCACGATACGCGCCCGTCAGGCGTTCGACACGAGTCACGTCCACATCTCACGCGCCGCCGAATGAGCATCTGGGTTCCCGGACACGCTCGCCGTGCGCGCGCAGCGCGCAGAGATCGCGGCGAGCCGACTTCGTGGCACCGCGCTATTCGCGAGACCGAACACCCGGTCCATGCGTCCGCGGGTTTGGCCCGCGCAGTACCCAGTTCACCTTAGCGACACCTCGCCGCGGAATAACCAACACGCAGGGCGGGTGAGGAGGTCCAGATGACGAGCAAGATTCGCACCCAGAGAAACCGCACCCAACGAACCGGCCGCGCACTGGAGAGTCTTGAATCGCGGCACCTGTTGGCCGTCGACGGCTACGCGCCGTTCGATGGCTTTGGAAACAACGAGGAGAACCCCGATTGGGGTGCCGCCTTCGAGCAGTTCATTCGCATCGCGCCGGCCGCGTACGCGGACGGACTCAGCGATCCGGCGCGGATGGACCAAATGAACGCGCGCGAGATCAGCAACATTCTGTCGGACCAGGACAGCTCGATGCCCAACGACCGATTCATTACGGCGATGTGGTTCCAATGGGGCCAGTTTCTTGATCACGACATCAATCGCGTGTTCGACATGGCCGGCTTCGAGAACACTTCGGAAGTGACGCCGCTGGACATCTCCGAATCGTTTCCGTTCGACCGGTCGCCCTACGACCCCGACACCGGCACCACAACACCGCGCGAACACGTCAACCACGTCTCCGCGTTTATCGACGGCAGCGTGGTGTATGGTTCCGATGAAAGCCACGCACAGGCACTACGAACCCTGGAAGGCGGAAAACTCAAGTCGCAGGACACGGCGGTCGGCGAGCTGCTGCCCTACAACATCGACGGGTTGATCAACGCGCCCGCGCCGCTCGACACTTTCTTTCTGGCCGGCGACGTCCGGGCCAACGAGAACATCGGCCTGACCGCGATGCAAACGCTTTGGGTGCGCGAGCACAATCGCCTGGCCGAGGAGTTGGCCGCCACGGAGTTCGCCGGACAGGATCTGACCGACCCCGACGTGGATCAGGAAATCTACCAGCGGGCACGGCAGATGGTGATGGGCTTGATTCAAAACATCACCTACAACGAATTTCTGCCCAGCACGCTCGGCTTCAACGCGATCGACACGTACTCGGGCTACGACCCGACCGTCGATACGCAGATCTCGAACCTGTTCACGACGGCCGCCTTCCGCATCGGGCACACGACGCTGACCGACGAGTTGCTGATCGGCGCGGACGGCGATTCGGTACCCCTGGCCGAAGCGTTCTTCCAGCCGCAACTGGTCGAGGAACTGGGCATCGACTCCATCCTGCAGGGCCTGACGGTCGGCCGGATGGAAGAAGTCGATACGCACATCGTCGACGCGGTGCGCAACTTCCTGGACGACGGACCCGGCTTCGATCTGGCCGCGATCAACATCCAGCGTGGCCGCGATCACGGCCTGCCCGACTTCAACACGGTTCGCGAGTCGATCGGGCTCGATCCCATATCGGACTTTTCCGAGCTGACGTCCGACGACGAGTTGGCCCAACTGTTCGAGGACATCTACGGCACGCCCGACAACGCCGACCCATGGATCGCGATGATCGCCGAGGACCATGTGCCTGGCACGATGACCGGCGAGACGATCTACACCATCCTGGTCGACCAGTTCACGCGTCTGCGCGACGGCGATCGGTTCTATTTCGAGAACGCGTTGAGTCCGGAACTTGCCGCCGAGATCAAGGCCACGCGGCTATCCGACGTGATCGAGCGGAATACGAATGTCGACGTGCAGGACGAAGTGTTCTGGACGCCCGACACGCTGGTCTTCCGCAATGGGTTGGACAACGAGTGGCTCATTCGCGACTTCGGAGAAAATGGCGGAGCGGAAGTGGTCTTCTTCGGTGTGCCGGGAGTCCGCGATCCGAACAACCGGGACGAAACCAGTCCCGTACAGCGTGACGAACCGATCAACGCGGTCATCGTCGCCGGCACCAACGAACTGGGTGACGGCTTTTTCATTCCCAACGCGCTGGTCTCGTCGCCATTGGCCGATTTGGGCGTCGACGAGTTCGTCATCACGGCAGACATCGACTTCTTCGAAGGCTACGGACTGGGTGGCGACGATATCTGGGTCTTCGAGAGCGACATCGCCTCAGTTTTTGCGTCGGGCGACGCCGGCAACGACATGCTGGCGGTGAAAAGCTCCGAAGCCGGTGCCGAAATCGCCCTGACCGGCGGAACCGGACGCGACGCGATCTTCGTGCAAGCGCCGCGGGCTGAGTCGGTAGTCGCACTGGGCGGAGCGGGCAACGATCTTATGTACCTCAATGCGCGCGATGCCCAGATGGTCACGGCGCTGGGCGGCCGCGGACGGGACTCGATGTTCATCCGCGTCGGCCGCGAAACGGAAACGAACATCGACGGCGGCCCGGACCGCGATCGCGTGGAGGTCGACACCGGCCGCTCGCGGAAACGCTCGCGTGGCGGACGCGATCGAGACGGAAGCGACCGCGACGGACTGATGCAGGAAGCGCCCGTCATCGAGACGGTTGACAAGTCGGACCGCGACGGTCGCGGGGATCGGTCGCAAAACGACACTTCGCCGAGTGACTCGCTGGATGCCAGCGCGGTCGATGCCGCGCTGGAGGAACGTTCCACCGGCTCAGGCCGCGGCGGTCGTCGGCGATAGTGCTGCCCGGCAAGGCGTCCCGACATTGATCCGCGGGGCGTATTGCCGGCGGCGCGACAACTTGGGTGGGCGCAGGCGCGTTGCGGCGGAGCCGCACCGCGCCTCGCGTTTTGCCGGCGTCCGCGGTAGTCGTATCGGCGCACCTGGGCGGCGCGCCCGCTGCTGCCCCTGGCTCCCGTGCGGTTGCCGGTGGCCGAAAAACTCCGTATACTGGGCCGTTTCGGCGATCCTAAGAACAGGCCCCCTGGGGCAGACTGCATAACGACCGGCCAATGCGGCGCAGATGCTTGGCAACTGCGAATTCCCGCGTCGGCCAACCCACCGGACATCGCGGAAGGACCAATCAACGATGACAATGGACAAGAGCCTACGCATGCGCCGCGGGCTGACTCGCACGCGCAGCGTGTTGACCCGGGCGGAACGCCTGAGCGAACTGAAGAAGACCGACCGCTGGAGCGAGGGCGACAGCGTGTTCGGCCTGCCCAAGGTGCGCGTGTTCAAGCTCGTGTTGAAGAAGAAGAAAAAGAAGAAGGAAGACGAGACTGCCGAAGGCGAAGCCGCTGCCGCCACCACCGAAGGTGCCGCTGCCGAGGGTGCCGGGGGCGCCGGGGAACCCAAGAAAGAAAAGAAAGACAAGAAAGATTAGGCCGTGCCTTGCAGGTGCGATCTCGCGTCGTGCGGTCGGTTTCGCCGTCGGCGCGACGTCGACGAGTCGCAATGAATCTCTTGGATTCGCTTGCGATGCAACTCCTTGTCCGGTGACCAATCGCCTTGCACCGAAGGCCGACGAGCCACTTACGAGACGCAACCCGACCTTCGCCCTCACAGCGACTTGCCGCCATGCGCGTACGACTTGACTATGCTCGAACCGGCATGGAAGTCGAGTTGCCCGACGATCGCGTCGTCCGCGAGTTGACATACAAGCGGGCCGCGCCGCTGGCCGATCCGGCGGCTGAGCTGGCCACCGTGCTGGCCGCGCCCAACGGGTCGCCCCCGCTGTCCGAACTGGCCCACGGGCGGAAGAACGCCTGTGTGGTCATCAGCGACATCACGCGCCCCGTGCCGAACCAGGTGATCTTGCCGCAGATCCTGGGCACGCTCGAATCGGCCGGCATCCCGCGCGAGCGGATCCTGATTCTGATCGCCACCGGATTGCACCGGCCCAACGAAGGCGACGAGCTGGTCGAACTGGTCGGAGCGGACGTCGCCGCCAACTATCGGATCGAGAACCATCACGGGCAGCGGCGCGACGAGCACACGCACTTGGGCGACAGCCCGCGCGGCGTGCCGATCTGGATCGACACGCGCTACGTCGAGGCCGACTTGAAGATCACGACCGGCCTGATCGAGCCGCACCTGATGGCCGGCTACAGCGGCGGGCGAAAACTCGTCTGTCCCGGGCTGGCGGCGTTGGAAACCGTCAAGGTCTGGCACGGGCCCGACTTCATCGAACATCCCAACGCCGACTGCGGCATTCTCGACGGCAACCCGGTCCACGAAGAAAACACGTGGATCGCGCGGCACACCGGTTGCGACTTCATCGTCAACGCGGTGATCGACGCCGAGCGCCGCCCGCTCAAGTTCGTGGCCGGCGACATGGAGGCCGCGTTTCTCGAAGGCGTCGAGTTCGTCCGCGGCGTGGTCGCCGATCGCGTCAGCCATCCGGTCGACATCGTGGTGACCAGCTCGGCCGGTTATCCGCTGGACACGACCTTCTATCAGGCCGTCAAGGGTTTGACCGGCGCGCTGCCGATCGTCAAGCAGGGCGGCACGATCATCTTGGCCGCCGGCCTGACCGAAGGCATCGGCAGCCCGGAGTTTCAACGGCTGTTTCAAGAGAACGCGACGCTGGAGGGGTTCGTCGAGCGGATCCTGGGCAAGGACTACTTCGTGCTCGACCAGTGGCAATTGGAAGAGCTGGCCAAGGTGCGCCGCAAGGCGAAGGTGAAGCTGGTCAGCGACGGGTTGCCGCGCGAGACGATCGACGGCCTGTTTGTCGAGAGCGCGCCGACGGTCGAACAGGCGGTGGCCGATTCGCTGGCCGAGTACGGCCCGGATGCCAAGATCGCGGTGATCCCCAAGGGGCCCTACGTCCTTGCGCAGGTCGGTTAGATCCGCGGCGGCTTAGCGTGACCCGCTATCGCTGCGATCCGGCGCGGAGAGAACCGCCACACACTACGGCCAATGGGATTCGTTTTCTTTTGGTCGTCATCCCATGTTCACCGTCACCAGCCAGAGCAACAAGCCAAGCGCGGCAACAATGCGGCGGTTCGCATGGATGTGGCTTTGCATGCCGCTCGGCTTTGGGTTGATGTTGTTCCTGCCGGCTGGAACCCTGGTCTGGCACGGAGGCTGGCTGTACGTGGCGGTGTTCATTGCGTTCATGGTCGTTGCGGCGGTCGTGTTGTGGCGCGTGAATCCCGAGATCTACGACGCGCGCAGCCGCCTTCGCGCCGGCGCGAAGGACTGGGACAAGGTGCTATTGTGTTTTCTGGTACTGGCGATGGTGGCAATCTTTCCGGTGGCAGCCATCGACGCCGTGCGGTTCGGCTGGTCGGAGGTGCCGTGGTGGGGCGTGGGCGTGGGATACGTTTTGTTGTTGGCCGGATTGATAGCCAGCGCGTGGGCCGAAGCGGTCAACAAATTCTTCGAGCCGATGGTGCGTATTCAAACCGACCGCGGACACACGGTAATCGACACGGGCCCTTACGCGTATGTAAGGCATCCGGGCTACGTGGGGGCCGTGCTTTTCTGCGCGGGTACGGCATTGGCGCTAGGTTCGCTGTGGGCGCTGGTGCCGGCCGCCATCGCGACGGCCCTGTTCGTGCTGCGAACCAAGTGGGAAGACCGGACGCTTCAGGAAGAACTGCCAGGATACAAGCAGTATGCCACGCGCATCCGCTACCGGTTGCTGCCCGGCGTGTGGTAAACTACCGGCGTGGCCCCGCGATAACCACGCCGCGGTTCCTTCGGAGTAACTGCCATGCGCTTGCGACTGGGAAGTTGGAAGGCCCGGTTTTGGGCCCGGGCGTTCTTGAAGAACTGCCGCCGGGCGATGAAGCCCGCGGTCGACGACGTGAAGGCCGTCGACGCCGACATCCGCCGCGCGATGCAAGCGCTGTTCGACCAGGGCGTTGGCTCTTTGCCCGACGAACAGGCGCGGATGATCCTGGTGATGTGCGCATCGGTGCTGGCGGCGTATCGCACGCTCAAGACGCGACTGGGCGACTCGGAGCGGGCCTTCGAGATCGTGCGCGGGGCCTTTGCCAAGACCTTGCCGGGGCCGATGACCTGGTGGGTGCGACTTTGGATGTGGACCACGCGCGATCCGGTGGCCTACCTGCAGCGGCGATCGCTGGCCCGGATCGGAGAGCGATCGTACGGCAAGAGCATGGAGTTTGCCGAGGACCAGACGGCCGACTCCGCGTCGTTTCTGGTGACCCGCTGTGCGTTCCACCAATACTTTGTCGACCACGGAGAGCCGGATCTGACGCCGCTGGTTTGCGCGTGGGACCGGGCGTGGATGGACGCCATCGATCGCTCGTCGCGTCCCGTGCGCACCGAGCGGCCGTCGACCATCTCGACCGGCGGCGACTGCTGCCGGTTCCAATTCATCCGCGACGACCAGAAGGCGGGCAAGGACACGAACGACGTCGTGCTAGTGCAGCTCGGTGCGCGCGAGCCGGCCAACGTGCCGCCTTCATGAGTGCGCACAGCAGCCGCGCGCCGGATTTTACCCGGGTCGCGCGGGCCAGCGTCTCGCTCGGCGTGCCTCAGTTCAGCCGCCCGGATTCCGCGTAGACCTTCGCACGCCGGCCAGTCGCCACGTGCGACAGCAGCCGCCAGCGGGCCTCGGCCTCGGCAACCAGTTCGCGCATTCGCGCGACCACGGCGTGGCCCATCACGGTCAGCCGCGCGTGCTGCTCGATCAGGCCGAACGCTTCGTCGATCTCGGCCCGCACGTCGTCGCCCACCGCGCGGGCGTCGTCTCCGACTTGCCAGGGCAGCCCGGCAAATCCGTGCTCGCAAAACAGCATCAGCAGCCACCACTCGAACAGGTGCACGTAGGGAACCTGAAACAGGGTGCGCACGCCCAGGCTCCGGCCGTAGCGCGGCAGCACGGGCGTGGTGTCGCCCGGGTTTTCCAGAAACCGCCAACCGTGCGTGTAGGCAACGTCGTCGATCAGGTAGTTCAACGTGTGACCCAGCTCGTGGCCCAGCCACATGAAGCAATACGGGCTAAGGCACGGCTCGTCGGCTGCGTTGAACTGCACGTTGAATCCGATCACGCCGGGCGACGTCGGCACCGAGAACGAGGCGATCTGCCCATTGGCGTACGCGGGCAGCTCGAACCCGTGGATCACGCGGATGCACTGACAGAGCTGGCGGTGAATGGGCCGCGCGTTTTGTTCGATGGCACTCAGCAGGGCCGCCACGATGCCGCCGGTCAGCGCGGCATGGGCCGCCGGCGCTTCGCCAGAGATCGGCTCGAAGCGAATCCGCGTTTGCCCCAGCGGCGTGGCCCGTTCGAACCGCGGCCGGATCGTGTCGGTGCAACATTGCACGTCGCGGGCGTCGACCGACTCGCGATTGTCCAGAAACATCGCGTCGAACAGTTCGCGCGGCATCCGCACCAGCTCGGTCCGTTGCTCGTCGACCAACGTCCAACAGGCGTGCAGCGTCCCCAACTCCAGGGCAATCTTCTGGTGGGCCAGCAGTTCGCGCTGCGTGCCGCGGTGGTCGACTAGCACCACGGCCCAATCGCAAAACGGAATGTGAATGCGACCGTAGTCGTCGGTCGCCAGCTCGATCCGGCCGCACCAATCGCGGCTGCGCCGCAGCAGCAGCGCAACGACGATGTTGCCCAGCCGGCCCTGCCCGAGCGCGGTCCGCTGCTCGCGCGGCGTTTGCATGCAGCCCGGGGCGACCGTCGCGTCCCAGTCGGTCAACACGCCGGAGGTGGATGCCAGGCCGTGCAACGCTTCGACAAGCTGCGGATCGTCAAGCACGAACCGCTTCTCGGGTGCCGACGCCGAGCTGCGCAGGTAGCGGGCCATCGCGTCGCGCAGGCGATCGAGCGGCTGCTGCCGGCCGCTTGCCGTCGAGTCGAGCAGTCGGGCATGCGCTCCGGCTGCCTGTGCGAGCAAATGCCGCGTATGCGCGGCCGCCGCGCCGGGCGGCGCGAACCGCGCGCAAGCGCGCTTGCAGTCATGGTGATACCTCCCGCGTCTCTTCCTGTTCGCAAGAAAAGGAACGCTTACGAGGTACACGTCCTGCCGGTGCCATCGGGCGGCGCAGAGCCGTTGCGCTGCCCGCACTTCTCGCCGTAGAAAACGCGCCGCCAACAATCGTTGCCTGCGCGGCGCGGTCGCGTCATTGCTCGCCCGAACACCGCTCGGCGGCGCGGGGCCTCTCTCGATTCCGACGCGAGATCCTAGATGCCGCGGCAAACCATCCCAGGCAGCAAGACATCGCATCTCGCCGCGGCTAAGCGTTTATTGTAATTGGACGCGGGAGGCAGTGGGATACGGATGTGGGGTGCGGCGGTGGAGCGGATGGGGCTATTTGAGTGAGGCTGCAGGGACTTGAACCCTGGACCTACGGATTAAAAGTCCCGTCGGCTGATGACGCAAGCCCCGGTTCTGACAAGCACTTAGGCGAAGGACCATCGGTGGCTTGCACCCCGGCTTGCACTGACAACGGGCGTTTCGTGGCAACGGCCGCACAATCGGACCCAGACTTCGCCCGGATCATGGCAGCCTGGCCAAGGCTGCGTGAGCCCATCAAACGGGCGACGTTGGCAATTGTTGTCGCATCGAAGGCAAGCGACCGGTGAAGAAGGCATCGTGGATTGCAGCGAGTCGTGCGGCTGGACGTCTGCGGTTGTGCGGTGGTGAAGGCCACCGGGAGGGTCCATTTCGATTTGCAAGGTGACGCCGCTCAAACTCACAATGCTATACCCCATCGAGTGTCGGCATATTCTCGATCACCAGGGCCCGATGCTCGGCCCGGCAGATCGAGTCCCATAAACCGTCGCCGGGCATGAGTTTTCGAGACTTTGTTTTATTAAGACGAGTTTATGGGGCTGGCACGGTCGGGAAAAAGGCCCGGAAGCCTCGATGCCGAGGCTAGACTCGATAAACGAACGTTTGATGCCATATGCCCACGATTTGCGAGAAGTCAGTTCTCGCCTACTCGATTTGCACGGCGAGTATCGACGGGCAAGAATGGACGCACCGCCTCTCCCAGCGACATTCAGGTGTCTTGGAACTCTCCCTTTCGAGGGCCATGAGCCATGAGTTCGCGTTTCACGTGGTTCGTCACGCTGAGCCTCTTGCTTGCCTCGTCGTACCCAGCATTTGCGCGGAAATGGACCGATACGACCGGCAAGTTTTCGGTCGAAGCCGACCTAGTCCAAGTCAAGGAAGGCAAGGCGATTCTTAAGAAGAAGGGTGGAAAGCTGATCACCGTTCCGCTCGCGCGCCTGAGCGTGGCCGATCGTCGGTATCTGCAGTCCCTGAGTCAGCCTGGTTCGAAGCCTTCGGTAGCCGATGGCACTCGGAAGTTTCCATCGTTTCCAGACGCGGTCACCGAGCCGCCCTCGTGGATCGGCCCCGACCCTCCCTTTGACGTTGCCAGATTCTTTGCGGCCCCGCCGCCGGATCAGAACGCCGCGCCGCTTTATCTGGATGCTCTCTTCGAGTTTAACGAGACGCTGGCGTATTGCTACGCTGACCGTGGTGCACAGTACAGCGAGAAAGTGAAACAACGGGCGCTGGCGGCCCGCAAACGTGAGAAACAATTATTCCAGTTCGACGAAGCGCGGCGGCAAGACGCGAGGTCGATCGACAATGCCGCCGTTGACCAGTGGTTGGCAGAATATGAGACCGGCTTTCAGAAATTGGCCCAGGCACAACAATGCCCGCAGTGTGTGTTCGAAACGGGGCTGAGTATTGACTCGCTGTCGGTCAATGCCAATGCCGCGCGTGACGTGGCACGAGTTGTCGGGTGGCGAACGAGGCGCGACCTCGAGCAAGGAGACCTCGAGCGGCCAGTCCAAGGAGTCGAGATGCTGCTCCGGCTTAGCAGGGACGTGCGTCCCAGAGCCGAACTAGGGACCCAGTTGGTCGTCGCTAGCTTGGAACGGACTTGTTGCGTGGAAACAGCGTCCGGCTTGAGGGGGATAGTGCCTGGCGAAGGTCTGATACCTTCCATTCTCAGCTCGCCGGACATCAAGCCAGAGCACTGCGATCGATTGTTGGCCGCCCTGCTCCAGCACGAAGCCGAAGCCATCGATCCGTTCCTTGAAGGCTGCCGCGCAGAATACCTTATTGCCCGCAAAGCCCTCCACGATCTCCAGCATCGTACCGGGACGTTCGAACTTCGGTACATGCAGGATGTGCTGGGCGTGAAAGGGTCCGTTGACGCGCCATTTGCTTGCATCAAGACGCTTTTTCAATTTCACGATTACAGCAATCGAATGGCGCGTGAGAGATTCAACACACAAGCCCCTCCACCTCCGGCGATGCTCGGGTGGAATGCGGGCGGCAAGATTTTTCCCGACAATGAATATGCCAAGGAGGTGACTGCTCTCAACCTTGCCTACGCGCGGGTACTCGCGTTGACCGAGCAAACTAGTCTGCAACGGTTTAAAACACCAGCTCAGACGCACTATGAGCCATTGCGAGAAACCACATTGGCAATTTTCCTTGACTCCGCCCGGGGCGTCGATTTATTCGCGAAAGTAGCGCTCGATACCGAAACTCTGCTCCAAGGCACGAAGTGTTTAGTCGCGCTGCGACGGTGGCAGTTGGACAGCGACGCCCCTCCGCCAGACCTCGCCACCTTGGTCAAAGCAGCCGGCATTCAGGAGATTCCCACCGACCCCTACGCCGACCAACCCCTAAAGATGGCGACGCTGCATGACCAACCGATCATTTATTCAGTCGGCGTCGACGGAAAGGATGATCAAGGCCGCAAGGAATGGAACTTCAACCCCAAAGAGCCGCAGGGCGATCTTGTGTTCCAATTGGCGACCGGGGAAGCCGCCACGAAGAAAACGACACTCGACGGGCGACCTGATCTCCAAGTCACTCGGGTCTTCTTAAATGAAGCGGGGTACTTGAGGGCACGTATCCGCAACAGCGGCAATGCGCCTGCAATGGGCGTCCGCGTACGTTTCTTCGTTGGCGACCAGCTGATTGGCACTTCCAGACCGCTCGCTCTACAACCTGGAATAGAGCAGCAAGCGAGTAGCGTAAAACTTCAAGAAGGAAGCCATGCCGTAAAGGTCGTCGTCGACCCGGACAACAGGGTTGATGAATCGGACGAGTCCAACAATGCAACGGAGATCACCCTTTCGCGGCCTCATTGAGAACGTCTGGGCGTCCAATCAATCGACCGACGATGACACGACGCGGCAAGTCTTGCTGCGATGCCGCCGGGGAGGCTTCGGGCAATGGTTGGCCCGTTATACTCACCAGAATTGCAGTGCCTACGCGATTTTGTCTTCATCGTGAAGCGGCTCGCTTCTCACCCCGTTGGCCGATTCGAAGAAAATTGGTATGGGGCGCGAACACATGCGGAATTCGGTTATTCGAGCCTTGCCGCCGTTGGTCCTCTCAGCAGTGGCGTTGACCGGTTGTGGGAGGCTTAGTTACCAGGACGTGCCAACTCTCCTCAATACTCTACAAGACCAAGACCTGAACATCCGCGTCCGCGAGGAGGCGGCCGCGGCTTTGTCCGACCTTGGCCCGGCCGACAGAGAGGCGGTGCCTCTGCTGATCAACGCGTTGCAGGACAAAGACCCGTTTGTACGCAGGGTGGCCGTCCTCGTTTTGGGTAATATTGGTCCAGCGGCCAACGAAGCGGCGCCTGTTCTCGTCACGATGTTGCAGGACGAAAACAAGCGGGTCCGCATCGTGGCCGCCCGTGCTTTGGTCCAGATTGACCCAGCGACCAAAGAGGTCGTGCCTTTCCTCATCCAGCAGTTGCAGGACCAAGACCCGGACGACCGTGCATCGGCCGCCAGGGCTTTAGGCAAGCTTGGCCCTACCGCAAATGAGGCGGTGCCGCATCTGATTGACGCGTTGCAGGACGATTACAAGCTGACTCGCACATTGGCCGCCGAGGCGCTGCGTCAGATTCGTCCGGCTGAGGAAGAGGTGAGCACGACGCCGTAATTGTGAGCTGAGCGAGTTGCGTCGCGCTGAGGGCTTTGGAGTCCCGGTGCGTATTGAGCCTCTGGGCCTTGAAATCTTGCGCGTCCATCGGTGAGGTGTTACCCGAAAGGGTCGCCATTTCGCAATCTGTGGTTTTGCGCGCCAAGACGATAGCAGTTCACTGACTGGCGGCAGTCTCGAATAACGACCCTTTTTAGCACTCCCGAGGGCCGGTCTCCGAAATGGAGCGGCCACGGGCTGTTGGAGATGTGCCAAGAAGAATTGGCAGCCACATGGGCGATAGAGGGTGGCCAGGGCCTACGCGTAGCACTCGTGGTTTAGGAGCGGATTGGTGGACGCTTCTTTGCGCGACCAATCGCAGGGGGTGGATGGTGCAAAAGCGACGCAAAGCTGCCGCCTGCGGCTGCGGGCTTGCAATAGCCGAGACGTGGAAGGGTTAAATCGCAAATCGAAGGTGGCACGTCTTAGCAATTCTACTCTACACCCCATTGACCGACACGGTGCCGATTCCGAAATCGGAAGTAGGTCGTGAGAGCAACGAGCCCCAAGGCCGCCAGCAATGCACTGCTTGGCTCAGGAATCGGGGTCAGCAAGAAGGCGTGTTGCTCGCCATCGTGAATCTCGACATCTACGATCTTTCACTTGTGACGGTCACAGCTACCCGGCCGGCCCGTTTTTCGATCAATCCCCTTGCCTGGTCGATTCCAGGTTCCCCGAAGCGCCAGGTACGGAGATTAGCTCCGTACCCCGCTGCGCTGGTCCAGTGAGGCTGCAGGGACTTGAACCCTGGACCTACGGATTAAAAGTCCGTTGCTCTACCAACTGAGCTACAGCCTCGAAAGGGTTCCACTGTAGCACTTTACGTGCGGTGGCGAAAGTGGCCGGCGAAGGGTGCGTTGGCCGCTCGGAGCATCCCTTGTGAGTCCCCTGGCGAGTCGCACGTTCGCGCGGACAGCACGAACTGCGGACCGCGCTGCTACGGGCCGTAAACCTGACGACACCCACCCCCCATCACCACCAGCCGGGGAACGCATAGTAGTAGTACCGGGCGGCGGGCATGATCCGGTTGGCGTCTTCCTTCACGCGGTCCAGCTCGTTGGTCAACAGCTCGACGCGCCATTCCAGTTGCGCCTCGCGCGAGGCGGATACCAGCTCTCGCCCGCGCAGGTATTGCAGCCGATAGACTTCCGCCCGCAGGCGATACCGCTGGATATCTTGCGGGTCGAACGTTTTGGGCGCGCGGCGATTGACGGCGACGGCCTTTTCCCAACGGCTCTTTGCGTCGTCGAAGTCGCCCCTTGCCCGACGGAGCCAAACGGTGAACTCGTCGGCGGCGTCGCCCTCGTTGGCCAGTTCGACGCGGAGCTTGGCTTGGGCGACGTCGTTCTTGAATTGATCCACGACGCTGGCCGGGACGCTCCGCTTTAGCTTCTGGTTCATTCGTTGCAATCGCTTCAAGTTGGCCTCGGCCAGTTCGAGCTGCGCGCGGTAGTAGCGCAGGTCGACCGATTCTTCGGCGGCCTTCTCGGCGGCGTCGGGCGCGGCAGCCGGTTGTTTGGCCGGCGTGCCGGACTTCTGGGCGGTTGTTTTCGCAGGCGGCGCATCTGCCTGCTGACCGGTTGCCGGCTGGGTCGGCTCGTTCAACGCGCCAGTCGGTCCGACGCTCAATACCGCGGTCAAAAGCCATGCTGCGACCATGAAATCACCTCGCGAGCACACACTGCGAAACACTGCGAACGACACGCATTGCTGGTGGGAACCATTGTAACCCCGCCGCGCGGCGACTGCCGAACGGACGGACCTTTCGGGTCCGGTCTGGTAAAGCCTGCGGGCGGAATCGGTTCAACGCACTATTTCTGTTGGACCGTGAGCGTTGGAAAAGGTTGATCGGTTGCGGGCGATGATCCGATAGGCAAACAGACGCGTGTTGGCGAAACCACGCCGCCGTATTGATGCCGAGGCAGACAATCGGCTTGTGGTGCGCCCCCAATTCGACCGCGTTTGGTGGGCTTCCGTTGGTCGCCCTCGAACATTGGCTAGTTAGGACTCAATAGGTCATGTCCTGTCCCGCTCCAGGAGGTGCTCCCTTGTCAGGCACAAGCAACCAAAAGTTTTGGTCCGAGAACGATCGACGCCCACGGTATTGGGGACTCGAGTTTGCAAACTGGGCGATGCTGGCCGCCGGCGCCACGCTGGCCGTGGCCGTGATCAACTACGCGGTCGTCCGCCCGGCGATGTGGCAAGTCTCGCAGTTGCGCCGCCAGGTCGCGCAATTGGAAACGCAGGTCGAAAACCTGGCCGGCCAGAGCGACCAGGTCGCCAAGACCAATACGTTGCTGGGACAACTCACCGCACAGGCACAGCGGCGCAGCGAAGCCAGCCAGTCGCTCGACGCGATTGCCGAACTGCACGTCCGACTCAACCGGCAGACCGGCCACGTCGAACGAGCCCTGCGAACGCTCGAAAAGTACTCGGCCTTGCAAGATGCACTGATTGAGAACGACTACCGAGTTGCCGAAGCGGCCAAGGTGCTGGTGGCGATCGAAGCGCTCGAAGACCGGCTTCGCGGCCGTCATGACGAAACGGAGCACAGCCTGGTGGCGGTCGACGCGCTGGACCGGCTGCGCAACCGCCTGCTCGACACGCACTGTCAATCGGTGATGTCGGAGGACAGTCTGGACGCGATCGACGCGCTGCACGGACGCTTGGCGGAAACGGCCGCCAACAACGCCTCGGCCGAAGACAATCTGACTGCCTTGATTGACCTGCGCGACCGGCTGGATATCGAAGGCCACGGGGTCGAGCTGGCCCAGCAACGCGCCGATCAACTGATCGTCCTGAAGGACCGCACGCTCGAGCAGACCGCTGATCTGGCCGCGGCGACCGAAAGTCTGGAACTGATGATCGACATCCAGGATCAACTGCAACGCGTTTCGCAGACGTTCGGCCAGATGCGACACTGGGTCACCGAGATCATCACCTTCGAGCCGACGCTCAACCGGGCGATGAACAGCCTCAAGCCGCTTACGGAGCTGGGCAACTTGCGGCACATGAGCGCGGCCGAGTTGCGGCAGGTCGTCGGGCGGATGCACGAGCGTCGCGACTCGCAGTGGGCCATCGAGGCCGATGCCGACAGGGCGGCCGAGGCTGCCACAGCCCGCAGCGAAGAGCCGGCCCTGGAGCAAGATGCGGCCGATTCGGCGTTGCTTACGCAGCCGATCGTCGAATCGGCCCTGGCCAACTAGGTTGTGTCGCGCACGGACGACTGGGACCTCGTTCGGAAGATTTGCGAGACGCAACCTAGCGCCCGCGTCGCACGTCCCCCTGGTGAAGCGGCGCCGGACGGCTTACGATCACGGTTTGGCCAGAACGCGGTTCTCGTCCCACTGAGATGCACCCATGATGTCTTCCCGTGTCGAAAACCGGAATGCTCACCGCCGGATGCGTAGTGCCGATATGTCGAGTGTCGAAGTCAAGCCGGTCGACTCGCGGAGCGACCAGAAGCAATTCCTCGAGCTGCCGAGAAGACTGTACCGCGACGATCCAAATTGGATTCCGCCGCTGTTGATGGACTATCGCCGGTTGCTGGGCTTCGCGCATCATCCGTTTTACGACAGGGGCAAGATCCGGACGTTTCTGGCGCTGCGCGATGGCGAGGTCTGTGGCCGTGTGGCGGCGATCGTCAACCCCGCACACATCGAGCACGCCAAGGAAAATCGCGGCTTCTTCGGCTTCTTCGAATCGGTCGAGGATCAGTCGGTTGCCAACGCGTTGTTCGATGCGGCCCGCGACTGGCTGTTTGCCGAAGGCATGGAATCGATCCGCGGTCCGGCCAATCCGTCGTTGAACTACGAATGCGCGCTGCTGGTCGACGGATTCGACGCGCCGCCCTGCTTCATGATGAGCTACAACAAGCCGTACTACGAGCGGTTGATCAAGGGTTGGGGCTTTGAGCAGTCGGCCGAGATGTACGCCTTCTGGGGCCACGTCGACATGGTCTCGAAACTGGACCGGAAGCTGTGGTTCATCGGCAACGAGGCCAAGGAGCGATTCAACGTCACGACCCGGCCGATGAACGCCAAGCGTTTCCAGCAGGAAGTCGAGATGTTTCTGCGCGTGTACAACGCGTCGATGGAGGGCTCGTGGGGTTTCGCGCCGCTGAGCGCCGCCGAAATCAAGACATTGGCCGCCGGGCTCAAGCACTTGATCGCGCCGGAGCTGGCGCTGGTCGCCGAGATCGACGGCGAGCCGATCGGGGCCTGCTTTGGATTGCTCGACTACAATCCGCGAATCAAGCAGATCGACGGCCGGCTGTTTCCCTTCGGCTTTTGGCGGCTGATGCGCAACAAGCGGGCGATCAAGAAAATGCGCGTGATCAGCATCAACGTGATCCCCGAGTATCAGCGCTGGGGATTGGGCGTGGTGCTGTTGGGAGGCCTGATCGAGCCGATGATCAACTGGGGGCTGCAAGAGGTTGAGTTTTCCTGGGTCCACGAGTCGAACACGCTGTCTCGCCGTAGCTTGGAAAAAGGGGGCGCCAAGCTGGACAAGACGTATCGCATGTACGACTACGATCCGGCCGGTTAGGTTGTGGCACGTGCGTGCAACGGCGGCGCAGGCGCGAATGCTTCGCGGCGGATGTCTGTCGAATTTCGGCGCTCCTAGAATCGCGCGAATCCCCGTATATTGTTGAGGGTCTGCGGGTCGGAATCCGTCCGTGCGCTTCAGAGTGCTCACGTGCCGAGGCGTCATCTGCCGGGCTGCGTCGAGTGCGCGGATCGTTCGGCACAAGCCGGACCGGACCTGCCCGCGACGTTAGCCGATCGACTTGCCAACTAACTCTTGCCCACTTCGGTGGCCATGGAATTCTTCGACGCATTGGCCGACACGTTTCGTGAGTGGTGGCCGCACATCCTGACCGCCATTTCGTTGGTGCTGATGGTCCTCGCGTCGGCGCACGTCGTGCTGTACAAGAAGGACACGCGCGCGGCGATCGGATGGATCGGCGTCGTGCTGCTGTCGCCCATCTTCGGCGCGATGGTCTATTCGGTGCTGGGAATCAATCGGGTCGTGCGCCGCGCCGTCCAATTGCGCAGCGGCAGGACTCCGCTATTGACGCACGGATCGGACCACGCGGCGGATCGAGATGCCGTACGCAAACAACTGCCCCAGCGCGCCCAGCACCTGGTATGTCTCGAACAGCTCATCGGTGAATTGACGCGGCGGCCCTTGCTGGGCGGCAATAAGATTACGCCATTGGTGGGCGGCCAGGAAGCGTATCCGCAGATGATCGAAGCCATCGAGCAAGCGCAACACTCGGTGGCGATGAGCACGTATATCTTCGACAACGATCGGGCCGGCCAGGAATTCGTGGACGCGCTGGCCGGCGCGGTCAAGCGCGGCGTCGAAGTTCGCGTGATCGTCGATTCGATCGGCGCCCGCTATTCGTTCCCGTCGATCGTCGGCAAGCTACGGCGAGCGAACATACGGGTTGAGCGGTTCTTGCCGTCGTACATGCCAGGGCGGTTCGCCTACTCAAACCTGCGGAGCCACCGCAAGATTCTTGTCGCCGACGGTCGCCTTGGGTTCACCGGCGGCTTGAACATTCGCGAAGGGCACGACGAGCGGCTCTGTCCCGACGATCCGATTCTGGATCACCATTTTCGGATCGAAGGGCCGGTCGTGGCCCATTTGCAGGAAGTGTTTGCCGAGGATTGGGCCTTTTGCTCCGACGAATTATTGGACAGCGACATCTGGTTTCCCGAATTGAAAGCGGCTGGCACCGCGCTTGCCCGAGGGATTTCGGCGGGTCCGGACAGCGACCTGGACAAGCGCCGGCTGACGCTGGAAGGCGCGCTGTCGTGTGCCAAGTCGAGTGTTTGTATCGTGACACCCTACTTCCTGCCCGACGCGTCGTTGGTCGGCGCGCTCAACGTGGCGGCGTTGCGCGGGGTGGACGTTGACATCATTCTGCCCGAAGCAAACAACCTGACGCTGGTCAAATGGGCGTCGAACGCGATGCTCTGGCAAGTACTCGAACGAGGATGCCGCGTGTGGATGTCGCCGCCGCCGTTCGACCATACGAAGGTGATGCTGGTCGACCGCGCATGGACGCTGTTCGGCTCAGGCAACTGGGACCCGCGCAGCCTGCGACTCAACTTCGAGTTCGACGTGGAATGCTACGAACCCCAACTGGCCGAACCGCTGCACAGTTGGATGATGGAGAAACGAAAACTCTCCCGCGAGGTGACGCTTGAGGAAATGGACGGTCGCAGTCTTCCGGCTCGGCTACGCGACGGTGTGGTGCGCCTGCTGACGCCGTATCTTTAGCATCCCCCTGATCAAGCAGCCGGGCTCCCGGGGTGAGCCCCCGCGCGCGTGGGTTCCCGGCACCCGGCGCTCCCTGGCCGCGCCTGGTGCATTGCGCGCGGAACTGTCGGATGACGCCCGGTTTTCGGCGATTCGCGCGGCGTGCCAGCGGCGCGTTGCGTTGACCGGCGCGCCGGCGACTACTATATTCGAGACGGTTGGGCGGAAACCGTTGTGTGCCAGCATATTGCGCGCCGGATCGTCCAATCGTCCTGCCTCCGATGCGTTGCCGCCGCGCGGTCAAGCACCATGAATCTTTCAGGTCCATTCCGGTCGTGGCTGTGCACGACGTGGCTGGCCACCTGCCCGCTCGTCTGTGGCGATTTGTTGGTCGCCGACGAAACCACGGCCGACGCCAGCGATCCGGCCGCCATCGAGTTCTTCGAGAAGCAAGTTCGGCCGCTGTTGGTGGCCCGCTGCCATGAGTGCCATGGCACGGAGGATCCCAAAGGCAGCTTGCGGCTCGACTCCCGGGCCGGCGTATTGGCCGGGGGCGATACAGGTCCGGCCGTAGTGCCCGGCAAACCGGAAGAGAGCTTGCTGGTCGACGCGATACGCTACGGCGACACGTATCAGATGCCGCCCAAGTCGCAACTTCCGGCGGAAGAAATCGCCACGCTGGTCGACTGGGTGCGCCGCGGGGCACCCTGGGGTCGCGAGCCAGACGGCACGGCGGAGCCAGCGTCCGACGCCGCTGGTGGCTTCGACTTAGCGCAACGGGCCGGGCATTGGAGCCTGCGGCCGATTGTCGACGCCGCGCCGCCGAAGGTCGCTCGAACGGACTGGATCCGGACGCCGGTCGACCGGTTCATCTTGGCGCGTTTGAGCGAGGCGGGGATGCAGCCCGCGCCTGCGGCCGAGAAGCGCGCGCTATTGCGGCGCGTGACGTACGACTTGATCGGCTTGCCGCCGACGCCGGCCGAGATCGCGGATTTCTTGGCGGACGACGCTCCCGGCGCGTATCGCCGCGTTGTCGAGCGCCTGCTGGCTTCGCCGCACTACGGAGAACGCTGGGCTCGTCACTGGCTCGACCTGGTGCGCTACGCGGAAACGTACGGGCATGAGTTCGACTACAACATCCCCAACGCGTATCGCTACCGCGACTATGTCATTCGTGCGCTGAACGACGACGTTCCCTACGATCAGTTCGTCGTCGAGCACATCGCCGGCGATCTGCTGGACGAACCGCGCCGCCACCCGCGCACCGGTCACAACGAATCGGTCCTCGGCACCGGCTGTTTGCTATTCGGCGAGGCGAAGCATTCGCCCGTCGACACCCGGCAGGACGAGGCGGATCGCATGGACAATCAAATCTACGTGCTGGCCAAGACGTTTCTTGGCCTGACGGTCAGTTGTGCACGGTGCCACGATCATAAGTTCGACGCGATCTCGACTAAGGACTATTACGCTCTGGCCGGCTATTTGCAAAGCTCGCGCTATCAACAGGCGTTTATCGACGCGCCGCGCAAATGGACCGCGGCGCGGACGGCGGCCCAACAGTTGAGCACGAAACGCCGCGCGGCGGTGGCCGCATTTGCTCGAGACGGGTTGGTGACGCGATTGGAGCAACTTGCTGGTGCGCTGCAAAACAATCATTCCGGCGCGGCTGCCGAAGCTTGGACAAAGTACTTGCAAACGACGGCCCGCACGCGGCGCGACGACCCGATGCACGCCTGGTCCGTCTTGACCGCGCCGACCGAGGGCGCCGAACCACCGGACTTCGCCGTCCGGCGCGCCCAACTGGTCGCCCAATGGCAGGCCGAAGGACAGTCTTTGTCCGACGATCAGGCGCAGGGCAGGGCGGACGAAGCAAACCACTCGCCAACCGTGTGGGTGGATTTTCGTGGGACGGATTACGGAACCTGGTCGACGAGCGGACCGGCATTCGGTGATCGACCGGCAGCGCCGCTGGAAAGTCCCGCGCTGCAAGCCGGCGATGCGACGAACGGCCGGCTGTTGGCCCGTGGCGCGGCGCATAGCGGCATGGTCTCGCCCAAACTTCAGGGCGCACTACGCTCGCCGACGTTTGAGATCACACGGCCGAAGATCTTCTACCGCCTGCATGGCACGGGCGGCAAAGTGCGGCTGATTCTCAACGGCCTCCAACTGATCAAGAACCCGATTTACGGCGGGCTCGAATTTGGCCCAGGCGAGAACGACACAACCCCCTACTGGCACACGCAAGACGTCAGCAAATGGATCGGCCAGCGGGCGTACATCGAGGTGTTGGACGACGGCGACGGCTACATCGCGTTGGAACAGGTGGCTTTCGGCGATGCCGCACCGCCAGCGAGCCGGCCCAATCGTCTAGTCGCTGCCATGTTGGCCGACGCGTCGCTCGACTCGCCAGCGAAGTTGGCCGACGCTTACCAGGCGCTATTGGCGCGCGTGGTCGACGATTGGGTTGCGAATCCGCTTCGCGCCGCTTCCGACCAGGCGGATCAGGCCGCCATCGTTTGCTGGTTGCTCGAAGGTCGGTGGCTCGACGAATCGGCACTTGCGCCGGCGCTAGCGAAACTGCGATCGCGCCTGGCCGAGCTCGACCGACAGCAAACTAAACTCGACGCGACGATCCCGCGTCCGCAGATGGCATTGGCGATTGCCGACGGCACCGGTGAGAACGAGCACCTGTTCATTCGCGGCAATCACAAGACGCTGGGCGATGAAGTACCGCGGCGGTTCTTGGAAGTGTTGGGCGGAACTCAGGTCGCTGCGCCGGAAAATGGCAGCGGGCGGATGGAGTTGGCGCGGCAACTCGTCGCCACCGACAATCCGCTCGTGGCCCGGGTGATCGTCAATCGGCTGTGGCACCACCATTTCGGCACGGGCCTCGTGCGCACGGTCGACGACTTTGGCGCGATGGGCCAACCGCCAACGCATCCGAAGTTGCTCGACTATCTGGCTTCCGAACTGGTGCGCCAAGGCTGGTCGCTTAAACGGATGCACCGACTGATGGTGCTGTCCAACACGTATCGCATGTCGAGCCGGGCGGAGCCGGAAGTCGAAGCGGCCGACCCGCTCAACGCGCTGTGCCACCGGATGCCCGTTCGCCGGCTGGAAGCCGAAACGATTCGCGACGCGGTCCTGGCCGTCTCCGGTCGCTTGGACCGTACGATGTACGGCCCCAGTGTGATGCCGTACCTGACACCGTTCATGTCGGGCCGTGGTCGGCCGACCAAGTCCGGTCCGCTGGATGGTGCCGGCCGGCGGAGCATTTATCTGGCGGTCCGTCGCAACTTCCTCTCGCCGATGCTGCTGGCGTTCGACTACCCGACGCCGTTTACGACGATCGGGCGGCGTGGCGTCTCGAACGTGCCGGCTCAAGCGCTGGCGATGATGAACAATCCGTTCGTGGTCTCGGAAGCGGAGCGCTGGGGCCAGAAGATGGCTGCCGTCACGTCTCGGCCCGTGGCCGATCGCGTACGATTGATGTACGAAGCGGCGCTGGGCCGTCCGCCGGAAGCCGGCGAGATGCAGTCGGCGTTGAGGTTCTTTGCCGGTTCGCCGCAGGCCGCGGTCGCCGAGGGCAACGCGGTTGTGAACGTCGCCCTGACCGGCGGCGATTCGGCGGCCGCCGATCCGCAAGCTTGGGCCGACTTTGCCCACGTGCTGTTCAATCTGAAAGAGTTCATCTTCGTCCCCTAGGCACGTTCGCCATGCACTGCGGCCAGTACATCGACGCACCCGTTTCGCGCCGCGAAATGCTGGCACGCTGCGCCAACGGTTTTGGTGCCGTGGCATTGGCCGCGCTGTCGGGCGATGCGGCTTATGGGCTGACGCCGGCCGCGTCGGCGAACGACGCATCGACGAATCCGCTGGCTCCGCGCGCGTCGCACTTTACGCCAAAGGCCCGCAGCGTCATTTTCCTGTTCATGGATGGCGGACCGTCACAGGTCGACACGTTCGACCCCAAGCCACGACTGGCCAAGGAGCACGGCCAGCCGATCAAGATGAAAGTGCAACCCACGCAGTTCGACAACGTGGGCACAGTGTTGCAGTCGCCGTGGGCGTTTCAGCAATACGGCGAGTCGGGCACGCCGGTCAGCGACCTGTTTCCGCACACCGCCACGTGCGTCGACGACATGGCGATTGTCCGCTCGATGACGTCGAACTTCTCCGAGCACACCAACGCCAACTACTTCATGCACTCGGGCCACGGCCAGCAGGGACGGCCCAGCATGGGCGCTTGGGCCACATATGGGCTGGGCACCGAGTGCTACAATCTGCCCGGCTTCGTGGTGCTCAACAGCGGCATGATTCCACCGGGCGGATGGGACTGTTTCAACAGTGGCTTTCTGCCGGCCACTTATCAGGGCTCGTCGTTTGTCAGCGGACCAGCGCCGGTCGCCGACTTGGCCCGGTCCGAAGCCACGCCGGAAGTGCAGCGGCGCAAGCTGGCCCTGATGCGCACGTTGGACGAAGCGGCCCTGGCCCGCAACGGAACCAACGACAAGCTCGAAAGCGCGATCGCCAACTATGAGTTGGCGTTCCACATGCAGATCGCCGTTCCGAAGCTGATGGACTTGTCGGACGAGACCGAGGAGACAAAGCGGCTGTACGGATTGGACGACAAGGCGACCGAGACGTACGGCCGCCAGTGCCTCATCGCGCGACGACTGGTCGAGCGCGGCGTGCGCTTCGTTGAGCTGCTGCCGCAGAATCTGGGCCACGATCGCTGGGACCAGCACGGCAAGCTCAAGGAAGGACATGCCGACAATGCCCGGGCGACCGATAAGCCCGTGGCCGCGTTGCTAAAGGATCTGAAGCGGCGCGGGTTGCTCGACGAGACGCTCGTCGTCTGGGGCGGCGAGTTTGGGCGAACGCCCATGGCCCAGGGCAGCGACGGGCGCGATCACAATCCGTTCGGCTTTTCGATGTGGCTTGCCGGCGGAGGCATCAAGGGCGGCACCGTGTTCGGCGCAACCGACGAATACGGCTATCACGCCATCGAAAACAAGGTGCAGGTCCACGATCTGCACGCGACCATGCTGCATCTTTTAGGCATGGACCACGAGCGGCTGACGTTCCGCTTCGGCGGGCGCGACATGCGATTGACCGACGTCCACGGCGAAATCATCCACGACATTCTGGCGTAGAACAACGAGTCGAGGCGACCATGCGAAGCGCGCGGCGACCGGTACGAACGACGATGGTGCTGGCGCTGGCTGCCGCAGTTCTGTGGAGTCTTGTCGGCACGTCACGCGCCGCCGACGCGCCCGAGCCGATCAAGGTCTGCCTGGTGTCTGGTTCGCTCGAATACAAGTCCAACGAGACGCTCGCCGAGTTTCAAAAGCAACTGGAAGCCAACTATCCGGTCATGTGCTCGCGGGCTTTCATTGTCGGCGAAAACATCCACGACTTGCCGGGGCTGGAAAACCTGGACGACTGCGACGTGATGTTGCTGTTCACGCGGCGGTTGAAGCTGTCGGGCGAGCAGCTTGAGCGCATTAAGGCCTACTGCATGTCGGGCCGCCCGATCGTTGGCGTGCGCACGGCCAGCCACGCGGTGCAAACGTGGCTCGACCTGGACCGCGAAGTGCTCGGCGGCAACTACAAGGGTCACTACGGCAACGACCTGATCACCGAGGTCGAACTGGTCGGTCCGCGCGCCGATCACCCGATTCTGAGAGGCGTCACGCCGTTTCGTTCCGCCGGCAGCTTGTACAAGAACCAGGGTCTGTCGGATAACGTCGACGTTTTGATGACGGGCACGATCCCCGGACACACCGAGCCGATCACCTGGACGCGCGACTACAACGGAGGGCGCGTGTTCTATACCGCGCTGGGGCATCCTCAGGACTTTTCCGAAACGAGCTTTCGCCGGCTGTTGACCAATGCCATCTTCTGGGCCGCTGGGCGCGACGTGCCCAAGCGGTGATGCTGCAAAAAACCGCGGCGCGGCAAATTTTCCAAGGAGCGAAATCATGTCCCGTGTCCATCGTAAGCGGATTGCCGTGCGGGCGCTGATGATTGCCGCCGTCTGCCTGGTCTCGGCCGCCGCGGCCCAGGATCAGCCTCGCAGGACCGTGCAGCCGGGTCCCACGTTGATCGACGACACGAAGGTTCCGCCGATCGAAGTCGCGTTTCAGTCCGACATCGTCTATGGACAAGCTGGCGACGTGGCACTCACGATGGATCTGGCCCGACCCAAGGGACTGACCCATCCGGCGCCGGCTGTCGTCTGGATTCACGGCGGTGCCTGGCGGGGCGGGCGCAAAGAGGAATTTGACAGCCTGATCCGCGAATCGGCCCGAGCCGGGTTCATTTCGGTTTCCATCAATTACCGGCTGGTTCCCGATTATCTGTTTCCCGCGCAGGTCGAAGATGCCAAGTGCGCCGTGCGCTGGTTGCGCGCCAATGCCGAACGGTTGCAAGTCGACCCGGACCGGATCGGAGTCGTGGGCGCGTCGGCCGGTGCCCACCTGGCCATGATGCTGGGGACAATGAACGCGGACGACGGACTGGAAGGCGAGGGCGGTTCGGCTGGCGTGTCGAGCCGCGTGCAAGCCGTGGTTTCGTTCGCCGGTCCGACGAACTTGGGCGCCGAACTGCCCGATGTGTCGCAGGATCTCGTCGCCGCGTTTCTTGGCGGCCGGGCATTCGAAGTTCCCGAGAAGGCTGCCGCGGCGTCGCCCATCACGTATGTCGACGCCGGCGATCCGCCGATGCTCTTGGTCCAGGGGACCAAGGATCCGCTGGTTCCGCACGCGCAGGCAACCGAGATGATCGAAGCGCTGACTTCGGCCGGTGTCGAGGGCCGAGTCGAGTTCCTGATCGGTGCCGGCCACGGCTGGCCCGAGGAACACGCGCGCGTGATGCGTGCCACGTTCGAATTCCTGCACCGCCACCTCGACCCGTAGCGGCCCGCGTGGCGCATGAATCGCGCGAAAGTCCGAAGTTTGGCAATGGCAACTCGTCAGGGTAAGGCGTCCGCGTGGGACGCGCTGAATCGCCGGATCTGTCGTTGCCGAAGTTGTCCGCGACTGATTGCGCATTGCCAGAAGACCGCGGTCGATAAGAAGGCCGCGTTTCGCGACGACACGTACTGGGGCGGCCCGGTGCCCAACTTCGGCGATCCAGCGGCGCGGGTGCTCGTCGTGGGACTGGCACCGGCTGCGCATGGCGCCAACCGGACGGGTCGGATGTTCACCGGGGATCGAAGCGGCGACTGGCTGTATCGCGGGTTGCACAAGGCTGGCTTTGCAACTCAGGCCGAGTCCACCGCGCGCGACGACGGCCTGCGTCTGGTGGACTGCGCAATCACGGCCGCGGCGCACTGCGCGCCCCCGGGAAACAAGCCGCTGCCCGAGGAGTTGGCCGAGTGCCAACGGTGGTTCGAGCAAACGATCGACGCGTTGCCAGTGCGCGTGTTTCTGGCGCTGGGCCAGATCGCGTGGCGTGCCACGATCGTCGAAGCGCGCCGCCGCCAGTGGCACGACGGCCGCATACCGAAATTCGGGCACGGCGCTACCGTCATGCTGGCGGGAGATCGCTGGCTGGTAGGCAGCTATCACCCCAGCCAACAGAACACATTCACCGGCGTGCTCACCGAGCGGATGTTCGACGCCGCGCTGCGCACCGTCCGCCGGAAACTGGCTGGCGCTTGCTAGGGCGGCCGAACTGGGTCGCATCTCGCGGTGCTGGCGCCCGCTGGCAGCAGGCGCCGCGTGCGGCGTCGCTTGCTGCGCTCGACGACCTGGCGTTTCGCCTGTGGCGGCATTCGGCCGGCGATTCGCGGTCGATCCACCTTGACCGTCCGCGGGCCGATGCCGTATCGTCCTCGCCCCTTTCCCAAATCCGGGGCTAAGCCTGCGCGACGTTCTTCGTGCCGCTGTCCCGCTCGTTCTAAGGAAACCAGCTCATGAATTGGTCCGCCATAACCATTGGACTGCTGGCCGTCGTCGCTTCGACCGGTTGCTGGCGACCGTACTACAACAATCGATACGCCCAGCCTGCCTATTCGCAGCCGCCGGTTTACGCGCAGGCGCCGTCGGCCTACGCGCAACCGGCCCCGATCCAATCGGCGCCGATGGCGCAGCCGGCTCCGATCGTCACGCAGGCTCCGGTGATGCAACAGGTTCCGATGGTTCAGAACTGCCAACCGTGTCCTCAGTACTGCACGCCCTGTCCCCAGTACTGCACGCCTTGTTACTAGCGCACCGGCCGTACTGCGCGTTGGGCCAGGGAGTCGCCTTCCGGCCAGGCAAGTCGCTCGGGCGAGCGCCGCATTCTCGCCGTAAAGCAGTGACACCAAACCCACCGCGCGGGAAGCTTGTTGGCCGAAATCGGGCCGCATGCTGTTGATGGGCGCGGCTTTCACGTAGAATCTTGCTAGGACACCGGCCGATCTGGATCGAACTTCCGGCCGATCGGTGCGGCGTCTTCCCGGTCGCTGGCGGCCGGCCATTGCACGCAAGGTTCTGGTGACATGCACACACTCCGCTTCGCCGCGTGCTCGATACTTGCGGCAGCAGCCTGTTGGACAACGTCGTGGGTGCGGGGTGCCGATGACGGCCCGGCCGCTCCACTGGCACACGCCCACGCGCATAACGACTATCTGCACGAGCGCCCACTGCTCGACGCGCTGGACCACGGCTTTACGAGCGTCGAGGCGGACATCTTTCTGGTCGACGGCCAGTTGCTGGTCGCCCACGATCGGCGCGAGTTGTCATCCGAACGGACGTTGCGCGGCCTGTATCTGGATCCGTTGCGCGAACGGGTGCGTGCCAACCAGGGCAGTGTGCATCCCGGCGGCGGGCAATTCTACTTGCTGATCGACATCAAAAGCGCGGCCGAACCGACGTACGCCGTGCTGGCCAAAACGCTGGCCGACTACGCCGACATCATCTCCGTCGTGCGGGACGGCACGGTCGAGCGCAAGGCGGTCGACGTGGCGATCTCGGGCAACCGACCCTTTGCGACCATGCGGACCGAAGCGGTGCGCTACGCCGGGCTCGACGGGCGGATGGGCGATCTCGATTCCGACGCGCCACCGCACCTGATGCCGCTGGTGAGCGATCGCTGGGGAGCCCACTTCAAGTGGCGCGGCCGGGGTCCGATCGATGAAGCTGAGCGCAAGAAGCTCGACGACGCGGTGGCTCGGGCGCATGACGGCGGGCGACGTATCCGGTTCTGGGCCACGCCCGAAACCGTCGAAGCCTGGCACGTGTTGCATGCCGCGGGTGTCGACCACATCAACACGGACGACCTGGCCGGGCTCGAGACATTTCTGCGCGGCGAAACGGGCAACGACTAACCCTGGAGGATCTCGAATCATGGTAGATCGCTCATCCGATGCCGACTCCGGGCCGCTGCGCGACCTGGAACAGTGGGACGAAGACGTTTTGGATCGTTACCCCGAGCCGGACAATCGCCTGGCACCCAAATCCGACAAGACGAAGGAACAGTTTCGCGAGTATCGGGCGAACGTGCGACCCGAGGTCGTCGAGTTCTACCGGCTGAATCACAAGTATCAGACCGTCGACTTCGTCCGGGCGAAGCGCGACGAGTATTTCAAGCTGAACAAGCGCAGGATGGGCCTGTGGGACGGGCTGGAATTTCTCAACACGTTGATCGACGACAGCGATCCCGATACGAACATGCCGCAGCTCGACCACCTGCTACAAACGGCCGAGGCGATCCGGCGCGACGGGCATCCGCGGTGGTTCATCCTGACGGGGCTGATCCACGACTTTGGCAAGGTGCTCTGCCTGTTCGGCGAACCGCAATGGGCCGTCGTGGGCGATACCTTCCCGGTGGGCTGTGCATGGTCCGACAAAATCGTGTTGTCCGAGTTCTTGGCCGACAATCCGGATAGCCAGGTTGCCGAGTACCAGACGCCGGACGGCATCTATGAAGAGGGATGTGGCCTGGACAACGTGTTGATGAGTTGGGGCCACGACGAGTACATGTACCACGTCGTGAAGGACTATTTGCCGACCGAAGCGCTGTACATGATCCGGTATCACTCGTTCTATCCGGGCCATCGCGAAGGCGCGTACGCGCACCTGATGAACGACGACGATCGCAAGTACATGAACGCGGTGCGGGCGTTCAACCCGTACGACCTGTACACGAAGGCGGCCGAGCGGCCGGACATGGACGAGTTGCGGTCGTTCTACGAGGAACTCTGGAACGAGTACCTTCCGCGAGAGCTGGCGTTCTAACGCACGGCCAGGTTCAGACGCGTTGGTGCCCGTCGGTAATCACGCCACGCGGGGAACGTCGGCCCGTACGCGATGACGCGGTGGCGTGCGACCCAAAGCAGAAAGGCCGACCCGCGGTGCGGCGGGCCGGCCTGTCCGGAGTCGTTGCCAGACTTTCTGCCGAGGATTCGTTACTACCAGCGATACTCGAGACCGGCGTTGTAGCCGTGCAACCAGAACGGCGTGTCCTTGGCAAAGAACGCCGGTCGCGCTTCGCCCTGGAGCTGGCCGTTGATCTGGGTCGGATTGACGGTGCGGTCGATCGCATCGCCGGATCGCTGCACGCGATTGGCGTAGATGAACGTGTAACCGGCGACCAATCGCAGGTTGCACGTGACATTCAGTTTCAGGTTCACGTTGGCCTCGGGCAGGATCGTGAACACGTCGCGGCGGTACGAGCCGATGTTGGTCGGCTGCGTCAATAGTCCACCGACGCCCGTCGTCGTGATGCCGCCCACGGTCGTGGTATTGAACCCGTCGATCCACGTGCGTTGGCGGTTGTTACCGAAAGCACACTTCGCGATACCTTCCAACATCAAGGGACCGTGGTACGACTGGGCCTTGATGCCGATTTCGCCGCCATGAAACTGATTTCGCGAGCGAAACAGGTCGCGGCTGGTCAGCATGGTGAGCGGAATGATGCCTGCCGGCTGAATGGTCGACGCATCGTCGATCTTGACGCTGTCTTCCAACCGGAAGAACCGGTAGCCGAGCAGCAAGTCGACACGGCGTTGCATCGTGAAGTCGATCCAAATCAGGCGCCGCAGCGTCATGTTGGCCGACTGGATGTTGCTGACGGTCTCGACGTTGATCGAGCCGGTCAGGTCGGTCGTGACGCCGCCGATCTGAAAGTCGGGCAGCGCGATGATCGACGAGTCCTCGGTCGGTCCCGGCAGAATCGGATCGACGTTGATGAACGGTCTGGCCAGAATGTCCGCGTCGGAGAAGAAGTTGGAGTTTTGCGTCTCCAGCGCGAAATACTGCCCCTCGAGGCCAAGGAACTCGCCGTCGACCAGCCAATAGCCGACGTTGATGCGGGCCCCGTTGCGCTGATCGAGATCGACCCGACCGTTCCCGTAGAGAATCGACGTGGTAGCGCTGACCGGCAACACGCCGACTTGCGATTGTGGCGTGCCGGGCGGGCTGGTGGTCACCAGCGGCGGCAGGTAGTTGCCTTTGGCCCACATCGACAAGTAGTCGACTGCCACCCAAGTGCGCCGGTGGGCGTGAACTTCGTCCCACAGGTTGTCGGGGCAATCGCAGCAATGCCGACCCAGGAAACCGCCGAAGCCACCGTGGCCGAAACATCCACCGAATCCGGTCCTGCAACCGTCGCCGCAGTCACCCGACAGATCGCAGTCATCGCTGCAGATCGCTCCGTCGCCGTAGTCGCTTACGACGCCATCGTAGTCGGAAGCGCCGTATTGCGAGTCCATGTATTCCATGCCGCCGGTGTACTGCTGGGCATCGAACATCTCCGGCGGTGCGGCCGTCGACTGATCGTCGCTGACCCACGTACCCTCGATCGTGCGCGGCGGCGTAGCCGACGGTGCTGACTGGTCATAGCGCGCGAAGCCGGCCGCTTGGCTGCTTTGCGGAATCTGGCCCCAGCAGAGGATCGCAGACCCCAGCATCGCGGCGATTGCAATCGCTAGTCTGGCGACGAATCTCACTGTCATCCCCCCCTATACCCACCGTCAAAGTTTGTCGCTCGTAGCAAACGTACGGCGTCGGCTATGTGTATCGATTCGACCGATTCGACCCCTAATTTCAGAGAATCCCGAACGATTGGTACTCTTCTCCCAGTGTCCGAACTTCGCCAAGACTGCCTATTCTCGGCGCGGCGCGGCGCACTGGTGCGCGCACCGCTTGCGCTGGCCGGCTAAACCCGTGAAATCCGTTTGGAAAAAGCGGGATTCTGGATTAGATTGAGGGCTTAATCACGTCGCGCCGACTGCTGCTATCATGCCAACACGCGGACGCGGCGAGACGAACCCCCCAAGAGCAACAAGGAGCAGACCGTGGCTAAAGATGCAGGCAAGGACCAACCTACCCCGCAAGCACCGCTCGCCGGCACACCGGCTCCCGAACAGGCCCAGCGCCAGCAGGTCCAGGTCGATGCGTCGAAGGCCCACTCGGCTTACGCCAATTTCTGTCGCGTGACCGGTACGCCCGAGGAACTGATCATCGACTTCGGTTTGAACACGCAGCCGATGGGAGTGCCGACCGATCCGATCCAAATCACGGAACGGATCGTGATGAACTACTACACGGCCAAGCGGATGCTCACCGCGCTTACGATGTCGTTGCAGCGCCACGAGGCGGCGTTCGGGGTGCTCGAGACCGACGTGCAAAAGCGCGTGATGCCGGGCGTGATGCGGTCGGGCGGGGCGGGATCACCTCCGTCGCCCGGAGCACCTGGCGGCGGGGCGGCGCCACCCAAGTCGTAGGGCGCACTGCCGCTGGTTTCGTAGCGTCGGCACTGCCCAGGCGGTCCGCGCTTTCCATGCAATTGCGGCGCTCCCGGCGCGCGCCCTGCCGTAGGCCGACACAGCGGGCGATCGCCCGGCGATCGCTGCTGGCCGCAAGGACCACCCAACCTGGGGCCATGGCGTTTGACGGCGTGCGCCGAGCGGCCCAATTCTCGCCACTGCTGGGCAGTGCGCAGGCGCGCCTTTCTCTATTCGCGGCACGCTCACGCCGTTATTCCGCAGGAGGCGGAACAACCGGAAATATCGAGAAATCCCGGGGTTCGGGAATATTTTGCCCTCGTTGAAAAGAAAACGAGCTTGGACTAGTCTGAAAACCAGGGTTAACCCAACAGTCTTGTCTATCTTGAAGCTTGCGACCCGTGGCCGTACGAACGGGCTTGTGAGCTTCGGCGTCAATACAAGTCCTGTCTTGACGTTAGGAACAGTGCCGCGCCGTCAATTTGCAGTCGCCGTCGAATGGTCGCCACCGGCGACGCTGCAACCTGACACTTCCGGCAGGGAACTTGGTCGCTACCGTTGTCGCTGAACTTCGATTGAACCTCGTTTCCGGCAAACACCTCATCCTCGCAGCGTATCCGGACCTACACCACGATGAAGCGCTATCGCAAACCGGCCCGATCCTCCAAACGTCGTCTGAGCAAACGATCCCGAGTGAACGCCGAACTGGTGCGTCGGTCCGGCGGTCACGTTGAGCCGCTCGAAAGCAGGGCACTCCTGTCGGGCACTCCGATGAGCGACAGCGCCTGGTACGACTCAGCCGGCTCGATCGACCTGTCGATTCGCTCGATGTTGGCCAGTTGCGCAAAGAACACCCCGCCCGCGGCCAGCGGCGATGGCTCGGCGACCGAAACCGCCACGTTCCAAACCAGCTTCACGACCACCGAGGACGCATCGTCTGATGGCGACAGCGGCGCGCCGGTCGCCAGCCCCCAGCAGTCTGAGACCGACATCGTCAGCTTCCGGCTGGAAGCGCAAGACGCGACGACCGGCGACCCGATTACGAACATCAACGTGGGCGAAGAATTCGTCCTGGCCGTATTTGTGCAGGACGTGCGCACTCCGCCGGCCGCGAGCAATTCACAGGGCGTTGCGGCCGGCTACCTGAACGTCTTTTATGACGAGACACTCGTATCGATCGACAGTGGGGCGTCGATTACGTACGGCAATTCCTTCGACGTTGCACAAACCGGCAATTTGACGACGGCCGGGATTATCAACGGAGCTGGCGCATTCCGTAGTTCGATTGTGGCTCCTGGAAATGACGAACAGCTACTGTGGACGATTCCGGTTCAGGCCGATTCGGTCGGCCAGTTCACATTTACCTCGACCTTTGACACGATCGCAAGTCACGACACGCTTGTTTACGGTTCCGATGATCCCGTGCCGGAAGAGAACAGCCACTTCGGCACGTACGAGTTGACGGTCACCGCGGAAGGCACGCCGCTCGTTTCGATCGGCGACGTCACGGCCGCCGAAGGGACCAACGGCGGAAACGACACGCCGTTCGTCTTTACCGTCTCACTGTCCGAAACTTCCGCGTCGACGGTCAACGTCGGCTTCTCGACCGCGGCGGGAACGGCCGCCGTCGGCGACGACTTCGTCGGCAACAGCGGCACGCTCACGTTCGATCCAGGCGTCACCGAGCAACTGATCACGGTGATGGTCAAAGCCGATGCGCTGGATGAAGGCGACGAAGATTTCACGGTCAACCTTTCGAACCCGGTGAACTCCTTCATTGTCGACGGCACGGGCACCGGCACGATTCAAGACGACGACGATCCGCCCAGCGTTTCGATCGGCGACGTGAGCGAGGTGGAAGGCGATGCCGGCACCGTCGACATGGTGTTCACTGCCACGCTGAGTTCTGTCAGCGGCAAGACCGTCACGGTCGAGTACGCCACGAGCGACGACACCGCCACCGACCCGAGCGACTACAACGGCGCCAGCGGCACGATCACCTTCGCGCCGGGCGTGACCTCGCAACTTGTGACCGTCGCCGCCATCGGCGACACGCTCGACGAAGACGACGAAACATTCGACGTCACGCTCAGCAACCCGACGAATGCCACGCTGGGCGATGACACGGGCGTGGGCACGATTGAAGACGACGACGATCCGCCCAGCGTTTCGATCGGCGACGTGACGGCAGCGGAAGGCAACAGCGGCACCACCGACTTCCTATTTACCGCCACGTTGAGCGAAGAAAGCGGGCGGACGGTCACCGTCGAGTATGCCACCAGCGACGATACGGCCACCGCCGGCAGCGACTACGCGGCCCAAAGCGGTACGATCACGTTCGCGCCCGGCGTAACCTCGCAGACTATCACCGTCACGGTCAATGGCGACACGCTCGACGAAGACGACGAGACGTTCGACGTTACGCTCAGCAACCCCAGCAATGCCACGCTTGACGACGATACGGGTGTTGGCACGATCGAGAATGACGACGATCCGCCTACCGTCTCGATCGGCGACGTGTCTCAAGAGGAAGGCGACGCCGGCACGACCGACTTCGTCTTTACCGCGACGCTGAGCAATGTAAGCGGCCAGACCGTCACCGTCGAATTCGCCACGAGCGACGGCACGGCCACCGACGCCGACAACGACTACGAGCCTGCCAGCGGCACGATCACGTTCGCGCCGGGAACCACGACCCAAACGATCACCGTGGCCGTCAACGGCGACACCACGTCGGAACTGGACGAGACGTTCAACGTCACGCTCAGCAACCCGACCAACGCCGCGCTTGACGATGATACGGGCATAGGCACGATCGAAGACGACGACCCGCCGGAAATCTCGATCAGCGCGCCGACGACCGTCACCGAGGGCGACACGGCCGCCAGCGCGGAGATTGTTTTCACGGTCTCTCTCTCATTCCCCAGCGCCAGCGAAGTGACGGTCGAGTTCGCCACCGCCGATGGCACGGCAACTGGCGGCAGCGACTACACGGCCCAAAGCGGCACGCTGACCTTTGCACCAGGGACGACGACCCAACTGGTGACCGTGACCGTCGACGGCGACACCATCGACGAGATCGATGAGGACTTCACCGTCAACCTGACGAATCCAGTTAACGGCACACTCGGCACGGACTCGGTCACCGGCACGATCGAGGACGACGACGATCCGCCCAGTCTGTCGATCAGCGATGCGACGGAAGTGGAAGGCGACAGCGGCACGACGGACATGCTGTTCACCGTCTCGCTGAGCAACGAGAGCAGCTTTACGGTCACCGCCTCGTATACCACCAGCGACGACACGGCCACCGTCGGCAGTGATTACACGGGCCAAAGCGGTTCCGTCACGTTCGCACCGGGCGAGACCTCGAAGGTCATCACGATTGCCGCGATCGGTGACACGGTCGACGAAGAGGACGAAACCTTCAACGTCGATCTGCAAAGCGCCACGAATGCTACGATCCAAGACTCACAAGGTGTCGGCACGATCGAAGACGACGACGATCCGCCCACCGTTTCGATCAGCAACAACGTTTCAGCGTTTGAAGGCGACGCGGACACCACCGACTTCGTCTTCACCGCCACGCTCAGCAGCGAGAGCGGCAAGACGGTCACGGTCGAGTTTGCCACCAACGACGGTGTCGACGGGGCGACCGAAGGTTCCGACTACACAGGCAACAGCGGAACGCTGACGTTCGCGCCGGGCGAGACCACGAAGGTGGTGACCGTCGCGGTCAACGGCGATACCGACATCGAGGAGAATGAACAGTTCGCCGTCGAGCTGTCGAACCCGACGAACGCCACGCTGGGCGACGACACGGGCATTGGCACGATCATCAACGACGACGGTCCTCATTTGACGTTTACGCCGACCGGCGTGGCACAGTCCGAGGGCGACGCTGGGACGACTAACTTCGTCTTTACGGTGGATATCGGTGAAACCAGTGCCTCGGAAGTCACGGTCGTCTACACCACGGTCGACGGCACGGCGACCGCGGGTAGCGACTATGTTGCTCAAAGCGGCACGTTGACCTTTGCACCGGGAAGCTCGGTCCAGACCATCACGATCGCTGTCAACGGCGACACGACCGACGAGCCGGACGAGTCGTTTACCGTCGTGTTGAGTGATCCGGTCAATGCCACGATCGCCGGCGGACCGGCCACCGGCACGATTGAAAACGACGACGATCCGCCCAGCGTTTCGATCGGCGACGCCACCGAAGTGGAAGGCGACGCCGGCACCGTCGACATGGTGTTCACCGCCACGCTCAGCCAGGAAAGCGGCAACACGGTCACGGTCCTATATGCCACCGGCGACGATTCGGCCACGGCCGGCAGCGACTACACGGCCCAAAGCGGCACGATCACCTTCGCGCCGGGCGAGACCTCGCAGGTGATCACGATCGCGGCCCTCGGCGACACGATTGACGAAGACGACGAAACGTTCGACGTCACGCTCAGCAGCCCGACCAACGCCACGCTCGGCGATGACACGGGCACGGGCACGATCGAAGACGACGATGAACCACCGAGTGTTTCGATCGGCGACGTGTCTCAAGACGAAGGCGACAGCGGCACCACCGACTTCGTGTTTACCGCCACGCTCAGCCAGGAAAGCGGCAAGACGGTCACCGTGCTGTACGCCACCAGCGATGGCACGGCCAGCGAAAACAGCGACTACAACGCCGCCAGCGGCACGATCACCTTCGCGCCGGGCGAGACGTCGCAAGTGATCACGATCGGCGTCAACGGCGATACGGATGTCGAGAACGACGAGTCGTTCACCGTATCGCTCAGCAGCCCGAGCAATGCCACGCTTGGCGACGATACGGGCACCGGCACGATCGAGAACGACGACAACGTGCTGATCAGCGTTGGCGATGAATCGATCACCGAACTCGACGACGGCGAGACGAACGAGTTGACGTTCACGGTCAATCTCTCGACGGCCTCGAATGATACTGTCACCGTTGAGTTCGACACGCAGGCCGGCACGGCGACCGCCGACGTCGACTACGATAGCACAAGCGGCACGCTGACATTCGCGCCGGGCGAGACGTCGAAGATCGTCACAGTCACGGTCAACGGCGATCTGCTGAACGAAGCGAACGAAACCTTCTCGCTACGGCTGTTCAATTCGGTCAATGCCAACAACGCGGAGTCGGAGGCCACGGCTGTCACGGCGGAAGGCACGATCCTAAACGACGACCCGATCCCCGTGCTCACGTTCCAGCCCTCGTCGCAAACGATCGTGGAGGGAGACTCGGGCACGACCGAGGCGGTGTTTACCGTGTCGCTGTCCGAAGCCAGCGGCCAGGAAGCGCTCGTTGAGTTCTTCAGCGAAGACAGTGATGCCACTGTAGCAGACAACGACTACCAGCCAATCAGCGGTACGCTGACATTCGCGCCGGGCGAAACTGAGAAACTGATCACCGTGCTCATCAATGGTGATACCAAGTTCGAATTGGCGGAACCGTTTAACATCAATCTCGTCAAAATCGGCGACACGTACTCGCTGCAAGACGACTTCGTAAATGTCGTCATCACGGCGGACGACCTTGCCCCAACCCTGTCGATCAGCGATGTGTCCGGGCCCGAAGGCAATAGCGGCACGTCCGATTTCGTCTTTACCGTGTCACTCACGGGCGAGACCCAAGTGCCGGTCGTCGTCCAATACACGACGGCTCCCCAGACCGCGCTCAGCGGCGAGGATTTTGTCGGACAGAACGGCACTCTTACGTTCGAGCCGGGAGTGACCGAGCAACTCATTACGGTTGCTGTCAACGGCGATACGGTCATCGAACCGGATGAAACGTTCACGGTCAACCTGTCTGCCCCGAGCAACGCGACGATCGTCGACCCGCAGGGCGTGGGTACGATTCTCACCGATGAAGCCCAACTGTCGATCAACGACGTGAGTCAGGTCGAAGGCGATTCGGGCACGACCGACTTCGTATTCACCGTCACACTCGCCAACGCAGGCGGAAGCACCGTTACCGCCGCGTTCGCCACGTCGGCGGGCACGGCGACCTCTGGCGTTGACTTCACGCCCACCAGCGGCACGCTGACGTTCGCGCCCGGCGTGACGACGCAAAACGTCACCGTCAAGGTCATCGGCGACATCTTCCAAGAGCCTGACGAAACGTTCTTCGTCAATCTCTCGTCGCCGACCAATGCCACGATTGGAGACGGGCAGGGCACCGGCACGATCGAGAACGGCGATGACTCGGTCATCGTCATCCCGTCCAGCCTTTCCGGCTTTGCCTTTATCGATTCGGACGGCGGGGCGGACAAGGATCCGGGCGAGCTCGCCTTATCCGGCATCACGGTCACGCTGTTTGGCGCTTCGAGCATCACCGGCAACAACGTCGAACGGACGATCACGACCGGAGCGGACGGCTCGTACCGCTTCGACGACCTTGAGCCGGGTACCTACAATGTCGCCTTCTCGCAACCGGCGACCTACCAGCCCGGAACCATCTCGTTGGGTAACCAAGGCGGAACGATCTCGGCCGACGGGCTGTCGTTTACAACCACGATCGACGAACCGGGCGACGTCAACGGCGAGAACAACCACTTCTTCGTACGTGGTCTGCAGGCACAGTTTATCTCGCAGCGCGACTTCCTCGCGTCGACTCCGCAAACGAGCTCGGTAAATGTCGCGGCCACCCCACAGGCGGCAACCGCAACCGCGCAGGCCGCGACGGCCGGTTCAGACGGCTTCACGCAAAACGGCAACGTCGTTACCGTGCACGGGACGGCTGGCGACGATACGTTCGAGTTCAGCACGGGCAATCTCCACACGGTTACGCTCAACGGCGTGACGCAGCAGTTTGATCCGGCGGTGGTCACCGACATCGTGTTCGACGGAGGTGGCGGCGATGACGACGCCAAGCTGGTCGGATCGGCCGGCAGCGACGTGGCGAGCTTCGCCCTCGGGTTCGGCACGTTGCAAGGCACCGGCTACAAGGTGACGGTCGGCAACGTCAACTCGATCAGCGTCAACGGCGGAGGCGGCAACGATTCGGCCACGCTGCAAGACTCGATCTTCGACGACGATCTGGTGGCGCTGGGCAGCGAGGCCACGCTGACCAACACGCTAGGTCAGACCACGACCCTGATGGCGTTCGAGCAAGTCCGGGCGATTTCCAGCAGCGGCGGGAACGACACCTCGTTCATCGGGGCGCTCGACTTCACGCTTGAGGAAGAGGGCTCCTGGACCGATCTCTAGCAGCGCCTCCGGTGGGCACGTGAGGACGGCGGCAAGTTTCCTGCGGGGTGCACTCTAGAAGTTGCACTCGATGCCGAAGTTGATGCCCTGTAGCCACACGTCGGAATCGTGGAAGGCGAATGTCGGCTGTGTTCCACCCAGGTTGGGCGGGAACTGATTCGGATCGATGTTCAAATTGACCTGATCGCCTGGGCGAACCACGTTGGTGACGATCATCAGCGTGTAGCCAAAGTTCAGCCGCCACAGCGGTGTTAGCTGATACCGGAGATCCGCGCCGATTTCGGGCATGACCGAAAACCGGTTGCGGTGATGCGAGCCGATATTCGAGTCGAGCGCGAGAATGCCGCCCTGGGACGTCACCGCCCCGCCGCCTGGCACAGTGGTGGTGGTACTCCCATCGATGGTCACCGTCTGCGAAACGCTGCCGATGGCAAGCTTCGCCAGCAGGTCAAGCGTCCAGCAACCGTTGATCATCTGAGCGTTGACGCCGAGCTGTCCGCCGTTGAAGTTGTTGCGGACGTCGAACGCGTCGGAAATTGCAAATGTGGTACCGACCGGCACGGGGCCCTGCGGGTCTTCCGCGACGGTGTTCGAGTGGATGTTCAAGCTCTCGGCCAGCCGGAAGTAGCGGTAACCGGCCAGCACCTGGAACTGCGCCCACTGGTCGGAGAACATGACACGGCGGATGTTGACGTCACCGCCATACGCGCGGCTATCCGAGCCGACACGGATGTTTCCTGAAACGATGCCCGGAAACGCGATCAGTTGCGCATCCTGCGCTTGGGTATTGACGTTGAAGAACGGCCGGCCGAGGATCGGGTCGCCGTTCGACTCGGCGAAGAACTGGTCGTTGACTTTGCCCAGAAAGAACACCGACGAATCGATGCCGATGGGTTCGCAACCGTTGAACCAGTAGCCCAAGGTAAACCGGGCGCCGGAACGTCCGGACGCGTTGAGCCGTTGATCGCCGAACAGGACCGTCGCGTCGGGCAGGACACCGGCCTGGTCTTGCGGCGTGCCATTTGGGCTGGTGGTGACCAGCGGCGGCGTGTTGCCGCCCCGGACCCACCAGTAGAGATACTCGGCACGGCCCCAGAACCCGGGCATCGGACCGCAGCCGCCACAGTCGTAGCAGCCGTCGTAGCACGCGTCGCAATACTCTCCGTGCGAATGATCCCACGGCGCGCTGCCGGCCCATTCGTCGGCGAAGGGGCCGCTACTCATCGGGCCCTCGACCATCTGGCCCGTCACCTCTTCGTGATATTCTGGTGCGGGCTCCTGGTAGTGAACCCGCTTGGTTTGCGATGACCGCCGCAGACGTGGCGCGTCGTATTGCGCTTTAGTCGCGTGATCGCGCGATGCAGGCGATCCTTGGTCGTAGCGTTGCAGCCGGCCCGCGTAACCCTCGGTTGGTGCCGCGGTTGCCCACGAGGCGCAACACGCTCCATAGATCGTTACCAAGATGGCAAACCGGCGCATAACCCTGATCCTCGACATTGGTCTACGATTCCTGCTGGCTAGGTGCCTGCTAGCTCTGCGATGTTCGGACACTCCTGAAGCCGGCGCGTGCGAAGCACGTCGTAACAGGTTTTTCGGTCGCACGGGGAGTACCAGTTGAAGGGAAAGTGCCGGTTGGGCCGATTTTGCCGCGCCAGGCGACTGGAAAAGGTAGGCAGGCAATCCGCCCGCGTGTCGTGACCGCTGCCGAAACGCCACGCGGCGCGACGGCAATTGCCCAAGCTGCGTGCACTTGGGGCAACATGCTTGGGCAAACACCGGCGAAGCAGCCTCGGCACTTTCCGTTGCTAACTGCCTGACTACCAGCGACTTGCCGTCGAACTGCCAAACTGGGTTGTGGTTTTGGCGCGGCAGTTGCTTTCGTGCTTGCTGGCCGACGCGGCAGCCACCGCGGCGGCCAAGACCGCCAAACCATGTGAGTCGTGCCACGTTCGGTGTGATGTGAATCCGCCATCGATCAGATCACTACCGAGACGGTTGGGGAAGGTGATAGTCATCAGTGGACTGGCTATCGCCGGCACGTTCGGCGGTTTCGACGGCGTGACCCTCACGCGAGCAGCTATGTACGCATCAAGCTCGCCCACTTCGCCATCTGCCTGGCACGTCGTCGAAACCGCCAACTTTACCATTCGGGGAACCGCCGATCGCGACGCCTTGCGTCGCACGTCCGACGCTTGCGAATCGCTGCGCGCACTGCTCGTTCGGCAATGGTTCGACGGCGCCAGCTCGATCCGCTGGCAGCCCAAGTGCGCCGTCGTGGTCCACGCTAGCAGGGCCGACTATCTGCGACACGTCGGCCCGGGCGGAGCCGGCACCGTCGCATCGGCACGGATCGAACGGCGGGCCGGAAAGATCGTCGGACGGCGAATCGACGTGCGTCCGACGCCCGAATGCCTGGCGTCCAGCGCACTGGCGCACGAACTCGCCCACGTCGTCTTGGCCGATCACTTCGCCGGGGAGCGTCTGCCGCGATGGATCGACGAGGGTTTCGCTGTGCTGGCCGATTCGCCGGCAAAGCAGTCTCGCCATCGTCGCGACCTGCACGCTGCGCTGGCGGCCGGCGCGGAATATCGTCTGGCCGAGTTGGTGACGCTGTCCGAGTATCCCTCCGGTCAACACCGCGCCACGTTCTACGGCCAGAGCGCCTCGCTGGTGCGGTTTTTGGTCGAGCATGGTGGCGAGCGACGGTTTCTCGACTTCGTGGCCTCGTCGCTCGAGCAGGGGCACGACCAGGGATTGCGGCAGGCTTACGGATTCGGCCTGGCCGAACTGGAGCGCCGCTGGCGCGCTGCCGAGCACGATCGGGCGACCGAACTGGCAGACGGCGCCGAGAGGATGGCTGAAATGCCCCCGCTGCTGGTCACCGTAGCCGGTCCGGAGGGCGGTTGAGCCGCCCCGCGGTGTCGAATCGCCGGCCCACACGGCCATCTGCACGCGGCGCTGCCGCTGCGTAACGAAGTTTGACCCGATTTTCGTGGTGCCGTATCATGGCTGCTGCGCAATCGCTGCACGTGCCGGCTTCCTACTTCGTATTCGAGAGGGTCGAACCATGCGTATGCTCGGGCGAGTCGCCATCCTGTTGTCCGCCGTCTTGGTGATCGCTTCCGCGGCAGAGGCCAAGTCGCCGGACGTGAAACAGACCGAAGCCGGCTCGCTGCTTGGCCGGCAGATCGACGATTTCAAACTGAAGGACTTCTACGGTAAGCCGCACGCCCTGTCGGACTACGCCGATGCGAAGCTGGTCGTCGTGGCGTTTGTTGGCACCGAGTGTCCGTTGGCGAAGCTCTATGCGCCGCGCCTGCAGGAAATGTCCAATTCGCTCAGCCCGAAGGGCGTGGTATTTTTGGGCATCAACTCAAATCGGCAGGACTCGATCACCGAGTTGTCCGCGCACGCGCGAAAGCACGGCATTACCTTTCCGGTCCTGAAAGACTTGGGCAACGCGGTTGCTGATCAGTTCGGTGCCACGCGAACGCCGGAACTGTTCGTCCTGGGACCGGACCGCAAGGTGCGCTACCACGGCCGTGTCGATGCCCAGTACGGCTTCGGCTACGGCGTGGGATATGTCAAACCGAAGGCGGAACGGGCCGACTTGGGCACGGCGATCGACGAGCTGTTGGCTGGCAAGGAGGTGAGCGTGCCCACGACGGAACTGAAGGGCTGCCTGATCGGCCGCGTCGTCGAGACCGAATCTGACGGCGACGTGACGTACTCGAATCAGATCGCCAGGATCTTTCAGGATCGTTGCGTGGAATGTCATCGCGATGGCCAAATCGCGCCGTTTGCGCTCGACGAATACGACGAAGTGGCCGGCTGGGGTGAGATGATTGCGGAGGTGGTGCGCGAACAGCGGATGCCGCCGTGGCACGCCAATCCGAAACATGGCGACTTCTCCAACGAGAACCTGCTGACCGCGGATGAGAAGGAAACGATTTACGCATGGGTTCGGGCCGGCTGTCCCGAGGGCGATCCGTCCGACCTGCCCGAGCCGCGCCAGTTTGCCGACAACTGGTTCATGCCACGCGAGCCGGACATGGTCATCGCGATGCGTGACGAGCCGTTCGAAGTTCCGGCCGAAGGCGTGGTCGACTATCAGCACTTCGTCGTGGATCCCGGCTTCACCGAAGACAAGTGGATCAAGATGGCCGAGTGCATGCCGGGCAACCGCCAGGTCGTGCATCACATCGTGGTCTTTTTGCAGTTGCCGCGCGGAGAGGGCGAAGATGGCCGGCGTCGCGGGCGGAGTGCCGGCGATTTGCGGGGCATGAACCTGCTGGAAGGTTACGCACCCGGCACCCAGCCGATGATCTTCCCGAAGGGAATGGCCAAGAAGATCCCGGCCGGGTCGAAGCTGGTCTTCCAGTTGCACTACACGCCGTGCGGCACCCCGCAAACCGACATGAGCAAGCTCGGGTTGATGTTCGTTGACGACGATGAAGAGATCACGCACCAGGCCGCGACGACGAACACCGGCACGCACGATTTCCTGATTCCGGCCCATGCCGACAATCATCGGGTGGATGCCCGCAAGACGTTGGAAGAAGACGCACTGCTGCTTTCGCTCTATCCGCACATGCACTTGCGCGGAAAGTCGATGAAGTACGAGGTGACCTACCCCGACGGCACCAGCGAAGTGCTGATCGACGTGCCGCGTTATGACTTTAATTGGCAGGTGTACTACATCCTTGACGAGCCCAAGCTGCTGCCCAAGGGCACCGAGATGCATGTCACGGCGCACTACGACAATTCGGAAGACAACCTGGCCAATCCCGATCCGTCGATCGACGTGCGCTACGGTCCCCAAACCTGGGACGAGATGATGTTCGGTTGGTACTCGGCCGCCTTCCCCGTGGATTCGGAAGGCAAGCGGTTGGCCGAACAGCCGACATCCGACGAACCGCCGGCCCGTCAGACCAAAACCGGCCGCAAGCTCTAGGCCGCGCCGGCGGGCAGATTCCAGTCAATTGCCGTGGCGCGGAAGCCGCGGGACAGCAAATGTCGGCGCGGGCCGAAGGCTCGAAACGCGCTGCGGAGAACCGTCAATGCGCACCAAGTCGTTCGCGCCAGTCTGGATTGCCCTGTCGTTGTTCTGCCTGGCCGGTACTGCGTCGGCTCATGAACCGACGACTTCGGCTGAGAAGGCCGAACAGCGGGGGGCTCACTTCCATCACGTCCGGCTGAACGTGACCGACCCGGCCGCGACGATCGCGTTCTACACGAAGAACCTGGGCGCCGTCGAGACACAATACTTCGGGCGCCATCCGGCTTTGTTCACCGAGCGGTCGTTTCTGTTGCTGAACAAGGTGGATAGCCCGCCGCCGTTCATGCCGCACTCGGCCGTCTCGCACATCGGCTGGGCATCGGTCAACGGGCAGGCAGACTACGAGTGGCTTAAGAGCCAAGGCGTCGAGTTCGAGACCCCGATCGGCAAGTTGGGCAACAACTACGGGATGTACTTCTTCGGGCCGGACAAAGAGCTGCTCGAACTTTGGACCGGCGGAAAACATCACCGCTTCGACCACGTTCATTTATGGGCCAGCAACGTCGACGCTACGGTGAAGTGGTATCAGAAACACCTCGGGCTCACCGGCCGCGCCGGCCCGAAACCAACAACGCCGGATCGCGAAGACATTCGCGCGATCTGGATGGGATTCATGCAATGCGACAACGTCGGTTTTGCCGTGTTCGGCCGGCCTGAGTTCGACAGCATCTGGTGGCCCGGCGGCAGCTATACCAAGGACGACGCGCCCGACGAGTTTCAACCGACCAAGGGCCGCGCGATCGATCACCTGGCGTTTTCTTACCGCGACATCGAGCCGGTTTTTCAGCGGATGAAGGACGCGGGCGTCGAAATCGTCGAACCGATTGCGAAGCGCGACGACGTCGGTCACAGGAGCTTCTTCGTCGTCGCTCCGGACCAGGTGCTTATCGAAATCGTCGAAGCGAAACCGATCCCCGAAAGTAGCTGGGAATAGTCTGCCGCATCGGCGGCGACTCGCGCCGCCACCGCCCTGCCCGCCCCCGCGCCATGCACGAAGTCCCGCAGCCTCCTCGTTCGTCCGACGCGCGTCGCATCACACGGCGTTCGTACCTGAGAACGCTTGGGGCGGCAGCGAGTTACGGTGCACTGGGCCCGTGGGCCGGCACAGTGCTTCGCGCTGCTGATCCACAGACCGACGGTGGCGGAATTCGGCGTGTGCCCGTGGCGGCGATCGTGACCGAGTACCGGCCCAATTCGCACGCCGACGTTTTGATTGGCAAGATTCTCGAAGGCTGGAAGCAGGACGGCGGCCCCGGCCCGGCGCTCGAATTGAGGGGGCTGTACGTCGATCAGTTCCCGGGCGAGGATCTTGCCCGAGCGAAGGCCCGCAAGCACAACGTGCCGATCTTCGACACCATCGAGCAAGCGATCACGGTTGGCGGCGACCAGATCGCAGTGGATGGCGTGATCAGCGTGGGCGAGCACGGCTCTTACCCGTGGAACGAAAAGGAACAACACCTTTACCCACGCCGTCGGTTCTTCGAGCAGATTACCGCGACGTTCGAGAAGCATGGTCGAGTCGTGCCGGTATTCAATGACAAGCACTTGGGGCCGGTCTGGACCGACGCAAAATGGATGTACGACCGCGCGCAACAAATGAAGATCCCGTTCATGGCCGGCTCGTCCCTGCCGAACAGCTTTCGCAAGCCGGACGTCGCGGTGCCGATGAACAGCCCGATCGAAGCGGCCGTCGGCGTCGGCTATTCGGGCCTGGACATCTACGGAAGTCACACGCTGGAGTGCTTTCAGTGCCTGGTCGAACGTCGACGCGGCGCAGAGACCGGAGTGCGCTGGGTCCAATGTCTGCAGGGCGATCGGGTGTGGAACGCGGTGGACAGCGGGCTCGCGTCGGGTGAGTTGCTCGACGCCGCCCTGTCCGTGTCGCCCAAGCAAGCCGGCGCCGATCGACGAGCCGACAAGCAGGCGGCCCTGTTCCTGTTCGAGTACAACGACGGGTTGCGCGGTGCCGTGTTTATGCTGCCCGGCTATGCGGCCGGGATTTCGGCGGCGGTCAAGATCACCGGTCGCGCGGAGCCGGTGGCGGTCCACTTCGAGGAACGGCCGGAGCCGCGCCATCCTCACTTCGCCTACTTGCTGAAGGCCATCGAACGGATGATGCACACCGGTCGTCCGACCTATCCGGTCGAGCGCACGTTGCTGACCAGCGGCATCCTGGATCGGGCCCTCACGTCGCGTGCCGAAGGCGAAACGAAGCTGATGACGCCGGAGCTAGCCATTTCTTATCAGCCGGTCGACTACCCACACGCACCGCGACCCAACTTGGCGTCCGATCCAACCGGGAAGCCCGCGTGAAAGCACCCGGACCGGGGCGGGCAACGGGGATGCGCGAATCGGGAAATCGCTCGAAAGTGCGACAGCGTGGATAATGCGTGTCGCCGATAACCTCTGCCATTGCGGCCGGATCGGCGTTAGAATTGGCGACATGCCGGCGCGCCGGTCGCCGGAAGCCCTGATGCAGGAGATCGTCTCAATGCGAAAGCGTACTGGAATCGGATTGGCGTGGGCCGTCGTGACCTGCGCGGTGGCAAGCGTCGGGTTGGCCGCGGATCCTCCACCGGTCGAAGTCGGACAGAAGGCCCCGGCGTTCACACTCAAGGATCAGAACGGCGCCGAACAATCGCTCGACGCGCTGCTTAAGAAGGGCAAGGTGGCGATCGTGTTCTACCGGTCAGCCGATTGGTGACCGTTCTGCAAACGGCAGTTGGTCCAACTGCAAGAAGAGCTCAAGGCGATCGAAGACACGAACACCCAACTCGTCGGCATCAGTTACGACTCGGTCGACATCCTCAAGAAGTTTGCCGATTCTCAGCAGATCGGATTCCCGCTGCTTTCGGACGACGAGAGCAAGACGATTCACGCCTACGGGATTCACTACAAGGACGGGCTGCCTCATCCTTGCACGTACGTGATCGATCAAGAGGGCATCGTGCAGGCGAAGTTGGCCGAGAAGGGATACGTTCGCCGGCACCCGGCGAAGGCTCTCGTCGAAGCGGCCGGCGGCGTCGAATAAGCAACGTCACGTAGGCAGCGGCGCGAAATAGAGCGCCGCAGCCGGCGCGCGTTGCCTCGCGGCGCGGTGCCGCAAGAAACTGTCGCAGCCAAAACGCAATCGCCGCCCGGACCGGTTGCCCGCGCGGCGATTGCGGCAGTTGCTGCGGAATACCCTCAGCGGTGGTCCGATCGAATCGGGCCGGCCGGGGCTATTCGGTGCTTGCGCGCTTCTCGACCGGGACGGTGGAGAAGAACCCGTGCATCATCTCTTCCCAGGTCTGGTCGCCATAGCGGACCGTCTCCGTGGGATCGGGATTCGCGATGTTGTCTTCCGAGTTGTCGTAGTAGGCGATGCCACGGAGCTTCGTGCCTTTGGGCATTAGCTTCGGCTCGACCAGGTCGTAGCGCAATTGCCAGTTGAAGTCGTAACGGGGCACGTCAAGCAGAATCTCTTCTGTGCCGTCCGGATACAGGGCCACGTACCGGTATGACTTGCCGCGCAAGTGCATGTGCGGAAGCATGTCGGTCAGCAACGTGTCGGACTTAAACTCCAACTCTCCGACAATCTTGTGGTTGGCGTCGTGCGGCGGAATGGCAAACGACCAGTTGCCGACCAGGCCGCCACCGGCCGGCTTTTCGACTTCGCTATCGTCGGCGAAGACGAAGCCCACGCAACTGCGATCTTTTTGTGGCGAGCCGTTGGGCGTGTAGTGCATCTGAAACACGAGTTTCGACCCGGCGGCCACTCGATTCGCGACGCCGGAGGGATAGATCCGCGCGGGCGATCCGGGCGCAAAACCGGCGACGCTCTTGCGCCGAATGGCCGAGTCGTCCGTATTGGGCGGGATGGCAAACACGATGATGTGGTGGACCACGGCCCGATTGTCCGGACGTGCTTCGGACGCCTTGATCCACTTGTCCTCGGTCCAGCCCGGATCGATCGTGAAGTACTTGTACTCGACGACGCCTTCGGCCGGCACGTCGTACGGCTCCTCGGTCATGTAAAGGACTTGTTCCGGCTCGGGAATCCGCCAACCGTCGGTGAACTGCGGCGGTTCGGGCAAGTTGGCGGGGTCTCCTTCGGGCGATCCGTTGTCGACCCATTCGTGGATGAGCAGTTTGTCTTCGTCGCTCAGCCGGCAGTCGTTCTTAAACTCGCCATACTCGGGATTGGCAAACCAGGGCGGCATTTGCCCCTTGTCGATCACTTCGCAGATCATCTCGCCCCAGCCGTTGACTTCGTCGTAGTTGGTCAACGGAAAGGGAGCGACTTCGCCCGGCCGATGGCAAGAAACGCAGCGGTCGTTGAGAATGCGCGCGATCTGGTTCGAGTAAGTTACTTCGCCGTGCGGCTCGATTTCTGCGACACGACCGATGATGCAGCCCGTGGCTTCGGTCACCGGAGTGCTGACCTGCTTACCGGCCAGGACTTCTTCGATGGCATCGGCCAGGTCGCTGTGTTCCAACGACGGCTTCGCATAGCCGGACGTCGCACCCAAGCCGTACTGATCGTCGATCCGGCCGACGTAGCGAATAGTACGATCACGATCCAACACGAACGCCTGCGGCGTGCGCTCGGCCTCGAAAAGATCGGCCACTTCGTTGCCGGCGTCTTTCAGCACCGGGTAGCTCAACTCATGGATGCGGGCGAACGCGCCTACCTTGGTCATCGAGTCTTGGCGATTCGAGTTGATCGCCAACAGGGCGACGCCTTTGGAGCTTAGCTTCTGGTGGAGATCCTCCAAGCGGGGCGCGTAAAGTTTGGCCAGGGGACAGTCGGTGCCGACGAAGACAACGGCGACAACCTCCTGATCGTCGTAGTCGCTCAACGACCGCTCCATGCCGCGATGGTCACGCAGCGTGAAGTTCGGGATCTTCTTGCCGATAGGCCCCTCGGCGGCCAGCGCAATGTTCCCGGCAAACGCGACGACAATGCCCACGATCGTGCTGAGTTTCCACATCAGATATTTCTCCCGCATCCGACAGTCACGGTTTCACCCCAAAACGGCGTTCATCGATTGAACGGTTTCACCACAAACTGGGGGGTGACGTATTCAGCGTTCGGCCAGGTCGGCGAAAATCGCAGCGTTCAAGACCTCCGCGAAACGGGTCCGCGGCGCTCGAACCGGCCGGCGCGGGGCCACGGCAATCCGGGCCAGCGTCAAGCATTATCTTAACGAACGTGGATTCCTGACGCAAGAAAGGTCGGTGCCGCTCCGTGTCGGGTCCACAATGGACCGTTCGCTGGCTCACCTCTCACACGGTTGCGGCAATCGCCGAATCTGCCTGCTTCTCGAGCATCGCGTCACAGGGCCCTGGCGCGCAAACCGCCCACTGCCGAGTCTACTGGGCGGAAATGCAGTACAGATGTTGCTTGCCGCGCAGCAGGATCTCATTGCCGACCAGCGCCGGCGAGGCGTCAATCGACTCGTCGAGCTTGTTGGTGGCCAAGACCTCGAGCTGGGGGCCGTCGGCCAAGACCAGCGTCGTGCCGTCGCGACCGGTGAAGTAGATCCTCCCTGCCGCGCCGACTGGAGACGCGTAGATGTTCATCAGGTCGGGTAGTCGCTGTTTTTCGATGACCGGCTCGCCCGTTCGTGCGTCGAGGCAAGTCAGGATGGCCCGGTTCGATTTGTTGAAGTAGAGCTTTCCGCCGTAGAGCAGGGCGGACGGGCAGTAGGGCGTGTCGCTATCGCGCGTCCAGGCCACCTTTTCCGTGCCGGTCACGTCACCGCGGGCATCCAACGGCACCGCGACCAACGCGCTCTTCGGATAGCCGCTCATCAGATAGACGAGTCCTTTGTGAACGATGGGGCAGGGGATGATCGCGCGCGTTTGCCCGCCGCACTCCCACAGCACCTCGCCCGTGTCGAAATCGTAGCCACGGGCTTTGGTGTTCGAGTTGACGATGATTTGCTTTCGGCCGTCGTGGTGCGCCACCAGCGGCGTCGACCACGTCGAGCCCTCCTCACGAGCAACGCGCCACTTGTCCTTGCCGGTGCGCGCATCGAGGGCGTACAGGTACGAATCTCCCTCGTGGTCCCAGTTGACGATCAGCGTGTCGTCCTCCAGGACCGGTGAGCTGCCTTCACCGAAAAAGCGATAGATGCTCAAGTCGCCCAGATCGCGCTCCCACTGCGGATTGCCATCCATATCCAGACAATAGATGCCGCGCGAACCGAACGAAGCGTAGACGTACTGTCCGTCGGTTACCGGCGACGGCGACGCGAATCCGTGATCGCGATGATGGCCCTCGTGCGGCAATTGCTCCGTGACGACACGCTGCCACAACAATCGACCATCCGCCCGGTCGTAACACTGCACGACGAATTGGTGATAGTGCGTGGGCCGCTGGATGCGAAACGGATTGCCGCCGGGCGCTTCGGCCTGATCGTCGGGCGGCTGTTCTTCTTCGCGCTGGGTTTCGATGGCCGTCGTCAGAAAGATCCGGTCGCCCCAGACGATCGGCGTCGACTCGCCTTTGCCCTCGATGGCCACCTTCCACTTCACGTTCGTATCTTCGTCCCAGTGGGTCGGTGGATCCGCGTTGGGCGCAAAGCCGTTGGCCTCGGGGCCGCGCCACTGGTGCCAATTCGCGCGCCGATTGTCTTCGAAGTCGCCGGCGGCAATCGCCGACACGTGCCCACAAACCAACACCGCTAGCAGCATCACTCTCATTTTGGTTCTTTCCTTGTATGCGGCCATGTCGCCAAGACGTGTTGGGGGCGCGGCCGGTTCCGTTTCTTTGGCACCCTGGTCGCCGGATAGGCACCGTCATTATACGTTCGGCGGCGTGCCGCGAACAAATGGCCGCACGGCGAGTCCGTCCTCCGCGTGCCAACCATGCGGCCAATCCGCGCGACTTGGTTTCGCCGGCGCGCGGATTGCGGTACCGTAGACTCCGCCGCAGGGGCCGATTGCACGTATCCGCGGCGCGCGACAACGGCCCATTTGGCGACAACGGTCCGATCGGCGACAGCGCGGGCCGCGTGGCTCCGACATCCCGTGGGGAGACCAATCTTGAGCTGGCAACCGGAAGTTGACGAAATCAGGCGTCGCGAGGAGATGGCGCGTGCCATGGGCGGGCCGGAGAACGTGGCACGCCAACACCAGGCCGATCGCCTGACGGTGCGCGAGCGGATCGACCGACTGCTTGACTCCGGTTCGTTCCACGAAATCGGCGCCCTGGCTGGCAAGGCAACGTACGACGACAACGGCCAACTCTCGGCAATCACGCCCTCGAACTTCGTGGTCGGCACCGGGCGCATCGACGGCCAACGCGTGGTCGTCGGCGGCGACGACTTCACGGTGCGCGGCGGCGCGGCCGATGCGCGCGTCGGCGACAAGATGGGCTACGGAGAGCGATTGGCGCTGGGGATGCGAATGCCCATGATTCGATTGGTCGACGGCACCGGTGGAGGCGGCAGCGTCAAAACGCTCGAAATGATCGGCTTCAGCTATGTGCCGGTGATGCACTCGTGGGAGGCGGTTGTGCGGCTGATGGGCGCGGTACCGGTCGTGGCGGCCTGTCTGGGGCCGGTCGCGGGCTTGGGCGCGGTGCGTGTGGCCACGTCGCACTTCTCGGTGATGGTCAAGCACTCCAGTCAGTTGTTCGTCGCCGGACCGCCCGTCGTGGAGCGCGGCATTGGCCAAAAGGTGAACAAGGAGGAGCTGGGCGGCGCGCACATTCACGCGCACCAAAGCGGCATGATGGACAGGGAAGACGACAGCGAAGACGAGGCATATGCCGCGATCCGGCGGTTGCTTTCCTATCATCAGAGCAAAGTCTGGAAGAAGCACGTACGCCGCGATTCCGACGACGATCCCGCCCGTCGGGAAGCGGGGTTGCTGTCGATCATTCCGCGCGACCGCCGGCAGACGTACGACGTACGCCACCTGTTGCGCATGATTCTGGATCGCGAGTCGTTCTTCGAGATGGGGCAGTATTACGGCACACCGCTGGTGACCGGATTGGCGCGCCTCGATGGTCACCCGATCGGAGTGATCGCCAACGATCCGCGCCAGGGCGGCGGCGCGCCGGACATGCCGGCGTGTGAGAAAATGACGCGCTTCGTGGAACTGTGCGACACGTTTCACCTGCCAGTGGCCAACTTTGTGGACAACCCGGGCTTTCTGATCGGCACGGCCGCGGAACAAGCCGGCACGGCGCGGTTCGGAGCTCGGGCGCTGGCGACCGTTTTTCAGGCGGAGATTCCGTGGATATCGATCCTCTTGCGGCGTGTGTACGGCGTGGCCGGTGCTGCCCATGGCAACGTTGATCGACTCAACCTGCGCTATGCGTGGCCGTCGGGCGATTGGGGATCGCTGCCGATCGAAGGCGGCGTTCAGGCGGCTTACCGGCGCGAGATTGAGGCCGCACCCGATCCGGACGCGCGACGCCGCGAGATCGAAGACCGGCTCAACGCGGTTCGATCGCCGTTTCGTACGGCCGAAGCGTTCGGGATCGAGGAGATTATCGATCCGCGCGACACGCGGCCCTTGTTGTGCGAATGGGTTCACACGGCCTACGAGTTGTTGCCGTCGCAACTTGGTCCCAAGGCACGCACGGCGCGTCCGTAGCTAGCGGCATCGTGGACCAGCGGTCCATGTCGCCACTTCGCGGAAGCTTCGGTCGTGCGGCGCCGTGCAAACGTGTGAGAAGTTCGTGATGGGTTTGCGAACGGCATCTTGAGAGCCGTATCCGTGGCCCAGCGGAACCTGTATTGAGATTCTGCGCAATTCCCCTAGAATACAGGTGGTGCTGACGTTGGCGCGAAAACTCGCTCGCCCGAGACGCCGCCGCGCGGCAAGCCCACTTCCGGAGAGGTGGCTGAGTGGTCGAAAGCGCCGGTTTGCTAAATCGGTGACCGGGAAACTGGTCCGCAGGTTCGAATCCTGTCCTCTCCGCTCGACGACTTCGCAGGATGTCGCCGGCTCTCGCTGGCATTCGCACAATCCCTTGATCCATCGAGGGTTCGCTTCGCCCCGTACGGTTCCTGCGAGTGTGCGCCTGCTGCGCCGCTTATCGTGTGCTGGGTGTGCCGCCTTCGGCCGACGCACTGGCCGCCCGTCGAACGTCGGCACCGGTTGCTTGCATGTCATGCATCGAGGCGAGTACGAGGCGGATTGGAACACTTTGTGCACCGTCGCTTCGACATGGCACAGGAAGCGCTCGTCGGGTTACAATGGTGACCACTTTGATGTCTCGATCCGTCTCGGGCGCACGCGTGTCCAAAATGTCTGGATGCGTCCGATCGCACATTGCGTAGGCGAGAAAGGCACACTGCGGGACGATGCTGAGCAGAGCGACCGTTGCACGGCGCGAGAGCGCCGCGCCGCGAGCGGACGAGAGGACGTCCGATTCGTTGTTTCCGCAACGCTTTACGCCGTTCGAGTATTACTACTATGTCGAGCATCGGCCCGGCTATCCCTCGGTGTTTCCGATTCGCGTGGAATGCCGTGGACGGCTTGAGCGAGCGCTGTTCGAAAAGGCGTTCGAGCAAGCGCATCGCCGGCATCCGTTTCTTTCTGCGCGAATCCAGCACGAGTACAACGATTGGCCATCGTGGGTAGCTGGCGAACCAGAACCAATCGAGTGGCTCGAAGGCGAAGATCCGTCGAGCGATGCACCATCTACGGTGCCCGAGCCGGATGGACTGAAGCTGACCGTTCGGCGCCAAGCGGACAAGACCGTCCTGCTGTTTGTCTTTCCTCATGTGGCCGTCGATGGCATGGGCGCGTTCCAGTTTATCGCCGATCTCATGGTGGGCTACGCACATGGTTGTGCGGCCAGCCCGGGCGAGCCTCCCTGGCCAGCGCTAGACTACCGCTTGCTGGACGATCGGGACGGACACTCGCTCTTGAAGGGCCGCGTGCGATTGACCGACCTGGGTCGCGCCGCGCGGATCAGCTTGGCGCTTTTGTTGCGCCGTGCCGCGGTCGTGGACGATCACGGCCGTCGACCCGCGGCGGCCAACGACGTGGCTTCGGCGGATGATTTTCTGGTTCACACGCTATCGGAATACGAGACGTCCGAACTGGAGCGTGTCGCGCGCAAATTGTCGGTCCGGCTGCACAGCCTATTGTTGCGCGACTACTATTTGATGTTGGCTGGCTGGAACCAGGGCACCCCCGAATCGCTACGACCGATTCGTATGATGGTGCCAATCAACGTGCGACGGAAGCAAGATTATCGGATGCCGGCGGCCAACGTATTCAGCTATGCGTTTCTCACGCGCCGAGAAGCCGAATGCCAGGGGCGATCGACGCTGCTCAATTCGATCGACACGGAAATGGCGGCGATCAAACGTAACCGGCGCGGTCTGTCATACGAACTCGGCATGCGTTTGCTTTGCCTCTGGCCGCCTCTGCTACGTCACAGTCTGAACCGTAAATGGGCCTTTGCCACAGCCGTGTTCAGCAACTTAAACGCGGGCTTCGACCACATACGGCTGCCGTGGCGCGACGGCCGCCGCGCGGCCGGTGACCTGATTCTGGAAAACGGCTACGGAATCGGCCCCATCCGACCCGAGACGCGCCTCTGTTGCGCGGTACACACTTACGCCGGCAAGTTGTCAATCTGCATTCGTTGCGACCAGAAGCACTTTGGAAGGGAGAAACGGCGCGATCTGCTCGACGCACTGCTCACACAGCTACGCGAGACCATCCAGAGCGAGACTTGATATCGCGTCGAATCGAGAAGTCGTCGAACAGCGGAGCAGATTACGGTGGCCGACGCGCCCTGTGAGTCGGTTCTCACAATGGAAATGAAGTGTTTTCCTCGGGCCCCGGCAGCGCGCAAAAAAGCGGCGGGCCCGCCTGCTGTTGGCGAACCCGCCGCCTAAGTCTGATCTACCGCTGGGCGCTAGACCTTCGGTGTCCGACGGGACGATTTGACGTAGTCCTCGATCACCGTCCTGGCTGCGTCACGTCCACCGATCCCGAAGGCAATCGCCGCCGCGACGGCGATGGCGCCTGCGGTGATGGCGAAACCAATGTTGACAATCTCTTCGGCCAAGCCGGCCTGCTGCAAGCCCATCGCGCCGGCCACGACGATGATCGCGACCCGAGCGATTCTGGAGAGCAACAGCGAGTTGTCGACGGCCGAATCGCGAATGATGTCGCCAACCAGCCGAGCGAAGTACAGGCCAAACCCGAAGATGACCAACCCCAAGAATACCTGGGTGGCAAACTCGAGGAACTCAGCCATCATGGAAGCCAACAGATCGAATCCCAGCATCGGCAGGGCCTGCATGATCGCGAACAGGACGATCGCCACCATGACGATGTAGCCGGCGATCTGCGAAGGAGTCCGCCCGCCTTGCGGCGTCGCGCGGGCAATCCCCAGATGATGCGGCAGCCGATCAAAGCCGATGGCACGAAGCAGATTCGTGACGATGCCCGAGACGATATGGCCGACAACCCAAGCCACGGCAACCACGAAGATGGCCGAGATAATGCCGGGGATCGTGGCTAGCATCGTGTCGAGCATTTCACTGGCGGGCCGGGTCACGGCCTCGATCTGCAGCGCGTTGAGCGCGGCAACGATCACCGGCACGAACACGAGCACGTAGACAACCATGCCCAATACGGCGGACAGGCGGTTGCCGCCGATCACGTTGGACAGCCCGGTCCGATCGCTCAGGCGATCCACGCCGACGGCATCCAGGAGATTGGTCGCAAAGCGTTGCGCGATCCGCGCCACGAACCAGCCGATCGCCAGGATGACCGCCGCGGCAAACAGGTTCGGCAAGAACCCGAGAACCTGAGTCACCATATCCTGCACCGGCGCCAGCATGCCGGGCACTTTCAAAGCATCCAGCAACGCGGGCAGAAACAGCAGGAACGTCAGCCAGTAGGTGGCTTCCGAGAGCGTCTTGGTGAGCGGTACGTCTTCGTCGGCGTCGACACCGGTCTGGCGCGTCAGGCGACGATCGATCTTGGCCGCGGTCAGCAGCCCGTGCACCGCAAATCGCAGGATTCGAGCCACTACCCAGGCAACAAATAGGATCACGGCCGCGGCCACAATCCGCGGAGCATACTCGAACACCTGATTCAAAAACGCGTTGAGCGGCTCGGTGACAGTCGTCAGTCCGAGCGTCTGAAAGAAGGCCACCAGCACGAACAACATGAACAGGTAAAAAACGCCCTTACCAACCGTTCGGCTGACTTCGGTAACCTCGCGACCTTCCTCGGCCGTCAGCCAATTGCTGAACCAGCGCGTCCGGGCCAGTCTGCGCGTTACGCCTCGGGCGATCGCGGCGATGCACAGAGCCAGCACCCAGCCGACAATCAGCACGATCAGAGCCGCTGCGGCTTTTGGCAGGTAAACGCTGGCCATTTCGGTGAACTGCTCGCGGAGCGTTTCCCACGTCTGCTCACCAGCCCCGACCACTTTGCCGCTTAGCGCTTGGCCGGTCTCGGAAAGTTCTTTTCCAGTGTCGCTGACCGTCTGAGCGGCCTTCTCCACTTGTCCCTGTAACATAGTGGACCTCCTATTTATGTTTTGCGTGGGCGCGCCAAGGGCGCCCGAATCACCTTCTCGCCTGCATGAGAATCCGTACAACTCTAGCACCCGGCTCGGCAATCGGTTGCCGACTTTTGCGTCACATCCGTCGCGACAGGGATCGCTGGCAAGATCGCACAGACTACGTCAGACGGCATTTTCGCTAGAACCGGACGCCAGCTTCTGCGCATGCAGGGGCGTGATCGCCAAGCGCAGCACCGGCGGGGCCGTCGTGGACTGGCGAACGTGAACTTGCACGCCGCCAGAGTAGCTCCGGTGTGGAGTGGATTGCGGAGCCGCGAACCGAGGCCGCGCAACGACACCGTCGTGGGTCATGCGGCCGCGAGCCGTACGACTTCGGAAGCGGACTCCGCCGCCGGCCGGCTCGAACGCGCTACTACTCCACGAGCGCGGCGTAGACCATCTCGCGCATCCGGTCGCCAAAATTGCGATTCTCGTACGGGATGATCTGGATCATGAACTGGCCGATGATCTTGTTCTCCGGATCGATCCAAAACCGCGTCCCGGCGGCGCCGCCCCAGCTATATCGGCCCTCGGGCGAGATGGCAAAGCCCAACCCAAAGTCGAGTCCCGGCCGACGCTGGATGTCGTCGGTCAGTTGATTCGTGATCATCTGCCGCACAGTCTCGGGCTTGAGGACGCGGGCACCGTCCAGCTCTCCCTCGTTGAGCATCATCTGGCAGAAGCGCAAATAGTCGCCCGCCGTGCTACACAGCCCTCCGCCGCCGGAAAAGAACCGCGTCGGGTTGACGAAGCGGCGCGACCGTACCGATTCTGCCGTCTTCAGTTTGTCGCCGTCGCCGGTGTACAACTGGGCCAACCGGTCTTGCTTGTCCCGCGGCACGCTGAAAAACGTGTCGGTCATCTTAAGCGGCTCGAAGATGTGCTGGTTCAGATACTCGTCGTACCGCTCACCCGAGACCACTTCCACGAGCCGGCCCAACACGTCGGTCGACACGCTGTACTCCCAGCGCGTGCCGGGCTGATGCTTCAGCGGGATCTTCCCAAGCTTGCTGACCATGTCGGCGATCGTTTCGCCGGTGCGCAGGATGCCGGCTTGAAGGTAGCGCTTGTCGACTTCGCTATTGCCGAAGAATCCGTACGTAAAGCCTGACGTGTGCCGAAGCAGATCGCGGGGCGTGATTTCGCGCTGCGCGGCGACTTCCTCGAAGGTCTCCTTGCCGTCGTCGTCTCTCTCGACCACCAGCACCTTCATGTCGGCCAGCTCGGGCAAGTACTTCGAGATTGGATCGTCGAGATCCAGCTTGCCTTGCTCGACCAACTGCATCACCGCGACGCTGGTGATCGGCTTCGACATCGAATAGATGCGAAAGATCGCGTCGTCGGTCATGGGCTTTTGCTGTTCGCGGTCGGCATCGCCCCACGTGCGAAAGTACGCCACTTTGCCGTCGCGCACGACCAATGCCGAGCAGCCCACGATACGGCCTTCGTCGACGTGCGCTTGCATGGCGTCGTCGATCGCGGCCAGCTTCTTCGCGTCGAAGCCGACTGACTCGGGCGATACGGCCTCGAACTCGGCGGCCCGAACCGGCAACGTCAGTACGAAGAGCAACAGCAAGTGGGCGGCGTACTTCATTGGGTTTTTCCTCATTTTATGAGTTGGCTATTCCAGGAAACTCATCGAGGTGCCGCAAAGCGAACTCCTCGAACCGCACTTGTGCGTCATATGGAAGATCGAAAAACTCGTCGGCCAACGAGTCGAGTTGTGCGGCTTGCCATTCTTCAAGTGAGTCAACGGCGGTCATGCGGGTTTCACGGCGGCGAGGCGGTCCCTCGGGACCAAAGACTTCGTTGCAACGGCGAATGATGCCGGCAAGTTCATTGGCACCAATCCGGTCTAACAAGGGAGGAGCGTCCTGGGCGTGATCACCGGAAGAATTCGAATAGTATTGGTGGAAAGCCCCAGTCTGCACCTCGACGTATATCTCCGTCAAACAGATCGCGGTCTGTTCACTTGGCGTCAATTCGAGGAAACCAACGTCGTTGAACCGACTCGTCGCGCTGCCCCAAATCTCGTCAAGTATGGCTTGTCGGTGCATTGTCAGATCTACCGGATCGGAACACTGCTGACTGGCAATTTCATCTTTCCAGCCGCTGTAAGCTAGTTCGTATCGTTGGTTCCAGAATCGCGCGCCGAAAGAGAGCGGGTCACGAAATGCTCTAAAACGCCCATGTATCCGCCAATCAGTAAGCACACATAAACAGTTGCAAGTATCAATGGCGTCCGCTCAAAGAAGCCCGGCGGGAGGAGGTGATTCCAAGTCGCAACACTGTAAAAGGCAATGAGAATAGTGATGCAGACGGCAGAAGTGCGTGGGACCAGGCACAGCATCCACAGTACAACCACGAGCGGAGAAAAAACAGGTGTCACGCCGAACCGAATCCAGGCCGGTTGGCGCTCGGACCATGCGAAGAAGTTTCTAAAGCTTTCTTGAAACATGAGGCGGTGGCACACCCGAGGCTTACGTGTCGAACTCGCGCGGCACGCGGATCCGTATTCGCCCGTTGATCGAATGCTCACGCGCACCGTGGCAGGCTTCACGTTAGGCCCATTCTAGACCACCTTACCTGCCAGATTCCACACCCGCCGCTGTCATGGCCTTTCGCATGGCCGCGTAGCCTTCGTCGCAGGCCTGCTCGAACGGCATCGACACAAAGCACTCGACCGCGGCCGAACCGTCGAACCCGGCCTCTTGCAGCGCCGCGAAAATCGGCACGTAGTCCATTTCGCCATCGCCGGGAATCCGGTGCTCCCATTTGGGATACTTGCCCACGTGGTCCTTCAGATGCGCGTGCGGAATGCGGTCCTTGAAACGGCGGACGAACGCGACCGGGTCGACGCCCATCAACGTGAGATAGCACGGATCGAAGTTCACGCCAAGGTTCGGGTGGTCGACGTCCGTGAACAACCGGTCGAGAGCATCCGGGCTGTCGACAATCCACGTCGGCCAGATCCCGTCGACGGCCAGGGCAATATGCTTGCCGGCGCCGTAGTTCGCCGCCTCGCGCAACCACGGGACAACCTTCGTCCGCAGCGCGCCGTCGTCGAGCGACTCGGGTCGCACGCTCATGTGAAACGTGACCACGCCCGCGCCGATGTCGGCCGCCAGGTCGACACTGCCTCGCAGATCCAACGGCGGGTCGCCCGCCAGGGTCGTGGTCAACTCCGCGTGAGTCACGACCGCCTCGACCGACAGTTTGTGGCGCGCGGCCGACGTGCGAATCTCGGTCCTGCGCTCGGCACTCACCGATTGCGGGCTGTCGGAGCTACCGAACGTGCCCGACTCGTCGATTCCGCCGTAGCCGGTACGCGCGATCCGCCGCAGACAATCCTCGATGTCGAGATTCTGCCGGTCCGTGTAGCTGTACGTATAGAAGGCAAGTCGCATGCGACGTCGTCGGCATTGGGATGCGCGGCGCGTGCGGTGCCGCGGCGGCGGTCCTTGTTCGCTCTGTTCAAACAGTCTGGCCGTTACAATAGGCCGCCGCTGCACGCAATGCAACGATCGAGGCCGTGCTGGGCGCTGCCATCAAGGGCTTTGTGGCTTTGCGTCCGAGCCGTCTTCCGAGCCGCGATTGTCGTGGTTGCCGTCCTTGGCATGATCGTGGTCCGCGTCGTCGTGATCGTGGCCAGAGCCCTCGTCGGCGTGGCCCGCCCCGTCGTGATCGTGAGCCGTGCCTTCGCCCTGGGCGGCACTGTCATGGGCGTGGCCGAACTCGCCCCGGTACTGCTTGCCGTCGATCATCACGACGAGCGACCCTTGCGCGTGATCGTGGTCCAGCGCGTGGATCAACTCCTCTTCGCTGGACACGAAGCACGACGATTTGCCTTCTGGATCATCGGCCAGTGCCTCGGCGGCGATCTCGAACTGCTCGTTCGCGTCGTGATGCCGCAAATTGATCGTGAGCGAAGCGGCGTCGATCGGGGCGGCCTGCGTGGCATTGGCATCGAGCAGGAACACCTTGAACTGGCCGGCGTCGGCGTCGCGCACTAGCTCGGCGTGATACGCATCGTTGCCCAAATCGATCAATGTCCCGCCGCGCGGACCCACGTGGGAATGCGCGCTTCCGTGGTCGTGGCCATGATCCGCGGGCGGAGCGTCCGCCACTGCGGCGCCGGTGTCCGCGGAACAACCGGCAACCAGCACCAGCCCCAACACCACCGACATGTCAATAAGAAACCAGTTCATCAAAATCCTCCCTGTGTCTTACGAACCATCGAAAAGTGTGACTACTTGTTCAAGTTGCTGTTCGATTCACGGCGCGGCGGCGATTCGGCAGCCGATCGGCGCCGCACTCAACCTTTCTTGCAACCGTCTCGTATCAATTCGCCGCCTGCGTGGTCATCGCACCCTCCTCCACCAACGGCACGTTCTCGTCGCCGCGTGCAACAACTCGCTGCGCGGCGCGCAGCCCGAACTGCCAAAACAGTGCGGGCCGCACGAGAAACTCGAGCAACGTGCTGGTGATCAGGCCGCCGATTACGACCGTCGCCACCGGGTAGAGGATCTCCTTGCCGGGCTCACCGGCGGCCATGGCCAACGGCACCAGCCCGATTCCGGACGTCAGCGCCGTCATCAGCACCGGAGCCAGCCGGTCTTTTCCTGCCCGCACGATCATCTCGCGGGTCCACGTTTCTCCCTCGTAGCGCACCAGGTGCAAGTAGTGATTGATCAGCAGGATGCCGTTGCGCGAGGCGATGCCGCACAACGAAATGAACCCAACCATGCTGGCCACGGTGAGCGTTTGTCCGGTCAGGTACAACGCGGCGACCGAACCGATGAACGCCATCGGCAGGGCCACCATCACTTGCAACGACAGGTTGGCCGAACCGAACATCGTGTACAGCACGAAGAACATCCCGACGAGCGATATCGCAAACAGAATCGCGATCATCCGGGATGCGGACTGCTGGCTCTCGAACTGTCCGCCGTACTCGACGAAGTAGCCGGTCGGCAGCTCCACCTCGATCGGTTGCAGGCGCTGCTTGATATCCTGCACGACGTCGACCAGACCGCGCCCGCGGACGTTACACTGGACCACGATGCGGCGCCGGGCCTGTTCCCGGTTGATCGTGTTCGGTCCGCCCGATTCGTAGATCCGGGCGACGTCTTCGAGTTTTGTGGTGCCGCCTTCCGGCAGCTCGACGGCCAAGCGGCGCAACACCTCGAGATCTTCGCGATAGGGCTCGTCCATGCGCACAAGCAGATCGAACGTGCGCTGCCCGTCCAACACTTGCGAAACGACGTCGCCCTGCATGGCGGTCTCGATGAACTCGTTGACGTCCATCCGCTGTAGCCCGTAGTGGCCGAGCCGCTCGCCGTCGGCTTCGATCCGCAATTGCGGAATGATCACTTGCGGCTCGACTTGCAAATCGCGCACGCCGGGCACTTCGGCAATCGCCGCTTCAACCTTGCTTGCCTCCCGGCGCAACACGTCCAAGTCGTCGCCGTAGATCTTGACGGCCACTTGGGCTTTCACGCCGGACAGCATGTGAGAAATGAGGTGGGCCAGCGGTTGCTCAACCGAAGTTACGATGCCGGGAATATCGGCCATCGACTCCCGAATGTCCTCGATGATCTCCTCGCGGGCGCGGGCGGACTGGGGATCGATCGAAACGATGACCTCGCTGACGTTCACGCCCTCGGCGTGCTCGTCCATCTCGGCCCGGCCGGTACGGCGCACGATCGCCGTCACATCGTCGATCTGCTGAAGCCGCCGTTCGACCTTTTCGCCGACGATCGTCGACTGCGTGAGCGACGTGCCAGGCGGCAGCAGGACGTTGATCTGCACGGCGCCTTCATTGAACGGTGGCAGAAAGTCGCTCTCCAACCGGTAGGCCCCGATGCCCGCGATCGCGACGGCGCCAGCAGCCACGGCCAATACAGGCGCGGACAGGCGCAGGCTGACCCGCATCACCCGCTCGGCAAGCCACTTGAGCAGCTGCAAGAGCAAGCCGTCTTTCTCCTGGTGCCCGAGCGACGCGCGGCCGAGTAGCCAGTAGCCGAGTACGGGCGTAACCGTTAACGACACAAGCAGCGAGGACAGAATCGAGACGATGTAGGCGATGCCCAGCGGCGTGAACAGCCGGCCCTCCATGCCCGATAGCGCGAACAGCGGCACAAACACCAGCACGACGATGATCGTTCCGTAGACGATGGAGTTGCGAATTTCGCAGCTCGCCTGATACACGACCAGCAGCGGCGGCTTCGGGTTGGTGCTGGCGCGGTTTTCGCGCAGCCGGCGAAAGATGTTTTCGACGTCGACGATCACGTCGTCGACGAGTTGTCCGATGGCCACGGCCAGCCCGCCCAGGGGCATCGTGTTGATCGACAGACCAAACGCCCGAAAAACGAGCGCCGTCACCGCCAGCGACAGCGGAATGGCCGTCAGCGTGATGAACGTCGTGCGCAGATTCAACAAGAACAAGAACAGCACGATCACGACCAGGATGCCGCCGTCGCGCAGGGCTTCCATCACGTTGGCAATCGCCAGATCAATGAACGCCTTCTGTTGGTACAGCTCGTGAAACACCTTGACGTCGGCCGGGAACGAAGCCTGCAATTCGTTCATCGCGGCCAGCACCTCGTCGCTGACACGGCGCGTGTCGGCATTGGGCTGCTTCTGCACGGTGAGCACGACGGCCGGCCCGCCGATCATGTTCCCGTCGGCATCGCGCAGGTACGCCGAACTGTCGCCCCGCTTGACCTGGGGGCCTTCGATGATCTTGGCCACTTGAGATAGGCGGACCGATTGATGGTCGCGGTGCGCCACCGAGATGCGGCCTAATTCTTCCACCGTGGTCACACGGCCCAGCGAGCGAACCAGAAACTCGTTGGGACCCTGTTCGTCCAGGTAGCCGCCGGCCGTATTTTGATTGCTCTGCCGCAGCGCGTCCTTCACGTCGCGGAGCGTGACGCCGTAGCGAATCAACTGGTTCGGATCCACTAGCACCTGGAACTGCTTGCGCTGGCCACCCATGACAATGACCTGCGACACGCCCGGAATCGTGAGCAGCCGCTGCCGCACGACCCAATCGGCGAGTGTTCTCAGTTCCATCGGCGACGTTTCGTCGCCGGTGGTGATCATCCCCAGGATCATGATCTGGCCCATGATCGACGAAATGGGCATCAACTGCGGACTCACGCCTTCGGGCAATCGTTCGCCGGCCAGCGCTACGCGTTCGGCCACGATCTGGCGGTCGTTGTAGATGTCGGTTCCCCAATCGAACTCGACGTAGATCACCGATAGCCCAACGCCGGACGACGTACGCACGGCTTGCACGCCGGTAGCACCGTTGAGGACCGTCTCCAAGGGAAACGTGATGAGCGACTCGACTTCTTCGGGCGCCATGCCGGGTGCTTCGGTCAGCACGACGACGCGCGGCCGATTGAGATCGGGAAATACGTCGATCGGCAGGTTGTAAGCCTGCCAGCCGCCGTAGAGCATCGTGAACAGCGCGATCGCCAGCACGAGCAGTCGGTTCTGCAGCGAAGCGCGAATGACGGCGTTCAGCACCGGCGACTCTCCCGTTGGTCGAAGCTTCTTCTTACGCTCATGATGGGTTCAACTGTGGTTTTCCGGATTCAGTGGCTGTGGCCGGCATGCGGATCGACGCCGCCGCCGGCCTGGTTCTTGAGCGCCAAGTTCATCTGGTACGCGCCGCGCGCCGCCAGCACGTCGCCTGGAAAGATCGCTCCGTCGTTGGCTACCACGACCGACTCTCGATCGCGATATTCGACGTGGACCGGCACGCGGTCGAAATGATCGCCGTTTTGTCGATAGACGTACTCCTCGGCGCCTTCGTCGACGACCGCCTGGACCGGCAGAACAATCTTCTGTTGCCACTTTTCGACCGGCACGTGCAATTCCAGGTGTTGCCCCGGTTTGAAACGCCACTCGACGAACCGATGTCCGGAAACGGTTTGATCGAGCTCGACCGAGTTGGGCAGCGAGAGATAGAACAAGAACACGCGCGATTCTTTCTGGACGTGATCGGCCAGGTAGAGCACTTTCAGGCCGTCGATCGTGATCGACTCTTCGCCCGGAGTCAGCAACGAGGCCGAAATGTCCCAACCTTCGCGGGCCACGCGCCGCAGCAGCCGGGCGTCGTCCTCGAAGGCGCGCCCTTCGACGTAGAGCTCGCAATGGTCGGCCAACACGGCCAGCGTCGCACCGACGTTGACCTGTTGTCCGATCTTGACGTCCAGTCGCTGCACGTGAAACACGTGCTGGTCATCGCACGCCTCGCCGTGGTCGGCCTGTTGGGGAGCGCGCACAGTGATCGTTCGCAACAATTCCTGACGCTTCAGGATGTCGTCGACCTGTTTTTCGTTCAGGCCGTGCAGCAACAGGGCCTGGCGCTCGGCGCGCAGCGAAGCCTCGAGCCGCTGTTGTTCGTACCTCTGTTCGAGAACCCGCTGTCCGGCGACGATCCCCTCTCCCAACGCCTCGAGGCGGTCCACCTCTCGTTTGACGACCGCAAGGTCTTCCGACGTGCGAATCAGTTGCCGCTGCGCGTCGACGAGTTCTTCGTGCGTCAAGCGCATGGTGAACAACTCACCCTCCGGCTCGACGGCCGCGCCTTGCAGCGGCACGATCCGGGTAACCACTCCGGTAAGCGGCGCCGTGATGTCGATCTGCGAACGGCCGGGCCGCTCGGTAACCATCGCCGGCATCGAAACCGTCTTGACGAAGCTACCCAGCTTCACGGTCATCGGCTCGAACCCGATGTTCTTGAGCCCCTTTTCGCTCAGCTCGATCGACGTTGCTTCGGAATGCCCGGCGTGGTCGTCGTCGTGTGCGTGCGCCGGTTCGCCATCGCTGGAATCCGCACCGGCGGAGGTCTCAGGCCGTGCGAACCAGCCCGACCACCATGGCGCGGACCCCACTGCTACGACCAGGCAAATCACCGCCACGATCGACCAGGCCCCAATCGCGACTCGACGTTTTTCTTCCACCATCGCAACCTCCCGCGAACCAGCGGGCAAATCGTGAGACTATTGCCCGAATGCCAAACGAAACGGCGCGCATCTCAAACCGCAAGTGACAATCGGGCGCCAAACAGCAAGACGCAGAAGCGATCGGCCGGCAGACGACGATCGCGCCTACGATTCAAAGAGGCTTCAGAGCTGCAAAACTCCGAGCGCAAGGTGGCGCGCAAGCGCACCGGGAGCGTCGTGACCTAGCAGTTCGACCAAATTGATGGCCACTGTCGCGGTGTGGTGGCCATATGACGCGTCGACGTCGGCCGCGATCGGCAGGTAGCCGGTTGGCGCGACGTCACGCTCGATGCTGATCCGTACGGACGACGTCGGAAACGTGCACGCCTCCGCGTCGGAATCCGGCGAGCAAGGTGCGCCGGGCGTGCCCTCTTCGAACGGGTCGTGATCATGCCCGTCGGTGCCGAAGTGCGAGTGAAACACCGCATGGCCGTGCGCGGGCGCGCCCGGCGACTCGAGCGGGGGATCGTGTCGATGATGCGCGCAGCAACCCGCCATCGTGTGCCACAGCACGGAGACGACGGCGACGATCGTGACGCAATGGCTCAACGGACAAGCTCCGGTCGAGAGCAATCCCGCGAAGTCGTTCGCGGAGGCTGGGCATGCGGATCCTGTCTCGCGAATGCCCAGCAATTATTATTCTACTACTGCCGGTCACTGGCAAGCCCTTCGCTTTGCGCCGCACGGCTAAATGCTCGCCGTGACAACGTGATTTGCCGGGTCACGCGCAATCGGAAAATTGCACACGTTCGCGACAATTCTCGGCGCACGGCCTGATCTGCAAGACCGCACCGGCAGCGCGGCATGCAAGCGGTGGGCAAAGGGCTACTTCGTCTCGACGGGCGGCCTGCCTGGTCCAAACACCGGCGCGATTCCGACGTCGACGCGCGGCACGTCGATGGCATGTTCCTCGCGGAGGCTGCCGGTCAGCATCAATCCCTCGATGGCCACGCGGCTAACGCCCAGTTGTTGCAGCGCCTGCAAGTATGCCAGGCTGGCTTGCGCGTAAGTGCGCTGCGCCACCAACAGCGTCACGATGTTGAACTGTTCAGGGTATCCCTTGAGCACCAGGTCGAGCGACTTGCGAGCGTCGGGAAGAATCTCGCGCGAGTACTGTTCGACTTCGTTCTGCGCGTTGGCGTAGGTCTCGAACGCTGTGGCAAGCCGATTGCGAAGGCTGAGTTGCACGCGCCCAACTTCGGCCCGAGCATTGCGCAAGTCGGCGTAGGCCGTCTGGACGTTGCCCTGATTCGCATTGAACAAGGGAACGGGCACGCCGATTTGGACATTTCCGATCGTATCTTGGGTAGAGTTATCGCGCTGGATTCCCATCTGGACGAACACATTAGGCATTGGTTCGACCTGTGCTCGTTCCAGCACCGCTTGCTTCTGGGCCACGTTGATTCGGGCAGCGGTCAGCTCCGGGCTTTGCGAAAAGAGTCTCGCGATGCTCGTGTCCCAATCGAGGTCGTCTGCCGGGGGTTGCAACGCACCGCTCAGTTTTTGTGGGGCCAACTGGGGAACGCCGATCACCGAAGTCAGCCGACGCCACGACGCGGCGTAGCGATGCCGCGCGTTCTGGACGGCGATTGCGGTTGATCTCGCCTGAATCCGCGCTTGCAGCACGTCGTTGTAGGCAATCTGCTTGCCCTCGAACATCCGCTCCGAGTTGTTCAGCACTTCTTGATTCAGCGAAGCGACCTCCTGGGTCAGCTCCATCGCCCGCTGCGCGACCAGTACGTTGAAGTGCTCTGAGCGGACGTCGTTGAGGATGCGCAGTCGCTGCGCGTAGAATCCCTGTTGAGCTTGGGCCACTTCGCGGCTCGCGGCCAACTGGGCGAGTTGTCGTTTGCGGCCCCGCATGATTTCCTGGCTCAAGAAGGCGCCCTGCTGGCCCGACTGTCCTTCGTTGCCCATTTCGCTGGCCTGATAGCCTATGATCGGATTCGGTCTCAGTCCGGCCTGGATCCACTGTCCCTCGGCCGCGCCGACTTGGGCCGACGCTTGGACCAGTGTCGGATTGTTCCGCAGCGCGATGTTCTGCAAGTCTTCCAGCGAAAGGCAAGATTCTGCCGGTTCGGCCGCGGGCGCACCGCTGGGAACAGCCTCGTGCGTGCCCGGTGCTGGCAGCGAAAACTGCACGAAGGACTCCTGTGGCCGCACCGGCGGCAGCGGCCGGCTGGAATCGCTTGCGACCGGCTGCCCGGCGATGGCTGTCACCGGCAGTCCGAACGTCAACGCGACGACCACCAGGCGCATCGTCGCGGCCGGCAGTCGCACCGCAGCAGTCGATCGTGGGCGGAGGCGTGGCATCGAAACGTCCGTGTTTCGTTTGGTGTTGGCGATCGTTGGCGGGATGGTCGGTGGCGGCAGGGTAGCGGCGGCCGGGGTGGTATGTTGATAGTGGTTAGTGGTTGGAGCGCAGCAATCGGAGTCCGTTAAAGATCACGGCCAGCGAGGCGCCCGTATCGGCGGCAATCGCGGCCCACAGCGACGCGTGGCCCACCAGGGTCAGCGCGACGAACGCGGCCTTGACGGCCAGCGCGGCGACAATGTTTTGGCGAATGATGTTCAACGTTCGGCGGGAATGGCGGATCAGCCACGCCACGCTGAGCAAGTCGTCGCCCATTAGCGCAATGTCGGCGGTCTCGAGCGCGGCGTCGGTTCCAACGGCACCCATCGCGATGCCAACGGTCGCCCGCGCCATCGCCGGTGCATCGTTGACACCGTCGCCGATCATGGCGACTTCGCCGTAGCGCGCCACCAATTGTTCCACGGCATGAACTTTGTCTTCCGGCAGCAGCTCGGCGCGCACTTCGTCGACGCCGGCCTCGCGCCCGATCGCGTCGGCAGTGCCTTGGTTGTCGCCGGTGAGCATGACGATATGCTCGATGCCCGAGCTGCGCAAGTCGGCCACCGCCTTGGCGGACTCTGGTCGGATGTTGTCGGCCACCGCAATCATTCCGCAGACGTGGCTCTCATTGCCGACCACGATCACACTCGACCCGTCACGTTCCATGGCTTCGAGCTGTTCGTGCATCGCCGGGGTTTCTTGGCCGCGCTCTTCGAGCAATCGGTGCGATCCGAGCCAGACCGGCTGGCCGTCGACCGTGGCGGTGGCGCCCTTGCCCTTCATCGCTTGAAAGTCGTCGACGGCTGCGAAACGAATGGCCTGTGCGTTGGCGGCGCGGACGACGGCCTTAGCCAATGCGTGTTCGGACCGTGCTTCCACCGCCGCGGCGATTTCCACAACCTCCGCCTCGGTGTGCCCGGAGAGCGGGACGACGTCTTTGACGGTGGGTTGGCCTTCGGTCAGGGTGCCGGTCTTGTCCATGGCGATCGCTTTGAGCCGGGCTGGCGCTTCGATATAGGGTCCGCCCTTGATCAGCACACCCTGCCGCGCCGCCGCCGTGAGCGCCGCGACAATGCTCACCGGCGTGGAGATGACCAGCGCGCACGGGCAAGCGATGACCAACAGCACCAAACCTTCGTAGAACCACTTCGACCAGTCCCCATCAAACAGCAGCGCCGGCACGACCATCACGGCCAACGCGAAGATCATCACGCTGGGCGTATAGTAATGGGCGAACCGTTCGACCCATTGCTCGCTCGGCGCGCGCTTGCTCTGGGCATCGCCGACCATGCGGATGATCCGGGCCAGCGTCGTATCTTCGGCCGCCTTAGTCGTTACGACTTCGACGGCGCCGTCCTGGTTGATCGTTCCGGCGAAGACTTCGTCGCCTGGCGCCTTGGCAACCGGCACCGATTCGCCGGTGATTGGCGCCTGATTGACGGTTGTCGTTCCCTTGGCGACCGATCCGTCGAGCGGAAACTTATCGCCTGGCCGCACGACGATCGTGCTGCCGGGGGTGACCTGGCCCACGTCGACCAACTGTTCGGTGCCGTCGGCTTGCAACAGTCGGGCCGAAGGAGGGCTAAGCGACATCAGTGCCGCGATCGCACGTCGGGCTCGGCCAACGCTCCACGACTCCAAGGCGAGCGACAGCGCGAACAGGAACGCGACCATAGCCGCCTCGAAATACTGCTCGATCAGAATCGCGCCGCCGACGGCAAGCATCATCAGCAGGTTCATGTCGGGCCGCCGGCGCAGCAGTGCCCGTCCTGCTTTGGGAGCCACGTACCACGCCCCGGCAACGATCGCCGCGAGGTAGCAAAGCTTCGAGGCGAGCGGCACGACCGAGTCTTCGCCGATCGCGGCCCGCCAACCTTCGGCGGCCCCATGCACGGCGAATCCGATCGCCACCAACGCGCCGCTTGCGGCGGTCGCGGCCGCTTTGCGCCAACGGAGCGCGGCTTCGGCGTGGGTCGAATTGGCGGCAGCCCGTTCCCAGGGTTCGGCCCGAAGGCCTGCGCGTTGCACGGCAGCGATCATCTGGCCGGTCGAGATCTGCGCCTCGGAAAACTCAACGCTCATCTTGCCGTTGAGCACGTCGAACGAGAGACCCGCGACGCCAGCCAGCGGCTCGAGCTCGGCGCGGAGTGCGGCCACTTCCTCGGCGCAGTCCATGCCGTGGATTTTGAAAACCGCGTTGGCCATCCGTCTCTCCGATCGGCTCGTTCGGCGCGGGTCATGCCGCGACGGTCCGTTTGTGGGCATCGGTGTCGACCCCGACAATCACACCGTCGGACAGCGTCAGTTTACGGCAGGCATCGTTGGCGGCAACTGCATCGTGCGTCACGACGACGATCGTCCGGCCCTCGCGATGCAGCTCCGCAAAGAACTCAAGCACGCGCTCGCGGCTCTGGGGATCCAGGTTTCCGGTCGGTTCGTCGGCAAGGATCACCGGCGGACTGTTGGCCAGCGTGCGGGCCAATGCCACGCGCTGCTGCTGGCCAACGCTCAGTTCGCTCGGCTTGTGATGCAAGCGATCTTCCAGGCCGACGCGCTCGAGCAACTCGGCGGCGCGCTGGCGCTGAACGGCCGGCGCAATCCCAGCCAGGTAGAGCGGCACTTGCACGTTCTCCACGGCCGACATGTAGGGAACCAGGTTGAACGTTTGGAACACAAAGCCGAGCTTGTCGCGGCGGATCGCCGCGCGCTGTGGCACCGAGCACTCGTAGATCGACCGGTTGTCGACCCAGACGCGGCCGGCATCGGGTGAGAGCATGCCGCCCAGCATCGAGAGCAGCGTGGTCTTGCAGCTGCCGCTGGAACCGACGATCGCAAGGTAGTCTCCGGCGGCGATTTCGAGCGACGCTGCCTGAAAGGCCACGACTTGCTCGCCGCGGCGGTGATACGTCTTGGTCACGTCTTGCAAGCGAAACATCGTGCTAAACCTCCCGGAAGCAAATGCAAGGATCCAAACGGGCGGCTTGTCGCGCCGGCCAGTAGGCGGCCAACAGCGTAACGCCGATTGCCGCCCCGACCGCCATCGCGGCAACGTCGTACAAGGGCAGTACCGAAATGCCGGCCCACCGCGGACCGAGCCACATCGCAACGCCGACACCTAGCGCCGCACCGCCCAGCCCGCCGATCGCTCCGAGCCAGGTTGCTTTCAGCAGGAACAAGAGCGACACGAGCCGCGGCGTGGCTCCCAGGGCCACCAGCGTGCCGATTTCTCGACGCCGCTCGCGAACGTTCGACGCGATCGTGCTCAACACGCTCGCGCCGCCGACCAGCACCAGAACGACCAACACCAGGATCGAAACTCCGGACATCAGCCGGTTGACGTTCACCTGCGTTTCGACGACCTGCGAAATTGTGACAACGCGGCTGTCGGGCAGCAGTTTGGCAAGCTGCGGCACCAGATCGCCGGCGGCGTCTTCGCAACAGCCAAGGACTTCAATCGCACTGACAACCGAACCCGCGTCGGACAGATCCTGCACGCGGTGAAGATGAGCAAACACGCGGCTGTCGTCGGCCGTGCCGGTTTCGGGCAGGATCGCCAGAACCTCGAACGGCGCGCCCAACAGCGTGACATGGTCGCCCACGTGCACGTCGTGCCGTGCGGCGGCTTCGGCGCCGAACACGACGTCCTGGTGATTCAGTTGTTCAATGGTTCGCTGCGTGGCCAACGCGGCCGGGGATCGATCTTCGGCCGTGGGCGGGCTGTGGGCACGTTGGCAACCGACGTGGGGCTGCTTGAACATCGAGGCCGTTTGCCAGGCGGCTTTCGCCTCGAACTCGCTTTGCGGCAGAATGCCGGTCAGCGTGATCGGCTGTCCGTCGATGTCGGCCGGCACGCACAACTTGGGCGAAAGTTTCTCGACGCCAGTCAGCGTGGCCAAAAGGATCTCGTCGACGTGCTCCTCAGGCAGCGTCTGCCCGTTGTTGTCGGCCGAGTAGTAGTCTTGCAGCGAGGCGCCCTTGGGCACGATGAGGATATTCGCACCCAATTGGTTGAGCTGGCGGCCGACTTCGCGCTCGGAGAAGACCGTCACGTGGCGCAAGGCCACCAGCGCCGTCACGCCGAGCATGACGGCCAGCACGCCGGTGAACATCGCCGTGGGGCGTTCGCGCAGTTCTTTCCAAACAATCGTTCGCAGTCTCACCTTGAGTTCCTCCGCGCGCTGGTGGCTGGCTTGGCCTGTTGGCCGCCGTGGTTGTGTTTGCAGTTGGGATCGTCGCAGCACTTGCCGGCAGCGTGCAGGGCGGCGGCCATTTCGTTCTTCGTCGCCGCCGGACCGAACTTGCCGACCAGAACCGCCGGTGGCGCGAGAAACGCCGTGACTGGCGAACGCAGCGCGGCTGGGTCGACTTTCAATTGATCCAAGAAATCCTTCTCTGCCGGGTCGTAGGCCGAGAACGCCACAACGTCAGACCGGCCGTCAAACTCAGGATCGGTCCGAAAGTCGCGAACACCGGCGGGAACGTCAGCGCCGTCGTCGAGCCCAATGCACACGAACACGAGCCGGCCTTCTTGCATCGACTTCATGCACCGCGCCATGTTGGGCGTGGCGAACGCGTCGGCAACTCGGGCCTCGGTCAAACTACGGGCAAAGACACCGGTTACCGCGCCGTTGGGCGCGACGGCCACGGTCAGCGGCATGGGCGCCCTGCCGACGCCGAATCGATCGATGACGGGCTTCTGGCCGCGCTTGTTGACATCAACGTAGGTGAGCGTCGCCTCGTCGTCGCGATCTGTCAGCGCCTGTTGCAGCGTTGCGAGCATCGCCTGCGTGGCCGGGCCATTGTCGCGGTAGAACAGAATGAACGTGAAGCGGCCGTCGGCCGCGGCGCTGGTAAGCACTTGCTGCACGTCGCGCGCGGGCGAGGCGTCTTGGGCCTGAGCGAACGATCCGGTCAAAGCGACCGTCGCGAGAAATACGGCTAAGCGTTGCATGGCAAATCCTTTCGGCCGGTTGATCTTCTGGTAGTGACTGACACGCTCGACCGCCGGTTGTGGCCGCTGGGGCCAGAACCGGCTACGAGCGCGCGGGTCGTGGGTGTTTCAGTGGGAAAGCGGTTGCGCGTCGGTCACTCGTGCGCGGCAGGTGTGGGCCGTGCGCGCAGCTTCCAGCGGGCTAACGTACAGCGGTCATGCGAACAGGAAGGGAAAACGTGGGACGAGGACGTGTTTGATCGTGGAAGTGGAGTCGCACCGATCGCGGCAACGCGGGGTCTTCGCCAGCGGCAAATCCCCAACTATGGAACGGCCGTTGGGTGCATCCGGGTATGTGTGTCGAACGATGAACGGGCTCGGTGTCTGCTGAGAAAACCGGGCATGCTGGCAATTGTGCTGGCAGCATGCACGACCTCGGCCGGCACCGAACCATTCAGTACGGTCATCGGACGTTGCGCGACGGGGACTTGCGGAGAAAGCGGCAGAACAGGACCCACCGTTGCTGCTTAACGCGCCGCATTGCGGGGAACTATTGGCCGCCGGGCGACATCGCTGCGGCGCGCGACCAGCACCCGCTTGCGGCGCAATCGAGCGCAGCAGTCGCGGCTGCAACGCCCCGACTTCGAAGCGGGTACGGCAAGGCGCCGCACAGCACTGATCTTGCGTCATGACGGCAGTTCGGTCATTTTTTCCGAGCGACCACGGTTTGAGGGAACCGTGCGAAGTTCGGCGGCCGATACAACCCATAGAATCGGTACGTTGCGCACGCAGCCGTCCTTGGTTCGTCGGGCGACGCACCTCCCATCCGCCGGGTCGTTTCGGCCCGTCCCACCCCGCTAGCATCCTGCCTCGCTGGAGAGTCGTTCGATGACCCTCGTCGATCGTTCCGACCGCTACTGCATTGTCGGCGCTGGCTCGTCGGGTTTGGCGGCTGCCAAGAATCTTCGCCAGCAAGGCATCGCGGTCGACGTGTTGGAACGGCAGGACGAGATCGGCGGCAATTGGTGCTACGGCAAGCCGTCGAGCCGGGTCTATGCCTCGACGCACACCATCTCGTCTAAGCGGCTGACCGAGTACACGGATTTCCCCATGCCGGCCCACTACCCGGCGTTTCCACATCACACGCAAGTCTTGGCGTATCTCAAATCGTATGCCGATCACTTTGGTCTATACGAAGCGATCGAGTTCGAAACGTCGATCGATTGCGTGGAACCGGCCGATCGATGCTGGCACGTGAAGTTGGCCAGTGGGCAGGTGCGCCGCTATGCGGGCGTGATCGTCGCCAACGGCCACAATTGGGATCCTCGCTGGCCCGACTATGCCGGAAAGTTTTCGCGCGCGGTGATGCACGCCGCCGACTACAAGACGCCCGACGTCCTGCGCGGCAAGCGCGTGGTGGTGGTTGGAGCGGGCAATACGGGCTGCGACATCGCCGTGGAATCGGCGCTGCACGCTTCGGCCACGTTTCACGCCACGCGCCGCGGCTATCACTTCATTCCGAAGTTTCTGTTCGGGCGACCGTCGGACATGGTTCACGAGAAGCTGCTGCGGCTTGGATTGCCCGACGTCGTGCGGCGGCTTGTCATTCGATCGGTGCTGCGGTTTTCGGTTGGCGACTTGCAACGCTACGGCCTGCCCGAGCCCGATCACGAATTGTTCGCGTCGCACCCGATCATCAACTCGCAACTACCGTATTACACGGCACACGGACGTATCGTGCCGAAGCCGAACATCGCCGAACTGTGCGGCGACGAGGTGCGGTTCGAGGACGGCAGCCGGGAAACGGTCGACCAGATCATTTATGCCACCGGCTATAAGATCTCGTTTCCGTTTCTCGATCAGCAGTACTTGAACTGGCGAGACGGAAGGCCCGGCCTGTATCTCAACGTGTTTCACCCGGCTTACGACAACCTTTTCTTCATCGGATTGATTCAGCCAGACAGCGGTCAGTTCGGCCTGGTCGACTACCAGTCGCAGTTGGTCGCCGACTTCATCACGGGCAGCCGATCGGATTCACCGTCGGCGCGCCGATTGCGCCTGACAAAAGCCAGCGGAGAGTCGGGAATCAGCAACACCCAGCGCTATCTCGACACGCCGCGCAACCTGCTGGAAGTAGAACACTATTCCTACCGAAACGACCTGAGGCGCGCCTTGGCCCAACTCCGGGCCGCTTAGCCGCGCACCGTCCCCCCTCCGCTCCACGTCCCATCTTCCACGTCCCATTTCCCCGCCCCTCGCTTCCTTCCCGCCTGAGTTTTCGACATGTCATCCCCACCGCGACACATCGCGGCCGGTGCGTTATTGCTGGCCGTGGCCATGCTGCCCTCGTGTGCCGCGCCGTCGATGACGACGGCGACGCGCGTCGACGCGTTCAAGCCGTTGCCGCCGACCGGTCGACCCGAGCCGGTTGTCTCGGCCAGTCACGCCGCGGTTGCGGCCAGCAGCGCAGTGCCAAGCAGCCCGGCGCCGTCGAGCATGGGAACCTACGGTGCGGTACCACATGGTGCGGCAACCGTCGCGACGCCGCACGACGACACGCCGCCATCGTATCTCACGCCCCAACGTCTGGAGCACGGGTACACCATCGTGGTGGTCGGCGTCAACGGCGACAACATGCTCAGCGCCGGCCTGGCTCCCGGACTGGTCGAAGGCGGATATCCCGGCGCGGTCGAAGTGGTCGATTGGACGACCGGCTACTGGCCTTTATTCATCTATCACCTGCGTGCCGAGACGCGTCACGAGGAATTCGCGCGACAGATTGCCGGCAAGATCGTCCAGTATCAAACGGCCTACCCTGGGCGACCGGTGAACCTGGTTGGTTATTCGGCGGGCGCGGTCGTGGCTGTCGAAGCCATCGAGGCGTTGCCCCGGGGCGTGAGAATCGATCGGGCCGTACTGCTGGCCGGGGCGATCTCGCCGCTTTACAATCTGCAAACCGCGCTGGCGCGCTCGCGCGATGGCGTCGTGAGCTACTACCAAACGCAAGACGTGGTCGCGCTGTGGGCCGGAACCACGCTGGCCGGCACCGCCGACGGAACGCACCTGCCCTCGGCCGGTGCCGTCGGGTTTTGGACTCCGCTGGGCGCGAACGACGAAGTGCGCCACCTGTATCGCGATCAACTCGTGCAGATTGCTTATGATCCACGGATGGCACTTTGTGGCAATTTGGGCGGACACTTCCAGTGCGTGGGCCGCAAGTTCGTCGCGCAGTGGATTTCGCCGACGCTGGCCGGCCATCCGGGTCACGATCTGGCACGACGGACGAACGCCGATATTCGCTAGCCGATCGCTCGGCGATGCCCCGTCGCGCCGTCAGATTCCACCCACGCAACGACCGATCGTCGCTCGCGGCGTGCGTTTCCTTTGGTGGCGAAGAAAACGTAGAATCGCGCTATACCCGCCGCCTCGTTTCTTCGCACTGCCGCCGCCATGACCCAATCCGCCGACGCACTTCAAACGGCCATGGCGCATCAGCAGGCGGGTCGGCCGCAGGAAGCGGCAACCATCTACCGCCAGATTCTGGCAGCGGAACCAAACAACGAGAAAGCCATGTACCTGTTGGGCCCGACCGCGCATCAGGCCGGCGATCTCGACGAAGCGGCGCGACTTTTCACTGATGCGATCCGGATCGACGGCACTCGGGGCATCTATCACGACAGCCTGGCCGAGACATACCGCGCCCAAGGACGTCTGGCTGAGGCCAAGGCTTCGTCCGAGCGCGCGATCGCCCTGAACCCGAAACTGCACCTGGCGCACATGCGTCTTGCCCTGGTCCACCGTGTCGAAGGCAATCTCGCGGCGGCGGCCAAACACTGCCAGGACGCGATCGCGCTGCAACCGGAAGACAAGATAGCGCAGCACTTGCTCGCCGCCACACTAGCGCCGATGGGCCAACACGACCAGGCCCGATCGATCTACGACCGGCTGTTGGCCCTGGATCCGAACGACCTTGAAGCGCGGTTGGGCTTGGCCGGGGTGTTTAGGGCAACCAGGCAGAACGACCAAGCGCGGCAACAGTACGAACGGGGTCTTGCGGTGGAGCCGAACGCCGCGCGGTGGTACATTCTGCTTGGCAATCTAGACGCCTCGGAAGAAAAGTGGCCCAGCGCGATCAGCCACTACGAGACAGCGATCCGACTCGATCCCAAGTCCGTGGTCGCCCAGATGCAATTGGCCACTGCGTTGCAAGCCGCGGGCAGACTGGACGAAGCCGTCGCCCAATACCGCCGCACGATCGAGCTGTCGGACAAGCACGTGACGGCCCATTTCAATCTGGCGACGGCGCTTGAATCGCTGGGCAGGCGCGACGAAGCGGCCGCCGCGTATCGGGCAACGTTGGACATCGACCCAAGCTTCACGGACGCGCATTTGAATCTTGGCGCGCACTACCAACACCTGCGCGAGTTCGCTCGCGCGCTTGATCACTACGACGCGGTTCTTAAGCTCGACCCGCAATCGGCCCGGGCCCACTTCAATCGCTCGTTGGTCCTGCTGACTGAGGGCAATTGGGCGGCCGCGTGGCCCGAGTTTCAATGGCGGCTGAAAGTCGGCGGGTTTCCCGTGCGGACGTTCGATGAGCAACCGTGGACGGGCGACCCGATCGGCGACCGCACGCTGCTGCTCCATTCGGAACAGGGATTGGGCGATACGCTGCAATTCGTGCGATACGTGCCAGTGTTTGGCCAGCGGGCCGCACGGACGGTGCTGCTTGTGCAGCCGGCGCTGGTGCCACTGCTGCGCCAGTCGGGGTTCGAGAACGTGTTTGCAGACGAGCGCGAATTGCCCCACTTCGACCAACAAGCCTCGTTGTTGAGCCTGCCGGCGATCGTGGGCACAACGCTCGAGAGCATTCCGGCGGAGATCCCCTACCTGTCCGCGGATCCGCAACTGGTCGACGCCTGGAAGGAACGATTGCAGGACGTGCCGGGCTTTCGGGTCGGCATCTGCTGGCAAGGGGCCGCCAGGCAATTGAGCGATCCGCACCGCTCGGCCCCGCTGGAAGCGTTCGAGCCGTTGGCCCGGATCGAAGGCGTGCGGCTGATTAGCCTGCAAAAGGGTGACGGCGAGGAACAACTTGGCCAACTTGCAGGGCGTTTCGAAGTCCACGAATTGGGGCACGATTGGGACGAGGCGGCCGGGCCATTCATGGACACCGCCGCGGTGATGAAGCACTTGGACCTGGTGATCACGGTCGACAGCGCGGTGGCGCATCTGGCCGGCGCACTTGGCGTGGCGTGCTGGGTGGCGCTGGCTGCGCATGCCGATTGGCGGTGGTTGCAAGATCGCGACGATTCGCCCTGGTATCCGACGATGCGCCTGTTTCGTCAGGCAGAGCCAGGCGATTGGGGGGACGTGTTCGCGCGTGTGGGCGCCGCGCTAGCGCAGCAGGTCGCGAAGCGCTAGATCCGGCGCGCACGTGGCAGTTTCGCGCTAGTGGGTGATGGAAGCTTGGCCGCTGGCCCAAAGTCTACCGCGTGCGAGACGATGGCAATTCGTCTAAAATCCATGGTGATGACCGCCCTGTCTCTGATCCGTCCGGCCCAGCCGATCCGTACGCATGTCCACGCCGCATGACGCGTTTCAAACCGCCGTCGCGCATCACCAAGCGGGACGTACTCAGGAAGCCGCGCGGATCTATCGCGAAGTTCTGGCTGCCGATCCGCGTCACGCCGAGGCGATGCACCTGTTGGGCGTCGTCGCGCATCAGTCCGGCGATCACAACGAGGCGATTCGCCTGATCACCGATGCGATCGCTCTGGACCGCAAACAGGGTGCGTACTACAGCAACCTGGGCGAAGCCTGCCGTGCCGCGGGCCAACTCGATGCTGCCCAGAGGTGGCTCATCGAAGCGATCAAGTGGCAGCCCAACGTGGCGGCACCCTATTACAACCTGGCCCTGGTTCACGCGGCCCGGGATGATCATCACGCCACGGCCGAACGGTGCCACGACGCGCTGCGACGCAATCCGCAGTACGCCGCGGCCCACATGCTGCTGGGCAAAGCGCAATTAGCGCTGGAGCAGCACGGGGCGGCCTGCGACAGTTTCGCTCGGGCCTTGGCCTGCAATCCGAATAGCTACGACGCGCTGACCCACCTGACCGATGCCCTGATCGCCAATCGGCGCTTCGACGATGCCGAGTCGCTGCTGAAGCAAGCCCTCGACTCGAACGCTGCATCGGTCGACCTGCGATTGCGGATGGGCGACCTGAAGTCGCGGCAGGGCGCATGGCCGGAGGCAATCGCCTGCTACCAACAAGTGCTCGAGCTGGACCCTGACAACGTGATCGCCCCCAGCCGCTGGGGCATGGCACTTCAGGCACAGGAGCGATTCGACGAAGCGGTTGAACAGGATCGTCGCGCGCTCGAGCTTGTGCCGGACGATATCGAAACCCGGCTCAACCTGGCCACGACGCTCACGCTGTTGGGCGAAGAATCCCAGGCCATTGACCAGTACCAGCACGTGCTGCGGCTCGAGACGGACAACAGCCGGGCCCTTTCGAACCTGGCCGCGATATGCCAACAACTTGGCCGGTTTGACGATGCGCTTGAGTATCACGATCGGGCCATCGAGGCTTCGCCCGACGACGCAACGGCCCACCTGAACCGTGCGCTGCTGTTGCTGTGCCGGGGCGACTTCACCGCCGGCTGGGAAGAATACCGCTGGCGAACCGAGGCGCACAAACACGTCATCGAAAAGTTCGGCGGGATTGAGTGGGACGGTACTGCCGACGACCGCCGAATGCTGCTGGTTCATGGCGAGCAGGGCATGGGCGATGCGCTGCAGTTCGTGCGCTACCTACCGCTGGCGCGGCAGCGCGTGGCTCGTAGCGTCCTCGTCGTATCCGACACGCTCGTTCCCTTGCTGAAAGACGCAGGCTACACCGACGTGTTGGGCATGTCGGACCCGCGGCCGGCCATCGACCTGCGCATCTCGCTGCTCGACCTGCCGCGCATCTTCGGAACCACGCTGGAGACGATTCCGTGCGAAGTTCCGTACCTTGCGGCCAGTGAGGCCCTCGTGCGCACGTGGCGGAAGCGGCTGGCCGACGTGCCGGGCTATCGGGTTGGAATCGCCTGGCAGGGCAATCCGAAGTTCATTTCCGACCGCCTGCGCTCGATTCCTCTGGAAGCGTTTCGCGTCCTGTCCGAAGTGCCCGGCGTGTCGCTCGTCAGCCTGCAAAAAGTGTTTGGGACCGAGCAACTTGAGTCGCTGGCCGATCCCTTCGAAGTGGTTGACCTGCGACCTGAGTACGATCACGAGGACGGAGCGTTTCAAAATGCCGCCGCCGTGATCAGCAATTTGGATCTAGTGATTGCTCCCGACACCGCGATTGCCCATCTGGCCGGCGCGCTGGGCGTGCCGGTGTGGGTTGCGCTGTCGGCGCGGAACGACTGGCGGTGGCTCTACCAACGCGACGATTCGCCCTGGTATCCGACGATGCGGCTGTTTCGCCAGCGGAAGCTGCGGGATTGGGACGAGCTGTTTGCCCGCATCGCCGGCGAGTTGCGAGCCCGTGTGGCCGCCAAAGGATCGAGTTCCCCGCCGGGCGACGAGGCTTCCGGGTAAAAGAGCGCCGCGATCCGAAAGGCCACGCGAACTACGCGAGTCCGGGCGGCTCCATTTCGCAAACAGCCACGTGGCCAAAGCAGTCGTCGATTTCGATGACGATCCGCTGCGGCGGATTGCCCACCCGCGCAGCCAAAGCGTCCGCCAGGCGTTGGCCCACGTATCTGGCTAGCAACTCCGTGGTCGTGTTAGCAACCGGCAGCAGGACGCAGTCTTCGCGCGGGAACACCCACCGACGCTGGCGAAACGTCGCCTCGACCTCGCTGTCGTTTTGTGTCACGCGAATCAAGGAATGCTGCGTCGGCAGCAAAACGCGATGATCCAGTCCGTCGACGATCTGTTTCAGTTCGTCCCGCAGGGCGATGAAGTCGACGACGTAGTGGTTCTCGTCGAGCGGTCCGTGGACTTCGGCCGTGACGCGATAGTTGTGGCCGTGCAGCGGTTCGCACACGTCGCCGTCGTAGGTAATGAAGTGCGCGGCGCTGAAGACCAGATAGTCTTTCGACATCCGCACGTGATAGCGATCGGCCACGATCAATGCTCACCGTGAAAAGAAGCAGGCTTTCGGCCGCGCCGGAATCAGTGTGCCAGACGGAGCGGCATGTTGATTATGCCACCGCGCAACAGCACGAACAAACCAGCCGCGACCAAATCGGCCGACGTGCCAGGATTGCGGCGGTGGCCGTCAATGCGGAGCCAAAAGTCGAGATCGGCCACGGCTTGCTGGTAGGCCTCGTCGCCGGGCTGTCCTGCTTCGAGCGCCGCCGCCGCCATGCCAGCGGCTTGATGCGCGACGTCGATGCCGCAGCGTCGGGCAATCAGACTATCTGGAAACTCTGCCATCGTCCGCAAGTGGACTCGAACCACTGCGTCCGACACCGACAGCCCTTCGGCCAGCGCACTTTCGAGCCACGGCGCAACACAGTGGAAAACTTCGTAAAACCCTGCGGCATACTGCCGGGCCACCATGTCGTGCTCGGCCGCCAGCCGCATCGCCGCCACCAGGCCGATCCGCGGAGGCTCCGCCACGTCGGCCTCTGCCGCGCGACCAAGTCCGCCGGGTTGGGCCCTCCGGATCGCTTCGTAGACGTCGTAAGCATCGGCGTCCGTGAGGTTGGCCAGTACCGTCCGCACCGCGGATTCCAAGTCCGCGGCGCGGGGTGCCTTGGCAAGTGGAGCCAGCAGCAAAATTGTGCCGAGGTTCGTATTGGTCGCGACCGACTGCTGCGTGGCATCGACAGCGGCGAGCACGGTGCGGCCCAACGGCTCGGTCGCGGCCCGTTCGAAGATCGGCGCGACGATGGTCGCCGCGACGATGAAGTCGGGATAGGACGTGTCTTCGAAGTCGGCCCCGCGTTGGACGTTGCCCGGCTTGGGGGCCGTCGCTTCGATAATCGTGGCCAACGCGGCGCATTGGCCGATCGAAAGCGTGCTTGCGTTGTCGCTGGCTGCGCGATGGTCGGTCATGGTGCGTTGTTATGGTGTCGCTCGTGTCGCGGCGCTTGCCGTGTGGTCGTGACGGGTTGCGCCGGTCGAATTCAGTTTGCCCAGGTATAACTGGGAAACGTTTGCCCGGCGGCAGGCGGCACGTGTTCTCATGCTACGCGCGGTGGCTGGCGGCGCCCAGCGGATGTTTCTCGGCGAACGCGCGCAACAAGGGCACGATCTGCTCGTGGGCGTCTTCAACGACGTAATGCCCAGCGTCGGCGATTCGGTGGACTTCCGCGTCGGGCACGAACTCTAAGAACCGATCGAGAAACTCCGGCGTAAAGCACCAGTCGCGCATGCCCCACACGAACATCCACGGCCGATCGGCCAGTTGCGAAAGTCGCGTTTCAATATCGGTCAGCGTCTGATAGCTCGGATGCGCCGGCGACATCGGGATGTCGGCCACGAACTCGTAAATCGCGCGACGATGGCTCCACGTGTCGTATGGGGCCAGCATCCCGGCCCGCACCTCCGGGGTGAATCGCTGCGGACATGCGGTTGCCATCCTCAGCGCGGCCCGCGCAAAACCGTTAAATCCTTGTACCGCGATGCGCCCCAAAATCGGCGTGCGGCAAACGCGGATCCGCCACGGCATGCGACGCGAACGAAAGGCGGCCGAATTGAAGACGACAAACCGCGCAAATCGGTCCTGATGGGCCAAGGCGGCTCCCAGCCCGATCGGCCCACCCCAGTCGTGTGCCAAGAGCGTCACGTTGCGCAGGTCGAGTTGCTCGACCAGCCGCGCCAGGTTGTCGACGTGCTGTTCTAGGCGGTACGGATAGTCGTCCGGCTTGTCGCTGCGCCCGCAACCGACGTGGTCCACGGCGACGACGCGATACCGCGGCGCAAGGTCGCGAATCAGGTTGCGCCAATAGAACGACCAGGTCGGATTGCCGTGGACGGCCAACAGTGTTTCGCCTTGCCCTTCGTCGACGTAGGCATACCGCAAGCCGCCGAGCGCCATGGTCTTGGGCTCGTAGGGGAACAGGGCTGTCCAATCGGGTCTTGACGCCATTGCAACCGGCTCTAGTGGAAGGCACAACGCAGTCGTAATATACCGACACGCGGCGCTGGGCAGGAGGTGCCAGCCGCTCGCATTTTTACGCCGGCTCGGCCTGGAATTGGCGGCCGTGGTTGGATTCGGGCGGAGGCAGGACGTACCATTGAAAATATCAGCGACTCGCCCGAGCGATGGGGTAAAATTGGTTATCCCTGCCCGGCGATTCTCGTCCCTGGCCAGACCATGCCCGTGAGGTTGCCTTGATCGAACAAGCGTTTCAACCCAAGCACTTCATCAACCGCGAGCTGAGCTGGCTGGAATTTAACCGGCGAGTTTTGGAAGAGGCGGAAGACACGTCGAACCCGCTCTTGGAGCAGGTGAAGTTCCTGTCGATCTTCAGCTCGAATCTCGACGAGTTCTTCATGGTGCGCGTGTCTGGCTTGCGCGAGCAAGCGTTTGGCGACGGCGCTCCGCAGGACTACAGCCCGGATGGCCTGCGTGCCTTCACACAATTGCAGCGGATCGCGAAGACCACGCAGAAGTTGGTGGCAGCGCAATATCGCTGCTGGAACGAGTCGGTGCTGCCGGAACTTCAAAGCCGAGGCATTCGGCTGCTGGCCGACGAGCAGCTCAACGACGAGCAGCGGAAGTCGCTCGATCGGTTTTTCCGGGAGCGGGCCTTTCCGATTCTGACCCCGATGGCAATCGACCCGAGCCATCCCAGTCCGCACTTTCATAACCGCCAGCTTTACCTGGGCGCGATGCTCTCGCGCCGTCACGGGCTGGGTCCGAAGCAGCTCTTTGCGGTTGTGCAGTTGCCGCCCGTGCTGCCGCGCTTCGTGCCGGTCGGCCCGCTCGAGGAGGCGGACTTCATTCTGCTGGAGAACGCGATCGGCGCGCGTTTGGGCGAATTGTTCGGCGGCTTCGAAGTGATGCACTGGACCACGTTTCGGATCACGCGCGACAGCGACATCGAACTATTGGAACAAGAATCGGACGACATGCTCCGATTGATCGAACAACGGCTCAAAGCCCGCCAGCGTGGCGACGCCGTGCGGCTGGAAGTGGCCACCGGCGCCAACGAAGATCTCGTCGGCATAATCATCGATGAAGAATCGCTGCGCGTCGGGGCGGAAAAGGGCAAAGATTCTTACGGCGAGGTCTACCACATTCCCGGGCCGGTCGATCTTACCGGGCTGATGGAATTGACCGATCTGCCAGACCGCGACGCGCTGCGCGACGTTCCGTTCACGCCGCGCATGCCCAGCCAATTGCAGTCGCGGCGTGGCGAGGAGTTGTTCACCACGATTGCCCGACAGGACGTGCTGCTGCACCACCCGTTCGACTCGTTTGATCCGGTGGTGGAATTCGTCACGACGGCGGCAAACGACCCCAAGGTGCTGGCGATCAAGCAAACGCTGTACCGCATCACGGCGGATTCGCCGATCACCCGCGCCCTGATGCAGGCCGCAGAAAACGGCAAGCACGTCACGGCGCTCGTCGAGTTGAAAGCCCGGTTCGACGAAGAGCGCAACGTGGGCTGGGCCCGCCAGATGGAACGCTCCGGCGTGCACGTCGTGTTCGGGTTTCTCGACTTGAAGACCCACTGCAAGCTGTCGCTCGTCGTGCGACAAGAGGGCAATGCGCTGCGGCGATATGTTCACCTGGGCACTGGCAACTACAACCAGATGACCGCGCGGTTGTATACCGACTTTGGCTTTTTCACGGCCGACGAAGACATCGGCGACGATGCGTCGGCGCTGTTCAACCTGCTGACCGGCTATTCGCAGGGGCATCGATGGCGGAAGCTGGTCGTGGCGCCGGATGAACTTCAGCGCCGCACGCTGCAATTGATCGTTGAGCAAACGGAACGCGCGCTCGCCGGCAAACCGTCTCGCATTTTCGCGAAGCTCAACTCGCTGGTCGACCATCGCGTCATCGAGGCACTGTACCGTGCCAGCCAGGCCGGCGTGCCGATCGAGCTGATGGTGCGGGGCATTTGCTGCCTGCGGCCCGGCTTGCCGGGAATCTCCGAAAACATCCGCGTCACGAGCATCGTCGATCGGTTCCTGGAACATAGTCGGGTGTACGTGTTCAGTCCGGATGACGAGGCCCAGATCTACCTCTCAAGCGCCGACTGGATGCCGCGCAACTTCCATCGCCGCGTGGAAGTCATGTTCCCGATCGAGGCGCCGGAACTAAAGAGCCGGATCCTCGACGAGGTCGTTCCCACGTACCTCCGCGACAACCAGCGCACCCGACTGCTTCAGCCGGACGGAACGTATGTCCGCATGCCACTCCCCGAAGGCGCGCCGCGACACCGGGCGCAGCGCGAGTTTCTGGAAATCTCAGGCGCGATCAGTCCGGCGACGGTCAGTGGCAGCGACGACAACAATGGGTCGTCCGAAGGCCGCACCGAACGTCAGGCATCGAGCACCGTGGGAAGCTGACACACGCGTCGCGCCGGCGCCTAATCCGTCTTGTCGATCGCGGCGTTGAGCACGTCCGAAAAATTGCGGATCCGGCCCAAGTCGTCGACGACGCGCGGATGGGCAAAGATCCGCACCCGCTTGACGTAGTCGTCGAATTGCGTGCGCGCCAGCGTGCGGACGACTGGCGACACCTCGCCCAACGGCCGGTAGCAGTTTTCCTTCAGGAAATGGACGTCGATGGCGAACTCCACTTCGCGCTCGACGGGCGGCGCGTCGAACAGCACTTCGTCCGGCGCCACGATCCGGCCCAGCGCCGTGCTCGCTTCGTGCGCGAATCGCTGCGCACACGCCACCAACCACGGAAACGGCCGACGGGCCAGCCGCTGGTACAGTTCCGGCTGCTCGAAGAAGCTGTACTGCGCCAAGCGCTTGTAGAGTCGGCGCTGCGGACCGAACAGCCCGTCCAGCAGCTCGCCGGCCGGGTTCCCCTCACCCGCGTTGCGCAGGGCGTCGATCATCGCGGTTTCGTCCAGTCGGAACCAGCGGTCCAGATCCAGCCCGCCGTGCAGCAGGTAGAACGCTCGCTGGAGCATGGCGGTCGCAGCACGCACGCCATGATGCCAGTAGACCTCGCTGAACATCACGTACCGGGCGAAGACCATCATCTCGGCGGCGGTCTTTCCCTTGGCCGTGATCGCCAGCCCGTCGCCCGCGGCATTGACGCACAGGCTGCCGATGAGTCGCTGCTGGTCGAAGTGGCGCCCGTACGGCACTCCGGCATGCAGGCTGTCTCGCGCAAGATAATCCATCTTATCGATGTCGATGGGCCCGGACAGGATGCTCGCAAGCAATCGCAACTTGGGATCGGTCGGCTTGCCGGAAACCAGCGTGACCACGTCGCGCGGCTGAATCGCCCAATCGTCGCGCAAGGTGTCGGCGATCTCACCTTCCAGAAGATAACTGTTGGCAAACAGCTCGTGCTGTGGCACGCCAGGCAGGCGCATGTCTTCGATCGGATGACAAAAGGGCCAATGCCCCAGGTCGTGGAGCAGGGCGGCGACAAGCAGCAATTCGGCGTCGGCCGGTTTCACGGTCGCCGCGAAACGCTTGTCGTAGGACAATTGCCGCAAGAACAGCAGTGCCAGGCGATACACACCGAGCGAATGCTCGAACCGCGTATGGTTGGCCGCCGGATAGACCAGTGAGACCAGCCCCAACTGACTGATATGGGCCAAACGGCGGAACTCGGCCGCATCGATCAACGCGCGCACGCGCTGCGTCAACGGCACGTCCAAATCGGGCGGGATGCGAACCATCCCCTTGCCGCCGTCCAGCCCAGCGATCTCCGCGAGGTCACGCAGCCCGTTCATGACTCGAATCGCTCCAGGCCACGGCTGGCAGGAAAGACTATGTCGAACCGACGGGCACGGCCCACAACGGCGGCATGCCCAGCGCGAACCGCAACAGCAGACAGACCAGAACGTAGAAGCAGTAATGCATTGCCGCGCTGCCAAAGTCCAAATCAAGCGTCGCAAACGCGGCGCCGGCACCAACGGCAATGAACACAGGCGCCACGAAGACCCATTGCCAGGGCTCGCCGGTCAGGATTCCATACGCCGGCAAAGGCCAATAGGCCGCCCAGAGCAGCGCATATACCAAGGCACACAACACCGCACGAATGATCAGCGCGCGACCCCGATAAGGCTCCAATTCATCGTCGCGCAGAAACGTGTAGGCGGCCACCACCAGGGGCGTGGAAATGACGGCCAGGCCCGCGATGACGATCGGCACCTTGTTCTGCAAACCGCGAAAGACAAACGCCAGGACCAAGACCATGATCGACGCGCCGACGATGCTCACCACGGCGACCGGCTTGACTTTGGTCTCGACACGGGCGATCGGCTTGCTGACGGCGCGCCCCTTGCTATCCTTGCCGGCCGAGGCGAATTGCTCAGGGACGTGGATCTTGATCTCTTCGTCCGACTGCTCGGGCACCGTGATTATCACCTTGCACTTCGGGCATGCACCCTTCTTGCCGGCGTGCTTGTCGCTCACGGAGAATCGGGCCTGACAACCGGGACAGACAACAGAGATCGACATGGATGGGCCGGCGCAATGGGCGATCGAGAAGGACATCACACGCGCTTCGGCCACAGCCCTCCGCGTGAGCGCGTGCGCGACATCTGCTCCGTTCAAAGCCCTAGTTTGGCACAGGCCAATGCCAAGTCAAGCGGTCGGCGACAGCGCGGCGGGCTCCCTGTGCATGGCACTGGGCGAGCCCGCATCCGGAAGGCCCGGACCGCGGCGAAAACCGCGACGCAAAGCCGAGATTGCCAAGCGCCGGGCGGCGGGCGGAATCTAATCGTCGCCGACCAGGTCACCCTCGGTGACCATCGTGAAGCCCTTGGTGTCCAGCGTCTCCAGCCCCATGTCGATGTTGTCGACCATCAGCGCGACGGCGGGCCGACCGTGCGGCCGAACAATCAGTGGGTAGGCCTGGATGATGTTGACTTCGGCCTGCAACAGAGCCGTGCAGATCTTCAATAGCGGCTGATGCCCCTCGGGCAATTCCACGCCGATCAGATCGCTCTCGATCAATGCCAGTCCGGCTCGTTCGAGGATCTCGCGCCCTTGCTCCGGGTGGCTCAGTAGGAACCGCACGAAGGCGCACTCGGCCGAATCGTTGATCGACAGCGCGACAATCTTGACCCGGCTGCCCTCAAAGCGGCGAATCACTTCGAGCAGTTGCCCGACGCGATTCTCCATGAACACCGTGAACTGGCGAATCGAGGGATAGTTGCGTCCGCGCATCGTCGAAAAGCCGGTCGCCGATCCTTCGTCGATGCTCATGGGTGGTCTGCCGGTTTGCTTCGGGCTGCTACCGCGTCGGCAGCCCAACCGACGCGCGGCCCATCGGCCGGTGAAACTCCGTAAACCCTCACAATATATGGAATTGAACACCACCGGTCAACGCGGCAGATCGTGCCGCGCGGGCTTGGTCGGCACAGCCAATTCGCGTAGATTGGTCACTCGACTTTTGCCGCCCCAGGCCAACTCGGCCGATAGCGGCGCGTGCGGCGCGCCATGTACATGCCGCCGGCGGCAATGGGGCCACTTCGACGTACGGCAAGCCTATGCTCCGAGAACACGAAATCGAAATCCGAGTTCGTTACCAAGAAACGGACGGCCAAGGCCGCCTGCACCACGCAAACTATTTCACCTACTTCGAACTGGGCCGCACCGAGCTGATGCGCGCAGCCGGTTACAACTACCGGCGGTTCGAGGAGGAAGGGTGGATGCTGGTCGTGTACGAAGTGACGTGCAAGTATTTGCAGCCCGCATTCTTCGACGACGTGTTGCGGCTGCGCACGATCGTCGACGAAGCGCGCGGCGCGAAGATCATCTGCCGCTACGAGGTGACGCGCGACGATACCCGGCTGGCCACCGGACGCAGCGTCGTGGCGTGTATCGATCGCGACGGACGCATCACGCGCATCCCCGAAACGATCCAAGTCGAGCCTATCGACGAGGCTGTTTAGCCGCCTCGGCTGCTTCGCCGGACAACGCTTCTGCGACACGCTCGAACAGGCCCGGCCAATCGCCGCGCTCGGTCTGGCGAAACAATCGCATGGTGGGATACCAGGGGCAATCCTCGCGCTGCTGCAACCAGCGCCAATCGGCCGACGTGCTCAATAAGACCCAGACACGGGCACCCAGCGCGCCGGCCAGATGGGCCATGGCCGTATCCGACGTAATCACCAGATCGAGATTACAGATTGTGGCTGCGGCATTCAAAAATGCCCCGTCTTGGTGGTCGTAGTCGGGACGCAGGTCGACGATCTCGAACGGGTCGGCTAGCGATGCGAGTTGCTCCAGCCCGAACCCTTTTTGCAAACAGACCAACCGCACGCCGGGCACGCGCGCCAGCGGCGCGAACCGCGCCAAGGCGATCGACCGGACGTTGTCGTGGACGTATTGTGGACTGCCTTGCCAACAGATGCCGACCCGCAGGCCGGCAATCCTCTCCAGGTTCGCGCGCCACGTGCGAACCAATTCCTCGTCGACCGACAGGTAGGCGTCGCCGGCCGGGATCGTTTCCAGCGTGGTGCCCAACAGTCGCGGCAAGCTCAACAGCGACGCGTGGACATCGAACTGCGGCAGCGGTGCGCCCCGCGCCACCAACGGTCCGATGCCGCTCTGCGCCAGCAGAGGCACCAGTTCCGGCTGCACCTCCGCCATTGCGGAGTGCCCTTGGCTTTGCAGCAGCGGCAGGTAACGAATGAATTGCAGCGTGTCGCCCAGCCCTTGCTCGGCGCGAATCAAGAGCCGGCGTCCGGCCAGCGGCGAGCCATCCCATTCGGGCTGGGGTAGCGGCAGGCGGCGAAACTCCTCGCGCCGCCAGCGCCACTCGTATTCGCGCCATCCGTCGAGGAAGTTGCCCTCGCTCAGCCACGCCCGAGCTCGATTGTAGTGGGCGTTGGCGTACTCGGGTCGGGCGGCGATGGCCCGATCGAAACAGGCGATGGCCTCCTTGGTCCGTTGTTCGCTTTGGAAAATGGTGCCTAGGTTGTTGTGGGCCGCGGCAAAGTCGGGCCGCAGGCGCAGCGCTTGCTGATACGCGGCGATCGCCAGTTCGTGGTTGCCCATCGCGCGGTAGGCTTCGCCCAGGTTGTTGTGCACGGCGGCCGAATTCCCCTGCACGCGGATCGCGCGGCTGATCCAATCGACTGCCTCGGCATGGCGCCCCGCTCCGAGCGCCGCCACGCCCAGTAGGTGGAGCGCGTCGGGATGATTCGGCTGGCGGTCGAGCAACTTTCGATACAGCGCTTCGGCTTCGGCCAGTCGGCCCTCCTGATGGTGTGCTAGCGCTTGGGCGAGCAGGTCTGGGGGATTCGCCATCGAGCGTTCCTACCGAGTAGGATTGCGTTTGATCCGTTGGGCCGGTGCAACTAAGATTCAGGCGTGCCGCGTGCGGGCCGCGTCGAATTGGGCCCGCTCGCTGGAATCCACCCTCTTTCGTGCGCCGTACATTCGGCGACGCCATCAGTTGACGATATCCGAAACGTCGCGGGAAACAAATGAGTTATCTGACCACGATCCTGATTATCGGCCTGTTGATCTTCGTCCACGAGCTGGGCCACTTGATTGCGTCTTGGTGCGTTGGCATGCGCGTCGCCCGGTTTTCGATCGGCTTTGGACCGGTCGTTTGGTCGTGGCGACGGGGCGAAACCGAATACTGCTTGTCGGCGATTCCGCTGGGTGGATACGTGCTGCCCGAGCTGGAGTCCGAGGAAGCGTTCTTCGCGATTCCGCCCTGGCGTCGGATCGTGATGTGGCTGGGCGGCCCGGCGGCGAACTTCGTGTTTGCCGGGCTGTTGCTTGCCGTGGCGAGCATAGCCATCGACGGATTCTCGGCATACCGCGTGCTGGTTCGACCTTGGATCCAAGTTGCCGAACAATCGTGGCAGATCGTGACGATCCTGCCGCAGATCTTTCTGCACCCCAGTCAGCTTTCAGGGATCGTGGGCATCGTGGCGGTAGGCGAGTCGCTGGTGGGCGATAGTTGGCTGCGAGCGATTCAGTTCGCTGTCGTGCTGAACTTGAATCTGGCCATCTTCAACCTGCTGCCGATCAGTCCGCTGGACGGTGGTAAGATCTTCTGCGCGTTGTTGGAAAAGTTACACCCTCGCCTGGCTCGCGCGCATACCGGCTTTGCCATGGCCGGCCTGGCCTTGCTGCTTCTGTTGCTGGTCTACACGACCGTGATGGACGTCGTTCGCCAGTTGGCCTGAACCGGACTTGGCGGGGCGGCGATCGGTGGGGCATCAGCCAGTTCGCGGAGTGTCGCGCGACACCCGCAGCGGCAACTTCCGCGTGCAATCAGGGCGACGCGGCCCTGCGCCGATCTGGATCAACGGCCCGATGCTGGCACATGGTTGCCATCGCACGTTCGACCGACGTTTGGCGTGTGATCGGCGCCCACGGCAGGCGGTTCTAGCATCGGCCTGCTGGCAGCTCCGGTTCTGCCGACGCACGGTGCTCGCGCGGCGTGCCGGCACAGTTGGTTTCATTGGCATGCGAAGTGCAACCGACAATCATTTCAAGGGGACAGCAAGCCGAGTGGACACACCGCCTCGAAAGGAGCAGGACATGAAGCGCATCTTGTTAGGACTGGTCATCGTCGCCGTTGTTGCTTCCGGCTCGTCTTCAGCCATGGCTCACGGACGCTATCCCTACGGTTGGCGCAAGGGCTACTACGCCGGTTACGCGCCGCGCTACAACCCCTATGCTGGTGGACGATACCGGCCGCGACGCGTCTACTACCCCACCGTGCCGGTCTATCCGCCGTATCGACCGTATCGCCCGTATCGCCCCTACCGTCCACGGCAGGGCTTCAGCTACTTCGGACCCGGTTTTTCGTTTTCGTACGCGCGGTAGCAACGCGCGGTTGTCGCCGCACGAGTTGTAGCACTCCACTTGCGCGGCACTCCACTGCGAACAACAGCAACGGCCGGCCCCTCGAGGAGCCGGCCGTTTATCTTTTTCGCGACAGCGGGTGGCAGTTGACGCGGCGCGGCACAATCCTCGTGCGCCGTTCGGTCTCAGGTCCAGGGACCGAAGGACGTCGCCTCGCGCAGCGCAGCAATCAGAAGAATTCGGCCAACCGGTTTTGGATCGCCAGCGACACCATGATGTCGACCCGATTGAGCCCTTCGTTCATCATTTCGAGCTGCCAAGCGAGCTTTTCCTGGGGCGAGGCCTCGGCCAATTCACGCCCGCGCTCGACGCGCAATCTCGCCAACTCAATAGCAGCTTCGATCCGCGCCATGTCAATCGGCGGAAACGCATTAGGCACGCGCTCGTTGGCGTTCTTGGCGACCTGCAACTGTTGTTCGCGGTCTTCTAGCTCGAGCTCCGCACGGTGCAGCCAAAGGGCAAAGGAATCGGCCGTGCCGCCGCTTTGGGCCGCTTTGAGTTGGGCCCGGGCAAACTCGACGTCGTTGGCAAACAGTTCGACGATGCCCTGGGCGAGCGTGCGCGCGACCTTGCGGTTCATCTCGCGTGCTTTCTCGAGCCGCAATTCGGCGAGCCTCAAATTGGCCTGGGCGTAGCGGACGGCGAAATCGCTCGTGTCGCCCTTGGCAGACGATCCACTTTGCTTCGCGGGCGGATCGGCCGAGCGCGCCGGCTGAAAAGCCACAACCGTGACGACCAGGATACCGGCAATCGCCGCAATTCTTCGAACGTTCATCGTCGTTTCCTCGGCAATAGGAGATGAGGACTCGCCCCGTAAGGCGCAAATCCACTTGCGTTGCGCAAACCGCGTACACCGCGGCCGATTCCGCCGATGCGCTGCACACCGACTCCGACCGGCAGCGACCCGCTTCGGAACATAGCACGGATCGGATGCGAAAACAAAGGCCACTCGGCGGATCGAGCCGGCGCGATAGCGGCGCGTTTCCGCGGGCCGTCCGCGCGCCGATTCGCAAGCGGCTTGCCGATTTTGTTGGTTTCCGGATGACGGCACGGTATCATCGGGTTCGCCCCATCCTACGTTGCGCGCCGAATTGAGTTCTCCATGGACGAAAAAGATCGCATCGCCGAGTCCGCGCGCACCGAACCAAGCGTCGCGCAGCAAGCACCGGCGCAGCAGTCGACCGACGGCGAGCCGCCCTACCCGTCGCCGGCCTACGCGTGGTACGTCGTCGGGCTGCTGATGGTGGTCTACGTCTTTTCATTCATGGACCGGCAGATCCTGGGATTGTTGGTCGGGCCGATCAAACGCGATCTGGACATCTCCGACACGCAGCTCAGCTACCTGATGGGACTCAGCTTCGCGCTGTTCTACACGTTCTTCGGGATTCCATTGGGGCGGCTGGCCGATTCGGTTTCACGCCGGGGGCTGATCACTGCCGGGCTGTTCTTTTGGAGCCTGATGACGGCCGGTTGCGGCGTGGCGCGCTACTACTGGCACTTCGTGCTGTTGCGGATGGGCGTCGGCGTCGGCGAAGCCAGCCTGTCGCCGGCGGCCTACTCGCTCATCAGCGATTCGTTTCCACGCAACAAGCTCGGTACGGCGATCAGCGTCTATGCGATGGGCATCTACCTGGGCACTGGCTTGTCGTACTTGATCGGCGGGCTAGTGGTCCGCTGGGTCGGCGCCGAACCGTTTCTGACCGTGCCGCTGATCGGCGAGATGCGCTCCTGGCAGATCGTGTTCCTCGCCTTGGGTATACCCGGCATGCTGCTGACCGTGGTGATGATCACGGTCAAGGAACCGGTGCGGCGCGGCATGCGGCGCGCCTCGGCGACCGGTTCAGCCACGGTCCAAGAGCCGCTGTCCGACGTGATTCGCTACCTGGGACGCAATTGGAAAACGCTGACGTGTCATAACGTCGGCTTCGCGCTGTTGGCCTTTTCGTCGTATGGGACCACGTCGTGGATTCCGGCCTTCTTTCATCGCACGTACGGATGGCGGGCAGCCGACACGGGCGTGATCTACGGCGCGATCGTGGCGCTGTTTGGAACCTCGGGGATCGTGTTCGGCGGCTGGCTGGCCGACCGGATGGCCCATGGCGGATCACCCGCCGCGAAGATGAAAGTCGGTGTGTTCGCTGCCATCGTTTGGGCGACCACCGGCTTCGTCTATCCGTTGGTTCCGTCCGGAACGCTGTCGATGGTGCTGTTGGCCCCGACGGTTTTCTTCGTGGCCATGCCGTTCGGCATCGCACCCGCGGCGATCCAGGAGATGATGCCCAATCCGATGCGCGGCCAGGCTTCGGCAATTTATTTGTTCGTCGTCAACCTGATCGGGCTTGGCCTGGGCCCCAGCGCGGTCGCCTGGGTGACGGACTACGGATTCGGCGACGAAGCCATGTTGCGCTACTCGCTGGTCATTGTCGGCACGTTTGCCCACGTCGCCGCGACCGTTCTGCTATGGATAGGCGTCGGGCAGTTTCACAAGAGCATTCATCTGCGCGACGAGTGGACCGCCGACAACGGGTAGGTCGCGCGACGGGTGGAGCCATGGATCGGGCCTTCAGCCCTTTTGGGGCTCTGCCATGGCCAATTCATTCCAGGGGCGATGCCCCTGGCTGGTATGAAGCGCACCTTTGGTGCTGAGTGCGCGCTGGGCCAAAGGCCCAGCCAATAGCCGAGGGTTTCCGTGATAGGTCCGCCGTGCAACTTGCGATCGTCGGCGCGCCTGGCGTTTCACTTGTTGGGCCAAGGGCCCAACCTATACCAGGCTGGGGCAACGCCCCAGCGGACCGGAGAACCAAACAACATGAGTCGTAAGGGCCGAAGGTCCGAGCTATCGTTTCTCCTGCAGCGCGGCGAGGCGCCCAAAACAGCGGGTCCATGCGAAAATCGCGCTACGGCAATTCCTGCAACCGGGCGGCCTCTTCGCGCGCCCGATCCGGATTGCCGAGCAACTGCCGATTGGCGCCGATCCGTTTGAACCACAGGTGCAGGCCCAATTCGTCGGTGAAGCCGATGCCGCCGTGCACCTCGGTGGCGGTGCGGGCGACGAACGTGCCGACCTCGGCCACGTGCGCTTTCGTGTGGCAGGCCGTCAATCGCGACTCGTCAACGATCGCGTCGAAGGCGTGCGCGGCGTACCAGACCATCGCCCGACAGGGCTCCAGCCGAGCGGCCATCTCGGCACACATGTGCTTCACGGCCTGAAACGATCCAATCGGGCGGCCAAACTGCACGCGCTGCTTCGAGTACTCCACGGCTTGCGTGATCATCGACTGCGCCGCGCCCAGCGTGTCGGCCGCCAGCATGATCCGGCCCAAGTCGATCACGCGGCGGCAGATTTCCGGATCGGCGCTGCCAGGTAGCATGTCGGCCGGGGTGCTGTCGAACACCAGTTCGCCGACGGCGCGCGTGGCGTCGACGGTGACCAGCAGTCGGCGCGCGAGCCCGGCGGCATCGGCCTTGACCAGGTAGAGCCGCTGTTGCTGGTCGGCCACGAGATAGCCGTTGGCCTCGAAGTCGAGCACGAACAGCGCTTTGCCCCGCAGCGTCTTGCCATCGGACTCGACGCAGGCATCCTCGCGCGCTCCGACGACTTCGGTCAGTGCCGCGCCCGTGACGACCTCGCCTTCGGCCAATTTGGGCAGCCAGCCGGCCTGTTGCTCGTCGGATCCGGCATGGGCGATGGCCCAGGGAACCATGGCCGCGGTCGCCACGAACGGGACCGGCGCAACGTGCCCGCCGAGCGTTTCGGCCGCTAGCGCGGCGTCGAGCACGGTGCAGCCGATGCCGCCGTGTTGCTCGTTGACGAGCATTGCGGGAATTCCCAAGTCGCACAGCCCGGCCCAAATGTCGGCAGCACGGGGCTCATCGCCATCGACAAACGCGCGCACCCGTTCGAGCGGCGCCGCGCGCTCGAGATAGCGCCCGATGCTCTCTTGCAGCAGGAGTTGTTCGGCCGACAGTCCGAATTCCACGTCGTGGCTCCGCGTTGTTGCTGGATTACTTGGCGACTTTCGGCTCGCGGGGCATTCCCAGCCCGCGCTCGCTGATGATGTTCTTTTGAATCTGCGCGGTGCCGCCGCCGATGATCAGCCCCAGGTAGAACATGTAGTTCCACTGCCAGGAGGCGTTGTCGCGCAGGTAGGGGCTGTCTCGGTAGAGGATGCCCAGTTCGCCCAGGGCGTCGATCGCCAGTCCTTCGAGCTGGTGCCGCAGTTCGGTGCCTTGCAGCTTGACGATCATCGCGGCCAGCGAAGCGTCCTTCTCGTTGAGCCGTGCGCTGAGCAATCGCAGGTCGTTGAACCGCATCGCCATCACTTCGCCCTGGATGCGCATCAGCCGATCGCGATACACGGGGTTGTCGATCAGGCGGCGGCCGTCGACCGTTTCGCGCTGCATCAAGTCGATCAGGGCGTTGAGCCGCAAGAGCGTCGCGTTGGGATCGCCCAAGTCGTCGCGCTCGTGCAGCAGCACGCGATTGGCGACCATCCAACCCTGGCCGCGCTGGCCGACGATCTGGTCCTTCGGTACGCGAACGTCGGTGAAGAACACTTCGTTGAAGTGGGCCTCGCCGGTCATGGTGCGCAGCGGCTGCACTCGGATGCCGGGCGTGTCCATCGAGAACAACAGAAAGCTGATGCCCTGATGCTTGGGCGCCTCCGGCTCGGTGCGCACCAGGCAGAACATCCAGTCGGCGCTTTCGGCCGTGCTGGTCCATATCTTCTGCCCGTTGACCACCCAATGGTCGCCGTCCAGCACGGCGCTGGTCTTCAGGCTGGCCAGGTCGCTGCCGGCGTTCGGCTCCGAATAGCCTTCGCACCAGATGATCTCGGTGGTCAGCGTCGGCGGAACGAACCGCTTGATCTGCTCTTCGGTCGAGAGTTCCAACATGGCAGGCACCAGGTAGGCGATTCCCTGCCCGCCGAAGCCGGGCGAGAGCTGCGCTTTGGCAAACTCTTCGGCAATGATCCGCGACTCGATCAGGTCGAGCTGGGCTCCATAGCCGCCGTACTGCTTGGGAATCGAGCGGGCGACGTAGCCATGCTTGATCAGCAGTTCCTGCCAGGCGCGCGTGCGCTGGCGGTCGGCCAGCATGTCCTCGGGCGCTTGCTCGGCGTGCGCGCGGAGGAACTGCCGGGTCTGCTCGCGAAACGCGTCGTACTGGGTTCCGTAGGAAAGATCCAAGGGCGTGTTCTCCGGCTGGCGGTCGACTCAGCGAGTCACGGACCCCGATTGTATTGCACGCCCGAGCCGGCGTCGAACTGCGCGGGGCGTGCAAGTGCGAGCGATTTTCGAATTAGCGGCGCCCTCGGACAGACAACAAGACGACCGTAGCACCAGCGACAATCACCATCGTGAACGCAATAGCTCCGTAGAACTCACCGGAAGCAACTTGCATTGAACCGCGTGTCCGGACATAGAGCGCCGAGATTGCCGCACAGAGGGTCACAAGCAATATCAAAGACTTAAAGCCGTACTGCGGGGGTCGGACTTTCGACTCGGAATCTTTGCTCATGCGGACGGCGGTTCGTCGCGAGGGATGGACCAATGGCAGTGGTGTTCGAAACATTCTCACTTCTGTGGCGAGAGTAACGTCGAAATTGCAGTAGGGCCGACGGACAGGCCATCGTCTACAATTCGACGAGCGATGGCGGACCGCGCCGGCGGCACGGCAACGCTAGTCGCGGGCCTTGAGCCAGGACTTCATCGTTTGCGAGACCAACTCCGGCGCGTCCCACTGCACGAAGTGATTCGCGTCGGGAATCGTAACCAGCGTGTAGTCCTTGTCGACCCAATCCCAGGTACCTTTCAGCCCGTCCTTGTCGACCGCCGAATCCTTCAGCCCGTGAAACTGCAAGACGGGCATGGTCAGGTTGGGCATCTCCCCACCCCGATTGCGTCCGTAGTTGGCGCGGTAGTAGTTCACCATGCCGTCGTACGATGAGCGTGAGAACGCTTCGTGATAGTGGCCGGCGACGACGGGCCCAAGCCGCTCGGCCATTAGGTAGAACCGCCTTGGCACGGGGCTGCCGTCGGGCTTCGAGTCGGCAAAGTTGCGCGCGTATTGGGTGTTGGCCTTCTGCTCGTCTGTCGGATTGGCGATGACCGCCGCGTAACCCTTCGGATGCGTCAAGTTTAGGATGACCAGGCGCTCGACTTTGTCGGGATGCAACATGGCAAACCGCCAGGCCAGCGCGCCACCCCAATCGTGGCCCACTAGAGTTACTTTCCCGCCCAGGTCATCGATCACGGCACCAATGTCACCCAGCAAAAGCGGGAAGGCATAGTTTTCGACGCCCTCGGGCTGATCGCTCTGGTTGTAGCCGCGCATGTCCATCGCGGCGGTGCGGTAGTCGGACGCCAGCGCGCTCATCTGATGGCGAAACGAGTACCAGATGTCCGGAAAGCCATGTACGAACAACACCGGCTTGCCCTGGCCGAGCGTGACGTAGTGGATCTTCACGTCGCCGCTGTTGACGAAGTGATGCTCGACACGGTCCCAGACGTCGGCCGTGTCGTCGGCAAGCACCGGGCCGCCCAACAAAGTGGCAAGCACGTATGCCGGCGCCATCCACCGAAACAACAAACTGTGCATCGCGGGCTCCTTTCATCGGGGAAGTCACTCATTATGGCAGCCGGGAAAGCCGGAGCAAGTCGCGGCGCAGGTAGTGCGCCAGCTGGAACTGGTTCGCGGGACGGCGTCGACTGATTCAAACCGCCGACACGGCACGACCGCGCGCGGCCTGGGGCAACTAGCCGCGATGCTTCTCTCGCGCCCTGTTCGCGCTGCGGTTGCCCTACTTCCGCCCGTTCCGAACGAGGCCGCGCGCAACCGGGTCGAAACCATCGGGAAACTTGGTGGCCGAATCGTAGGTCGCTCCGCGGAAGTCGGCGTCCGTCAAATCAGCATCCCTAAAGTCGGCGCCGATAAGGATGGCCTCGCACAGATCGGTCTGGCCACCAACATTGTCACGACTGAAGTCGGCCCCGCGCAGATTCGCATTGCGGAGGTTGCAACATTTCAGGTCGGCGCCGCGAAACGAGGCCCCCTGGCAATCGGCCCCTTCAAGGTTTGCGAGAAAGAAACAGCCCCAGTACAGGTCGGCGCCGCGAAAGCAGGCGCCGTGCAAGTCGACCTCGTCGAATTGGGCGCCCTCGAGAACGGCGTTTTCGAAGTCCGCCTCCGCGAGTGACCTATTGGCAAGCGTGAATGGAACTTCGCGCAGGCGGCCATTGAACGTCGCAATGACTTCGCCGCGAATGTTCCTGATCTCGCCCATGTTGTCGGCAACGCCCTCTTGTAGTTGGCAGTGCCGATGGGGTCTGTGATTCCGGGCACTATTCGAGCACCATAAGAAAGAGCGCTCGCAAAGCAATGGGCGATGAGGGACTCGAACCCCCGACATCCACGGTGTAAACGTGGCGCTCTAACCAACTGAGCTAATCGCCCGAGCACAACCGCAAGTCTAGCCGAGCGTGCGGGTTGTTCCAAGGTGACTGGTCGGCCGCTTAGGCGTCGGGATACTGATTTGCAAATCCGCGCTGCGCGCCGGCGGCATTGGCCATCACGTGCCCGGGGTCAATGGCGTGCGGTCGCCGGCAACACTTGGACTGGCTAGCGGCCATACGCCCGACGGTACATTTCGCGCAGGAAGGCTGCGCCCTGGGCAGCCCGTTGGTTGGCGCGTGCACGAATGCGGGCCCGTTTTTCCGGAGCCAGTTCACGGGCCCGCGCACGGCGCGCTTCGCGCTCGTAGGCCGAAACCTGTTTGCGGAAGTCGATCTCGTTGCGCTTGATCTCGGTTTCGGCCTCGTCGAGTTGCGCCAGCAGTTGCTTGGCGGCGGCATGTTTCTCGGCTTTGGCCAGGTCGTCGAACCCCTCGAGCAGTCGACCTTGCTTGACGAGTTGGATGTACTCGGGCCGATCGAACTTGTATTGGTTGAGCAGGACGAGATCGCCCTCCTGAAACAGGCATTCGAAGCCGTGGCGCCGGCCGTTGAGATACTGCGCGAATAGGACCGCATCCCCCTTTTCGTCGAACGTCAACAGGTTGCCGTGCCGTTTTCCCTCCTGATAGGTCATGATTGCCATGGGCGATTTGCTCTCGTGCTGCGCAACGGTCAGGCCGTGCAATACGCCCCCTTCGTGACTGGCCGCTGCATAGACCGCGCCGTTGCGGTGCTTAATCACCACCACGTCATCATTCTTGGCCTGCATCAGCCGGGTCACGTCGGCCTCTGGCTCGAAAATGGCGAACGTAAAGACCCGCCCGGTCGGCAGTTCGACGCTCCACTCAATGTCGTCGTAGGGGGTGTCGCGGCGGACGACGGGCGCGGCCTTCTTCGGCAGTTTGTCGAAGTCGGTCAGTCGCGACGGGTCGACCGTGGCCAGCAGACGCCGCATGTCGGTGGCGCTGATCGCGAAGTTCAGGTTCTGTCCGCCGACCGAGCGCCAAGTATTGAGCCCGACGACGTCTCCTTGCATGTTCACCAGCGGCCCGCCGCTGTTGCCGCCAGAGATGGGCGCGGTGGTTTGGATCCATTCGGCATTTTCGGTGTAGCCCATTTCACGGTAGATTTCGTCGCCGATGGTGCGCGCCAACTCGGCGCCGGAGCGGACCGCCGCGACGATCCCTTCGGAGGTTGAGAACGAAAACCCGCGCGGATTGCCGAACGCGGCGACCGCTGCTCCGACTGAAGGCGGCTGGGGAGCGATCTTGATCGCGGACGGCGGCTTGATTTCGTCAGTCTTCAGCACGGCCAAATCCCGCGACCGATCGAACGCCAGCAGGCCCTTGCACTGGAGCACTTCGCCCGAGCGGAGCGTGATCGTGGCTTTCGACGCGTCGTCGATGACGTGGTAGTTGGTGAAGACGTAGCCCCGATTGTCGACGATGACGCCGCTGCCGAACGCACCGTCGGTATCGACGCGGACCACCGCGTGTTCGACCTGCTTGACCAGCTCGACCAGGTCGGCCGCGGCAGCCTGCCGGGCGACCGTGGAAACGCCAAGCAACCCCAGCGTCAGTATCACCAGCGATCGCCGCGTAGGTGGATGCGTCATGAGCGTGGGGCTCCTGATGGACCGTGCCACTTGTGGGGTATTTCGGTCCATCAATATAACGGTTCGATCCGCGGCGGACAAATCGCGAATCGGCCGGGTCGGCCGATGTGGCAGCGCTGCGGCCGTACGAAGCCCGATCGCACCGAAGAAACGGAGCCTAGCCTTCGCCGCCGGCGTCTTGCAGCAGGGCCTCTTGCAGCACGGTGATCTCGTTGTGCTGATGCTGATCGAGCCGGTCCAGCAGGCCGACGAGCTCGTCGGAAATGGCCCCGAAGGTCTTGTGATCGGTCGACGAAACGGCATTCAGACGGGAGAGAATGTCCCGCACTTCCCGGCGGAACTCGCTGTGCTCGTCGTGCAACACCCGAACGCGCTCCGACATCTCCGGGCACGAATCCAAGACAACCGACATGTAGCCGTCGGTTTCTTCCAGTTCGAGCAGCCGGACCAAATGTCGCTCGAACGATTCGCACACGAATTGCAGGCTGGACAGCTTTCGCGAAAAGTCCGGCCCCTTCGATTCCCAGCCGATTGTGGTTCGCAGCGCACTGACGACGTGGGCCATCGTCTGGTGCTCGATGATGACCTGCTGTTGGATTTCTTGACTTACCACGACGGCGACTCCTTCCACATTTCGACCTTGCCGGTCCTGTTTATATCGTACCGAACTGCGGTTCGCCAAGGGTTTGCTCCGCCCGGCATCCGGGGGCAGCGCCGCGCGGGCAAAGCGCGCCCTGTGGCGCGATCGGGCCATTGGCGCGCGATCCCGCTCGCGCCGAATGCACGTCGAGAGGGCCATGCCGCGGGATGCCACAAGCCGCAGGCGCCGGATCACCGTGCGCTATTGCGCGGTGCTTAGAGCAAGTTCTGTTGCTGATACCAGGCGGCGGTTTGGCGCAGCCGGTCCGAAAGTGGGGCGCGGGGCGCAAACCCGCACTGGCTGCGAATGGCTTGCGAGGAGCAGGTCCACGAGCCGGCCCGGGCTTCGCGGGCCTTGTCGAAATTGAAGATGTAGGGCCGTCCTCGCAGACGGGCGGCGACTTCCGCGGCGGCCGCGGCAGGCCACAGCAGCAGCGTACTCGAGCTGCGCCAGATCATGACCCGGGCCCTGCCAAGCGCCACGCCGATCAGGCTGCCCAGTTCGGCAAACGTCGGTTGCTCGTCGCCGGCGACGAAGTAGTAGCCACTGGGAACGGCGGCGGACAGACCGTCGGGCGCGGGAGCGGTTGCACCGTTGGTGGATGCGGCTGGATCGGCGTCATGCGGCTGCAAGCGCGTGCCGCGCTGCGCGCACAGGATCAACGCGTCGACCAGATCGGAAACGTGAATCAGCGAGTAGCGCGAGTAGGCAACGCCCAGTGCCATGTGGATTCCCAGGCGAAAGATTGAACGGTAGACGCTGAGCATGTTTTGATCGCCCTCGCCATAGACGATCGGCGGGCGAACGATCGTGATCGGCACGCGATCGGCATACTCCTCGGCGATCAGTTCGGCGGCCCGCTTGCTGCGGCCGTAGTTGGAAACCGGCGCCGGGGGATCGCTCTCGATGCGCGGACGATCGTGGCTCGATGGTCCGGCCGCGGCCAGCGAAGAAACAAAAACCAGCGTGGGCGGCACGGCCGCGGCGGCGCAAGCCGCGACCACTTTGCGAAATCCGTCGACGTTGACCTCTTGCATGTCCTTCCAGCGAAACGCCGTCACCAGCCCCGCGAGGTGATAGATGATCTCGGCGCCGTCAACGGCCGTGCGCACCGAGGTGGCATCGCGCACGTCGCCCACCACGAGCCGCGCGCCCATCAGCCGCAGCCGGCTGGCATTGGCCGGACTGCGCACCAGACAGGTAACGTCCTCGCCCTCGGCAATCAGCCGCTCGGTGAGCTTCGAGCCGATGAATCCCGTCGCGCCGGTGATCAACACCTTGGCCATTTTTCGCACTCCTCGATAGACTCGGTGTGCCGATCTGTGCGAATCTCTGCACAATCGCGGCCCTCTTGTCTGATCGTCATCGTCGGGCGAAATCTGTGGCGCGTGGCCGGTTATCGCACGGGTCGCGGTTATTCCAGCATCGCGGACGGTGTTTCGCGATGCCACTGGCGAAGTCGGCACGACCCTCGGGGCGGAGTTGGGGCCATTTCGCTGGGCGGATGCGCCGGCATCCGCGTGTTCCGTATTAAACAATAGTCGCGGCCGCAGGTCGAACGACGTGGGTCATTCGACCCGATCGCCGGCAGTCGACGTCAGACTGCGACCGACCAAGAGTCCACCGAGCGCGTCGAATGGGCTGCTGTGCCGCCGGGCAGGGCGCCGATCGGTGCTGTCGGCCGCCGTGCGGGGCGATATACTTAGATCTGATCCTACCCAACGCACAGGAAAGCACGTTGAGCATTGCATCGCCCGATTCCGGCGCCGCCACGTACGAGCTGGCGCCGTACAAGTCCCTGGCGAACGAAACGCTGCAAGCGCGGATTGCCGCGGTGCGCGCCGAGTGGGGATCGCGCCTGCTGATTCTGGGGCATCACTATCAGCAGGACGAAGTGATCGCGATGTCGGACCTGCGGGGTGACAGCTACCAACTGAGCAAGATGGCGGCCGACAGCGATCAGTGTCGAGCGATCGCATTTTGCGGCGTTCACTTCATGGCCGAGACGGCTGACATCCTGGCCAACCAGCCAAGCAAGCTTGAGGCACGCGACGGTCGACGCGTCACCGTGGTGTTGCCCGACATGGCGGCCGGATGTTCGATGGCCGACATGGCCGCGATCGAGCAGGTCGAGTCGGCTTGGGCCGAGCTGGGCGAGGTGATCGACACGGCCGACGTCACGCCGGTGACGTACATCAACTCGGCCGCGTCACTCAAGGCGTTTTGCGGACGGCATGGCGGCATCGTCTGCACGTCGAGCAACGCGGCGGCCGTGCTCCGCTGGGCCTTCGAGCGAACCAGCCGCGTGCTGTTCTTTCCGGATCAGCACTTGGGGCGCAACACGGCCAAGGCGATGGGCATTCCGACCGATCAGATGCCTGTCTGGGATCCGATGGCCGACGAACTGGGCGGCAACACGCCCGAGGCGTTGACCAACAGCAAGGTGCTGTTGTGGCGCGGTCATTGCAGCGTCCACCAGATGTTTCAGCCGGCCCACGTCGACCAACTGCGGGCCAAGACGCCGGACATTAAGATTCTGGTGCATCCGGAATGCCCGATGGAAGTGGTCGACCGGGCCGACGTAGTGGGCTCGACCTCCAAGATCATCCGCGAGGTAGAAGCCGCTCCGCCCGGCACGAAGTGGGCCATCGGCACCGAGCTGCACCTGGTCAATCGATTGAAACAGGATCATCCGCAGCAGGAGATCCAGTTTCTGTCGCCGATCGTCTGCATGTGCGCCACGATGTACCGCATCGATTTGGCGCATCTCTGCTGGAGCCTCGAGAACCTGGCGGCCGGCACTCCGGTGAACGTCGTCCGCGTCGACGACGAAACGGCCCGTTGGTCGTTGGTTGCGCTCGAGCGGATGTTGGCCGTGCACTAGCGCGCGGTTTTTGGGCAGCGCGACAGTCGAGCGGCCAACCCCGCGCGACTTGCCGCGGCCGCGCGGCTTCGTTACGCTACGCTTCCTGCACGTTGCGGGGCGACAGGCGAAGCGAATCGTCACCGGCGGCGATCTGCTGCGACGGATAAATCCTACCGACACGTTGGTTCTTTGGCACGAGTCTCGATGAGCGATCCCTATTTTCAGAAGTCGTTCGCCCAGCGCATCGGCGGTGAGAACTATGGCAAGGGCACGGCAATCTACAAGTTCGAGAAGATCAAGCGGGCGAAGCGCAAGGCCCTGGCCGAGCATCCCGAGCGCGCGCTGATCGACTTTGGCATCGGCGAGAACGACGAAATGGCCGCCGAGGCGGTTCGCGGGATCATGGCCCGCGAGATCAACGAACCGGCCAATCGGGGCTATGCCGATAACGGCGTGGCGGAGTTCCAGCAAGCCGCCGCACGTTTCATGCAGCGGAACTTCGGCGTCGAGCTGGATCCGGCCAGCGAGATCAACCACTGCATCGGGTCGAAGACCGCCTTGGCGATGCTGCCGGCCGCATTTGTCGATCCGGGCGACATCACGCTGATGACCGTGCCGGGTTATCCGGTGGCCGGCACGCACACGAAGTATTACGGCGGCAGCGTGTATGCGTTGCCTTTGCTGCCCGAGAACGGATTCCTGCCCGACTTGGACGCGATTCCGGCCGACGTGTGCCAGCGCGCCAAGCTGCTGGTGCTGTGCTACCCGAACAGCCCGACGGGCCGCGTCGCGACGAAGGATTTCTACGAGCGCGTGGTTGCCTTCGCCAAGCAGCATGACATCGTCGTGGTGCAAGACGCGGCGCATATCATGCTGACTTTCGAGGGCGAGCCGCTGAGTTTTCTGTCGGTGCCCGGGGCGCGCGACGTCGGCGTGGAAGTCCATTCCATGTCGAAGGGCTTTCACATGATCGGCTGGCGGCTCGGCTGGGTCTGCGGGCACGAGCGGATCGTGCGGGCGTTTGCCGACATCAAAGACAATAGCGACTCGGGCCAGTTCATCGCGATTCAGAAAGCCGGCGCCGTGGCGCTGGACGATCCGGAAATCCCGCGGCAGGTACGCGCCAAGTACGAACGCCGCTGCCGCAAGCTGGTCGACGTGTTGGTCCGCTGTGGGTTTGATTGTCAGATGCCCGGCGGCACGTACTTCATCTATGCCAAAAGCCCGCGCGGATTGGCCGACGGCCCCACGTTCGAAACGGCGGAGGCAGCCAGCCAGTACCTGATCACCGAGCAGTCGATCTGCACGGTGCCATGGGACGACGCAGGCGCGTATCTGCGGTTCTCGGTCACCTACGAAGCCGCGGACGAGCGGGCCGAAGACGCACTGATGGCGGCCACCGAAGAACGCCTTAAGACGGTTCGCCCCGTGTTTTAGCTTCCGGATCGGAAGCAGGCTAAGGCTTCGCGCAACTGTTTCGCCAACAGTCCACGGCGACGGCTCCAGTCCACGACGACCGCGCTACGTGGCGGTCGGTAGTTGTTCGAGCGTTTGGGCAAGGCGAATCAGGGCGGCCCGCGAGGTGACCTGCAACTTGCGCATTACGCTGGCGCGACGAAGCTGAATCGTGCGGAGGCTCAAATCAAGGCGCTGGGCGATGGCCTTGTCGGGCTTGCCTTCGGCGGTGAGCCACAGCACGTCTTTTTCGTCGGGCGTCAGGCTCTCGTACCGCGTCAACAGATCGATCCGCTTGGCATCGGCCTGAAAGACGCGCTCGCCCAGGGTCAGTGCGCGACGAATCGCTTCCAACAACGACGCTCCGCTGTACGGCTTTTCCAAAAAGTCGACGGCGCCCGACTTCATGGCCGCCACGGCCGCCGGGATGTCGCCGTGGCCTGTGACCATAATGACGGGAATGCTGATCCGGCGCGCGGCCAGTTCGTCGAGCACTTCTTGCCCGCTGAGCTGGGGCATGCGCAAGTCGAGCACGACGACGCCAGGCCGGTCGTACGAGAAGGCATCGAGAAACGCCTGGCCGGAGGCGAAGCACTCGACATCGACGTCAATCGACTGGACCAGTGCCGCCAAGGATTCGCGGACCTGCTCGTCGTCATCCACGACCGTTACGATGGGCGTCTGAGCCATGATCTGCTCCGGGGACAGGTACAGTGAAGTGAAACGTGGTGCCGTGCCGTGGATTCGGAGAAAACCATAACTTGCCGCCATGGTTTTCGACGATGGAACGGCTGATCGCCAGCCCGATGCCGACACCGCTGGTCTTGGTGGAATAGAACGCTTCGAACACCCGCTCGCGCTGTTCGCGGGGAATGCCGCGACCCTGGTCGGCAACCGACAGTTCGACCGCGTTGCCCTGGGCCTTGGCCTCGACGACAATCTGGCGGCGTTCCGGCGGCATGTCTCTGGCCGCGTCGAACGCGTTGTGCATCAGATTAACCAACACTTGCTGGATCTGAACAGGGTCGACCTCGACGCGCGGCACGGGCTCCTTCGAGGGCTCCCAGCGGACCCGCATGTTGCGCCGCCGCGACTCGGAACCCACGAGCTCGATGACGTCGTGAACCAGCTCGGTCAGTTCGACCGGCGCGCGGTGCGGTTCCGACTTGCGCGTGAAAGCGCGCAATCGGCGAATCATTTGGCCGGCCCGATCGGTATTTGCCGCGATCCTTGCGACCCACTCACGAAGTTTGTCGTGCGAGTCGGGGGCGCCGGAATCGATCACTTGCTTGCAGCTTTCCGCAAAGTTGGCAATCGCGGCCAGCGGTTGATTCAGCTCGTGCGCCAGTCCGGTCGCGACTTCGCCCATCGTGCTGATACGGTCGGTGTGCGCCAGTTCGGCCTGCTGGAGCCTGAGCAATTCTTCGGCGTGCCGCCGGTCCGAGATGTCCATCAGGGAGCCGACAATCCGCACCGGCCGGTCACGATCGTTGTACATCACAAACGCCCGTTCAAGCACGTCCGCGTACGAGCCGTCGGCACGGCGAAATCGATACTCGGTGGAGTACTGTTCGATGCGTCGCTCACGCAGCGCCTCGATCTTCGCGCAGACGCGTTCACGATCGTCCGGATGTGTCTGCTCGACCCACCACTCGAGCTCGTTGCTGACCTGGTCCGCGGTGTAGCCGAACACTTCCTCGAAACCGTCGCCGCGCCAAACCCGCCCGGCGCGCATGTCCCAATCCCAGATGACGTCGCGCGTGGCCTGGGCGGCCAGCCGAAACCGCTCGCCGCTCTCGCGCAGCTCTTCCTCGGCCCGTTTTAGCGGAGAGACGTCCAGGATCGAGCCGACCATGCGGACCGGATTTCCGTCGTCGTCCTCGATGACGAATCCGCGGTCGTACACGTGGGCGTACGAACCATCACGCAGCCGGATCCGATATTCGACCGTCCAAGGTCGACGGGCAAAAACGCCGGGCGCCGGAAGTGCGGCCAGCACGCGATCGACATCGTCGGGATGGGCCCGCTGTTGCCACCATTCGATCGATCCGGCCGTCTGGGCGTCGGGCACGCCGAACATTTTGAGAAACGTTTGGTTCCGCCACACCTGATTCGTGCGCAGATCCCAGTCCCAGATGGCTTCGCCGGTAATGCCGGCGATCAGTTGAAATCGCTTGTCCCTCTGGCGGAGCGCTTCCTCGGCCGCTTTGCGCGACGAAATGTCGTAGCCCGTGCCGAGAAACACGCCCTGGTCGCAGCAAGGCACGGCATCCCACAAGACCCATCGATATTCGCCGTTCTTGGCCCGCACGCGCACCTCGGCCCCGCCCACGCTCTGTCCGCCGGCAAGACCCTGAATCAGGGCATTCGTCTCGGGCCAATCGTCCGGATGCACCAGGTCGCGGACGTGCATCGAGGCCATCTCGTCGGGCTGGTAGCCAAATGCGGACGAAATAGCGGGGTTCATGTGCCGTAGCCAACCGTCGAAACCGCCGATGCAAACCAGCTTCAGCGCATGCGAGAACAGTCCGTCGTATTCGGACGTCGACGACGCGGAGCCTCGGCGTTTTGCCACCGAACGCGTGCGCATGTTATTCACCACCGCTCCATCCAAACGGGCTAGGGCTTCTGCCAGTCGAGCAGGGGGGAGGTTGCGAATTGAGAGCACAAAATCGTGCGACTGGCAGGCTCCAGCCTCTACGATTCAATGTCGTTGAGGCCCCCCGGTGAGTCAACCCTGTGAACGGCCAGCCGATGACCTGTGTGCCGCAATACAGGGTGGAAACGCCGTGCGTTTGGACGCATCAAACAAGACGGAAGCCGATGCCGAGTCGGGTAGAATGGCGGGTATGAGGTTCAACTTAAAGACACTATTTCTAATGGTTGCGGCCGGCGCCTCGTGGGCGTTCGCCTACCGCACAGCGAGCGAACACCTGCCTCTGGTGTTCGGCGTGCTATTTGTGTTTACGGTGCCGGCGATTTGCCTCAGCGTTGGCATTTTCCTCGTTGTGCAGTTGTGCAGAGGTTCGTGGCGAAAGCGCCCCTAGTCGCTATTCCCGTGTACGCGGCCAAACTGCGCCACGACCAGGGGCCGTGCCACCTTGATTCGCGGCCGATGTTGGACAAAAATGGGCGTTTCCCGCGACCGCCACGTGCGACGCACGGGGCCCCGGATCCCAAGCCTTATCACGCCATCCCAAGCCATTCCAAGCCGCCGGGCGATTCGAACCGCCCGCCTAATCCCCGTGATCGACCAAATCGAGAAGCTCAAACAGGATCTGACTGACAAGTACGTCGTGGTCGACGCCGCGGCCTCGGAGTTGGCCCGCTTCGACGGCTACGTCGGCCGCGTGAAGACGATCAACATGAACGGTCGCGCGCTGGTCGAATTCGACGCCTGGAACAACATTGGCTGGTACGACATTGACCCGGGCTATCTGAAAGTCGTTCCCAAGCCGGAGGGTCCGCCGGCCAAGAAGGCTGCCCCGCCGAAAGCTGCCGCTGGTAAGTCGGCCGCGGCCAAGCCGGCTGCCGCCGCGGGAGGCAAGAAGCTTTCGCCGTTGGAAATGGCGCGGATGCAAGGAGCGGCCAAGAGCGGCGGCGACAAGCCTGCCGCAGCAAAAGAGCCGGCCGCCGCGAAAGGGGGCGGCAAGAAGTCGACCGCCGATATCCTGGCCGCGGCCCGCGCTGGCAAGGCAGTCAAGCCGGAAGCCAGCGCCGCGCCCGCGGCGCCTGCGAAGGGAAGTGCCGAGGCCGCGAAGAAGAGCCCGGCAGCGAGCCCGGCCAAACCCAAGGCGGGCAAGATGAGCACGGCCGATATTTTGGCCGCCGCACGAGCCAACAAGGAAGGTGGCGGCGCATCGCCAGCCGCCGAAGCACCGGCAGCGGCCGAAGAAGCTGCGGCCGAGGAAGCACCTGCCGAAGCAGCCGCTCCGCAAGAAACGGCTGCCGCCGAACCGCAGGCCGAAACGGCCGCCGAGTCGAAACCGGCCAGTTCGGCACCGGCCTTTCCGCCCGGTCAGCGACCGAGCGTGCCGGAGATTCTCGCCTGGTGTCGCGAGCACGACGCTCAGTAAGATACGGCCAGATTCGATGACGATTCGGCCGGCTCCTGCAATTGCGGCGGATGCCGCGCGGCATCGAACGTGTCCCCCGATGGCGGCATCATGCTCAACGAGGACATCCGTCGACGACTGGCGCGCTTGCATTTGGGTCGTAGCGATGCGCGGGCCCTCACGGCCGACGCGATCCGCCGTCCAACCCGCGCGTCGTCAAACGCCACGGCGGGGTCGCTCGGCGAGCAACAGTGGCTTGCGGCGTCGCACGAATGCGAGAACGCCTCGGGCCGTCACCAGCGCATCCGTCACCCGATCGACGCGCTGTGGCCGAAGGCCCAGCCGGTGATCGCCGAGGCAATGCTGGGCGCGCCGGGCGCCTGCCGGCCGGGCAGCCAATCTCCCGCTCAAACGCCGCCGCAAAGCCGCCCGCTTGACGCCGCGGGCAGCCACCCCGAGTTGGCCGCCCTGGCCCAATGGTTTCCGCACCAGACGCTGTTTCTCGACTTGGAGACGTGCGGCTTTGCCGGATCGATGGTGTTTCTGGTCGGGCTGGTACGAAACGACGCGGGCCGACTGGTGATCGACCAACTGCTGGCCCGAACGTATGCGGAAGAACGGACCGTGCTGCAAACGCTCTGGCAGATCGCCGCCGATCATCGCGTCCTGGTCACGTTCAACGGCAAGAGCTTCGACTGGCCGATGGTCCACGACCGCAGCACGCGGTACCATCTGGGCCGCGATCTGCGCGGACAGCCGGCATCGGGGGCGACAGTCCCGCAACCGGACGCAGGGCTTTCGCGCGACGATGCCCGCCCGGAACTGGTCCACTGCGACCTGCTACACCACGCGCGGCGGCGGTGGAAGGGCTTGTTGCCGAACTGCCGGCTCCAGACGCTGGAGCGGTATCTCTGCGGGCGGGTGCGGCACGACGATCTGCCGGGCTCGCTCGTGCCGGAGGCGTACCACCACTTCGTGCGCACCGGGCAGACGCATCAGTTGGGCGCGATCCTGCGGCACAACGCGCTCGACCTGGTGACGCTGGCCCAATTGGCGTGCCGCATGCTCGGCGGCGACGCGACGGCCGTTCGCCCGGCGGCGAAAAGCGCTTAGCCGGCGCAAAAAAAGGGCCGCGACGCGATACAGTGCTCGCGGCCGCGGCCCAGAATAATCAAACCTCCAGCCCAATGCGACGGTGGAGTCGCTGCGAGAAGAGCGGGGTCAGACAAGTGCTGCGCACCTGCCATGAAGTCGACCCAGGCTCACGCTATTGTTTAGGTCCTCCGACGTATGTGATGGCTGAAGAGGTTTGAAGTTCGCTAGCATGGCCGGTCGGCGACCGGACAACGCATGTTTCGTGTGACTCAGCAGACTACATCGGCCGTCCGGGCCGCCGGGATTCGCCCGATTTGCGATCCGCGCCAATCCCTGGGCAATTATAACTTGCCCCATGCCCGGTGACAGGCAACGGCGGCGAAGTTTAGCAAAGGCCGCGGATCGTGCTAGAGCGCATCCGCGCCATTCAAATCCCGTGCCGGTTCGGCCGAATCGGCGGCAGGAATGCCGATTTTTGCGATCGGCGTCTTCGAGAAAAGGACACTTCGGCCGATAGTCGGACAAATGCGGCTATTTCGGATGGACCCGAGCGATCTCGCCGAACGACTCGTACTGCTCTTGCTGCATGCGATCCTGCTCGCTCCACAGGAACGCATCGACTGCCTCTTCAAGCTTTTCCAGCGTCTCGTATTGTCCGGCAGTAATCAAACGCTTCAACTCCGCGATCTTGGCCTCGCGTGCAGCACGCTCAGCAGATTGGGTCATCGGGCACCTCCAGGCTCGCACGGCAACAACCGCCTTCGGGGCGGCCCGTCGTGGGCACCCCGCGTCTCCAACGCTCCACATGCTAGCAGATCAAATCCGAAAGAAAATCCGCCCGTCCGGGCGGCGGGCGAAAAAGACAAAATCCGGTCGCGAAATACCGAAATACTCGTCGCAGCCCCCGCACTTTCCGAGCCCGACTGGGGTGTTCTGGGGGCGGTGGAAAACTTGTCAACCCACACGGGATCGACACGCCGCCGCCCTATTTTTCGACGACCCAAATGTTGCGATACGTGACCGGATTGCCGTGGGCCTGCAACTTGATCGGCCCCTTGCCCGGATGCTCCGTCGGCGCGCCGCCGGGCGTCAGATTGGGCAGCTCGAAGTCGTCGAAGATCGTCTCGCCGTTGTGGCGAATCGTGACCCGCGCGTTTTCGACCTTTTTTTCGCCGTCGAATCGGGCAGCGCGAAAGTCGACGTCGTAGGTCTGCCAGGACAGCGGCGGGAAGCACATGTTCACGGCCGGTTCCTTGATCTGGTAGAAACCGCCGCACTCGTTGTTCCTGCCCTCCAGCCCGAACGAATCGAGGATCTGCAATTCGTAGCGGTCTTGCAGGTAGAGCCCGCTGTTGCCGCGGGCCTGGCCGCGTGCCTTGGGCACGAACGGGGTGCGGAACTCGAGGTGCAGCGTGAAGTCGCCCAGGTCGTCCTTGCCGCGCGTGCCGGCCAACAGCAAGTTGTCTTCGACGATCTTGCCGCCGGACCAATGTTCGACGCCGCTGCCGTCGAACAGCACCTTGGCCCCTTCCGGCGGTTCGGCGCCGAGCGTGGGGCTCTTGCGTTCGACCTTCTCGAGCGCGCCGATCTTTTCGCCCGAGAGATCGTAGATGATCAGCTTGCCGTCTTCGATCTTCGCGACGCCGGCGTCCCCTTCGAACGTGATCACACCGTCTTGGGTCTTGCTATAGGCTTCCATCGTGGGATCGTCACGCTGCCATCCGTCGCCCGGCAACCCGCCGATCAGAAACACGCCGCGGAACTTGCCGTCGCCAAAGGCGATCACCTGCGCGCCGACCTTGAGATCCTGGTCCGGGGTCTTGATCGTTCCGGCGTACTCGCCCTGGATCTTGAAGTCCGGCCCGGCTTTTTCCGGATCGGTGAAAGCCTCGCCGTCGGCGGCCGAGGCGTAGGTTGCCAATGCGAACAGAAATACCGCCGCCAAAATCGCGATGCGCCCCATGGCTGGGTCTCCTTCGTCGTGGTGCTTGCTCCTGGATGTCATTCCGAGTGAACCATTGTGAAGCGTGGCGCGGGCGTCTGCAAGCTGCGGCGGTGGCAGGGCCCTGTGGCTGCGGCGGCCAGCCAGAGCGCGTCGACAGGCGCGGATCGCGCTCCATTTACATTTGCCAGCCACGGCGCGCAGCGGTGCCTGGGAGGAATGGAAACGTAAGCAGTAGAATTGGAACTGACAAATATAATGGTCCTCGCCCCCTTTCGTTACTCGTCCCCTTTCGTTTCTGTCCCGAGCGAGGCAAGTCGTTATGGTCAGGCCACCCGATGAAGCAACCAGGCAAGGTGATTCGCTGCGACACAAAGGCGACTTTGATGGAGCGATAGCTGCGTACACCGAGGCCATACGTCTGAACCCGCAAGACGCTCAGCCGTACTCCAGCCGCGGCCGAGCTTACTTGCAAAAAGGCGAACTGGGCAAAGCCATTGCCGACTGTAACCAAGCAATACAGCTAGACCCGATGATGGCCGAAGCCTATTGCACGCGGGGTAGGTCCCACGGCAAGAACGGCGACCTCGACAAGGCCATCGCTGACGGCACGGAGGCTATTCGTCTCGACCCGCAAAGTGTCGCGGCATACTTTGTTCGAGCCATTGCCTATTTGATGAAGGATGATTTTGATAGAGCTGCTGCGGACTGTACGGAGGCTATTCGCCTAGACCCAAAATCCCCTCGTGCATATTGGGCGCGAGCTCAACTTCATAGCCGAAAGGGTGAGTTCAATGAGGCAATCGCGGACTGGACATGTCTGATTCCGCTCGAACCAGAACCCGCAATGGCATATTGGGGGCGGGCCGCTGTCTACCACAAGATGGGCGAGTTTGACAGGGCCATCGCGGATTTCACGGAGTGCATTCGACTCGATCTAAGACATGCCGACGTCTATTGTGGCCGGGGCTTTGCGTATGACAAGAAGAGCGAGTTTGACAAGGCGATGGCGGACTACGCTGAAGCCGTCCGACTCGACCCGCAGCATGACAAATCGTACTACAATCGTGGCTTGGCCTACATGAAGAATGGTGAGTACTACAAGGCGATTGCTGACTTCACCGAGGTCATTCGGATCAATCCGCATGATGCGGAGGCGTATTACAACCGTGGCTGTGCCTACTCGAAGAAGGGTGACCATGACAACGCGGTCATCGACTTCACAACGGCGATTCAGATCGATCCGAGTAAGGGGTACGCATTCTATGCTAGGGGTTGGTCGTACTTGCAGCAGAGCGAGAAAGCCAGAGGCGACGCCGATCTTGCCCAAGCCGAGAAACTGGGATACACGGTGACGCCCGATAGCTGACCAGGTTGCAGTCGACTATGAGCTGTCCAATCTCCGGGAATCGGCGAATCAGAGGGACGTAGGTCAATCCGGCCGATGCCGAATGACCTGCGGACGGGTGAACCAAAGGGGACGGGAATCCTCGTTCTTGCATTTCCGTGGATCAGGTTCCGCGCGCAGGAGTGCGTTTCCAATGGCTATCCGCCTGCGCACAGCGATGCACCAAACGCTGCCGAAAAAAATTCGTGCGCCGCTGCGGCCCTCCCGGGGCCGCGGCCAGTTCTTGTGACTTACTCGGTTTTAGGTTGGCCGCGGCGTTTAGCGCCGCAGCGACACACTGGAGACCTTCCGGCGTTAGATCGACAGGCCGACTGCACCGCCCTTTGCC